>LWDH01000049.1 GCA_002083395.1 Proteobacteria bacterium SG_bin4 | reverse complement strand
ACGCGCTACTCGTTGTGCCATACGTTGTTGCCATTTTATCCTCCATTGATTAGTTGAAAAATGATGCGCAAGGAAAAAATTGCGCGTCATCGTTTTGCGTATGTTCAAGAATTACTTTTATACGCAATTTAGATTAGCCGATTGACATACTTTTGCAATGAGTGGATCCCCTCATTTTTAGCGCTGAATACGCAAGATACGACAAGAGGTGTTCCTCTTGTTAAAGTGTCATTGAAACGCCAAAGAAGCTTAGGGGGCGGAAGAAGAAGGGAAATTGTCCGGGAAACGGAAATTTGATTTTTGCGCGCGTAACCGGAGTGCAAAATTGATCAAACTGTTAGGTCCGCTCAGATCAAGCTTGCGAGAAATATTGACTCGATGATTCTCGATAGTTTTTTTGCTGACAAACAATTTATTCGCAATTTGCGGTGTTGTTAGCCCTTCGGCAATTTTGTCCAGGATGCGGCGTTCTGCTTTTGTGAGGCTATTCAGTCTTGTCAGTGCAGCCTCGATCAACTCATCCTTTTCCGGTTGCTGTTTGCGTACTTGTATTATTTTTTCAAGCCGTGCATTGATGCTATTGATGAGCTCTTCTTTGGTGAAAGGCTTTGTAAGATAATCATCGGCACCCATATCCATACCGGTGCGAGTATCCGAGCGGGTTGATTTCGCTGTGAGAAAAATAAAGGCGGGGGGTTGTAGTTGTGGTAACTGCTTGATTTGACCGAATACATCAAAACCGTCCATGCCTGGCAGCATGATGTCGCAGATGATTATGTCGGGTGCTTGTTGCAACGCCAGATTAATGCCATCTTCGCCGGACAGTGCACTAATCACACGGAATCCATAATGCAGAATGATGTCTACAATGTTTTCACGCAGCGCTTGCTCATCTTCGATTACCAGAATGAGTGGATTATTCACTGTCAAAATTATAAGGGTAATTCGATCGTAACCGTACAACCGTTATCAACTTTGCTGTTGATGCTAATATCACCACCATGCAGCATGATCAATTTTTTTGCAATCATCAGACCCAGGCCGCTGCCAGGAAAAATTTTCGCATTCGATGCACGGAAAAAGGATTGGAACAGAAACAACTGGTCTTTTTCCGGAATACCAATGCCATAATCCTTAATTGTCATAAAATAAACATTGTTCCGGAGGTTGACAGTTAGCTCAGGGGCAGGTTTATTTAACGAATACTTAAACGCATTCGACACGACATTCCGCAAAACATTCCGCAGCAATATTTCATCCAGCTGAATGACTTGATCGGTTGCATCGAAGCGGTAATTCAGCATTCGATGACTGCCGCTGAGTTCGGTATTGGAAGCAACGAAAGTATCCATGAACTGCTTGAACGGTACTTCTTTTTTGGATAATTCAATTTTTCCTTCGTCAATTCTGCCAATATCCAGAATATTTTCCATGAGTTCGGTCATGCGGATGGTTTCTTCTGCCATGATGGTTTTTTGCCGCTGAAATAATTCTATAAATTCAGGGCTGAGCCCAGCCGATTCCATTTTAAGATCCAATAAATCGATACTCGAACGGATAGTCGCAAGCGGAGTGCGGAATTGATGTGAAGCCAGATTGACGAATTGAGTTTTGAAACGATTGAGTTCACGCTCTTTTTCCATCGCTTTTTGCAATCGCTCTTCCGCTTGCTTGATCAAAGTGATGTCATTTTCAACGGCGACATAGTTGATTAGCTGGCCGGCATCGTTGTATACCGCAGCGATATTGAGATAGAGCCAGATTTTTTCTCCGCTCTTGGTGTAGTTTAAAATTTCGCCGGAGAAAGTACCGGTGCTTTTAAGCGAATGTGCAATCGCTTGAATGGTTTCTCTGGAGGTCTCAGGTCCTTGAAGGAAAGCGGCCGGGTCGATTCCAATGACTTCTTCCGCTTTGTAGCCAAGGATTTTCTCGAAACTCTGATTAATCCAGATGATCTTTTTCTGCGGATCGGTGATCATTACGATACCGTTGGTTTTTTCAGCGACATAAGCCATGCGTTGCAATTCCAGCTCATTTCTCTTTCTGGTCGTGATATCCATGCCATAACAGATGACAAATTCCGTGTTACCGGATTTATCCAATAGGGGATATAGGGTTCGCAAGCAGGTTCGATCTACGCCATGCGAATCGCTAAATCTTTCTTCATAGGTTACTGGTTGCTTTTGTTGCATGCACGTATTCAGTTCGCTGTCGTGTTTTAATTCAGTAACTGGGACCCAATTTTTAAGATCGCTGTGCTGATCCGCAGAGAGACCACTGGCAGCTCCATGACAATCCATGGCAGCACGATTGGCGTATAGATATTGGCCTTGATGATCGAAAACCGCCAGCTCGGTAGGTAACTCGTCAAGAATACGCCGATACGGCAGTTGTTTTGCTACGGTTACATCGTTTGAAATTTTTTGAGGTGTGATGTTTTTCAAGATACCGTATAAGCCGATCAACCTGTCGTGTCGATCCAGAATCGGAAAAATAGTTGTTGTATGCCACTTGATCCTGCCATCTTGCATTCGGATCATAAAGTCTTCACTTTGCTCAATTTTTGAAGCGGTAGCCTGAGCAATCAATCTCCGCATTTTTTCTTTTTCCAGATCTTGATAATACTGCGTAGTATCCAGTAGCGTTGAACACTCAAAATTTCTATCTAATTCATAGAAATCATACAAATAGTCAGACCAGAGAACCATGTTCGTAGAGAACGAATGTGACCATTCGCCGATCTCTCCGATTTTGCTCAATAGCGATAATCTTCGCTGCTGAGAAACCAGTACATCAAAAGTTTCAAGCTGTGGTTTGTAATCTAGTCTGGAATTCATTGATCTATTCCATAAGTATGAAATTTAATATTGATAGAGATTGCCGCTAGTGGTCATTTCTCTGAAATAAAGCAGATAGCGGAATCAAGTGATTTTATAACATACTTTTTTCTTGAAGAAAAACAGTAATAAAAATATCACTTTATTGGGAGTTATGGATTGATTGTTGTTTCTTCTTTGGTAACAAGCCAATTTAAAATGAACTGGATCATTGAGATTTTAGCTGGGACACCTGCTGTGCAAATAGTTCTGACGGCGATGTTACAAAGAAAGAATAATGTAGACTGATGAAAAAATTACTTAGCGTGTAATCAGCGATTACTTGACTGCAGGTTTAATCTAGTGAAGAGCAAAAAAGTGCATTCGAGAATCACTAGCTCTCACTAAAAAAGGATTATGCAGTAGTATTAATATTCTGACCAAGGTGAGGAGGGAGGTTTGCGGCTGTTTTGTTGTCAGGAATTGCTTCAATTAAAGCAAGCGCTCCGGCTGCATTGAGGTTAATCGCTTTTTTTAAAACTGCGATACCCACGGCTTGATTACTGCTGAAGTTAGCCATTTCTGTTGCTAAATTTGCTATTCCATTAACATCCATTTTAACGCTCCTTAAATTCTCACAGTATTAGTTGTAATGATTAGCGGCATGTCGATGCAATATTTAAGTCTGGACTTGCGTGCTTTGACAGATAAAGAGTCTTAGTAAACCAGAGCCTGCTTCGGATTGCTAATCTTTCGGTAAGAATGTAGAAAAAAGGGTTTTAAAATGATCTTTCCAACCAAATCCTACTTTCAGCGGGACCATGAGCTGAATGGCAATATCCTGGTCATTTTTTCCTTCGATATAAAGCGTATATTGTCCCGGCTCAGTGAGTTTGATTGCTTGTGTGATGACGCCTGATGGATGCTGTGTCGCTGGAATAATCAGAATATCAATTTCTTTTTTTTGTTCATTAATGAGTTCGGACTTGACCAATCGTTGACCCAACAGAAAATTGCGGGCTGTTTCCGGATAGAGTAAATCGATGGAAATATTCAAGCTGGCTGGTTCCGGCACTCTTCCGCATTGTATGGGGACATAAGCGGAGCGAATGGTATCTTTGGGAATTTCGTAGTCGAGGGGCAGATAGTAGCCGGAGTAACCAATGGTCAATGTGTTTGTTTCTATCGTACAGGCGCCGCCCCGGAAACCTTTGGGGTAAGTTTCTGAGAAATCGCCTTGTGAGCTAGTGCGGTATAATGCACTAAAAGTTACGAATGCAAGGATGATTACAAGCAAAATTGTGAGTTGCGGGCGGCGAAGTAACAATTTTGACTTGGTTTGCATAGGATTTCCTTGGTTTTCAAAAAATGTCGAACTTTCAGAGCTAATTTAAGTTATGCGCTATCGGGTTGGATGCCATTCCATGCGAACAATATCATCCAGGTTGTCAGGGTGATGTAACATAACCGATCCCCAATGGATTAACAAGCACAAGCAGACTCTTGTTGAAGAGCCAACATCAGGGGAATGCCAATTTAGTCGGGTTGTTAAGTGATGGAAATTATTAAGACATTAGGATTGTTTGTTGTAACAGCGGTTGCGGAAATAATCGGCTGCTATTTGCCCTATTTATACTTGAAAGAGGGTAAGTCGTTCTGGCTGCTCCTGCCCGCCGCAGTGAGTTTATGTTTATTCGTATGGTTGCTGACACTGCACCCACAAGCCGCGGGCCGTGTGTATGCGGCCTATGGCGGGGTTTATATCAGTGTGGCATTGATGTGGTTATGGTTGATAGATGCAATCCGTCCAACCGGATCGGATTGGGTGGGTGTCGGGTTATGTTTGGCCGGTGTGATTGTCATCATGTATGGCAGGCAATTGTCCAGATATTTTTGAAGGCATGACACATTAAATATTAACGGACTGAATATTAATTTTTCAATTAATCCTTCCTCAATAGCCTTTGGTGGTTTCCGGTTTGTGCAATCCGAAAGCCGGTTTATTTTAATAGCATCCGATAATCCAGTTTCATGGTAGACATCGATTCAATTTTCTCGGCGGACGGTGCGCTTGCTCGTCAAATTTCCGGATTCCGCATGCGTCCCCAGCAGTTGGAAATGGCTCAAATTATTGCTGAGACTATTCATAACCACCAGGTTCTGGTGGCGGAAGCAGGTACCGGGACCGGGAAGACATTTGCATACCTGGTTCCTGCTTTTCTTGGCGGTGGCAAAGTGATTATCTCTACAGGAACAAAAACACTACAAGATCAATTATTTAGTCGGGATATTCCAATCGTTCGAGCAGCGCTTAAAATTCCAATAACGATTGCCTTGTTGAAGGGGCGTGCGAATTATATTTGTCTGTATCATCTGGAAAGAAGTTTGCAGGATACACAGCTCAGTTTTATTAATCGCGACGAAATTCAATATCTGCAGTTGATCGAGCGTTACGCAAGAAACAGTAAAGATGGCGACCGAAGCGGGCTTGGCGCAGTGCCGGACAACGCAGCAATCTGGCAGCAAGTCACATCGACTCGCGATAGTTGCCTCGGTTCCGAATGCCCGGATTACAAGAAGTGTTTTGTTATGGAGGCGCGGAAACAAGCACTGGCTGCTGATGTTGTGGTAGTTAACCACCACTTGTTTTTTGCGGACGTGATGCTGCGTGATGAAGGATTGTCCGAGTTGCTACCGGCTTGTAATACGGTTATTTTTGACGAAGCGCACCAATTGCCGGAAACAGCCAGTTTATTTTTTGGTGAGTCTATCAGCACCGGACAATTGCTGGATCTTGCGCGTGATGCCAAAACTGAAGCGATTCAAACTGCAGCGGATTTTGTACCCCTAACGGATGCGATCGCAACAATGGAGAAAGCTGTTCGTGATTTACGATTGACAGTCACGGCGGATAACATTCGGTTATCATTTGCAACGGTGATGCGATATGCTGATTTCGATAAAGCACTGGGTCATTTGCTCAAACAGCTGACGCAACTGGCTAGATTGCTTGAAGATCAGGCGGAGCGATCGGAAGGATTGGAAAATTGCCGGCAGCGTGCAGCCAGCCATTTGTATTTGATCGAGCGCTGGCATAATGAAATCGACATGCCAGGGTATGTGCGCTGGATCGAAGTCTACCATCAGGCGATGCAACTACACGCTACACCCCTTTCAATCGCCGAAATTTTTCAAAAGCAAATGATGAACTCATTACGGACTTGGATTTTTACTTCGGCGACACTCTCGGTTAAAAAGGATTTTTCACATTTCAATCACGAAATGGGGTTGAACGATGTTCAGACCGCGTATTGGGAGAGTCCATTTAATTTTGCCGAGCAGGCATTGCTATATGTGCCGCTCGGATTGTCGGAACCGCAACACAAATCCTATACCGATCAGGTCGTGCAAGCCGCACTGCCGGTACTACGGGCAAGCCGTGGCCGTGCTTTTTTTCTTTGCACAAGCTTACGCGCGATGCTGCGAGTGAATGAATTGTTGCAGGCATGCGCTGATTTTGATTTCCCAATTCTGTTGCAAGGGCAAGATTCGCGATCTTATATGTTAGAGCGTTTCCGAGAGTTGAAGAACGCAGTGCTCATTGGCAGTCAGTCGTTTTGGGAAGGCGTGGATGTTCGCGGCGAAGCTTTATCGTTGGTTATCATCGATAAGCTGCCTTTTGCCCCGCCGGATGATCCGGTGCTGTCTGCCCGCATTGAGAAAATTAATCGCGAGGGCCGCAATGCTTTTCTGGAATACCAATTACCCCGTGCAGTGATTAACCTTAAACAAGGAGCCGGCCGGTTAATACGAGATGAGACCGACCGCGGGGTATTGATGATCTGTGATCCCCGTCTCACAACCAAGGCTTACGGCAAGTCAATATGGCAAAGCTTGCCGCCAATGAAGCGGACTCGTGAGTTAGATGAAGTCAAACGATTCTTTGAAAGTCACTAAACATCAGCTATAAGAAATAATTGAATTATTGGCTGGTTTTCAATAGATGGTGCAATGCTCTATGCTGAAAATAAATTTCTTTCTCATGATATTTTCCATTTTTATAGGAGTGTTTGTTTTAGCTCCCGATACGTTTGCAAGGAGTGATACTCCGGTCTTAGCCAGTGACCGGGACTATCAGAAGGAACTGGCAATTGTCAAATTGAACGACATTATTAGAAATATTAAACAACAAAAGAAAGAAGTAGATGCTAAGTTGCGGTTGTTAATGAAGGCTAGAACCGAGCAGGAGAAAAACAGAATTCAGAATGAATTGAATGAATTAAGTAAGGCTATCGTTGAACAGGAGTCATCGTTTGAAATGATATTGACGGCGGGTCTGGAGCTGGAAAGAGACGATACTGAAGAACAAGAGAAGTTTGATTGGCAAAAGGACTTGCTGGAAATTGTGCAACCGATATTAAGTGAACTACGGCAATTAACGGAGAATAAGCGCAAGCTGGATAATCTCAGCAAAAAAATTGCTTTTTATACTTCACAAATTGCGGATATCGAAGAGGTTCTTAAACATATTTCAAAGGTCAATACACAGGGTTTCGAGAAAGAAGCTTTAATGGAATTTGAACGCATTGATCGAAAATGGCGGGGGCAGCTTGATAAGAGCAGACATCTGCTGGAGATCGCACGTTTGCAGTATGACGAAATGATTAAGTCGCAGTCTGCAAAGGAGGTTTCTGTCGCCGAGCATATTAAGCAATTTGCCACGGGGCGAGGTGCAACTTTGTTAATGGCGCTCGTTGCCTTTATTACGGTGTATTTTTCAATGTTACTGCTGTTGAAACTATTGGGCTGGTTGAGCAATAGAAATGAAGATCAGAAAAGGACTTATTATCAACGGGTAATTACTTTGTTTTATCATTTCTTGATGGCAGCCTTGGCTGTTGCGGCAGCATTTTATGTGCTGAGTGTGAGGAATGATCAGGTATTGATTGGTATTACGGTGTTGTTACTACTGAGTATTATTTGGTTACTGAAGAGTTCTATTCCCAGTTATGTGAACGAGCTCAGAATTCTGCTAAATACCGGATCCGTCAGGGAAGGGGAATGTATCCTATACAATGGTATTCCAATGCAGGTCGAAAGTTTGAATTATTACACCAAATTGGTGAATCCTTTATTGCCCGGTCTGGAATTACGTTTAACACTGGCGGAATTGGCGAACTATGTTTCTCGTCCTTATTCACCCGATGAGCCTTGGTTTCCCTGTCAAATCGGTGATTTTGTCATGCTCTCAGATGGAACGTATGGGATGGTAAAGTGCATTACGCTTGAGAACATCTTATTGTCTCTTTCTGATGGTACGATGCCGAGAACCTATACCGTTCCGGATTTTATTTCCGCAAATCCTAAGAATTTTTCGCATGGGTTTATCGTTGTCAGCGAATTCGGTATCGATTATAAACATCAAAGCTTATGCACTACAGAAATCCCGGATAAATTCGCAAGCGGGATCCGTGCAGGATTGCTGCAAGAAACTTATGGTCATGCTTTAAAGGATTTATCTGTGTTTTTCGCTAAAGCCAATACCTCTTCCCTGGATTATAAAATAATTGCCACTTTTGAAGGTGTGGCCGCGAAAGACTACTTTGCGATTCGGCGTGCATTACAGCGTTATGCGGTTGAAGTTTGTAATCAGCAGCAATGGATCATACCATTTACCCAAGTTGCTGTTCATACGCGGATAGATTGATTGGATGATTGATAACTGCGCCGATAAGCTGCCGCTTCATAAAAACGTATTGAACCGTTATTACCTATGAAATTAGCTACCTGGAATGTTAATTCTTTGAAGGTGCGATTACCGCACGTTATTGATTGGTTAAAAACAAATCAACCGGATATGTTATGTTTACAAGAAACAAAGCTGACCGATGAGAATTTTCCAGTTAAAGAAATCGCGGAAGCTGGCTATGAATCCATTTTTGCCGGGCAGAAAACCTACAATGGTGTAGCGATTCTTAGTAAGCAAAAGGGGCTTGAAGTAGTATCGGCTTTGCCCGATTTTGTTGACGAGCAGAAAAGAGTTATTGCTGCTACGTTCGGGGATTTACGGATTGTTTCAGTGTATGTACCCAATGGCGAGAGTGTCGGATCTGACAAATATGATTATAAAATGAGATGGCTTCCTTCCTTAACCCATTGGTTGCAGCAGGAACTCAAAGTCTATCGAAAGCTAGCACTGCTAGGAGATTTTAATATTGCGCCGGAAGATCGCGATGTACACGACCCGGAATTGTGGGAAGGCAAAGTTTTGTGCAGTCAACCGGAGCGATCTGCCTTTGGGGATTTGCTAAAGTTAGGGTTGTCCGATAGTTTCCGGCTTTTTGATCAACCGGAAAAATCGTTTACCTGGTGGGATTATCGAATGATGGCTTTCCGGTTAAATCGCGGATTGCGCATTGATCATATACTATTAAGCACCGATCTTGCACGAGACTGTGCAGCTTGTATTATTGATAAATCAACGAGAAAACTGGAACGTCCTTCCGATCATGCGCCAGTATTGGTCGAGCTTTCGTGATATGGTGCTTCCGGATTAAGGAGTATTTTTTTTCTCCGAAAGCTCATTAAGTTCTTTTTTTAGAACCTTCAGATTGTTTTCCCGGTTGTCTATTTCACTGCGTAACCGTTCTACCCGGTCCAAATATCTTTGATAATTGCGCTCGCTTCCCAAGCGGTCCGGATTGCCGTCTTTATATTCATTTTTAACTTCGCCGAGGCGTTTTTCTTCTTCAGAAATTTTGCTTTGTAGCTTTTCCTTCTGTTCTTCCAGTTTCATTGATTCTCTACGTCTAGCGATTCGATCCTCAACATCTCCGGAATTGACAGGGGGGACAACGACAATAGGAGGTAAATTAAGTTGTTTTGCATTGTTCGATGGAATGTTTGAATAGGTAACATTACCTTTTTCATCGACATGTTTATAGATCCCGGCTGGAAGCGGGAAGGAAAGAGAAATTAGCACGATAAAAAACAAGCTCTTTCTTTTCATAAATTCACCGGGCTAGTGGTTGCCAAATCTGTTCAGCTACTGCTATTTTCCAAGTTCTTTTTTTAAAGCACTAATATTCCTTTGATGTAAAAACAATTTATTTTTTAACTGAACAATTTTTTCTGCCGAATTGCTGATATCCGGCCCAATGGATATGTGATCCAGAGAACTTTGTGTATCCGCGAAAAGTTTTTCCTCCGTAACTAATTCTTTCTCTAGGATTTTCCGGCGCATTGTATCCCGGTTATTCTGGGTGGAATCTTTGATTTTTGGTAAATTTGAGGAGGTCTGCGATCTGGATTGACTGATACCATCTCTGGAATATGATGCAATCGAAATCTTTTCAGCATTTGGGATAGGACGGTTGGTAAAAGTGATATTGCCATCTTTATCAACATGTTTATAAATGGTTGATCCGGCAATGACATTGGCTGAAAGGATAATTTGCAGAAAAATCAGAAAAATAAATGTGCTGGTTTTCATATTGTGCTAGATGAAGGTTAGTAACAATTGCAACCATAGTGTCAGTTTATCAATGATTTCTTCAGTATAATGTTAAAAAAGAACTATATATCCCTCCTTTTTACAGTAAATGGTTTTCACGAAATGTGCATTCATTGTGGGGTAAATCGAAGAAATATTCAATGATTCAACCCCAGATCGGATTAAAGGCTGTAATACATATCAAACTCTACCGGATGCGTTGTGGTTCGTAACAAAATAACTTCTTCCATTTTAAGCTGAATATATGCATCAATCATGTCATTGGAAAACACTCCGCCACGGATCAGGAAATCACGATCTTTATTAAGGCATTCCAATGCTTCATCCAATGAAGCGCAAGCATTAGGCACTTTGGCGGCTTCTTCAGGCGGTAGGTCATACAGATTTTTATCCATTGGATCGCCTGGGTGTATTTTATTTTGGATGCCATCAAGCCCTGCCATCATCAGTGCGGTAAACGCTAAGTATGGGTTGGCTGTCGGATCTGGAAACCTGACTTCAATACGTCGACCTTTAGGGCTACTCGTGTGAGGGATCCGAATCGCCGCTGAACGATTACTAGCCGAATAAGCCAAATTTACAGGGGCTTCGAAACCGGCCACCAAGCGCTTGTATGAATTGGTGCTGGGATTGCAGATGGCATTTAATGCTTTGGCATGTTTCAAAATACCGCCGATATAATACAGCGCGATTTCGGATAAACCCGCATAACCATTTCCGGAAAACAAGTTTTTACCGTCTTTCCAAATGGACTGGTGTACATGCATGCCGGAACCGTTATCTCCAACGATCGGTTTGGGCATGAAAGTAGCAGTTTTGCCATAGGAATGTGCAACATTGTGTACCACATATTTCAAAATCTGGTTCCAGTCGGCGCGTTTGACCAAGCTATTAAAGCGTGTACCAATTTCACATTGTCCGGCAGTGGCAACTTCATGGTGATGTACCTCGACGCCGACGCCCATTTCTTCCAACGTAAGGCACATCGCCGAGCGGATATCCTGGAATGAATCGACCGGAGGGACAGGAAAATAGCCGCCTTTAATTGCTGGGCGATGGCCGATATTGCCACTTTCGTATTTGAGTGCGGAACTCCATGCAGCTTCTTCGGATTCGATTTTTACAGAGCATCCAGCCATATCGGTGTGCCAGCGTACCGAATCAAATATGAAAAATTCGGGTTCAGGGCCAAAGTACGCCACGTCACCAATGCCAGTCGATTTAAGATAAATTTCAGCGCGCTTTGCAAGCGAACGGGGATCCCGGTTATAACCTTTTCCATCAGCAGGCTCAACGACATCGCAAGTAAGCAGTATGGTTGGTTCGTCCATGAAAGGATCCAGATTGGCGGTATCCGGATCAGGGATTAACAACATATCGGAGGCTTGAATACTTTTCCAGCCACCGATCGAAGAGCCATCAAAAGGATGGCCGTCTTCAAATTTGTCAGCATCAAAGGTATGCGCGGGAATGGTGACGTGATGTTCTTTACCATTAGTGTCGGTAAATCGTAAATCAACAAACTTGATTTCATTGTCTTGAATCATTTTCAAAACATCAGCTACCACCATATTATTTTCTCCAGGCTTCTGTTACAAAAAATTAATGACTAAAAAACATTTAGATGGAATTATACCAGCACAGCATCATGAGTAATTTAGAACCTTGCTGGCTTCCGTTTGTAAATCGGTTCATCGGAATCAATTTCTTAAATGCCCGGATGTGCATTCTACTGTACTATTGCTGGTTAAGTCTCTACGTTTATATAATTCACGCAAATTTTTCATAGCAAACCTATGCCTTTGAATTTTTGCCAGACGGAGAGAGAAAAATATCTTCTATAAGTGAAATCTGCGTATTTATTGAAGCCACCTAAATATGTCCCAAGCGCTTAATTTGCTTAAGGAGGTTTTCGGTTTTCCGGCTTTTCGCGGGCAGCAGTCTGAAATCATTTCGCACCTTGCTCAGGGCGGTGATTGCTTGGTTTTAATGCCGACGGGTGGCGGCAAGTCGCTGTGTTATCAGATTCCAGCATTAATGCGCAATGGTGTCGCTATTGTGATATCCCCATTAATAGCCTTGATGCGCAATCAAGTCGCTGCTCTGCATGAGATTGGTGTGCGAGCCGCATTTTTGAATTCTTCACTCAGCCGGCAGGAAGCTGCGTCGATTGAGCAAAAGCTTATCGCTGGGGACTACGACTTGCTATACGTAGCGCCTGAGCGTTTGTTAAGCGCTCGATTCATGGATTTAATTTCCAATATTGATATTGCACTATTTGCAATTGACGAAGCCCATTGTGTTTCCCAGTGGGGACATGATTTTCGTCCGGAATATATGCAGTTGTCGATATTGCATGAATGTTTTCCCGAAGTTCCACGCATTGCTTTAACAGCTACAGCGGATAAGGATACTCGTAAAGACATCATTGAGCGGTTGGGATTGGGTGCGGCCAAAGTATTTATTTCCAGTTTTGATCGCCCTAATATTCGTTATCACATTGTGGATAAAACCAATCGTTATTCACAACTATTGACTTTTATTCTTACAGAGCATCCTGGTGACGCTGGGATTGTATATTGTCTGTGGCGCAAGAGGGTTGAGGAAACAGCCGCTTGGCTAACCAAGCAGGGTCTTCCCGTAGTTGCATATCATGCCGGAATGAGTACGCAGGAACGAAATAAAAGCCAAGAGAGGTTTCTGCGTGAAGAAGGCATTATTATGGTGGCCACGATTGCTTTTGGAATGGGAATAGATAAGCCAAATGTGCGTTTTGTCGCTCATCTTGATCTGCCTAAGAGCATTGAAGGTTATTATCAGGAAACCGGCCGTGCAGGGCGGGACGGATTAACTGCAAATGCTTGGATGATTTATGGATTGGGAGATGTCATTCAGCAACAGCGACTGATTGAAGATTCCGAAGCAAACCCTTCGCATAAACAGGTAGCTCTTCGAAAATTGGAAGCGATGCTTTCATTGTGTGAGACAACGACATGCCGCCGTGTGCAAATGTTAAGTTATTTTGGGGAAACAGTGGCCATGTCGGCATGTGGTAACTGTGATATCTGCTTGAACCCACCGAAAACTTTAGATGCGACGATAGATGTGCAAAAGGCATTGTCATGTGTATATCGCACAGGACAAAATTTTGGTGTGAAGCATTTAATTGATGTTCTGCGCGGTAACTTGACAAATCGCGTTATGGAGTGGCATCACGACAAGCTGAGTACATTCGGCATTGGTAAAGATCTATCGGTCAGTGCTTGGCGTTCTATTTTTCGACAGATTATTGCGCTCGGTTTTTTAAAAGTCGATAGTGCTGAGTATGGTGCTTTACGATTGACAGAGGCAAGTCGCGAAATATTAAAAGGACAACGCTCGGTTTTTTTGCATCAACGGACCAAAATAAATCAGTTAAATGAAAGCCATTCAAGCAATGATGCAAATGTTCTGGATGTGGATGAGCGTAATCTTTGGAATCAATTGCGTAACTGGCGTGCAGCAACTGCGCGAGAACACGGTGTTCCAGCATATGTAATCTTTCATGATGCAACTCTTTTGGAACTGGTGCGCTTATGTCCAAAAAATATTGATGAGTTAAGCCGGGTCACGGGAATTGGTGCTCGCAAGCTTGAAAAATATGGCTGCCATCTGATGGCAATTTTTCTTGCAAACGCTAATTCACAAACGAATAGATAAAAATTTTAAGATTTCTAGGTCAGTCACTTGGAATTTTATTAAGTTCTGTTATATACTCAAAGGCCAATAAATTATTGTTATAGATTTAGTATAAGAGGAAAAGATAATGAAAGTATCGTTTTTTGCTGTAATTTTATTAGTTTTATTAGCAGCCTGCTCAAATGCTGATATGGGTAATCCCGATCAAGTTGCTGAAGATTGCCCACATGGGGTTGATGGCAATGGCAATTGTGTCAAAGAAGGACAAGATCCACGTCCTTATGGTGGTAAAAGCAAACCTGGCCACTAATAATCATCCAAAAATTCTAATTATCTGATACATCTTTAAACCGTCCATTGTGACGGTTTTTTTATATCTATGTTCGAGAGTTATCTGATTTGCTAGCTTGCTAGTACAATGTCGCAAGATTGTTCAGGGGTATGTTTTGAGAAAATCTAAGCCTCGATCAACGCGGCTAATCCAAATCCTCTCCGTGTCTGTTACCTGTCAAGCTTTAAATATCAAAAGCATGTTTGGCATTTGTTATGTGTTATGCACAAATATATTAATAAATAAGGCGTAAATCGATAAGTGTTTCAAGATTTGTTGTCATAAATTAACCTTATGATAAGAGCATTGCTTATCTGGCTAATGATGATCTTATACAAATACCTGTGATTGTTAGATTATTGTTTTTGCAAAAGAGAGGTGCTTTTGTAGATTGCTTGAAGCAAAAATCAGGATAGGTTATCAAAAAGGAATCATCTTTTTGAGTTGGCGCTAATTTTTAGCATGATCTGTTTTGCACGTTTATGTTTTTCTTTAACTAGTGATAAATACGTGTTTGATTTGTAATAAGCACTGCTGTATTTTGTCGGATAATGACTCTTTCATTAAAGTTTCTTCTTTTGTATGTCGTTGCTTACTTTAATTATGTATTTTATCTAATTGATATTATTATATATCTTAATATGTTCCACTCGGCTAATTTTGTTTAACTAACATTGTCATCAAAAAAGGGAAAGAACTATGGTATTAGTATATTTGCGGAAGTTTTTGTTATTAAGTATAACGATCTCGGTTACTTTAGTTCTCACTGCTTGTAATAAAGAAGAGCCAACCGAAAAAAAATCCGGTCAAGCGCTTGCTCGCGTTAATGGAAAAGAGATCACAATGCTGCAACTTAACGATGAAATTAGGCGTGCTAATGTGCGTGCTGATCAATATGAGGCTGCAAGCAAGCAATTATTGGAGTCACTGATCTCCCGTCAGTTGATAGTTGATGAAGCTGTTCGAAACAAACTCGACCGTACGCCGGAAGTTATGCAAGCAAGAGAACGTGTTGTTGCTCAAGTGATAACTCAAGCGTACTTACAAGGTATTATGAGTAAAGTTGAGAAACCAACAAAAGCTGAAATCGATGATTATTTTCAGAAACATCCGGAACTCTTTACGCAACGTAAACAATTTGATTTGACGATAGCCCGGATAGCAACAAAGGATTTAAGTGAAGAGTTAAAAAAAGTGCTTGATGCGGCAAAAACACTTGATGAAGTTATTTTGTGGCTGGATAAAAATAAGGTTCAGTATGTCCGTAGTGTAGCATCACGTAGTACAACTGATCTTCCACCTCAGATGGCCACTTTATTGCAGGAGAAAAGCAAAGATACAATTTTTATTGTTAACGAACAAGAAACAAGTTCATTAATCTATGTGAATGCTGTTAAGGAAAGTCCAATTCCGCTAGCCTCTGCGGCACCGCAGATCGAAAGATTCTTGATGAATCAAAAATTTAGAGCGGCAACTGATGCCGAAATTGCTCGCCTGCGTACTGCGGCACAGGTAGAGTATCTTAATGCTAAAGATCAGAAATCAGATGACCAGAAACAAAATGTTGATAAACCAGCTGGTCCTTCATCTAGTGAATTGATACCAGATACTTTAGACGGACTTAATAATGCTGCTCCGATTTCAGAAGGAGCAATTGAGCGTGGAATTACTGGATTCAAGTAACTTTCTTGTACTTTTCTGGACTTAAAGCTGATTGGTTATGAAATAAGGATTGCAAGGAATGAAGAAAAAATTAAGTAAGTTCATTTTATGGAGTATGACTTTCATATTTCTCTGGATTGCCTGTATCAATATTACAGTAGCAAATGACTCGAGAGAGAGTGTATTGGGTCCCGGAGATTTATTAAAAATTTTTGTCTACGGTCATCCTGATATGACAACTGAGGCTAAAGTGAGCGAAACCGGTAATATCACTTTTCCGCTTCTTGGCGAGATTCTTGTTGATGGATTAACACCTTCTGCAGCAGAAAAAAAGATAGCTAATCTGCTTGAGAGTAGAGATATTCTGAGAAAACCACAGATAAATATTTTTACTGCGACGTTACAAAGTCAAATGGTTTCTGTTCTTGGCTATGTTCGAAACCAAGGGCGCTATCCTATTGATGGGAAGCGTAGTTTAACTGAAATTCTAGCAATGGCAGGTGGGATAATGCCAGAAGGCGGCGATCTGATTACGTTGATTCGATCTGATGGAAATCAATTCTCCAAAGAAGTAATTGATGTATCGGAAATGGTACGTTCCGGAGACCTGTCACGTGATGTGCATGTAAGAAGCGATGATCTGGTATATGTTGAAAGAGCAAATCGATTTTATATCTATGGCGAAGTTCAACGTGCAGGGACGTACAGACTTGAACGGAATATGACGGTTATTCAAGCTTTATCCGTAGCTGGTGGATTGAATCCTCGAGGTACCGAGCGTGGCTTGAGAGTTCAGAGGCGTGATTCTGATGGGAATCTGAGAGTATTATCTGTGAAATCCAGTGATTTAGTTGAACCTGATGATGTTATTTATATCAAAGAAAGTTTGTTTTAATGATGAGTACTCTATACCAGCTTTGAGGTTTTTCTAAGGACTCCTCTTTTCTCTAAGTAGTAATTAACTGAATTGGAATAAAATTTAATTCTATGGATTTCTCTCGATTCTTTTTTATCGTATTAGCAAGGTATAAACTCATTTTGCTCACTCTTGTTGTAACGATTGCGACGACTTTGATCGTGAGCTTAAATCTGCCTAAAAGTTACAAATCATCTGCAACCTTGTTACTTACGTATAAAGGGATTGATCCCGTTACTGGCTCGGTGATTCCTGCGCATCTCAATCCGAGTTTTATGGCTACTCAAATTGATGTTATCAAAAGTTCCAGGACTGCGATCATGGTGATAGATCAGCTTAGACTGGATCAAAGTGAAGCTGTAAGAAAACAACATGAAGATAGTAATAGTGAATTGAGTTTGCGCGATTGGCTGGCTAATTTTCTGCTTAGAAATGTTGATGTTGAAACTTCGCGAGACAGCAGCGTGATTGGTATTGGTTATAAAGGTCCTGATCCGATGTTCGCTGCTGCAATGGCAAACGCTTTTGCTAATGCTTATCAAGAGATTAGTATTCGCCTCACAGTTGAGCCTTCGCAAAAAGCAGCAACTTATTTTACAGATCAACTGAATGTGTTGCGTGAAAGATTAGAAGTAGCGCAAAAAAAACTTACTGAATACCAGCAGGAAATGGGAATTATAGATGTGGATTATCGTCTTGATGTCGAAACAAAGCGACTTGATGAGCTTTCTCGTCAACTAATTTTCGCTCAAGCGGAGCTGATGGGGGCGGTTTCTGAAGGAGAAAGCAATGTTACTGGAGAAAGTACGAGCATTGCAAAAAATGCAATGATTAATAATTTAAAGCTCAGCTTGGTTCAAGCTGAGACTAAATTCTCGGAAATTTCCCAGAGAATTGGGAGTAATCATCCCCTGTATGCAGCTGCAAAGGCTGATGTTGATAAATTAAGAGCGGAGTTAAGCAGGTACATAAGAGCAACTAAAAATACAGCGATTAACCAAGAAAGCGAAGTTCGTGCAGCACTTGAAGAGCAGAAAGCGAAAGTCTTAACGCTAAACCGCTCAAGGAATGAGCTTTTACTTTTAGCTAGAGAAGTTGAGGGGGCACAGCAAGCCTATAATACTGCGATGCAACGTTTGAATCAAACTAGTCTGGAGGGTCAAGCAAATCTCTCAACCGTATCGATACTTGATACAGCTAAAGTACCGGAGCGCCCAGATAGTCCAAAGGTATTTCTTAATACAATTTTATCTGTAATTTTGGGTGCTCTCCTGGGGCTGGGAGCGGGACTGCTTGTAGAAATGGTTGATCGGCGTGTACGCTCAGCGGAAGACTTAATCGATATACTCCAAGTTCCTGTTCTAGGAGTAATTAAGAGAGGAACCCCGAAACCCAAACGCTTACAGATAGCTTGGCCACGTTTATTAAGAAAAGGTTCGGCTTGAGCTTGAGCTAAAAATAGGATTAATAATGAGTATTCCAAATTCTTCAGAAAAAGAGAAATTTAATATTAAAGGCTCAATTGATTCTAACATGACATCCCTTCGTAAATTTAGTATAGGACATATCTTGCTGGATATGGGCAAGATCACGCCCGCCGAAGCAGAACGCGTTTTACGTTTGCAGAAGGAGAGCGGCCTGCGTTTTGGTGACGCGGCGCTGAAACTAGGGCTTATTACTGAAGAAGATATTCAGTTAGTGCTCGCTCAGCAATTTGATTATCCTTATTTATTGCCAGGTCAAGGGAATCATCCTCCAGAGTTGGTAGTTGCATATCAACCATTTGGAGCTCAAGTAGAAGTATTTCGTGCTGTCCGTAGCCAATTAATGCTGCGCTGGTTTACTACAGGACATAAGGCATTAGCCATAGTTAGTTATAATCCTGGCGATGGTGTGAGTCTATTTGCGGCGAATCTGGCGATAGTATTTTCGCAACTTGGGGAGCGTACATTGCTCATCGATTCAAATTTGCGCTATCCTCAACAACATGAAATTTTTAATATTAAAAATAAGCAAGGGTTATCAGATGTATTAGCCGGTCGAATTGGAATTTCTGAAGTGATTGCGAGAATTGACGCATTTATTGATCTCTCGGTTTTGCCGGCCGGTACACCCCCCCCTAATCCTCTGGAACTACTTAACCGTTCATCATTTGACAATATAAACGAACAATTGGCCAATCAATTCGATATTATCCTATATGACACGGTAGCCTTTTCAAATGGCACGGATGCGCTTGCGATAGCGGCCCGTACCGATGGTGTTTTAATTGTAGCAAGTAAAAACAATACTCGTTTAAATGATATTAATATCATAAATGAGCAGCTTAAAAGAATTGGAACTGAAGTGATTGGTTCAATTTTAATTGATTGATTATTACGATAGCTATTAAATCCATGCTTACTATTCCACTCAAGTCTCATGCTTACAAACACATATTAATTGATTGGGGGCCGGTTCTGTTGGGGGTGTTAACTTTATACTTGCCAACAGTATTTGATCTCTTTAATGGTATCTGGGCCAGTGAGGAGCAAGCACATGGACCAATCATTTTGTTACTTTCACTCTGGCTTATCTACCGCAAGTGGCCAGAAATGATGATTAAAAGTGAAGGAAGATCGCCATCATTTTTTTGGGGGTGGCTAATTTTTCTTTTTGCACTATCAATTTATATTATTGGACGATCTCAGCAGATATTGATATTCGAAATGGGATCATTCATTGTATCAATTACCGGAATCCTGCTGCTTAAGCGAGGAGTAAGCGCCCTCAAGGTAATGTGGTTTCCAATTTTCTTTCTGTTATTTATGATTCCGCTGCCTGGTACAGTCGTAAGCTTGCTAACTATGCCGATGAAGATGGCAGTTTCATATGTTGCGGAGAACATTTTGTTTTGGGCTGACTATCCAATAGCGCGTAATGGTGTGATATTGCAGATTGGTCAATATCAATTACTTGTGGCTGATGCTTGTGCCGGTTTGCAAACGTTATTGACTTTAGAGGCGCTGGGATTATTTTATTTAAATTTAGTGCAACATACCTCTTTTTTTAGGAATGTAGCATTGGCAATTCTGATTATACCGATTTCTTTTACAGCGAATGTGATACGTGTAATCGTACTTACTTTAATTACTTATCACTATGGAGATGCAGCAGGGCAAGGCTTCTTGCATGGATTTGCTGGGATGGTTTTATTTATAAGTGCCCTAATACTGATATTGGGAGTCGATTCACTGCTTCAATTATTTGTAAAAACACAACCTGCAAATGTTTTACAAACTGCAAGTAAATAACTTTTCAAACTGTGCATTGAACTATGATAGGGCTAAAAGGGAGAATTGAATGAGAAAATCCTTAATTACTAGTTTCATGTTGGGAGTCTTGATGATAGTGTCTGCTGCATTAACAATGGCATTAACTCCTACAAAAAAGATCGCGGATCAGCAAGATAGATTTGACTTGGAAGTAATGGTACCTGTGAAATTTGGTAATTGGAAAATTGATGACTCAATTATACCCCTGCAAGTAGACGCAGATACTCAAGCGAAGCTTGACAAAATATATAATCAGACATTGTCGAGAACTTATGTGAATTCGTATGGCGAAAGAATAATGTTATCAATTGCATATGGCGGTGATCAAAGTGATAATCTCGCAGTGCATAAACCTGAGGTGTGCTATTACGCTCAAGGATTTGAGATAATGAAAATTTATGCTGATGAATTGCTTACTCAATATGGGAAATTTCCCATAAAACGTTTAATGGCTGTTAAAGGTAATCGCAATGAGCCTATTACCTATTGGGTAACTATCGGAAATAAAGCAGTATTGCCTGGAATCGAAGAAAAATTACAACAACTTCGTTACGGGTTGACAGGTAATGTACCGGATGGAATGCTGGTCAGAGTTTCAACTATTGATACTGATAAAGAAAAAGCTTATCAGCTTCAAAACTTATTTATTCAAGACTTATTGTCAACGATTGCGGATGGGGAGCGTACCCGATTAATAGGAAGCTTCGGTGTATAAACAAGCTTCTCTGAATAAAACGAGCACATCGGCGGATTTCGGTAATAAGAAGGTATTTTATGTCATTGCATTAGCAAGTGTGCTATTAGCGATTTTGTTTGGCTTGTTTGCCGTAACGGCAAATCCAATTATTATAAGCCTTGCAGTTGCACTTGTTGGCGGTTCTTTTCTTTTGACAAAACCGATCTGGATGGTCTGGTTGCTTTTAGGGTCTGGTTTATTAGTAGTAGGGATGCTACCGCTATATTTAGATTTTCTTGCATCTAAAGCAGCGTGGGGAGTTTCAATTCTTGGTTTTATCCTTTTATTTATGGCGATTTTTAGAATCGCTACTTTTCCAAAAGCCGTAAAAGCTACTCCGGCTTTTGTTTGGCTTGCTTTCTTTTTCTTAATCTACGCTATCTTGAATTCATTGCTTCAATGGCATACGGCATTTGAGTTTTTAGGCGGGATTAAGCGCTACTTTCAAATGTACGGGCTTCTCTTTATCTTGTGTTGGTATGACTTTGATGAGGAAGATATTCATCGATGGAAAGTGTTTATTCTGTTAGTCGCCATATTGCAGTTGCCTACAGCAGTATACGAGCTATTGGTTTTTGTTCCTGCACTAGTTGGAACTTGGGGGGTAGCGGCTGTTGATATGGTAGCAGGAACCTTTGGCTCAAAAAAAGAGGGGGGCGGAAATAACGCAGAAATGTGTCTTTTCTTGATTATTATGATGGCTTTCTTGCTCGCAAGGCATAAAGAGAAAATTTTGTCATCTAAATGGCTTGTTATATTCCTTTCTATCCTAATACCACCGTTGTTCCTCGGTGAAACTAAAGCGGTTATTGTGATGCTGCCGCTGATGTTTTTAGTGCTTTATCGACATGAGATTTTCACTCGCTTCCATTATTGGTTGATTGGTTTTATTTCTGCAATATTACTTGCTGTGGCTATTGGTTATTATTATCTTAGTTTGAGTCCAAAGCCAGTTGATCAACAGCTGACGGAAATCATTGAGTATAACTTTCAGAGCAAAGGGTACGGCGGACAGTATCTGAATCGTACAACTGTGCTTACATTCTGGGCTGAGAAACAAGGGATCCATGATCCGGTTTCTTTTATATTTGGGAATGGCGTTGGTAGCTCACATGCGCCTACTCGTGGTCATCTAACAAAAATTTATCCTGCATATGGTATCGGATTAACTGCGGTGTCAACAATACTTTGGGATCTTGGGATAGTAGGTTTTAGCTTGTTTGTGTCTATATTTGTCTTTACTTGGATCAGTGCTAGGAAAATAATGAGGGAATCAAACATACCCTCGGTGAAAGCAGATGCTATCGCAATTCAAGCGGCCCTTGTATTGTTCGCATTTCATATTTTTTATCGTGACTCATTGCTTGACTCGCCGGCTATACAAATTGTATTTGCTGGATTACTTGGTTATTGGGCTTGGGTACACCGTAAGCATTTTTCTTCTTCTGTTCATGGTGAAAGTGAGAGTCGATATATGAAGCTTCCTGGAGGAGGTATCTCATGATCAAAATATCTGGTTTATTTGTGATGAATTAAAATCTAAGTTTTTTCATCAGACCAATGATTCAAAAAATAGCCCGCAAATCTAGCTTCGATTGTGACAGGGTGGAATGGCTGAACTAGAGTTCAAAATTTGATGAATCGCATAGCGTAATATCCTGTCTTTTAGAAAAAATATTTATTTTGTTAAGGTACCGGCTTGATCTAAATAGGATCTAAGAGTAATCAAGCGAGAATGGAGTAATGTATTGGATATTAAAGAGGTCATTGAACGTGGATATTGTATTGGCTGCGGTGTTTGTCGGGCGGTTGATCAGAACATTGGCGTAAATCTGAACAGTTTTGGTGAATATATCGCCGATCTGAAGAATTCTAGCTTTGATAAAATTGCAGAAGCTTCTAATGTTTGCCCTTTTGCTGACAACCAAAATGAGACAGAGATATCGGATGAAATTTTTTCTGAACAATCTCAACATGAGGCGATTGGCCGTTACTTGGGTTTATTTGCCGGGTATTCAATCGATGATAGGAGTGTTGGATCGTCTGGAGGGATAATAACATATATTATCAATGAATTATTTGAAACAAGAAAAATTGACTATGCCATTCTTGTTCGATCTCATGTGGCTGATAACATTAGGAATATTGATTTTTCTTTTGATGTAATATCTTCAAAACTTGATGTCAGGTCAGGTTCTACCTCTTTTTATTATCCTGTTACGTACTCGAAAGTCTTGGAATTTATCGCAAGGAATCCAGGTCGATATGCAATGACGGGTATCCCATGTTTTCATAAAGCAATTCGTTTGCTAAAAAAACAGAATCCACTCTATCGTGATCGTATTAAATATCAGTTAGGTTTGGTTTGTGGTCAGTTGAAAAGTGCGCTTTATTTTGAATATTTACTTCGTCGTGCCGAAGTACCGACTGGGAAGGTTGAATCAGCTTGTTTTAGAAGAAAAGATTCTAATGGTCGAGCAGATGAATATTTTTTTGAAACAGTCGTACGAGACACAAATGAAAAAAAACATATTTACCGAGTAAGCAATAGAAAAATTGGATTAAATTGGGGGATGGGCTTATTTAAACCAAAGGCATGCGATTATTGTGATGATGTTTTTGCTGAAACAGCTGATATTGCCGTGATGGATGGATGGTTACCCCAATTCATTAATGATGGAAGAGGCACTAGCTTAATGGTTATTCGCGATAAGTATTTGTATGACATGATGATCGATGGTAATAATAAGGGCAGGTTGTATCTGCAGTCAATTGCGGTTGAGGAGATTGTTAAATCTCAACAAGGTGGATTGAATCATCGGAGAAAAGGTTTAGCTTACCGTCTCTATATGACTAAGGAGCCTACTCCTTCTAAGCGTATAAAACCATCATCAGATTTTCCGCTGCTATTTAAAGTGGAACAGATTCTTAGAGTCATTCTGCGAAATGCTAGCAGACGAGCGATGGTTTCACAGAGTAAATTGGGATCCGGTTTATTTATTTTCAACCTGATAATGTTACCGTTGTTTGTTACTTATCGGTTTTTGCATCAAATTCGACGTTTGGTGAAATCGACCCTCTGAAGAAGCTATGCGCTAAATTTAATCCAGCAGCATGAGTTTTGGCTATTAACAAGAGCGCAGTATCCTATTCTATTAAAATTTTTCTATGAGATTTCTTTTTTCTGATTATTAATTGGTAATAAATAAACCCTAAACCTTATAGTTCATTTGGAACCGGAATGATAAATAGATATTATTTTCTAGGCCACGAAACTTTATCAAATCGTGGGTGTGAAGCGTTAATTAGAGGAATCTCAAGTATTATCTTTGAGCGGTTACCTGATGCGGAATTTCTTGTGCCAAGCTTTAATATTCAAGGCGATAAGAAGCAATGGATTCTCGATAATTACAATCGAATAAGTTTTGTATCAGCTTATAAGTTACCTCTCTATACAAGAATTTGGGGAAGGTTGGATAGAGCAGTTCCTAAACTAAGTCGCTTATGCTTCCCTTCCCCTCCGATACCAAAAGATATTCGACGGCAGTTGGGAGACACAACAGCTGGTATTTTGACGGGTGGTGATGTTATTTCTTTAGAATATGGGATCCCTGCACTTTTAAAGTTTTTAGGGCAAGCCGAGAGTTACATGATCGGAGGTCGTCCAGTAATCCTATGGGCTGCTTCAGTTGGGCCATTTAATTCTCAGCCGGATGTTGAGAAATATGTTGTGAAGAAGCTGGCAGCATTTTCTGGAATTTCTGTACGTGAAACATCAAGTTATACTTATTTAAAACAACTTGGGTTTGATAATGTAAAACTGGTTGCTGATCCAGCCTTTGTAATGATGCCGGATCCTTGGGATGCATCTTTTGTCATGCCCAAAGATATCGGTGAAGGGATATTGGGATTTAACATTAGTCCACTAATAAAAAATTTTCGTGGTAATAAGTCTCATGTTTTGGAAATGGAGAAAGCCGTAGTCGAGTTTTTGCAAGATGTGATTAAGCGTACCAACCTTTCGATTGTACTAATACCCCATGTAGATAGTATCGATGGCAGCGATTGGAACAGTGACTACTGCTATATGTTGCAATTAATGAAACAAATAGATCTGTCAGAAGATGTGATAGCAGCCCGGGTGAGTCTTGCACCGCGCAATATGAACGCGGTACAAACTAAATTCTTGATCTCACAATGCAGATTCTTCATTGGTGCTCGGACTCATGCCACAATTGCTGCTTGGTCCACACAGGTGCCTACCGTTTCAATTTCTTATAGTGTCAAGGCACTCGGTTTAAATACCGATTTGTTTGGAGATCTAAGCTATGTTTTGGAAACTCCCCGGATTTCAAGGAATACCCTATGGGAATCATTGGAAAAATTGCGAGCTGATGAAAAGAATATAAGAAATCTGCTGCAACACAGAATTCCTCAGTGGCAGCAACGAGCGCGAGAAGCGATCGATCAAGTTCTATAGATGGTTCATTAAAGGATTGCAGATCACTTGCAGATGAAGTGTTAATTGAAAGGAGTAATGCTTGCGGCTTGCTTAATTGGTTTGGTCGTGGCAGCTTTTCGCTTATTTTGCAGTTATTTTTTATTGATGACGAAGATTTTTTCTATGTGACTTGAGATTAGCTATAAGAAATAAGATTAAAGCTACAAAAAGTAAGGGCCTGTTTGTCTAGTTAATCAAACTTTACTAAAAATTAAGATGAAAATTCTGATTGTAAGATTGAACTGGTAAGAATGGTATAAAGGATTTATGAGAATTTCTGGCCTAAAGAATGTGATTGATGGAAATAATGTTACCCTCTCAGTAATTGTTGACAGCGAAAAGTTGGGTAATAACGAACTCTGGTTTTCCGTTCCTGATAAATATGCTCATGGGTTATGTGAAACCAGATTGGATGGTTTCTTAGTGGGTATGCTATTTCCTGCTATGCGGTACGGAGAAAATATTTATGTAGAGGGTTGCGTTTCCGCGCAGTTACTCTTTAATCTAAATCAATATGTAATTCCGATGCTGATGGCATTTCTTCCCGCATGTAAGCGGATAAAGATAACTGCAGCTGAAACCAATTCGGATCGGTTTGATTGCTCAGGAGTTGGTACTGGTTTCTCTGGTGGTGTTGATTCATTCTGTACTTTTTATGATCATTATGAACTGGAACAGAAAACTGAAAATCGAATCAATAGCTTAATTTTTCTTAACGTTGGCTCAAATGGTCCGGGACGTTCGGATGAGGAGCTGGCGTACGCGCGAAAAAAATTTCATAGTCGTTATGAATACTTAACTAAATTTCCAGAAGAGCTTGGCTTAGATTTTATTCCTATAGATTCGAATTTGCATTCTTTTCATCCCTGGGGGCACCAATTAACGCATTCATTGACTACAGTATCTGCTGTCTTGATTATGCAAAACATGTACCGGAAATATTTTTATGCCTCAGGCGGATTATCTTATCTTGAATTGTTCAAATATTATAATTTTTTATTGAAGATTGATACTGCACTGATTGATCCAATGTTGCTGCCTTTGTTGTCAACAGAATCACTGAACTTCATTTCTGATGGTGCTCAATATACACGTACTGAAAAGATTCTTCGTATCGTTGACTATGAGCCTGTGCAACGTTATTTAAACGTGTGTGTTCACGATAGAGAATCTCATGAGAATTGTTCGGAATGCAGTAAATGTTGTCGGACACTGATGACTCTTAATTCCATTGGTAAGCTTGAAGATTTTTCAAATCTATTTGACATTCAGAAATACAAAAGACATGTAGAATTTTTGTATGTTTGCCAGCAGGTAGTACTACAGAATAAAGACCCATTTGCAAGAAATAGTATTGAGTTAGCAAGAAAGCACAACATCAGACTCCCTTCATTCGTGGTTAGTTTTCTCTTAGTATCATTGATCAGTTTAGGTAGAACTTGGATTCCTCGAACCGTTTTCTCCAAGATTAAATCATTGATAAAACAATATTAGGCGATTACATTGAGTGTAATCAAACAGATTGTGCGTAATACCTTAAGCGGATGGCTTGCTGTCGGGATTCGCGGCGCGCTTGCACTTATTATTGTGCCATTCCTACTTAATCATTTGGGGAAAGAAGGATTCGGGTTAATTGGCATATTGGGCGTAATTGTCAGTATGGCTGCTGTAGCAGACTTAGGATTACGAGGCGCGCTTGGACGGGAGTTAGCCGAACAACTTGCACGCAATGATCTGAAAATCTACAGTGAATTGGCAAGTACTGCATTGGTTCTTTATTTTTGTCTTGCTTGTGTTCTTGGGTTTGCTGGTTGGTTGCTTGCACCATGGGTTGTCGAAGTCTTAAAAGTCTCTGAAGCAATGTATGAAGATGCAGTTAGTTCGATTCGTATTTACGGAATCCTGTCTATTATTCTTTCCTTTATAACGCCTGTTTTTTCTGCTGCGCTTTCGAGCTTTCACCGGTTTGATCTTATCAACTCGG
Source organism: Proteobacteria bacterium SG_bin4 (assembly GCA_002083395.1). Classification (GTDB taxonomy): domain Bacteria; phylum Pseudomonadota; class Gammaproteobacteria; order Burkholderiales; family Nitrosomonadaceae; genus Nitrosomonas. Next base: position 103,365 of record LWDH01000049.1, on the reverse strand, counting down.
TGCAATTGATCGTCGGAATTATCTCCAGCGTTACACTATTTGTCGTAATTCCGGTTGTTGAAAATCCACTTTATGGGTGGGTCGGTGTTATGCTGGTATCAGAGTTATCTATATTATTTCTGTCAATAATTTTCTTCCGGAAATTTTGTAACGGTGCAGAGATTGGGCTGAGTTATTTAAATATTAAGCGACTGATTCCATTGTTTCATCTTGGAGGATATTTGTATGTAATTCAACTTGCTCAAACTCTTACAAATACAGCGAACTCTATTGTTTTATCTTTTTTTCTTGGACCTATAAGCGTTGCTTTGTATCAACCTGCTTCAAAGTTATCAGCAATGTTTAATCCGATAGTCATGACTCTTGCAGAACAACTTTTTCCGTTAACTACGAAATTTCATACAACAGAAAATAAAGAAAAACTGCAAGAAACTTTTTTGTGGGGTACAAAATATACTTTACTATTGGGCGGCTTTGTATCCGTAAATATTTTTATTTTTTCTGAGCCATTGGCGCGGCTGTGGCTTTATGATTCCTTAGGAGATGATTATCTTGTCGTTGTACAAGTCATGAAAATATTTGCCATTGTTGATTTGATGACATATGCCGCGGGAACGCAATGGCCAGTTCTTCTTGGGATGAAGAAATTGAGGTATTTATCTATCTTACTTGTAGTTACAGCGATTCTGAATATCCTAGTATCGATTTTCTTTGTTGGTTTCACTGCAGTTGGGGTTGCAGGTGTGCTGTATGGTACAATTATCAGTAAATTCATTAGGATAATTCTATTGACATTACATGTCTTAGAACTACTGAAAGTGCGGTTCTTTGTTTTTTTTCGATTTTCAATTCTTGGCCCACTAAGTTGTTTATTTTTCTCAGCACTGTGTGCATGGATTTTAATTAATAATTATTCGTGTGATACATGGATTGATTTAATGTCAATGGTTGCAGCAACGACTACAGTGTGGCTTTTCTGTTTTTGGTTCATTGGATTGAATTTCAATGAACGTAGCCATATAGTTGCTGCCATTAAAAAAATTCGCGGTAAATCCGGTTCTAAACCACAAAATCCAGTTTGATAAGTAGTTTAATTCACCAAGTAATAAGATGTATGGCTGATGGAGCGCAAGAAACAAGTTATATCCATGCGATAAGTGGGCTCTTGAGTACCACCGATACTACAGCAGACAATTTTAGCCTTTTCCTAAATCTTCCTGAGATTCTTGAGAGATGCTATCACTATTAGATAGATGGAAGACTTAGTTAATCTATATCATAATCTCGTTTTGCTAAAATATTATTTTTAATAAGAAGATAAATTTCTATAATGTGTGGAATTGCCGGTATTGCAGGATCTCTCACCCAATCTTTCGATTTTAGTGGCGCATTGCGCAATATGTCGGCAGTAATCAGTCATCGGGGGCCGGATGATGATGGATTTCTTGAAACGGTCACTCGGGATAATCGCTATCGAATTGGTTTGGCGCATCGACGCTTATCGATTATCGATCTCTCTACGGGACATCAACCCATTGGCAACGAAGATGGTAGTATCCAGATTATATTTAACGGTGAAATATACAACTTTCATTCGCTACGTGATGAACTGATTGCCTGTGGTCACCGATTCGCAACTGCCTCCGATACTGAAACTATCGTGCATGCTTATGAGCAGTGGGGGGAACGCTGTGTGGAATATTTTCGTGGCATGTTCGCTTTTGCCATCTGGGATGCGCGTCATGAACGACTTTTTTTAGCACGAGACCGATTTGGCAAAAAACCGCTGTTTTTATATGAAGCAAATGGCATCTTATTGTTTGCTTCTGAAATTAAATCTCTGCTGACATTTCCCGGTGTTGATGTAGAGGTTGAGCCAGTGGCGGTATGGGATTACTTGATGTATCGCTATGTGCCTGCGCCTAATACATTATTCCGGGGTATTCGTAAGTTAATGCCGGGTTGCTATGCGGTTTGGGAAAAGGGTAATTTGATCGAGCGGCAATATTATCAGCCGCCTGATCAGCAAGTGTATTCCGGAACGCCTTTACCTGCAGATCCTGTAGGGGCATTTCTTGATAAACTCGATGAAGCGGTGAATATCCGGATGATTTCGGATGTGCCATTTGGTGCTTTTTTGTCGGGAGGCATTGATTCATCCGCAGTCGTAGGACTCATGTCGCGGCATTCGACGCAGCCCATCAAGACTTTCTCGGTAGGATTCTCGGAATCAAAATATAGCGAATTGGCATACGCCAGAACGATTGCCGATCAATTTAAGACGGAGCATCATGAGTTGGTTGTTTCGCAAGAACATCTTATTGAACATCTACCTGCATTGGTTCGCTTTCGTGATGCGCCCGTAGCCGAGCCTTCAGATATACCCATTTACTTATTGGCAAAGGAGGCAAGGCAAACGGTCAAAATGGTGTTGACGGGAGAAGGTGCTGATGAATTTTTGGGCGGATATCCCAAACATGTTTATGAACGCTATGTAGCATGGTATCAACTAATACCTGGATTTGCTCGTCATAATATTCTGGAGTCCCTGATTTAAGCGCTTCCCTATCGGTTCCGGCGTGCCAAGACCGCAATCGTAAATTTGGGGTTAGAACGTTTTGAAGAACGGATGCCTCGCTGGTTTGGTGCGTTATCCGAGACTGAAAGAGATGACTTGGTTGCGATGCCGCGCCCCCATGTCCTTTCAAACAGTGTTCAGTTTAACTCTTCACCTGAGAATAGCGCGATGCGGCGCATCTTGTATTTTAATCAAACCAGCTGGCTGCCTGACAATTTATTGGAGCGCGGTGATCGGATGACAATGGCAGCTTCTTTGGAAGCACGAATGCCTTTTATGGATCATGAACTAGCTGCCTTTGTATCAAGTTTGCCCGACAATTTTCGTGTTCGTGGCAAGATAACAAAATGGATATTGCGCGAGGCGATGAAGCGGCTGCTACCGCCAACGATTTTGGAGCGTCCCAAAGTGGGATTTCGTGTGCCAGTTAATGAATGGTTTCAAGGACCTATGCGTGATTATCTCTATGAGCATTTAACAGGCACAGCATCGATTACTCGAACTTATTATCAAAAAAATAAACTTGAAAAAGTTCTAGCGGATCATGTCGCAGGTCGCCAAAACCACGAAAAGCTGCTGTGGAGTTTGCTTAATCTTGAAATCTGGCATCGCCAGTATCTGAAATAATAGTAATCATATATTTGAGAGATAATTTTTATGGTTCCGAGATAATATTTTTATATATATATTAATAACTGTCTAGCTAATATGAATAATCTGTCTTGGAAATTCAATCGATTGCGCACGATGGGGGTGTCTGAAATTGGTTATCGATTACTCCAAGCTGTTCAGTTAAGACTTGAGTTGCTCTTGCGTGAGGGTGCTAAAAAATATTCACTTCCATCTCCAAAACTTTCTACTTTTGGCAGACCTTGGATAAATACGCTACCAAACCAATTCGATGTCAGATTATATTGCGATGCGGCAGATCGTGTATTAGCAGGATATTTTGATGTTTTTGCGCTGAAAGGCGCAAAACTTGGTTTCCCGCCACGATGGAATCGTGATCCTAAAACTGGTACTGAGGCGCCACTGGTTTTTGGTAAAACACTCGATTACCGTGATGAACGTATTGTGGGGGATATTAAATATCTTTGGGAGCCTAACCGGCATTTACATTTAACAACCTTGGCGCAGGCTTACCATTTAAGTGGTGACAAGCGCTATGCAGAAGGTGTGCAAACATTTCTGGAGTCGTGGTTTGATCAATGTCCTTATCCGTTGGGTGTGAATTGGACGAGTTCATTGGAGTTAGCGATAAGGCTGGTGAATTGGTCTTTTACTTGGCATTTGCTGGGCGGCAGCTCAAGTTACCTTTTTACATCAGAAGAAGGTCAACGATTTCAGCGCCGATGGTTAGATAGCGTTTTTCAACATTGCCAGTTTATTGCTGGATTTCTGTCACGTCATTCTTCTGCAAACAATCACTTGTATGGTGAATTAATGGGATTGTTTGTGGCGGCTGTCACTTGGCCTTGCTGGCGCGAAAGTGAGCAATGGAAAACGCAAGCTTATAAAGAATTGGAAACGGAGACACTCAAACAAAATGCATCCGACGGTGTGAATCGCGAACAAGCAGTCTATTATCAGCATGAAGTGACCGATATGATGTTGATTTGTTGGTTAACTGCACGTGCTAACGGTGTCGGATTTTCCCGGAACTTTTCTTCAAGATTAGAAAAAATGCTTGAATTTATTGCATCGATCATGGATCTCTCCGGTACCGTACCGATGATCGGAGATGCAGATGGCGCTTTAATGGTGCATTGGAGTCAAGAATCTGACTGGGATGTTTATCGTTCGCTACTGGCGACTGGTGCTTATATATACAATCGCTCCGATTTTAAAATGAAAGCCAATCATTTCGATGATAAAAGCCGTTGGTTATTAGGCGATGAAGCAAAATTGCAATTTGATTCGATTGACACAAATGACATTCAAGCTAAACCTCGCCAGGAATTCAGAGAGGGTGGCTACTTCGTGATGGGAGACAATTTTAATGCGGATGGGGAAGTTCGCCTCGTGGCAGATGCCGGGCCGCTGGGTTATCTGTCCATTGCCGCTCACGGGCATGCGGATGCTTTGTCTTTTACGTTATCGGTTGCAGGCAATGAGTTGCTAATTGATCCCGGCACCTACGCGTTTCATACCCAGAAAAAATGGCGGGATTATTTTAGAGGGACTTCTGCACATAATACGGTCAGAGTCGATGGAATGGATCAATCAGAATCTGGCGGTAATTTTATGTGGCTACGTAAAGCGAATGTTTCTTGTGAATCCTGGGAAAGCAATGAAGTTAAAGATTGTCTGGTTGCCAGTCATGATGGTTATATTAGACTGAGAGATCCTATAATTCATCGCCGCAAAATTGAATTTCTAAAAAAAGAAAGCACGATTGTGGTCGAAGATACTTTGGAATGCTCCGGTACGCACGATATCGAATTGAATTGGCATTTCTCCGAAGCATGTAAAGTGGTCGTAGAACACGATCGAATCGTGGCAACAGTTGCGAATGTACGTGTCGACATGACCCTGTCGCCTGGTAACGCTCAACCGGAATTAGTGTGTGGTGATGATCAATTGCCGCTTGGTTGGGTTTCACGCAGATTTGATGAAAAAGTGCCTGCACCAACCGTTACTTGGCGCGAGAAAATTACCGGGACAGCTCGAAGATCAACGATTCTCAAAATATCATCAGGTTAAAATGCATGAATTGGTTTGAGCAAGTTGTAAAAAGATTCTGATCAACAATTTGAAGGAGTCACATGAAAATAAGTATTTTTGGTTTGGGTTACGTGGGTACCGTATCTGCCGGTTGTTTAGCTACGGATGGTCATTTTGTGATCGGTGTCGATCCGAACAAAACAAAAGTTGATCTGATCAATCAAGGTACTTCACCGATTGTTGAGAAAGATATCGGAGAAATGATTGCCGCAGCTGTGAAAAACAATCAATTACGAGCGACTCTTGATGTACGTGATGCGGTGATGAATTCGAATATTTCTTTGGTGTGCGTCGGAACACCCTCGCAACTGAACGGTAACTTGGATTTAAGCCATGTGCGTAAGGTATGCGAACAAATCGGAGCTGCTCTTAAAGATAAAAGCGATTTTCACGTTGTTGTGGCGCGCAGTACGATGCTTCCGGGTTCCATGCGCAATGTTGTGATTCCGGCATTGGAATCTTTCTCGGGCAAAAAGGCAGGCACTGATTTTGGAGTTTGTAATAATCCTGAATTTCTAAGGGAAGGGACAGCAGTATTTGATTACTATAACCCGCCAAAGACAGTTATCGGTGAGACGGATACCAAAGCCGGTGAATTGTTGATGCAGTTGTATGCAAAAATGGCCGCTCCGTTGATAAGAACCGGTGTTGAAACCGCCGAAATGGTTAAGTATGCGGATAATACTTGGCATGCGGTTAAAGTTGCTTTTGCCAACGAGATTGGAAATCTCTGTAAAGCGGAGGGGATTGACGGTCACAAAGTGATGGAAATTTTTTGTCAGGATACAAAATTAAATTTATCGCCTTATTATATGAAGCCGGGTTTTGCATTTGGCGGTTCTTGCTTGCCAAAGGACGTGCGAGCTTTGATGTATAAAGGAAAGAGTCTGGATATCGATTTGCCGCTTATTAATGCGATTCTTCCATCAAATCAGCGGCAGATTGAGAAAGGCATCAAGATGATTGCTGAGAAGGGGAATAAAAAAGTTGGTATTTTGGGCTTCTCTTTTAAAGCCGGGACGGACGATTTGCGGGAATCACCGTTGGTTAATGTAATTGAATACCTGATCGGTAAAGGTTATGAACTGAAGCTTTATGATAAAAACGTTAATCTGGCTGCTTTAACCGGCGCAAATCAGGATTACATTTTGAATCATATTCCGCATATTTCCAAGTTGATGGCTTCCTCAATGGACGAAGTGCTGAATTTTGCGGAAACAATAGTAATAGGTAATGGGGCGGCGGAATTCCGAAATGTTCCGAATGAATTGAAACCGGGTCAAGTTGTAGTTGATCTTGTGCGAATTGTTCCTAATCAAAGCGGGGATCGTTATGACGGAATTTGTTGGTGATACACAAACGATAGATTTTGCGGACCCAAAGACAAAAATTCTTGCCGATATTTTTTGTAAGGAACAAGATTCGATACCCAAGCGGTTACTGGTAGTCGGGTGTGGAAGAGGTGTCGAGGCAGCGGTTCTGGCACAACATCTGGGTGCCAAGGTTACGGGTATTGATATCATTGCGAACTTCGATTCGCGCGCAGTGTGCATTGCTGATTTGCGGCAAGGTGATGCGACGAAAATGGAGTTTTCTGACGAAAGCTTTGATTTTGTTTATTCTTTCCATGCGCTTGAACATATTCCCGACTATAGGGCTGCTCTAGCTGAGATACACCGAGTGCTTTGTCCTGGTGGACGATGGATGATTGGTACGCCAAACCGGAAACGGATGATAGGGTATCTAGGTAGTAAGGATGCCTCGATCGCCGATAAACTGCACTGGAACTATATCGACTGGAAGGCAAAGTTTCAAGGACGATTCCGAAATGAGCTTGGTGCGCATGCGGGCTATACGCAAGAAGAACTATCGAGCGAGCTCGCGAAAGTATTTAGTAAGGTGACGGATATCACATTTGACTACTATCGCAGTCTTTATTCTAAAAAACTTCATTTAATCAATGCAACAATTAATCTAGGGGCGGCATCCTGGATGTTTCCTTGTATCTATTTCATGGGGCGGCGTTAAATTAAATTTGGTTATAGATTGATTATTTAGGGAAAGTCGAAATAATATAATGGCAACGAATCAGAAGTCATCATTCACCATTGAAAGCGCTGGAAATCTGCTTGCCCGTTTACGGACATCTTTTCGTAAACGCAGGGCTAAAATGTTTCTGAATCATTTCAATTTAACTCCAGAAACTAAAATTCTTGATCTGGGGGGGTGGAATGGTGTTCATATTCATGCGGTGCTGGAGAACTCTGCTGTAAAACCGGCTAATGTATATATTGCGGATATTGACGGACAGGCTGTTCAACAAGCTTCGGAGCGTTTCGGGTTTGTTCCTGTTGTGATTCCTGAAGCAGGGGGGCTGCCTTTTCCTGATAAATTCTTTGATATTGTTTTTTGTTCTTCTGTCATTGAGCATGTAACCGTTCCCAAAGAGAGTGTATGGACACTGGTCTCAGGTCGCGTTTTTCGTGAAGAAGCGCAACGCCATCAGAGTGAGTTTGCAAGGGAAATCGTCCGTTTAGGTAATGGATATTTCGTGCAGGCACCATATCGTTGGTTTCCGATAGAAACACATTCTTGGTTGCCCTTTGTGAGTTATTTGCCGCGTCGACTTCAAGTTCCATTATTTCGCTTCACCAATCGGTATTGGATTAAACAAACCAGCCCGGATTTTTATTTGCCAACAAGAGGAGATATGCAGCGCTATTTTCCTGATGCCAATATTCTTGAAGAGCGCGTATTGGGTTTAACCAAGTCTCTGATCGCTTATCATCGTAATTAAAAAAATGATACAGACTCAGCGCCGAGTATTAATTTTAGTCGAGAATCTCCCGTCGCCTTTTGATCGGCGAGTGTGGCAGGAAGCGACAACCTTGCATAGCAATGGTTATACCATTTCAATTATTTGTCCCACAGGTAAAGGCTGTGAGAAAGAATATGAGATGATCGATGGCATTCATATTTATCGCTATCATCTTCCGTTTGAAGCAGAAGGCGCAAAAGGTTATTTGATTGAGTATTCACTTGCGCTCTTTCACACTTTTCGGCTTGCCTGGAAAGTGTATTTCAAACATGGTTTTGACGTAATTCATGCCTGCAATCCTCCTGATTTATTGTTCTTGGTTGGTGGCTTTTTTAAGGTTCTGATGCGAAAAAAATTTATTTTCGATCATCATGATATTAATCCGGAACTCTATGAAGCCAAGTTTGGTAGGCGCGATTTTTTTTATAAATTACTGGTATTGTTTGAACGCTGGACATTTAAGACTGCGGATGTCTCGATTGCGACAAATGAATCTTATAAACGGATAGCCATTGAACGCGGAGGCATGGATCCGAATAAAGTTTTCGTGGTACGTAGCGGGCCGAAGTTAGATCGATTGAGAATCATACCTCCCAAGGAAGAACTTAAGCACGGCCAAAAATTTTTAATCGGCTATGTCGGTGTAATGGGGGCGCAAGAAGGAATTGATTTGTTATTGCAAGCAGCATGTTATCTAATTAAAGATTTAGGACGGACGGATGTACATTTCGGTCTGGTTGGCGGCGGTACGTCGCTGGTTGAAATGAAACAGATGGCAATTGATCTCGGAATTGCTGACTTTGTGACTTTTACAGGCCGAGTACCAGATCAAGAATTATTGGAGATGCTCAACACCGCTGATCTATGTGTTAATCCGGATGTGGCTAATGAAATGAATGACAAATCAACCATGAACAAAATCATGGAATATATGGCATTAGGAAAGCCAATTGTCCAGTTTGATCTCACGGAAGGAAGGGTATCTGCGCAGCGAGCGTCTTTGTATGCCAATAAAAATGACCCAAAAGACATGGCACAAAAAATCTTGCAATTATTGGACGATCCGGAACTGCGTAAACAAATGGGCGAGTTTGGCCGCAATCGGGTTAAGAATGAACTTGAGTGGCGCTATGAAGCGCCTAATTTATTAGCAGCGTATGATGCGACACTTGATGAAAAAGAGAAGTGAAGTTTAACTGTGATTTAGCATCGAAGGCTATTGCTATACCATGGAATTAACGGTTCATGCTTTCTCAATTTCTCATTGAAATGCGCCGAAAAATTAAGAAAATTTGCATTTGACTCTCTATGATTGCTTAAGATTGACAGACTTCTAGATCGAGAAATTTTACTTAACTACAATCTTTACAAAGCCTCAAAGCTTCTTCTGAAACATAAGCAATATTAATGTGTTGCGCGATCTGGTGAGCAGCTGATTCGATCAAGTCTGAGCATGGGATGTGTCCTTCGTATCCGCTTTTCTTCATCTGGTGATTATTAGTTATTAGCGTAGTCGTAAGATACCAAATCGAAAAATTTTTTAACAGTTTGCTTGCCGGTTTATGTTTGGATGTGTTTGAAAAGGGAAAATGTCGCTATGGAAGAACGGATACATTAATTCTGCATCAGGGCGTGCAAAGTCTTCTATGGGATTTTCATAAATGCCGGAGCTTTGAACACATTTAAAGCTCATGGAGGAGGAGTGAAGGATAAAAAATAATACTCCAAACACATTTAACTTTTGGGATCCGCTTCTATATGAATTTTCTGTGAATAACTAAATTGCGAGATTTGACTTTTGGAGAGGGGGGATGAAAGTAAGTGTAATCATTAAGGCGCTGAACGAAGAGCGAAATATAATTCGTGCGATCGAATCAGCTTTAATAGCGATTGATAAGGTTGGGGGGGAAGTAATTCTAGCCGATTCACTATCTACAGATCATACAGTCGAATTGGCTAGTCGATATCCTTTACGAATTGTACAACTTGTAAATCCTCAGGATCGCTGCTGTGGTGTAGGTGCAGAAATTGGCTATCGTGTAGCTCACGGTGAATATATTTATATTCTTGATGCTGATATGGAGTTAGACGGCGATTTTTTAGTGGCTGCTGTTGCTGCTTTGGATGCAGATACTTCTTTAGCCGGCATAGGTGGAACGCTTAAAGACTTGTATGTAGTGAATGCCGAATTCCGACGTCGAGCAGAGGATATTGCAGCCGTTGAGATTGGTGAAGTTGATTGTCTGAATGGTGGAGGGCTGTTCAGAAAGACAGCAATCGAACAGGTTGGTTATCTTACAAACCGGAACTTACATTCTTATGAAGAATATGAGCTTGGTTTACGGTTGCGAGCAAATGGGTGGCATTTACAACGCATTAATCTTCAAGCGGTTAAACATTATGGCCATATGGATACAAGTTTTAGATTGCTATGGCGGCGCTGGAGGGGACGTTATGCCTGGGGGGCCGGTGAGTTGTTACGTGAAGCCTGGGGAAAGCCTTATTTAAGAGAAGCCATAAAAGGGGTCGCTCAATATCGTTTATCTATAATAGTTTTAGGATGGTGGTTGAGCCTCTTGCTGGGCGCGATTGGTGGATATTACCATCCATCGGGTTGGTGGATATTTTTTGTCTTGTTACTTGTTCCGTTGATTTTTGGGGTCATTCGAAGAAAATCTTTGATGGATGGCCTTTATATGGTGGTATCACAAAATCTTCATACTGCGGGGGTCATCACAGGTTTCTTTTCAGCTCGCCGCGGTGATCCTGATCAGTCACCAGAATTCAGAACAATCAAGTAGTACTGGTATGTTTAAGTCATAAATATTATGAAATATTTGAAACGCAGACTCTAAAAAGAGATAACTTCTAACAGGCTCAATATGGAGATATTACGGAGAAAGCTAAGAGTGTCGTTATCAGGAAGATTTATTTATCTAAAAACACTGTTTTTAATCTTCATATGCTTAGTCGTCTCTATTGCTCATGCCGAAAAAGGATTACTTTTTAAGTCAAATTTTGGCACGGGCATTTCCATTAAGGCGCCCCATAATTTCTATGCAACGGGCAATGGGGCTTGGCAGGAAATCACGGGATTCGACTCAGAGACAGGTTATAGTTGGCCCGTCAAAGCATTCGGTGCGAGATTTTCAGGTGTGCAGCTCATCACAATTGATCCCGTTACCTCTGAGACTGTAGGTAATTATATAGTGAATGAAATCAGAAAAATTGTCGGGCCCAACGGAGAACTAGTTAATGCACTTTATCAAAATGTAAAAATCAAAGGAGCTGTTGGACAAGCAGGTTCGCAGTCGCCGTTTTTATTTGTCAGACCCTATACGGCTGGTGATGTCAAGAATCTGTATATGACATACTGGATAAAATATCCGGCAGACTTGGCAGATAAATTGGATGCTTCGGTCTCATCCGGAAATTGGCGCACTCAATTTGAATTCAAAACGGGTGGATATGACGGCAATGACGGTAGCGGCGATTATCGGATTATCACCAACATATATAAACATACGGATGGCAAACTTTATTGGATGACAAAAGGAGATAGCCAAGCGAATGGCCCAATTCCAAGAATTACCTATTGGCTTGAGGACAATCGAGTTGTACCGGTCCCAGTTGGTGAATGGTTTAAATTCGAAGTTTACTGGAACCGCTCGAGCGGCGCTGATGGACGTTTCTGTGCAGCTGTCAATGAGCGGGAGATAGTTAAGTATCAGGGTTCGACCATGGGGGAATATAATCTCCCGATTACTCGGATAATGGTTAATAATGCATACAGTGGTGGACATGGTCCGGTTGAATCGTATACGACAGGATTGGAGATATGGGAAGTGATACCTGCCGCAAGGATTGGAAAATTTTGCTTTTTTTGATAGAGATCTGAATGGATATACTGATTCCTGTAATTTTATCGGGTGGTTCGGGAACACGACTATGGCCGCTTTCACGCGAAAAGCATCCAAAGCAGCTTTTATCCCTCATTGGTGACGATTCTTTATTACAGGCGACTGTACGCCGATTAGACGGTTTAAATGGTGCTGCAGTCAAGCCTCCGATCATTGTTTGTAATGAAGAGTATCGTTTTGTAATCGCCGAGCAATTGCGGCTTATGGATAGAAAAGGAACCATTCTGCTTGAACCGTTTGGACGGAATACGGCGCCAGCTCTAACATTGGCAGCACTCACCGCTATGCAGATGGATAAGGATCCAGTGTTATTGGTTATGCCTTCTGATCATGTCATTTTGGATATTGAATCTTTCCATGCTGCGGTTTTGTCCGCGATACCGCAAGCATTGATGGACAGCATCGTTACTTTTGGCGTTACTCCGGATGCGCCGGAAACAGGGTATGGCTACATACAGCTTGGAGAAGCATTAACGCAAGACCATATTGCATATCATATTGCGCGCTTTGTAGAGAAACCGGATATATCAACAGCACAAACCTATCTGGATTCTGGAAATTATCTCTGGAATAGCGGCCTATTTATGATGCGTGCATCGGTATGGCTGGCTGCAATTGCAAAGTCTCGACCGGATATTCTTGCGGCATGCCGGAGTGCATGGGAAAAAGGATCGGAGGATGGTGATTTTTTGCGGATGGATAAAAATGCCTTTGAGCATTGCCCCGGTGACTCTATCGACTATGCAGTAATGGAGCGGATAACCGAATCCGGAGGCGGGTTACCCAGTGGTGTTGTTATACCTCTTTCGGCAAAATGGTCCGATATCGGCGCCTGGAGTTCATTGTGGCAAGTACTACCTAAAGATGATGCCGGAAATGCATTGAAAGGCGATGTGCTATTGAATCACTGCAGTAATACCCTTGTCATCTCAGAGAGTCGCTTAGTTACCTGTGTGGGTGTGGAAAACATGATTGTAGTTGAAACTGCCGATGCAGTATTGGTAGTTAATAAAGACAAAACACAGGACGTCAAATTAATCGTTGATTTCCTGAGAAAACAAGATCGGCTGGAAGGTCGCTGGCACCGCAAGGTATTTCGTCCATGGGGATGGTACGATGGGATCGATGCTGGTGAACGCTTTCAAGTCAAGCGCATAGTTGTAAAGCCTGGTGCAGCACTGTCTTTGCAAATGCATCATCATCGAGCGGAACACTGGGTTGTTGTGCGTGGCACAGCCCGTGTCACAAAGGATGAAGAAACTTTTTTAGTTTCCGAGAATGAATCAACGTTTATACCACTTGGTACAAAACACAGATTAGAAAACCCTGGTTGTGTTCCCCTTGAAATGATCGAGATACAATCGGGTTCCTATCTCGGAGAGGATGATATCGTGCGATTTGAAGATATTTATGGAAGGCGAATACAAAGTTGACTTGTAAAAGCTTTGGAGTGAAGTAGACTAGATTAAATTTGAGTCCAAAGTTTAAGTATTTTTTGTATCCAAAAGCTTAGCCGCATTGGATCGGAAATTCGAAGAGACTATAAACTAAGCGTGATAATCGCGATACCAAGCTACCCATCTTGCAATACCTTCGGTTAATTGGGTTTTTGGTTCGAACCCCATATCACACCTGAGATCTTCAATATCAGCGTAGGTGGCAACTACATCTCCTGGTTGCATAGGCAGAAAATTCTTTTTTGCTTCCCGACCAAGTGATTCTTCGATGGTTCTGATGAAAATCAGCAATTCTACCGGCTGGTGGTTACCGATGTTATAGACTCGATACGGAGCATAACTGGTTCCTGGGTCTGGAGCGTCAGTAGAGAAAGCTGGATTAGGAATGGCAATTTTATCAAGAGCGCGTACTGTACCTTCGGCAATGTCGTCAATATACGTAAAATCGCGGCGCATCTTCCCATAGTTAAATACATCAATAGTACGATCCTCAAGAATAGCGCTGGTAAACAACCAAGGTGACATATCGGGCCGCCCCCAGGGACCATAAACTGTAAAATACCGGAGACCAGTGGTGGGTAGATCGTAGAGGTGGCTATAGGTGTGCGCCATCAGTTCGTTTGCTTTTTTACTGGCAGCATAGAGGCTAACTGGATGATCAACGTTGTCATGCACAGAGAATGGCAAGCGAGTATTGGCACCATACACACTCGAGGAGCTTGCGTACACAAAGTGTTCAACTTTGTGATGACGGCAACCCTCAAGCAGATTTGCAAATCCGACCAGATTGGTCTGGATATAACTATAAGGGTTCTTCAGTGAATAGCGTACACCAGCCTGAGCAGCTAGATTAATAACACGATTTGGTTTTTCCTTGGAGAACAGACCATCTATAGTCTGCCTATCAGCAATATCTCCCTGGACAAACTTAAAATTAGGATAATTTGCTAGCTGTGCCAACCGGGCATGTTTTAAACGAGGCTCGTAATAATCGTTGAGGTTATCAATACCAACAACTTCATCGCCCCTTTTTAGAAGAATTTGAGCAACATGCATGCCGATGAAGCCAGCGACACCTGTTAGCAGTAGCTTCATCGTTCTAGTTTCTACCGATTGAATAGTACATAATTCCTTCACGCGCCATACGTTCGGGAGTAAATAAATTTCGTCCGTCAAAGATCACTGGATTTATTAACTCACTTTTGATTAGATCAAAATTTGGTGCACGAAATTGTTGCCATTCAGTGATGATCACTAGTGCATCGGCATTGCGTAACGCTGCTTCCTTAGTACCCATTAAAATTAGATCTGTACGTCGCCCATAGATGCGCTGACACTCATTCATCGCAACAGGATCGAATGCTTGAACTTTCGCACCTGATTCCCAAAGTGCTTCCATAAGGGTTCTACTGGGAGCTTCTCGCATATCATCAGTATTGGGTTTAAAGCTTAGACCCCAGAGCGCGATGGTCTTTCCGGAAAGCATATTTGCTCCCCCGAAATGCTTTGCAAGTTTATCAAAAAGCCTTTTTTTCTGACGACTGTTAACTGATTCCGTAGCCTTAAGTAATTCAGCATTGTAACCAACTTGCGCTGCAGTACGTTCTAATGCTTGCACATCTTTAGGAAAACAACTGCCACCATAGCCACAACCTGGATAAATGAAGTGATATCCAATGCGAGGATCGGCGCCAATACCTTTGCGAACTTCTTCAATATCTGCGCCCAATATTTCGGCCATATTAGCCAACTCGTTCATAAAACTAATTTTTGTAGCAAGCATTGCGTTGGCAGCATATTTAGTAAGTTCTGCACTTTTCACATCCATAAATATAATGCGTTCATGATTGCGATTAAAAGGTTCATAAAGCTCATTCATTTGCTTACGAGCCTCGTTTGATTGAGTTCCGATTATGATACGATCGGGTTTCAGAAAATCACTAACTGCTGCACCTTCCTTTAGGAATTCAGGGTTGGATACCACATCAAAAGCAATATCTTTACCGCGCTCGGCGAGAACTTTTGCAACATGCGCTCGTACTTTGTCAGCAGTTCCAACCGGCACAGTCGATTTATTGATGATGATTTTGTAGCTTTGCATGTTTTTTGCAATACTTTCAGCAACAGAGAGTACATATTGTAGATCAGCAGATCCATCTTCATCGGGAGGGGTGCCTACAGCGATAAACTGTATTTCGGCATGTTGAACAGCGGCTACTACATCGGTAGTAAACTGCAAGCGCCGTTCGTTAACGTTTCTTTCAACAATGGCATCGAGACCGGCCTCCCAAATAGGTAAAACACCCTTATTCAAGTTATCAATTTTATTCTGATCAATATCAATACATATTACGTCGTGACCAACGTCGGCTAAACAAGCTCCAGTAACCAGGCCGACATATCCCGTTCCAAAAATGCTGAGTTTCATTGATCTCCTTTTATTCCCCGATCTGATGTTGGGAAACTGACCTCATTATTATTTTTTCTGAAAAACTGTATATAAATTTCGATTAAATGCAACTAATATCATCTAGAACTATTGAACGAACGTTGCGGTAGTTTTGAATTAAACTGTGTGTGCCGCAACATTGATCGAGGAAATTATATTTGGCATAAATTTGTTGTTTCGCTACAAAAGTTTAAACTACCGATCAATATGTTCTCCATTTACTTTATTCAAGTTAGTCATTCCTGATGAATTAGTATAAAAACGAACCGATAATTTTTATACTTTTAAGCTGCAAAAATTACTTTTCACACGATAAAGCAATCTGCGTATAAACATTTGCCAAGAAGTTTGCAGCGTTTGGCGCTAAGAACCTTTCTATGGCATACTGATGGTTAAAAGAAGACATACTTTTAAGCATACTCCGGTCATCAATCAGGTTGTCTATGGCAGTTATAATATCTGTAACTGTTCTTTGTTTTACAAAGAATCCCATTTTTTCATGTACAAAAAAATCTCGTAATCCCCCAACAGGGCAAGTAATGACGGGTATTCCGAATGCCATCGCTTCAAGTACGGAATTAGGCATCCCCTCCCCATAGTATGTAGGAAAACAAAATATATGATGTGATGCAAGCAAAGATCTCTTATTGTCGCCGCGGACATCCCCAACCACATGTAAAAATTCTTTCGATTTGTCATGCTGATCTGCGAATTGTTTTACGGCTTCCATCGAAATACCCTCGCCTGCTACTGTAAGCGCAACTGGTTTACCCTTTGATCGTAATTGGGCTACCGCTTCCATAGTCTCCATTATCCCTTTCTCTTTTTCCAATCTAGCAAGGAATAGGACTTTAATTAAAGGATCGGTAGTTAATTTTTCCGATTTTTCGTTAAATGAAAAATTTCTAATAAGATCGGTAGATACTGTTGTTGTAGCAAGATGAATCGGGGCTGTTACACCCCAATTTGATAGTTTATCTTTAAATGCAGTAGCGAGTACAATAAAAGCGTCAGCTCGAAGGTAGGTTTTCCTGAAGAACCATAAACCAAATTTTTCTACGGTTGATTCAAAATTTTCATCCCATCCACGAAAGAATACAACAACAGGGTAACCGAAATGCTTGGCTTGATGAATAAAGAAACCATCACGTATATAGCTTTTCAAGTTTAGTGATGGATTTACATGGACAATAGCGGGTTTAGTACTGTTCAGTGTTTTCCAGAATCTCAACTGGTCTATCAGAGGGTGCAAAATTCCGCCATTCCCATTAGTCGCACCTATTTCCATATAGGATGTGGTGAAACTATTTTGTTCACGTAAAAAAGGAAGGACAGCATTATAATAATTTGCTACTCCACCTTGATCGGAAAGAGAAGGGCCAGTTATAAGGACGTTCATTTTTGTACAATCAACCTACATTCAGCCGCCACTGTCTTAGTAGAAACAGTATCCATATAAAATTGCCATTATCAAACTTGCCATCGATGTTTGCTTGGATAATACTTTCAATGGTATCCCGTTTGATCATAAATTCTTCTTCGAGTGCAAGTAGATCATGCAAATGGGAACGAAACGATTCACCTTTGAACCACTCACGCAACGGAACAACAAATCCTTTTTTGGGTGCCTTCAGAAGTTCGTCTGGTAAAGATTTGGCAATCGTTTCACGCAGAATAACTTTTCGAGTATAACCAGACATCTTTACATCCTTGTGAACTTTTGCCATGAATTCAACAAGTCGATGATCCAGGAAAGGGACCCGTGCTTCCAGTGAGTGGGCCATACTCATACGATCGACTTTGACTAACATATCATCTGGTAACGAAACTTTGAATTGAAAGTACATCAGTTTATAGAATGGATCTTTGTATCGGCAATCCCGCATCGTATCTTCAATATAATCTTCAATATGCCATGTATGATTTTGATTGCCGATTAATTCCTTAATCGTAGCCGGATTAATAGATGCAAGTTTAGTAATTAGTCGGGTAGAAAATGGTAATGTCGCTGCTGAACAAACTTTAGCGACACGATTTAACTGGTAACGCAGATTACCGCGAAGGGATAATGCTATCGATGAAGCAAGCTTAGGAATTCCATTTTGTATCAGATAAGGCAGGCGCTGATAATGCGCTGAAAATTTTTCACCCTGATAGATTGTATAACCTGACAGGATTTCATCTCCTCCATCACCTGTTAACACCATCTTGACATGCTGACTTGCATGTTGGGAAACATGTCCAGTTGGTATAGCTGATGAATCTCCGAACGGTTCATCATAATGATATAGAATTTTCTTTAAGGAGTATTCGAAGGTGTCAGGTTCCACCAGATGCTCATGATGATTAGTTTGAAAAGCCGTGGCTACTAGTTTCGCTAATCCGCGCTCGTCAAACAGCTTTTCTTTAAAACCTATAGTAAAAGTTTCAATTCTCTGCTCAGTAAATTGAGACATTAGGGAAACAATACTGGCAGAATCAAGTCCACCACTCAAAAAAGCTCCGAATGGAACATGGCTACGCATCCTGATCCTTACTGAGTCACTCAGGAGATGACTGAATTCTTCATGCACAGCGGCCCTGTCAGTATTCATCTCATTTTCGTCTATCTGCGGAAAGCTCCAGTATTGATGTTCGGTTACCTTACCATCTTTGATCAGAAGATGATGTCCAGGACGTAACTTGTGGATATGGCGATAAAATGTATGAGGTGCTGGGATATAACCCAACATTAAATAAATTTCGAGCAGTTCTATCCTAACCTCGGCGGGAACACCGTATGCCAGAATAGATTTTATTTCTGAACCAAAAAGAAAAGATTTATCGTATTCGGCGTAAAACAGCGGTTTCTCGCCAATCCTATCACGGGATACGAATAGCTGTTTCTTCTTTGCATCCCATAGTGCGAATGCCCACATGCCATTGAAATGGTTTTGACATTCCGTTCCCCACATCTGGTATGCATGTAAAATTACTTCGGTGTCCGATTCCGTATGAAATCTGCAACCAAGTTTTGACAATTCATCTTTCAATTCAATGTAGTTATATATCTCACCATTAAAGGTTATGGCAAGCGACTTATCTTCACTGAGCATTGGTTGCTGACCTGTAGACAGATCAATGATTGCGAGACGCCTGTGCCCAAGCCCAATAGAGTTATCAATATATGTTCCTTCACCATCGGGACCCCTGTGAGCAAGACAACGGATCATCGGGTTTAACAAACTAGCGCTCACCGGCCGTTCGGCAAAGTGATAGATTCCCGCAATACCACACATAATAAATATTAATTGTCTATTATTGACCTGTAGATTGGAGACAATCCGTTTTTGAATGTTTTAGGCAGATATAGCTTAAGCATTTCATGACACTTCATACTTATCCACCGATCACAAGAAAGAGAATCGGTTACAGCTGATACATAAGAAAGAACAATCCGCCTTTCTTAATTTTTTCAAGTTAGCAAAAGCAGAATCAGTTGTCAATTCTAGTTTTGAGAATCGAAATTACTTTGATGCACTAGAGTTCTTCTTTCAACTGGACAACCTGAAAGAAAATTAAGCTCTGCTACACGTGGATTCCCATTCGTTTCATCAGCGACGATACATGACGAAGAGATTCTCTTCATATTTGGTTTGAGCATTTTTGAAAGTATTTTGGAGCCAGCAAATGGACGGTTCAGATGCAATTCATCTATCCGGCGTATCAGCACAAATCCCGTTCCGGATCGTGGAAACAGTTGGTAGTATGCCGTTGAACGTGTACATCCAAACGATGGATTGATATATCAATTGCAGATTCCTATAACTGCTACTTCCATTCCGAAATCTGATTCAGATGCACATCAAATTGTTCAGCTAACCCAGCCAGCGTTTTTCATCTTTGACCGCAGCTACTACCAGCATGGCTTTGAATCTCGTTCCCTGGTTTCTTTTCATTCTGCTCATATTCTCGCTCCTTTTGCCGTGAACCTTACGGATCGAGTAAGATTAACACTGATGCGGCAGTCCATTTTCTAGGCTCTCGCCCCAGGTTCTCTGCGGTAATATTCTCACTAAAATGGGAATATTACCGGAACCCTTGAAGCGTTTGCCTAAAAGCATTCGTCTTTGTCGGCGGTAAATTAACTCCGGCTTGGAAAAATACCCTGCAAAGCAATGCAATAATTGACCACGAGATATGGCTGCATATTCGGATGCGGCTGGCTCTGACCGGTGTTGCCGATCGCTGCAGTGGCCATGGTTGCACCGCCTGCGCTATTGAACACGACATTGCCGTCGGAATCCTGCGCCCAGAATTTTCCTGCTGGACTGGTCTGGGTTCCAACTACATTACTGCAGTTTGCCGTGTGGCTATGCAAGGGAATCTGGGCGGCTGTAAGCGCCACACCTTCTTGCCCTGCCCGTTCTCCCTGGATATGAAGCGAACTCAGGTGCATCCCCGCACGGCCACGAAGATCCGGCAGTGCGAAAGTGCTGCGGCCATCTCCGCCGTACATCGTACCCAATAACGAAAACAGTGCAGCATTTTGAGCAATTGGCAGTAATTGACCGTCACAGCTCGCCCAGCCTTTGGGTGGAAAACCGAATGCAAAAGGGCGGATTTCTCCTAAAAATGGTTCGTCCATACTATCCTCTCATTGTCTTATCGAATTTTACTTGGAAACATCGAGACTCAGCTTCTCGGGGGAAATACGCCCTGCAATGCAATGCAGAAGTTCAGCACCAGATAGGGTTGCAAATTATTGTGTGCTTGTCCGCCCCCGTTAGCGGTAACGGTTCCTGGCGCCATCTGTGCCGGTCCGCTGTCGCCGTATTCCTTGCTGCCGCCCAAATCCTGTGCCCAGAAATTTCCGGTGGGGTCCGGTTTGTTGCCGTTTCCGGCCTGTGCATTGGCTGGATGCGTATGCGCTGGAATCTGCTGCACCGTCAATGTCTCCGTCACTGTACCGCCGGATTCACCCAAGGCGCGCTTTGAGAGACCGCTCCCCTGGCCAGCGCCCATGACAACATTGCCTTGAAGGTTAGGCAGCGCGAAGGTTGTTTTGCCGTCGCCACCATAAGTTGTGCCAAGAATCGAAAATAATGCCGTATTACTTGCAATGGGTAATAATTGGCCATTGCACTGCGCCCAACCCACCGGCACGAAATTAAATCCGAACGAACGGATTTCTCCAATATACGGATCACTCATACAAAGATCTCCTTTTTTCTACGGTTATCCGGATTTTTGTCATCCTAGTTTCTGGAAGGATAAATGCCTTCCAGCGCGATGATGTAATTAATGACCAAATAGGGTTGCACATTGTTATGCGGTTGTCCGCCGCCGGTACTGCCGATCGCCGTTGCGGCCATGGTGCCGCCGGCGGTTGTGCTATACGCTCCGGTATTGCCGCCGGGATCTGTTGACCAATAGCTGTTGATAGGACTGGCGCTATTGGCGGGGACATTGGAACAGACCGCGGTATGGTTATGAACTCCCAACTGTCCGGTAGTCAACGTAACTGTTTCGCTGCCGCCCGACTCGCCGATCACCCTGGGACTGAGACCAGGCCCGCTACCCTGGTGTAGCGGGATACGACTGGCGAGGTTCGGCAAAGCAAACGTCGATGCGCCGTCGCCGCCATAGGTTGTTCCGATGAGCGAGAACAATGCATCATTCTCTGCGATTGAAAGCAGCTGACCTTGGCATAAAGCCCAGCCGACGGGTGCAAAATTGCCGGCAAATGTCCTGATTTCACCTATAAATGGATCGGGCATAATTCTCTCCTTGCCTCTGAAAAAATTCAGTTATAACCATGCGCAATCGCATCAAACCATCTTGCGCCGCGCCGCAGCCAATACCGCCGGGACGCCGAGCAGAAGTAAGGTGCTCGTCAGCGGTTCCGGAACTGCGGTGGCGATATCCAGTGTAGAGAAATCCAATGCGGCACCGTTAAATGGCGTTTCACCGAACAACCCCAGCCCCGGACCAGTCAGTGCCAAGGAAACGTTGACAGTACCCGAAGCCAATCCGGCAAAAGTCGACGACGGCAATGTCAGTGTATACACGTTATCTTCCCGGCTGGTGCCGCCGTGCGATTCGAACAGCGTATTGAGCGCGCCGGTAAAATCAACGCCATTGACGGTAAAGGACGCCACTTGATTTCCCGAAGCGGCGGATTCGTGATCATAAATTCCGAATTTCAAACTGCCGCCGGTAATCGTATCCGCGATTGCGCTATAGGAAAACGTCCAGCTAGTGGAGAAATTCGATCCGCTGTCCGAACCGACGAATACACCATTAAACGGCGCGGGTTCACCGGCTCCGGCGGATAGAAAAGCACCGGTGGTCGGCGTATCGCCATCGGCGAAATCCTGATCGCCAAGCGTTACGACCGTACCAGCGAGCGCAACCTGAGATCCGGTCAGCAATGCTAGCGCTGCAAGCGTCCTTAAAGACAAATATTTTTTCATTGTAATAGCTCCTATAAATTTGTATATTTTTTAATTTTTGACAAGGCCGCTGCGATAACTACCGGTTTTCTATATATCTCTTATGCATGATTCACCGTTCAGTCCGGTATCGTTATACGCTTGTTTCATGATTTGGGTCAAGAAGTTCTATGCTTCCGCTCATGCAGTTATTGCCTCTATCCGGCTATCGTACGATCCACAAATAGATGCCTGATGACTGCGACGGAATGTTCTGCCGTCATGCTATCATTCATACAAACCAAACGATTATTTTCTACGGTTTGATCGCTGCCGTACGAGTAAAACCCGAGTTGCCGGCATACTTCGCGGACAAACATGATGAATAAATCCAAAATCAAAATTGCCACTACTTCGCTGGCCGGTTGCTTTGGCTGCCACATGTCGTTTCTCGACATGGACGAGCGTCTTGCCGGTTTGCTAGAGCAAGTCGAATTCGATCGCTCCCCGTTTACTGATATCAAGCATTGTGGCCGATGCGATATCGGTTTGATCGAAGGCGGCGTATGCAACGCTGAAAATGTGCATGTGCTGCGAGAATTTCGCACGCACTGCAAAATTCTGGTGGCGATGGGCGCGTGCGCGATTAACGGCGGCGTGCCAGCAATGCGCAATTATTTCGACTTGCAGGATTGTCTGGAAGAAGTGTATTTGCGCGGCACCAATGTAACCCATCCACGCATCCCGGACGATCCCGAATTACCGCTGTTGCTCGACAAGGTATATCCGGTCAGTGAAATTGTGCCCGTCGATTATTTTTTGCCCGGTTGCCCGCCTTCCGCAGATGCTTTCTTGCAATTGCTGCAACCATTACTGATTGGACAGAAACCTGACATTGCCAGCATCCGACTGCACTACGACTGATAGTCATGGAATCAGACAAAACCGCATCATCAGGAACTCGCCGTATCGCCATCGATCCGGTGACGCGCGTCGAAGGGCACGGCAAGATCACGTTGTTGATTGATGACAACCGTCACATCGTCGAAGCGCGGTTTCATATCGTCGAGTTCCGCGGTTTCGAGAAATTCATCCAAGGCCGGCCATACTGGGAAGTACCGTTTTTCGTGCAGCGGCTGTGCGGCATTTGTCCGGTCAGTCACCAGCTGGCAGCAGCGAAAGCAGTTGATCAGATCGCAGGTGTCGAACAACTGACGCCAACTGCAACGAAGCTCCGCCGCTTGCTGCATTTTGGCCAGATATTGCAATCGCATGCATTGCATTTTTTTCATCTGTCGTCGCCGGATTTTCTGTTCGGATTCGGCAGCGATCCGCGGCAACGCAATATTGCCGGTGCATTGGAACAATACCCGGAAATCGCGCTGAAGGGCGTGAAATTACGCAAGTACGGTCAGCAAATTATCGAAGCGATTACCGGCAAGCGCGTGCACGGCACTGGCACCGTACCCGGCGGTATGAACAAACCGCTTACCTCCAATGAGCGCGACGCCCTGATCGAAAATTTTGACGATATCCTGGAATGGAGCCAGGATGCTGTGATGTTGAACGAACAAATTCACACGGCGCATCCGGAACATCGTGATTTCGGTACCTTTCCCAGTCACTATCTGAGCTTGACCGGCAGCAATGGGGAATTGGAGTTCTATCACGGCGGATTGCGCGCCGGCGCAGCCGACGGCAATGTGCTGTTCGACCAATTCGATTATTGCGATTACCAGCAACTCCTCAGCGAAGAAGTACGTTCGTGGAGTTATTTGAAGTTCCCTTATTTATCCAGTTTGGGTACCGAACGCGGCTGGTACCGAGTCGGCCCGCTGGCGCGCATCAACAATTGCGATGTTATTACCACGCCACTAGCAGAAACCGCACGTCAACGCTTTAAAGCTACTGGTAGCGGTGGTCCGGTGCATGATACATTGGCCTATCATTGGGCGCGCATGATCGAATTGCTGCATTGCACCGAATCGATTCATCTGTTGCTAACCGACACTGACATCACCGGCACAGACCTCCTGGCGGACAAAGGCAAACACCGCCCGCAAGGCATCGGCGTCATCGAAGCCCCGCGCGGCACATTGTTTCATCACTACCAAGTTAACGACGACGGTCTGGTCACAAAAGCCAATTTGATCGTATCGACCACCAGCAACAACCAGGCGATGAACGAATCGGTGCGCGCTGTTGCGAACCAATATCTGGACGGTCATGAAATCACCGAAGCATTGCTGAACCACCTCGAAGTCGCCGTGCGCGCCTACGATCCTTGCTTATCCTGTGCCACGCATGCGCTGGGAAAAATGCCGTTGCAAGTGATATTGCAACATACCAATGGCACAGTAATTCATCAGTTGAGAAAAGGTGTGAACGGAGAATTGAATCAGTTAAGTTGAACAGCTCGCGGGTGAAGTCAACGGATTATATTGTGTAAGGTTATTTTTATACGGAAGCCTTAGTAGCCTCTCATGTAAGTTACTTAGCCGGGGCTAATCCCGTGTCATCCGGGTTTTATCGAGAAGCACTACATCCGCCATACTAGCAACGCTTGTGCGACATTTTCTTCAACGTTGGATCCCAGTTTATGGCTCCAATATTGCCATTCGGTACCGATAAAGACTTTCTTTGATTGTTTCAGCAGCAATTCGCCGATGTCGTAGCGAACCTGGATTTGACTGAAAAACCACGCATGAACTTGTCCGAATTGGTTGCGGCGTTCGCCGATATATTCCGCATGGCCTTCGATACTGAAGTTGGCTTTGAACAGTTTGAAAGGGTACTGGCCATTGATGTCGATCATGAAGCTGTTGTTTTCCTTGACTGCGCGATCGCTGTAATCGATGTATGCGGTGATATCTGCGTTTAGAAATGTAAAACTAGGAAAATCCCAGGAAACGCGCAGACCTGGCAAATACTTCAGCACGCCGGGTGTGGGCGCCCAGTTGACGCCCATGAGCAGCCCAAAATCCTTGATCGGGCCGATCGCAAGATCAATGCCGGAGAGCTTACTCAAACTGAGACTGCCGTAATATTCGCCGTAATAATCCATTTTTCCTTGATGCGGCATCAGGGTGTCAAAGAACAAAAAGTTGTTGCCATAGCGCCAACCGTTGATATGCTGGAAAGTAACCACCGATGTATCGGCCTCCTGTTGTTGCAAAAACGGCTGTTTCAGTCTTCCGTATTGATAATGCAGTTCGGTGATGCTCCAATCGAAGCTGAAAGCCTTGGTTGAGAATTGCATCAAAAAAAAGCCGAATAGCAGGAATGACCGGTGAAGCGGTGTTTTGCGGGCTTGCTTTATTTGAGCGCTGGTCAGTATCAAAGAATGTGCTGTAACTCGTGTTGTCTTAGGCGTTGTTTTACTCAGTTATTATCCCGGTGAGGTGCTACAGCAAGCTCAATGGCCGAGGGTCTTCTCGATTGCTTGCTTGAAATCCTGAATATCGAAGGGTTTGGTAATGTACGAGTCAAATCCAGCGTTTATGCCTTTCTCGATATCTTCAACCATTGATGCCGCACTTAACGCGATAACAGGTATTTTTGCCAACGCGTGGTGTTTGCGGATGATGCGTAACGCGTCGATACCGCTCATTCCCGGTAAATTAATGTCCATCAGAATAAGTTGCGGCAGTTCTTTCTCGGCAGTCTCCAAGCCAAGCTCGGCCGTCGCTTCCACAAACAGTTGTATGCCCGGAAACAGCAACGACATGAATTCTTTTATCAGTTCTTGATTGAAAAGATTGTCTTCGATATAGAGAATCTTTGCATTCACAGCCGCCATGTCAGTAATACCGGCTGCTGGCTTTTCTTCGGAAACCTTAGATTGGTCAATATTATCGGTTACTTGGGGTAGCTCGAACCAAAACTCGGAACCGACCCCAGCGGCGCTTTCAAATCCGATTCTGCCATTCATAGACTCAACCAGGCTCTTTGTAATGGTCAGGCCGATTCCGGTGCCTTCGATCTGGCTGTTTTCCGCACCAATGCGATTAAAAGGCTGAAAAAGCTGCTCCCATTTTTCCTGCGGAATACCGATGCCAGTATCGATGATCGAGAACCGGATTGTTTCATCAGCCGTTTTCCGGTAACTCACGGTAACACACCCGTCTTTCCGGTTATATTTGATGGCGTTAGAGATCAGATTTAAAACAATTTGTTTCAGGCACTTATGATCGGTCCACACGAGCAGCCTGGAATCACTGGAGGGATCAATCGATACGGCAATACCGTGCGCACTTGCCAATGGCTGTGAGAGCACCAGACATTCGTCGAGTACCTCGGGTACGGAAACCCGTTCCAGTTTCAATTCAAATTTGCCGGCGTCAATTCTTGCTAGATCCAGAACTTCGTTGATCAGCGCTAATAGATGCTGACCGCTGTTCATGATATGTTTCACATACTGTTTCTCAGTGCCGTGCGATGCATTCATGCCTAAATCCAGCAATTGCCCGAAACCGAGGATGGCATTTAGCGGTGTGCGTAATTCATGGCTCATGCGGGATAGGAATTCTGATTTGGCGCGATTGGCTTTTTCTGCGGTTTGCTTGGCTTCCATCAATATTCGTTTTTGACGGTTTTGAGCATTAAGCCAGCCCCAAACCGCAAAGCCAATTATCATCGAAAAAGCAATACCGCCGATCCATAATCCATAAGAAAGCTTCGATGCTTGCATCCAACCGCCTTTCGGGATGGCACCAAGTTGCCAAGTGCCATTGGGTAGAACGACTTCCATCGTGATCGGCTGCTGTTCAAATAACGAAGAATCACCCAAAAACACAGCGCCTTTAGGACCCGAACCGTCTGCTCCACGTATTGCAAGTTCGATATTATTTTTCTGTTCATCGGAAATTCCCGCGTTGGCGAAAAGCGTATCGGCATTAATGACAAGACTGGCTAAACCCCAGTAACTTTCATCTTGATTGTCCGGTGTATGAATCCAGATCGGTGTTATGCTGATAAAGGCAAGATTACCTTCGACCAGCTTTAACGGGCCTGAAATAACGGTTTTTCGAGAAAGCATCGCGCGTTCTACCGGCGGCCATTGATCGGGATTGTCGCGATAAACTAGGCCGATTGCCATTTCATTGCCTTCGATCGGGAAAATATGGTTTAACACATTATCGGGCGCTAAGCCGATGTTGCGGACACTGGTTTTTCCGTGCAGCAGCTCTTCGCCGACAATCCTGAATTCTGCTTCGGTAAAATGTGGATATGCTTTTA
This sequence comes from Proteobacteria bacterium SG_bin4, assembly GCA_002083395.1. Classification (GTDB taxonomy): domain Bacteria; phylum Pseudomonadota; class Gammaproteobacteria; order Burkholderiales; family Nitrosomonadaceae; genus Nitrosomonas. Next base: position 75,768 of record LWDH01000049.1, on the reverse strand, counting down.
CCAGGCTGACCAATCCTCTGGTTAAGTAAAGATTGGCGTTCACCTCGGATTCCAGGCGTGATCGTACCTGACTCAACTGATCGATGACTTCGGCATGTAAACCTTTCTGAAATCGCGCATGTTCCATTCTGCCAAGCGCAATCACTATCAACAATAGAAAAACAGCGACTGTTACGGCGATCCACGTGGGGTGAGTGAAGATTTTCATGCGCGCATTGTTTTGATACGTTTGATAGGCTCTCTATAGTAACTATTGGCGTAATAATCAATAGGCCGATAAAACAATCAATACTACCGCATTAATCGTAGATGTTTTTCATTGATCCGGACGTGCAAAAGCTGACACTCGATAAAGTACGATTATAGTATCTTTTCCAATGTTTGATGAAACGCGCTAAGTGTGAATGACGGCTGTATTATTTTTGGATAGGTATATGCCGATATGTTGAGCCGGTTATGTGAAAACTAGTGCATTTAAATTTTTGTATCAGCGATACAGCAATGCTGGAAAAGGAGTGGAATGCAGAATAGAAAAGTTATCATGAAAGCAAGTGCTTACTCTGGTTTCGTCATTATGGCGGCATTCATTGTGCATGCGGTGTTTACTTCCAACAGTTCTACAGCCGCAATTGGCTTAATATTTATTCCCATGTACGGATTTTTAGGGGCAGGCGTATGCTGGGCTTTGGTTTATAGTGCTTTTGCTTTGTATGATTTACGTTCCGGAAACATTGCATGGAACAGCCGTAATATGTTGTTTGCATTGGTGTTTTCGGCCTTATGCTTGTTAGCGGGGGCAGGTTTGTTTCTGCAGCAAAGCGCACTGTCGGTTGCGACAAACCCAACGTCCACAGGGCAAGCGCTAGAAGAGATCAGTCAACGCTGGATTCCATGGGGTCGGCGTGAAGTTGATATGGCGCTGGCGCAGCATCCGTCAACGCCGCATGCAATACTCGGAATGCTGATGGAATCCAGCGGCGATGCAGTGGTGCAACAGGTCGGTACAAACCCAAATACACCGCTTGCAGTTCTGGAAAAGATTGCATCTGGGCCGCTCACTTATGAGCGGGTTGCAGGGTTGGCTGGCAATCACAACATTTCACATGCGATTATGGAACAATTGCTGGCAGCGATATCGAGTCCTGTGCACGTAACCGATCCAGTCCGGCGCAGTTTATACAAAACCTATGTTCTCGCGGCGCTAGCTGCCAATTCAGCGCTGCCGCAAGATCTCTTCGATCGCTTGGCGGCGATCGATTCACCGACGCATTTTCTGGTGCTTGCGATCATCAACGCACCCCGTGCCAAATGCGAGCAGATGTCACGGTTGTTGGTTTCCGAACCTGCATTGGAAAATGCCAGTTTATATAATACCGTGATGCGAAAACTGAATGAGATAGGGTGTCCGGTCGAAGATTCATAACCTTGCGCTTGCAAACTGATCCAGTCAGTACTGCTTGGCGATCAATTCCTGAAAAATACCAACGGTAGGCCTGTCGGCTAAAAACATTTTCTATTTTTCCGGCTAATGCGGTTCTCCTTTCTGAAGCGAGAATCATTGGCTGTGGCATCGAGTTGCTTGGATTTTCCATAGTTTGGGTTGTTTTGTATTCGATGCAGAATCAGTATAATTATTGTAAAGGGGAAGTTAGGTCTCTATATTGATTTCATGGTTTGAAATTAGCTATAGAGCGGAAGAATCACTCTCAAAGGAGAGAATCATGATCAATACCATACCTCGAAAGTCCGATGAAAAACCATCGGCAAAACCAACACCAGTAGTTGCCCGCAATGATGTATTTAATAATACCGGATTGACCGAAGATTCTAGCGGTATTGTGACGCTGGATGTGATGAAGAATGACTCGGGCGGGAAAAATTTGGTGCTCTGGTCGATTGATAATGGCGTCAATGCGGCAACAGATTTGTTAATCCAAGACAAAGCCAGAACTCGAGAGGCTAGTACAGATCGGAGTGCCAATGGCGGTGTTATCTGGATTACAAACGATGGAAAAGTGGGTTACGACATTACCACTGTGTCGACCACATTCAAAGCCCAGTTACAAGCCCTTGCTGCCGGTGGATCATTGGCAGACACTTTTACCTACGCAATTAAACTCGGCAGTACGATCAGCTGGGCCACTGCAACGATTAATATTTCCGGTGTCAATGATCCTGCCACCATCAGTGGAACAGCTACTGGCGCATTGATTGAAGATAATGCAACGAATACTGCTAACGGTACCATAAGTGTAGCTGATGTGGATGGCGGGGAAGCAGTTTTTCAACCGGTATTGCCAGCGGCGCTGGCGGGTACTTACGGTAATTTCACTTTCAACGCTATGACTGGTACTTGGGGTTATACGTTGGACAACAGTAAAGTGGTGACCCAGGCTTTAACGAGCGCGTCGATTGTGATCGACAGTTTGGCGGTTAAGTCTGTTGACGGCACTGCCGAACAAGCCATCACCATAAGTATTGTCGGTACCAACGATATACCCGTTATTTCCGGGGCGACATCCGGCAGTGTGACTGAAGATACTGATCTGGCAAATATCGTTATGTCTTTCGGCGCCGCCAGCTTATATACCGTGGGAGCTTCTTATCCTAATAGCGTTGCTATAGGCGACGTAAATGGTGATCACAAACCCGATATTGTTACTTCGGATGCAGGTATTAATTCGGTATCCGTGCTGCTGGGTAATGGTTTAGGCGCTTTTGGTTTGCCGAATGTGATTGGTGTCGGCGCCGTCCAGCCTTTAAGTGTGGTTCTGGAAGACGTGAACGATGACGGCAATCTTGACATTATCACCGCGGATGCAGCGAGCAGCGCGGTATCGGTGTTGCTGGGGAATGGTTTAGGCATATTTGGTTCGCCTGGTGTGTTTGGAGTGGGCGCCACTAATCCCCATAGTGTTGTAGTAATGGATGTGAATGGCGACGGTAAGCGTGACATTGTTACCGCTAATACCGGTAGTAATACCGTGTCGGTATTGTTAGGTGATGGTTTGGGTTTTTTGGGTGCGCCGAATATATTCGGTCTTGGAGCTACATCTAATCAACCAGCTAGTATTGCTGTAGCGGATATTAATGGTGACAGCAATCCCGATATTGTTACGGCGAATTATGGCAGCAACAATGTTTCGATCTTGTACGGTGACGGAGTAGGTGCATTTAGCTTGGCGAGTGAACTCAATGTGGGAGCATCCGGTCCGTTTGGAATTGCTGTAACCGATGTTAATGGGGACAATCGACTCGATATCGTGACGGTTGTAACGGATAGCAATGCCGTATCGGTTCTGTTGAGCAGCGGTCCAGGGATCTTTGGCGCGCCGAATTTGTATGATGTGGGAGGGCTCCATACCTGACGGTATGGATGTGGTGGATGTGGATGGTGATGCTGATCTTGATATCGTTACGGTGAATTTTAATAGTAATGATGTGTCTGTGTTGCTCGGCGACGGACTAGGTGCTTTTGCTGCACCGAGTGTGTATAGCGCGGGTGCTTCCCATCCTTATGCAATTGCTGTTGAAGATATAACGGGTGATGGCAAACCCGATATTGTTACCGCCGATTTGGGTAGCAATGTCAACGCGGTATCGGTGTTACTCAACAAGAGCCGCGGAGATCTCGTAACCAGCGGAATACTCAGCATCAGTGACCCGGATACTGATGAGTCGAGTTTTGTGGCTCAGTTTGATGTATTGGGCAATCACGGTTACGGCAGATTCAGTATCGACACAGCGGGTGTATGGCACTACACAGCCGACAATAATCAAAGCGCCATTCAGGCATTGGATGCAGGGGAGACATTGACTGACAGTTTTACTGTAGCCAGTGTTGACGGATCTATCCACCAAGACATTACTGTTACTATTGTCGGAGTTACTGAAGCGTTGTTTTAAGCTGGGTTATTTCACCATAAAGGATGGGGAAGCGGTTTGAGATATTCTGTGCCTATCGTATTGGCCTTTTCTGTATTGTTAAGCAAGAACTGAAGACGAGCCCGCTTTATACCTTAATCAACTGGATTCGGTAAATCACTTGCTTTATCCATTCGGTCGGAGTGGGCTATCCCTCATTTAGACAGTATTGCTAAATTGTGGTTGAGGACGATTGAATAGCTAACCGTGTTGCGCCTGCAGCATTTGCCCGTCAAGCTGTGATGAAGCTTGGTGGAGTAAAGGCAAATAAACCAAACCAGATTCTAGGAGAGTAGAAAAGATGGACAAAATTTTGTATGGCACAGCAGCAATAATAATGATTGTCGCCATTGCCTATGGTGGATCATGGCTGTATCAATTTCTGGTCGAATTTTTCAAAAAAGCGATATAGTCTGAAAATACTCCAGAGGAGATATTTACAATGCATGTGCAGATCAACGATAAATTCATGATCCCATTGGCTGCGGGCAATGCGGTCAGTAAAGGCTGGACCAGTGCGACACAGCATCGGCCAATGGGGGTAACCTGGCATTGGACGGCCTCGTGGAATCTGCAGGTTTGTCGGGATACCATCGGTGGCAGCCACCCGACGCAAAAGGGAATTGCTTCAGCACATTACGGAGTGGGCCGGAATTTTTCCGAAGGAATTGATCGGTATGTCTCGCTCGAAAACCGATCATGGCATGTAGGTAAAAATCAATTGCTGCGATGGGATGGGCAACCTTCCAACGAGAATACCAAAGGCGCGCGCGCTACTATCGGAGTTGAAACGGTGAATATCGGGTATGCGCGCGAAGGTGTCAAAGCCGGTCCGGATTGGATCAAGGCGCATTCTCCAAACGGCAAGCAAGCGATGTTGATACAACCTTGGACAGAAGAACAGATAGAAATGATGATTCAAGTCGGGCGTGAGATCATCGGGCGCTGGCCTGCGATTACTTGGCAGGATCATCATGGCCATCACGATGCTTGTCCCGGGTATAAAGTCGATGTTGCGGGGTTTCCGTTTGCCCGAGTATTGCGAGGGATCTACGATGATCCAGCAATTCCCGATATCTGGTCGCCGTTTTGGACTTCAGCGCAACGGCAACGCGCATTGGTGAAACTTGGCTATGATTTAGGTCGCTTCGGTCCCAATGGCGATGGCGTTGATGGCGATTGGGGCCGTACCAGTGATGCGGCGCTCTCCGCATTCCAGAAACAAAATGGCTTGATCGTCAATGGGTATTGGACAACCTTTGTTTCACGGGTTGTATGGAATTCACTTAAGGATCGAAGTATTGATCCGGATTCTTTGATTTAACCACTTGCGGTGTCTGCCGGAGTTCCGGTCTTGATCCTTAGCCTGTTAGCAGGAGTGACATGATGCCTGGCCCTATGCTGCAACTTGTATCCGATGGTATTAAACGGTTAGCGGTGTACCGCGATCCGCTTTCGAGACCGATGGATGCGGTTATTTGGTTGCATGGCGGCAATGGTGATGCAACCGAGTTTCTGAATGGTATCCGCCCGCGTGTGGATGTGATCGATATTGCGCCACAAGGATTGGTGACTGGTTCCAATCCGGGATGGACCAATCCTTGGGAATCCGATATCCCTGAGAACGCCATTGACAACTTGATCGATATCCGGTTCATGGCATTGCTGGAAGCGCAAATCCGCATTAAATTCAGCTATGTCAAGCGTGTCTGGTTGTGTGGATTTTCGGCTGGCGGCGGCTTGGTATGGTCGGTTTGGGCAATGCGACCGGTAATTCCACAAACATTCAGCGGATTGTGTGCGGTTGGTAAGAAGTTGCGCCGCACTTCCGAGAAATCCTGGAAATGGAATGCCGCGGCAGTACCGGCGATCCCATTTGTGATGATAAATGGCGATAACGATTCGCCGGACGATGAATCAACCGAATCCGGCGAACATTTTTCCTGGCAGGAAAGTTATGCTCAGGCACGCCTAGCCAACGGAAATACTATCAATGAGTCAAGTATTTCCAATTATCCAGTTTGCGGTGAATCGTCCAATAAAGTGCGTCTCAAGATTGCCTCCGCCGGGAAAGCGCCGACCGCTCGCTATGTGATTGAGGGAGTGGGGCATGTCTGGCAGTGTAGCGAGACTTGCCATACTGACGATCTTGTGATCGAGCGCTTCCGGGCTTTTGGGTTGGGACGGTAGAATTTTGTTATGAATAATTGCGCTGTGCAAGCATCGTTGCGATGTGAGTCGTCAGTCTGAGCACTCAATTTTAAAACTTCTAGCATGTTTCTGATGAAATTGCTTATAGAGTTAGTATCTGCGGCAATTTTCGATCTGCTCGCGCAGCTATTGCAGTTAGAGCGCAGGTTTATTGAAATGCTGACTTCATTTCAGTGAGTTTGGAAAACTATCTGATTTCCAGTACTTTTGCGATCGGGGAGTATTTATGCTTTTTCTTTTCCGCATATTGTCCACATTATGATACGGTGGTTTTTCGGATTGGCGTTTGCTGTGGAGCGGTGTTAGGGGTCTCATTTTTGAGAATAATGCTGAGAATATCGGCACGAACGATTGCAGGTGGTTGTTTGACAGTCCTATTGGTCTTAAGTACACTGAAATCAAAAGTGAATGCGACAAAGTATTCACGCCTAATATTCCTTCACTTACCGCGAGAAGTTTCATTCCATGGATATCAATGCCATTCCTGTTGGCAGTAATGTACCGAATACTGTCAATGTCATCATCGAAGTGCCGACCGGCGGGGAGCCGGTGAAATACGAATTCGACAAACAGTCCGGTGCATTGTTTGTAGATCGCATATTGCATACACCAATGCGTTATCCGGCCAATTATGGTTTTATTCCGCATACGTTATGCGATGACGGCGATCCACTTGATGCACTGGTAATTGCCCGTTCGCCTTTTCTCGCCGGTTGTGTGGTACGTGCCCGGCCGATTGCCTTGTTGCATCTTGAAGATGAACATGGCGGGGATGAAAAACTGATCTGCGTGCCGGATAATAAGACCTTTCCCTATTACGCCCATGTTTGCGAGCGCGACGATTTGCCGGATATTGTTTTTCAGCAGATTGAGCACTTTTTTACGCATTACAAGGATCTCGAGCCGGAGAAATGGGTGCGTGTGGGGCATTGGGGCACGGCTGCCGAAGCACGCGACATGGTGATGCGTGCCATCGAAATGGCCAGCGCCACGGATAAGTAAGGAAAATAATGGGGTCGGATTGACGGGTGTTATCCGGATGGATTACTAACAGGGAGGAAGTAATGATGAAAATTGAACACGTGATATCGCGGTATCCAGGGTTTTTAGCTGCTTTTTCCCTTACAGTAATGCTGGTTCTGGCTGGCTGTACTGTTAAATTGATCAGCAGTTATGACGAAGCCACCGACCGGGCGGTCACGGATTTGCAACGGAAGACGGAAGCGCATCTGGTGGTGCTGGAATCGGTCGAGGGGCTGCCGGAATGTGCTTTCGATCATCATAAGCAGTTTTACGACGAGGCCAAGGTCGACATCAGTGCGATTACCGTGCGTGCCGCCGCAATTCCCAAAAACGATATAACCACCCAGCAAACCACGCTGCTTGCCAGTAACTTCGATAACCTTGAGAAACTGCATAAAATTGCTTGCTTGTCGAAAGATCAAATTACGCTCGTGCGCTCGCATTTTAATACCAGTTTTACTGCAATTCTGAAGCTAGAGCTTGCCAAACGCCGTGGCGAGTGACTTCCGCGATTCTAATTTAAGTGAAAGGAGAACAATATGAGCCTTGATGCGGTTAAGCTGGGGAAAGACATAGTGGCTGCGCTAAGCGGTAGCCTTGGTGATAAATGGCCGGATGTGAAAGATTATGCTGAATCCGAGGCGAAAAAACTGGCACAGACGCTGGTGATGATTGGAACATTGCGAGCAGCCGGTAAAATCAATGATGAACAGGCCGCTCTCCATCTCGAGATGCAAAAAAATGCTTCGCGTATGGTGCTGATGACAATCGAAGGATTGGGGGTGCTGGCTGCGGAAGCGGCCATTAATGCCGCGCTCGGTGTTATCAAGGATACTGTTAATAAAGAAATCGGGTTTATATTGCTGTGACCGATGTAATGATTGTTTGATGGAACAATGGCGATTACACCAAGTTCAGCAGCATCCTGATGCCCAAACTATAAAGCAATACCACAAAGATACCTCGCAAAATTGCAGTTTTGGTCGAGTGTGTGAGCTTTGCGCCAAGCGGCGCTGTCAGCATGCTGGCGGCAACCAGCATTGTCAGTGCCGGTAAGTAGACATACCCCAGGCTGTATTCCGGCAAATTTCCGCCATGCCATAATCCATTCGCTATGTAGCCGGCGGTGCCCGCAAGCGCTATCGGAAAGCCGATTGCAGCAGCCGTGCCGATGGCGTGCTGAAGCCTGACATTACAGAGCGATAAAAACGGAATCGACAATAATCCACCGCCGATGGCAACCAAGCTCGACAGGGCCCCGATGATGCTACCAGCCAGAAACATGCCGAATTTACCTGGTAACTGAAAAATTGCGCTGGGGCGAAATTGCAGCAGCATTTGTGTGGCAGCGTAGAAAATAAAGATTACAAATATCAGGCTTAAGAATTGTCCCGTCAATGATCCCGCCAGCGTGGCGCCAGCGATAGTGCCAAGAACAATACCGGGTGAAATATTTTTTACGATCTGCCAGTCAACGGCGCCATGGCGATGATGCGTGCGCAAGCTGGCCATTGATGTAAAGATGATGGTTGCCATGGTGGTGCCAAGAGCCATATGGATAATGCGGTCGGCTGGGAAATCCTGAGCAGTGAACAGAGCAATCAAAACCGGTACGATGATCAAGCCGCCGCCGATGCCAAGTAGGCCTGCGAAGAATCCAACAAATCCACCAGTCAGTAAATAAATTATCCACCATTCCATGATTGGGTCTCTGAAACAATGAGGGATCGGATTATAGAATGGTCAGGATGAACCGCCATTCTGCCGGATCAACCGGCGTAATCGACAAGCGGTTGCCGGTTTGCAGCACGCGCATTTTTTGTAATTCTGGATATCGTCTGAGTTCCTTGATCGGGATCAGGCGAGTGCGTTTTCTCAGCGTAAGTTCAACGTTATACCAGCGCGGGTTGTCGGGTGTAGCCTTAGGGTCAAAATATTTACTGGCAGGATTGAATTGCGTGGCATCCGGGTAGGCCGGCTTGCTCACGGTTGCGATTCCCAGAATGCCGGGTTCTTTGCAGCAGGAATGATAGAAAAAAACTTGATCGCCGACGATCATTTGATGGCGCATGAAGTTGCGCGACTGATAATTGCGCACGCCTTCCCATGCAATGGTTTGATCGGGCTGTGCCGCAAAGTCGTCGATGCTGAATTCATAAGGTTCTGATTTCATTAACCAGTAACGCATGCTTGTTGAAGAACTTGATAATCCGGAAAATGGATAGTTTTAAAATCGTTCGATGAGTTTGCGCAAATATGCTATTTTGGCGGCATTACGTATGCACATTCTAACTTTTTTTGCGATGAATAATCACACACTTTCTGATATCACGGTTGATGTCTGGGTTCAGGGAGGGCCGCTTGCACTTCCCGATTTGATTGGCTCTGTCGTTTTAGTCGAAGTTTTCCAAGTCAATTGCCCCGGCTGTTTTATCTATTCGTTACCGCGCGCGGTTGATCTGCATCAGCGCTATCATCAGCAAGGATTGACGGTAATTGGGTTGGCTACTGCCTTTGAAGATTATGATAAAAATACGCTGGAGAATCTGCAGAAATTGGTGACAACCGGTGAAGTAATCGGTGAAACGTTAAAGGCGTTGGATCAGTATGGCATGCTGTCTGAAGGCAAACTTTCCTGGAAAATACCTTTTGCCGTGGGAATGGATCGCGTAGTAGCGGAAACCGAGCCTGTCACCGATGAGCGAGTACAGAAGTACGCTCACGAATTCTTGCCAAATTTTGAAAATTTTACCGACGATCAAAAAAAATCAGTGTTACAGCAGGTCAGGCACTATTTGGAGCAAAAATCAATGCGTGCTGAAACCTTCGAACGCTTTGCTTTACAAGGTACGCCTTCTTGTATTTTGTTTGATCGCAAAGGCGAGTTAAAAGATGTTTCATTTGGTCAGATCGACTACAAGCAAGCCATGGTCGAGCATTTTTTGGCCGAAAAATAGCCGTTGCTGATTCCAATATTAGTTGTCTCGGGTTGTTAATTTTTTCTCGAGCCAATTTTCAAAAGCCGAGTGATTATTAATGTCGTATTGCCAGCATTGCAAATTCAGTGTTTTGCCAGCGAGAATATTCTGCGGTTGGTCATCAATATAAACGGTTAAAGCTGGATTGAGCCGGAAGGTATCGATTGTATGTCGATAGATTTCCGGATCAGGTTTCAGAATCCCGACTTCAAACGAAAACACCCTATGTTGAAATAAAGAAAACTCCGGATATCTTGTGAAAATCCATGGTGAATGGATGGCGTTGATGTTGGATATCAATATCAATGTGTACTTGGCATCAGCAAGTTTGCGGACTCGTTGCCACATGGGTTCATTGACCGTGAAGATTTGTTGCCAAGCTTGATAGAACTGTTTGCGAGTCGCGTTGCTTCCGAGGATTTGCAGTGCCCAGTCTGCGTAGCTGACCGGGTCAATGAATCCGGTTTCAAGTGCATTTTTTTGTTCGAGTATGTGACAGATTCGTTCATGAGGGTTTGAAATGGTATTCGGTATCAATCGAATCAGTGAAGACTCAAAATCAAAATCCAATAGCACTTTACCAATATCAAACAAAAACGTTGTCGGCGCAGGAATAAGGGAAGGGTTACCTTGCTGCATGATAGAATTTTTGCTGTTACAGATGAGAAGCTAAAAATCAAAAAGGACAAGAAATATAGATTTAATATTTCTTGTCCTGAAATGGCTCCCCACATATGCCGTCAGGCTATCATCTTGAACCATACGGTTCAAGGCGGCTGTTTCATGGATACATCAGGCACATCCCATATAGGCGCGCACAACAGTATCACTAAAATCCACAGCCAGTTTTTAACAATTGGTTCAAAGAATATAAACCTTAACAAACATCGCAGGGATTAAACTTTTTTGCAATAGCATCAACTTTCCTTCAATGTTATTGCTTCATCAACTTTCTTTTTTAACGCTACAATTCTACGCTTAAATTCTTCTAAGTCAAAACCGGTCCCATGGCGCAGTGATAATAATTCATGGGTTATTTTTAGTGCCGCTACAATCGCAATTTTATCGGAATCGACAACTTTTCCTTCTGCTTTGATTTCTTGGATTTTATCATCAAGATAAACTGCTGCCAGTTGAATTTCATCTCGTTCTTGTTCTGGGCAGCTAATCTGAAACTCCCGTCCCATGATATTTATTTTTAGCAATTCATTATTCATTTTTTGGAATAGTCGTCAAAAGTGTTTCAAGCCGGTCTGCGGCAACATGAATTTTTTCATTGAGCTTTTCACATTGTTCGTGAGAAGCTGCTAGCTCTTTGCGCAGCTTACTGTTTTCGGAACGGCTATCCTGATACAAGCGAATAAGCAGATAAACCTTCTCTTCCAAAGATCTTAGTTCTGTTTCCATGTGACACTAACTCTCGAATAATTAATAGGTTAAAGAATATGTAACCGATTTACAATTCTATTTAAGTGCCCTAGAAACATTGTTTTTTATTAGTTATTGTTTTCGTATTTATATGGTTATGCAGAGACTACAGCTTGTTATGAGTACCATCGCAAAATGGAAGGTTACCGGTTTTCTTGCAAGTGCATAACCAAGCAGTTTTGTTTTCACTGACAGAAAATTTATGAGGTGTAAATCCTGTGTTTTTATGGGAGCCATCGCAAAATGGTTGCGCTTTACTTTGACCGCAAGTACACCAAAAATAATCTTTTCCTGACTCAAGTTTTACTTCTATCGGCGAAAAACGTTTTGCTTTATTTGAAGATTCGCTCATTTTTATATCTCTTTAATAAAATAATAAAATCCATTAGTTTAAATAACCGTGCTTGCATTAGAAAGATACATAACTTAGAAATTCATTTTTTCTCATTAGGATAGATCATCATTCTATTTCTTCTTCTAGCAAGATTCTCTAATGGATTGTAATAAAAAGATTAAGTAGAACTATCAAATTTGATAGCGATTACGGAAGCTTAGGCCATTATCTTTAGTTTTGAGTTAAAAAAATATTTAAACGAATAGACGCAGCGCACTTGGACTGCCTGCCAGAATATGATTATTCTTCATAATGTTCTGTATTTCAATGAGTTGCTGCTTGCTTCTTTGGATTCCGCTATCACTCAGTGGAACACGATTATCGTCAACCATAATGCCACCTAATGTATTCGAGAAAATTTTCGCAAGATGTGTCATTTGATCGAACACTCTTTCACCATGCGCTACTCGTGGGACATCCAGCAAGAAAGTGACGCCATGTGTAGTTAATGATTTCATGTTTTCTGGCAGAAATGGCGAGGATTCATAGTTGCTAAGCGTGAATAAGGTATTGTTACTTTCATCACGATATTTAAACAGTCCATCCGAGTCAAGCTTGAATCCGGATGCTTCGGCCAATGCGCGGATTTTGGTGCCGACAAAGGCGCCGTCATCTTTACTGATAATATTGATGCCGATCATGACATCGACATCGGCGCAAAATTTATCAAGCGCGACTGCTTTTTCGTGTGTGCTGACAATATCCGGACATTCGGCCGTGGCTTGAGTTTGTGATGCAAAATCGAGCACCAAATCGCGAAACTTCGATAAATTCACTTCACTGATCGGTCCAGCTCTGTCCGCCAGTTGCAGGCAGCCTTTGATATGACCATAGCCGTCGCTATCAACATTGGATTCATTGGTGATCTCTTCCCAAGGTTCATCTTTATCGGGTTGCCCCAGCCAATAGACAGGCTTACCAAAATCGAATTTTCTTTGCAGTAATTTTGCGATATGGGTATTAGGTATGACCGATTCCGAGCGAATATTGACGATATAATTGGTGTTGCTGTCATAATCAAGCAAGGGGGAAGTTGTCGACGAACTGCTAACAATGTTTGATTGAATGAATGTGTTTGTGGTATGAGCGGCGGGTGGAATTGGCACTTTCGGAGATTCATCGAGTGGCGGCTCTTTTTGTCCGAGCCTATCTGATTGAAGATCTGGCGGGGCTTTATTGAATTTAGGTTCAATGCGCTGAAATGGATCTTCAGTATTCGGATCGTCCAATAAAATGTCATCATGCTCATGATCGAATGCAGCTTGCATATTGCGCCGATAACGCGCTTGCTGCAACCAATTGAAAACTACTACACCAGCAATAACGATGATGCCGATGATGATTAAACTTATCTGCAAGTCACTCATACTTATTTTCTCCAAATTACCTTCTGCTTTTTCTAAAACGGTTGCATTTCATTTGATGACAAAAGATTACGTCAGCGATCGCTGATTGACAACAATCACTATTTTATCGTTGCGCTATCCCGTTTCCCCATCTTGATTGCATCTGCCAAGTCGACAGCGACAATTCTCGAAATACCTTGCTCTTGCATTGTAACTCCGATTAGGCGCTGTGCCATCTCCATTGTTATTTTATTATGGCTGATAAAAACAAATTGCGTGCGTTCCGCCATTTTTTTCACCAGCTCGCAAAAACGGCCGGTATTACTGTCATCGAGTGGAGCGTCGACTTCATCCAATAAACAAAAGGGGGCTGGATTAAGTCGGAATAATGAGAAAATCAAGGCGAGTGCGGTCAAGGCTTTTTCTCCACCGGACAATAAATGGATAGAGCTGTTCTTTTTGCCGGGCGGTTGTGCCATCAACATCAATCCGGCATCGACGGTGCTGTCATCATACAGCGCAAGCCTGGCATTTCCACCGGAAAAAATTAACGGAAAAATCTCGCAGAGATGTTGATTGGTCAAATCTAGCGTTTCTTGTAGGCGCATTTGTGTTTCTCGGTCAATCTGCTGCATGGCGTGATCTAAAGTTGCGATTGCTGCGCTTAGATCTTGAATTTGGACCAGCAGATTGGATTCTCTTGCTTTTGAAATCTCGAGTTCTTCCAGCGCGGCAAGATTGACAGCGCCTAGAGCTGCGATTTCAGTATTCAGTTGTTGAATGCTGGCTTGTAACACGGCTGATTTTTGGCTTTTAAGCAGTGGTATCAGTTGTTCGGTATCAATTCCGGTTTCTTGAATCATTTCATCCAGTTGACGGATAGTCATGTCAGCTGCTTGTTCTTGAAGTCGGGCTTGATTAATATCCTCGCGCAGGGCGTATGATTTTTGTTCGGATGCCATGCGGGTACTGCCGAGCTGGTGTAACTGGCGGGCGATCCTGTCTGCTTCGTTCCGTATATGCACGGCTTCTTGCTTGATAGTTTCGCGTTTTGCCAATGCTGCATCTAAGCTGGCTTGGAGCGAAGAAAAGTCCACCTTGTTTTTTTCTGTATACAAAACATCCCGTTCTTCGCTGAATCTCTGATAGCTTGCATCAATAGTGAGTAAGCTGTTTTCGATCTCGATAATTTTGTTTTGGCAGGTTTGCAAATAGAATGTTGCTTCCTGGAGTTCTTTTGAAGTTTGCAGTATTTTTTGCTGTTGATCGATAAACCGTTGGTTTGCGGTTTCCCAAGCAAGCTGGGCTTGATGCACGCTAGATCTGGAAGTTTCGATTCGCTTCAGATTTTCTTGATACCGCTGATTTGCTGATTGTTGTTGGGCGAGCTCGCTATTCAATGCTTGTTCGATTTCAAGTAACTCACGATTGACTTGTTCGCTGCGGTGGATGGCGCGCTCGTGGATTTGAGTCTGCTTCACCAGTTCCAGTTGCTGTTGATGGTATTCCTGCTGCAAGCGCTTGCTTCTTTCATTTGCTGCATGGATTGTTTGCTTTAATTCATTGCACTGCTGATTGACTTGTGTCATGCATTGCTGCTGTTTTTCTAATTGTGATTCAAGCTGGGCGATTTCCTCACGCAATTGAACCAATTCTTTCTGTCTGGATAAGACCCCGTGCAAGTGCGAATCGGGCGCGTAGAATGCAATACTGTGATGTGTAATTCTATGTCCTTGCGGCGTGACTAGCTGTTCTCCGGGGATTAGCGATGATCTTTGCTTCATGCCTTTCTGAAGATTTTCAACCACGTAAACATGGCGCAGCCAATGTTCCAATACCGACCCGATTCCGGATTGGCCAATCGTGATATGGTCAAGCAATCGCTGGCAAACATTGGCTGTCGGAGTGATTCCGGTCACGGATTTTGGAGCTGAGACGCGGCTGTTTTCAAAAACCGCCCATTTCCCGGCTGGCGCTTCCTGAGTCCAATCCGGAATTTCTTCCAAACACGAAAATTCAATGCTGTTAAGCAGCTCGCGTAACACCGCTTCTAAAGCGATTTCCCATGTCGCGTCGACCTGAATTTTTTGCCATAGTCGTGGAAAATCGTGCCATTGGCGTTGATTCAGCCATGACATGAGTTCCTGATTGTTTTCCAGTTTTTGCTGTAAGTTCTGTAACGCGTTAAAGCGAGCCGTTGCTTGAGATATCGCTTGTTGCGCTTTTTGCAGTTGAGCCGCAATTTGCTCTTTTTTTGCGATACGGTCCGATAGTTGATTTTGAGCATTTAGAAGCGCATGGTTTTCTTCATTGAGCGCTCTTTCCATTTGCTTTTCGGCGGCTTCAAGCTCGATTAATTTTTGGGGATCGATATATTCCGATTCATTTTTTTCTTTGATCAAACGGGTTCGGCGTGCTTCAAGTTGCTGGATATTTTTGAGTGAATAGGCTTGATGATTTTCTTCGATTTGGTTGGCTTGCTCGATGATTAGGAGGTTATGCCGGCACTCGCTTAATTTATCTTGGCAGCTACGAAAGTTTGTTTCCGCTGCCGGTAGTTCCATGCTTTCTTGGTTATTATTAATAACGCATCGCTGATAAATGGTTTCAGCTTTTAGTTTTTCCTGTTGCCAATGAACAAGCTCTTCATTTTTGATGACTTTATTTTGAGAGCACGCTTGTAGCTGAGCTTCAACTTGCAGAATCTGTTGTGTGATACGCTCTTGGGTGCTTATTAAGTGTTTGATTTCTAGCTCTAAATGTCCTGTTTCTGCTTCAGCTGTGTACAGTTCTCCCTGGACTCGAAGTTGCGCTTCATTGATGGTGCTTTCATCTGTGCGCATTTTTTCATATTCATTTTCTGCATCGCGTACGCGATGCAGCATATTTTCAAGCTCGGTTTCAAGTTGGACAATGGTTTGTTGCGCCAATTGGTGTTGTTGGCTGGCTTCAGCTTTACGTTGCAACCAAAGCATGGTTTGCGCTTCCAACAGTTTTTCTTGCAATAGCTTGTATTGCTGCGCCTTCTGAGCTTGGATTTTAATCTGCTGCAGCTGGGTTTCTAGTTCTTGCCGGATATCTTCCAACCGGATGAGGTTTTTTTGTGCATCAGCAAGTCGCGTTGAAGTTTCTTGCTTTCTTTCCCGGTATTGAGAAATCCCTGCGGCTTCTTCCAAAAAACTTTTTAGTTCTTGCGGTCTTGCCTCTATGATTCTGGAAATCATGCCTTGTTCAATAATGGCATATCCCCGTCCACCGACACCGGTACCGAGAAAAAGATCTGCAACATCGCGGCGCCTAACGTGCAAGTTATTGATGTAATAATTTGATTGGCCATCTCGTTGCAAGACACGTTTAATAGCAATTTCGGCATAACTGGACCATTGACCGGAGATCTGATTCAAGTGATTATCAAAAATCAATTCCACACTTGCACGACCAACTGCTTTCCGGTGATGCGATCCTGAGAAAATAACATCTTGCATCGAATCGCCCCGCAATGCCGAGGCTTTGGATTCACCGAGAACCCACCGTATGGCATCGATGATATTGGACTTGCCGCAACCATTAGGACCCACAATGCCTACAAGGCCGTGTGAGATAGAAATTACAGTGGGTTCAACGAATGATTTGAAGCCGGCGAGCTTGATTTGTGCTAGGCGCAATTTTTTGTTTATCGGATTAGGCGGTTATAATAGTCAACCGTGTTATCCGCGCTTTGTTGTATCAGTATTGTTTAATTTTACCATGAGCATGAAGAATGACTAGTAAACCTCTGAAGTCTCTTGAAACATTCCCTAATCCCTATGCAGACCGGGATTATCATATTCATATGGAAATTCCAGAATTCACCTGTTTATGTCCCAAGACAGGGCAACCGGATTTTGCAACTTTGATTCTGGATTATATTCCCGACAAGAAATGTATTGAACTGAAAAGTCTCAAACTTTATATCTGGTCATACCGGAATGAAGGAGTTTTTCATGAAGCGGTCACTAACAAAATTCTTGATGATTTCGTCGCTATCCTGAAGCCCAGATACTTACGTTTGATCGCGCGCTTTTATGTCCGAGGAGGGATTTTTACCAATGTTACTGTTGAACATCGGAAAAAAGGATGGAAGCATAAGCCATTGATTATAATAAATGAATCTATAAGTCAATCAAATATTCGAGAATGAGTATTAATTATAATTTTTAATTACTACATATAAATTATTGATTAATATGAATTATAATTATTTCATGATTTCCTTATATGAAAAAAATAGTTTGCAAAGACGTTTTTTTTAGATATCCTGTAGCCCAGTATGGATATGGAAAATTGTATATAGATGATTTTAAAAAGAAATGGCCTCATTGTTTTATTGCTGTCGCTAGTTTTTTGGTCTTTTTTGTTCTCATCATTCACTGCTTACGCTGATAAGTTAGAACCAATCAAAAAAACGCAGCATCATGAAAATTTGTGGGATCGCATCCGTAACGGGTTCGCATTGGCACTCCCGCCTGACAATAAAGCAATTCGAAAGATAGAAGCACCGTATACGCAAAATCCTCAAGCGTTCAATCATATCGTTGCAAGCAGCGAACGTTATTTGTTTTATGTGGTGGACGAAATCGAGCGCCGCAACATGCCGATGGAAATTGCACTGATCCCGGTGATTGAGAGTGCCTATAATCCTTTGATTAAATCGGATAATCGATCGGCTGGCTTGTGGCAATTTATCCCTGAAACTGCAAAGATATTGGGATTGACACAGAATGTGTGGTACGACGACCGGCGGGATATCGTCGCATCAACGCAGGCTGCTCTCGATTATCTTCAGTATCTATATCGAAAATTTGATAATTGGAAGCTAGCGATTGCTGCTTATAATGTCGGAGAAGGTGTCGTCAGCAAAGCGTTGGCCCGGAGCATGCATAAAGGCAGATCGGCGAGCTTTTATGATCTGAATCTGCCGATAGAGGCCAAGCATTATGTTTATAAGCTACTGGCGATAAAGGATATCGTAGCCAATTCTAAGAAATATGGCATTCAGCTCCGGCCGATACCGAATCGACCTTATTTTGACGAGGTAAAGATTCATGAGCACATCGATATTTCTCTGGTGACCCGCTTGGCAAATATCTCCGATACAGAATTTACCGCACTTAATCCAGCCTACAACCGCTTTGTTATAAAAATATTGGACGAGCCAAGAACATTATTATTACCAAAGGATAAAAAAGATACATTTGTCAAGAATTTGGAAACATACCAAGATCCGCGATTCTCATGGCAAATTTACCATGTGAAAAAAGGTGAGAAAATTAATGACGTTGCCGTTCGTCATGGTACAACGGTAAAACAATTGCAAGCCATCAATGGAATTGCAAGAAATAAAAATCTTACCTTTGGGCAAAAAATATTAGTTCCTCAGTTAGTTGCTGAGAATGAGGCCGATACGATCACACAAAAAAGAAAACCATTGCAAATTGGTAAATCCGATGTGCATATTGTGAAAAAAGGTGATACGTTATATCACATTGCCAAACGCTACCGTACAACGGTTGATCAGATTAAGCAGTGGAATAACAGTAACGAAAATCTGTCAGTCGGTCAGAAGCTGTATATTGTAAGAATCTAGTTGTTTTATTCACAAAAGATTCGTCAATATAGTAGTTTCTTTCTCGCAGCTAGCTGTAAAGACTTCTTAGCAATTCAATTCCCCAACAGACGCCGAAACCGGTAATTTCGCTGTCGACCGCTCCTAATCCGCCTTTATGGCTGCTGGCGGATAGATCCATATGCAACCACGGGGTATCGGCAACGAATTTTTGTAAGAAGCATGCGGCAAGAATGTGATCAAAATCACCGTCTAATTCGCATTGTTTAATATCAGCGATTGTGCTCTTCAGACTTTCTTCATAGTCCGGATCCATTGGAAATACGCAAACGCGTTCTCCGCAATTATTGCCAGCCGTAACCGCTTTTTGGGAAAGCTCATTGCGATTGCTGAAGATCCCGCTATATCGTGATCCCAGCGCGGTTTGCATACTGCCCGTCAAAGTGGCGAAATCAATAATCAGATCAGGTTTGTGTTTGCTTGCCAGGGTAAGCGTGTCAGCGAGTACCATCCGCCCCTCCGCATCGGTATGGATGATTTCGATTGAAAGTCCACTGAGAGCAGTAATCACATCACTTTGTTTATAGGCGCGGGGGCTGATATGGTTCTGCGCAATCGCAAGCCAGCAATCGATTTTAACGGGGATTTCAGCACGCGTAGCTGCCAGCAAAATGCCGAGCGCTACTGCCGAACCGTTCATGTCTTCATGCATACCTTTCATAGAGCGGGCTGGTTTCAAATTGTGTCCGCCGGTGTCGAAGCAAATACCTTTGCCGACTAAAGCTACATTCTTAAGCTTTGTGTTTTGATTACTGTGATGTTGTAAATGCACAATCGCAGCATCTTCGGTATCGCTACCCTGAGCTACAGCTACGAAAGCGCCAGCACCCATTTCTTTAAGTTTACTAATATCATATTCCTGATATTTCCAGCCTTCACTTTCGGCCAGTTTTTTTATTTGCTGGCGGTATGTTTGGGGGGTTAATTCATTAGCAGGCAATACTGTGAGGCCCCGAGCCAGTAGATTGCCCTCCGCCAATGCCCGTTGTATTTTAAAGTTTCCGTTATCTTCGTATCCATATAGGTTGATTTTAGTGAGCGGTTTTCTCGCAGGTTTATTTTTTCTCACTGGCAAGGTAGCGCCATTGACCCATGCCACATACAGTGCGCATTCCGCAAAACTTTTTTTCTGTTGAGTATTACCAAGGATCGCAATGTGTATTTCTAACGGATTCTCCTGCAGCAGCAGTTTCATGGCCTTGCGCAGGGTGGTTTGCTGGTTAAAGGCTGGCTGGGCGGAATCCAGCATGACCCAGGTACATAGCTCACCATTCTGTAAATTAGCGCACACAGGGGTTTCGCTGAGGTCGGTCAATTTCATGCCGCGACGGAGCAGCAGCTGATTTAACGATTCCTCGCCGGGGATATAGTGTTTTTTGGGGAATTTTTCTTGTTTGGGTAGAACTACGAGTATGTAGGATGCTTTGATGGATGGGTGGTCAAACAATGATATATTCTGGTTCTGGTGAAGTGTTGCCAGCATTGAAAACTTTCCTGTCGAGTATTATTTTTAGAGTGACAATATCGGAAGTCATTGCATTAAGAATGATTGCAGATAATATTGCTATTATATACGGGTTAAGGGTGTTTGGGCTGCGTAGCCGGCTGCAGAACAGTGCGTCCCTATGTATATAAATGGAGAATAAACGTAATGCGTCAGTATCTCGAGTTAATGCGGCATGTGATTGATCATGGTCATCGGAAATCGGATCGGACCGGTACTGGTACGCTGTCAATTTTTGGGCATCAAATGCGTTTCAATCTTGCTGATGGTTTTCCATTGGTAACTACGAAGAAATGTCATTTAAAATCTATTATCTATGAATTGCTTTGGTTTCTCAGGGGGGATACCAATATTAATTACCTGCACGATCACGGTGTTACAATCTGGGATGAATGGGCTGATGAAAAAGGTGATTTAGGACCTATCTATGGTCATCAGTGGAGATCCTGGGCTACAGCGGATGGCTGTTATATCGATCAGCTTCAGCAGGTGATTGAGCAAATTAAAAATACTCCCGATTCGCGGCGTATGCTGGTTTCTTCCTGGAACGTCGGGGATTTACATAAAATGCGGCTGCCTCCATGCCATGCTTTTTTTCAGTTTTATGTGGCAGGTGGACGATTGTCGTGCCAGCTTTATCAACGCAGTGCGGATATTTTTCTTGGGGTGCCGTTCAATATCGCATCTTATGCCCTGTTAACATTGATGATTGCGCAAGTTTGCGAACTTGATGCCGGTGATTTTGTTCATACTTTGGGAGATGCACATTTGTATCTGAATCATTTGGAGCAAGCGAATGAACAATTGTCACGTGAACCAAGAGCGCTTCCAGTGATGAAGTTAAATCCTGATATACGGGAGATTCTTAATTTTAAATTTGAAGACTTTGTTCTGGAAAATTATGATCCTCATCCTGCGATTAAAGCACCGGTAGCCGTATGACCCCACTGCGTTTTTCTATTTTGGTTGCAATGGCTAACAATCGTGTGATTGGCAAGGATAATCGATTGCCGTGGCATCTGCCGGCGGATTTAAAGCATTTTAAATTCCTGACAATGGGGCAGACTATTGTAATGGGAAGGAAAACCTATGAATCCATCGGTAAACCACTTCCAGGGCGTGCCAATATCATTATTACCCGTCAGACGGATTACGAAGTACCGGGTGCTCTAGTGGTTAACTCCATCGAAGATGCATTGCAAATCTGTGAAGAAACGAGCGTTGGAAATACCGAGAATTTTATTATTGGCGGAGAGAAGTTATACCGGCAAGCGCTGAAATTCTGTCAACGCATGTATGTTACTGAGATTCTCAGAGATTATGAAGGTAATGTCTTTTTCCCTGAATTTGATAAGAATGAATGGGAAGAAAAACAAAGAGACAAGCATGTTTCTGCGAAAGATGACAATCTGGAATATCACTTCGTCATTTATGAACGGAGAATATAAAACAAGTTTATTTGTCTCATCAATTACGCTTTGAAACGATAAAGGCGCGATGAGCATAAATTGCTCATCGCGCCTTTCAGCTTAAATTAGATTTCGTGATTACGCGAGTGATAGCTCAATAATCATATTACCTTTACATCCGGTAGCGGAAAACCGTTGAAGTTGCTGGCGTAAGCAGTGGTATAAGCGCCAGCATTCGGAATGTAAATGAAATCGCCTTCCTGAATATCGTTTGGCAGCATCAAATCCTGCATCAGAATATCAACCGAATCGCAGGTCGGTCCGGCAACAGACCATGAGATTTGATTGCCTTTCCGGTCCGTTAGAATGTCATAACGCAGACCTTCGGTCATCTCGATAACACCGCCAAACATACCGGCATCCCAATACATCCAGCGTTTACCGTTGCGGGTTGCTGTTCCTACTACACGGCAAACAAAATAGGCTGAATCGGAAACCAGATAGCGCCCGGGTTCCGCCATAATGCGAATGCTATCAGGTAAATCAGCAATGGCTTCGTTTATTACCTCCGCGATGACTTCAATCGATGGAATCGGTTTGATATGACGAACCGGATAGCCACCGCCGATGTTTAATAGCCTTGGATTCAAGCCGGCTAATTGCATTTCGGCAAAAACCTTTTTAGCACGCTCAATACCTACACGCCAGTTTTGCGGATTACGACATTGCGAGCCGACATGAAAAGTAACACCTGCAAGGTCCGCTTTCAGTGAAGCAGCTTCCTGTATGATCTCGTTGATGTCGCCCAGGTGTGTTCCAAATTTGCCTGCTAACGGCCAATCGCTGCCAATGTTGGGTGTATCGATACGCAAATACATTTTAGCATCTGGCTTAACACTGAAGATTTTACGCAACTCTTCAATACTATCAAGAACATACCATTCAACGCCTTTTGCTGCAGCGTACTCTAGGTAGGCTCTTGATTTCATTGGGTTGCTATAAAAAATCTCGGCAGCTGGTACTCCGATACTGAGTAATAAGTCGAGTTCGGCAATAGAGGCTATTTCAAATCCGGCGCCTTCTTCAATCAGGGTTTTTAGGACGCGTTCATCGGGATTCGCTTTAACTGCATAGTGAGGATTTACTCGCGGCATGGCTGCTTTAAATCGTCGGGTTTTTTGCCGGATAATATTGCTGTCGACCAATAAAAAAGGTCGTTGATAACCTTGTTTCAGAGCATTTTGTACATGCTCAAAATTCAGACTGATTTCAGGATGGGTGTCAAATAGAATTTCAGATTGGTCGGTTTTTTGAAGTGTAGAAAGTGTGGCCATGAGCGTGCTCCTTTAAAAAACGCTACGTTTCAGGAATATGTACATTAACTAAATCGGCTGGAGCAAAAAAGTTCTTGGTGCTTCTCATGATGACCTCCTTATCGGTAAATTGTCTGTTTTTAATTTGCACGCATTATAGTCTGCATTGTGTGCAAATCAAGTATTTTTTAAAATTTTTATAATCTTTTATTCATCAAAATAGTTTTTTAAAAAACAATAAGTTATATATATCTATTTATATGCGGCATTAGACGGGTATTTTAAAAAAAAGTTTAGCGCTTTTTATTGGAAAAAGACGATGGCTGGATAAGCGATCAGAAGCTATTTAGAAAATGATCATGTGTTTCCGAGGTAAGGTAATAAAACTTCAGTTCCATTGTAAACGTAAATAACCATCTATTTTTTCATCGAAGTGGAGGTGTAGAAGATTTTCACCCCGTCGAATCAACGTTTGCCGTGGGATGAGCTTAAAAGGGCCTGCGGCAGAAGTTGATTTTTCCATCCTTAACCGTCCGGTGCGTGGTGAGAAAATCTTAAGTTCAAAACGACCAGGAGCAACTTCACGCAATAACGGTGCAAAAGGCTTTGCCAGAGGTTCTCCGATAAACACACCCTGGCCCGGCCAGGCAACACTTTTCCAGTATGCTTCGATAACACTGGCTCCTGTTGCATAGTAGAACATCGCAACTGCAGGCGCAGGAAATTTTTGTGGAAAGCTGCAGGGCTCTACAGCGGTTCCATAACTAGCGGTTGCGCCTGCTTCCAGCCAGCGCAAGCTGCTCATCTGCAAGGAATCTGTCAGCATGCCGCCAAAAGATGTCAAATGATCCGCGATTGCGCCTGGCAGGAAATGCAAGGTATCAAGCATAGGTACTCTGATTAGCCCGGTGAAATAAAAGAGCACATCGTCACGGTCGGCAATGTGATCGGTTTCAAGGATTTGTATTGGAAACACTTCGGCGAATTCTTCTTTTGCTAGCTGAAACCCTGGTGCGCGGCTATTACGTGCGGTATCGGGGGTACTTAGTAAATAGGCTTGGCCTTTGGGGAAAGACTGATCGGAACGGATGCCGCGGTCGATCAACGCCTTGGCGTCCTCGAAAGAAGCGCCGGCCAGCATCATGGCTGGTCGGACTCTATAATCGGTATAGGGCCTAGTGCCGGGCGAATTGAAATAAGGGCTTAGCGCGGTGGGCGCACAAGTTTCAGCGCAATATTTGTGATCGAAACCGAAAGCCAAAGCCGCCGTTAACGACATGCAGCCAACCCGGTAAGGAGCTGCCCAAGCGACGGCAAACGCTTGGACGTAATCCGGTGTTTTTTGATCGATAATAGCTTTCAGTTTTGCAAAATCATCAGGTGTGATTTCGCTGTGGCCGGGTTGGAAACGGATGCGAATGATATTGACTGGTGGAATCTTTCGCGCTGATTGATAGTAATTACCGATCTGACGGGATAATGGATCGCTGTCATTGATGATGACAGCGATGTCTTTCGGCTCCAAGCCGGTACGAGGCAAGGAGATGTGTCTGAGCGCATCCGCCAGGCATGTTGAAGAGAATAGTATCAGCAGCCATAGGGCAGAAAGTTTTGGAATTAACCGCAGTTCTTTCAGCGTCAACATTAAAGCGCGCCTCCATAAGATTAAAATCTTAAATTTTTGGCAGCGTAACGCCGTGCTGTCCCTGATATTTACCGCCGCGATCTTTATAGGAAGTTTCGCAGATTTCGTCCGATTCAAAAAAGATCACTTGCGCGACACCTTCATTGGCGTAGATTTTTGCTGGGAGTGGCGTAGTATTGGAAAATTCCAGGGTTACATAGCCTTCCCACTCTGGTTCAAACGGTGTGACATTGACGATGATGCCGCAACGCGCGTACGTTGATTTTCCCAGGCAAATCGTCAGCACATTGCGTGGAATGCGGAAATATTCGACAGTGCGAGCAAGCGCAAAAGAATTCGGTGGAATGATACAAATATCGCTTTTGATATCGATGAACGAATTCGGGTCGAAATTTTTCGGATCGACAATCGTCGTGTTGATATTGGTGAACAGCTTAAACTCGTCGGAGCAGCGGATATCGTAGCCGTAGCTCGATGTACCGTACGAGACGATACGTTGATCATCCTTGTGACGGATCTGATCGGGTTCAAACGGTTGGATCATGCCGTGCTCCAGTGCCATGCGGCGTATCCACTTATCTGATTTGATAGTCATGTTTTGCTATCCTTAATTGTCTTCCATGATAATTTTGGCGAACAGCTCCGAATGATCCTCCGCCGATTCGGCAATTTTTACAGCCACTCGCCGTGCAATCAGTTTATAAATTTCCGCGATTTTGCCGTTCGGCTCGGAAATCACGCTGGGCTTACCGGCGTCGGTATGCTCGCGGATTTTGATATCGAGCGGTAATGCGCCCAGCAATTCAACGTTATAGTCCTTGCACATTTTTTCACCGCCGCCGGTGCCAAAAATCGGTTCGGTATGACCGCATTTCGAGCAGGTATGCGTGCTCATGTTTTCGACGATTCCCAAAATCGGAATACCGACTTTCTCAAACATTTTGAGACCTTTGCGGGCATCGAGCAAAGCGATGTCTTGCGGTGTGGTGACAATGACGGCGCCTGTCACCGGAATCTTTTGCGCCAGCGTCAATTGAATATCGCCGGTGCCGGGAGGTAAGTCCACCACCAAATAATCCAGATCTTTCCAATTGGTATCATTTAACAGTTGCTGCAAGGCTTGCGTCACCATCGGTCCGCGCCACACCATCGGTGTTTCGACGTCAACGAGCATTCCGATCGACATTGCCTGAATACCATGTGCGTGCATCGGCTCCATCGACTTTCCGTCGAGCGATTCCGGGTGACCGGTGATACCCAGCATTTGCGGTTGCGACGGGCCGTAAATGTCGGCGTCAAGGATGCCGACAGAAGCGCCTTCAGATGCCAGTGCCAGCGCCAAATTGACCGCCGTCGCCGATTTGCCGACGCCGCCTTTGCCCGAGGCCACGGCGATGATGTTTTTCACGCCGGGAATCAATTTGACACCGCGCTGCACGCTGTGTGGAATGATTTTGCTGCTGACCGTGACCTGAATCCCGCCGATGTCCGGTATCGAACGCAACGCGTCGGTGATCTGCTGTTGCACCTGATGCTTCACGCTGTTGGCGGGATAACCCAATTCAATGGCGACAGTTACGTTGTTTCCGCTAATTTGAATGCTGTTGACCGATTTGGCGGTCACATAATCTTTGTTCGTGGTTGGATCAATGGTTTGTTTCAGTGCGGATTGAATCTGCTGCTCGGAAATAGTCACTACAAAACTCCTTTAATACTGCCTGCTTGAGGCGAACAATTTAATGCATGGATGGTAACAAATATCGGGAATGCGCACACAGTTTGTTACAATTGATATTTATTTGACCTGGTGCATTTAGAGCGAATGAACATGCGAAAAATTCTGGTGACTTCCGCGTTGCCCTACGCCAACGGCAGCATCCATTTAGGCCACTTGGTGGAGTATATTCAAACGGATATCTGGGTGCGTTTCCAGAAAATGCGTGGCCACAAGGTGCATTATGTGTGTGCCGACGATACGCATGGCACGCCGATTATGCTGCGTGCGGAAAAAGAAGGCATCACACCGGAAGCATTGATTGCGCGTGTTCATGCCGAACATCACGGGGATTTTACTGGTTTCCATATCCAATTCGACAATTACTACAGTACGCATTCGCCGGAAACGCGGCATTTCTCCGAAGATATTTACCATAAATTAAAAGCCGCGGGTTTGATCGCGGTGCGCGGTATCGAACAGCTCTACGATCCGGTCAAAAATATGTTTCTGCCGGATCGTTTTGTCAAAGGTGAATGTCCGAAATGCGGCGCCAAAGACCAGTACGGTGATTCCTGTGAAATCTGCGGCGCGGCGTATGCGCCGACCGAACTGAAGAATCCTTATTCTGCGGTATCCGGCGCGAAACCGGTCAGCAAATCGTCCGAACATTATTTCTTTAGCTTATCCGATGCGCGTTGTGCTGATTTTCTGCGGCAGTGGGCATGTGACGGTGATCACTTACAACCGGAAGCTGCCAACAAAATGCGCGAATGGGTCGGTGAAGCCGGGGAAAACAAACTCTCGGATTGGGATATTTCGCGCGATGCGCCGTATTTCGGTTTTGAGATTCCCGGTGCACCGGGTAAGTATTTCTACGTCTGGCTTGATGCACCGATCGGTTACATGGGTAGCTTCAAGAACTTGTGCGAGCGCGAAAATATCCGGTTCGACGACTACTGGCAACCGCAATCGGACGCGGAACTGTACCATTTCATCGGCAAGGATATTTTGTACTTCCACGCATTGTTCTGGCCGGCGATGCTGAAAAATGCCGGTTATCGAACACCGACCAAGATTTTCGCGCATGGTTTCTTGACAGTGAACGGCGAAAAAATGAGCAAATCGCGCGGAACGTTTATCACCGCAGAAAGCTATCTGAAGCAAGGGCTCAACCCCGAATGGCTGCGCTATTACTACGCCGCAAAACTCAATAGCACCTTGGAGGATATCGACCTGAATCTGGAAGATTTTGTCGCACGCGTCAATTCCGATCTGGTCGGCAAATTCATTAACATCGCTAGCCGCTGTGCGGGATTCATCACCAAGCGTTTCGACGGCAAATTAGTTGCGGGAGAACAATACCAGGTATTGCAAGCGATGGTCGACGAGCATTTTTCTAGCTGGCGTCCTGATGCGATCGAACAAGCATTCGAGGATCGCGAGTTTTCAGCTGCGATCCGCCAGATCATGAAGTTCGCCGACGAAGCCAACGAAATGATCCATCATCTGGCGCCGTGGGAGATCGCCAAGCAACCGGATCGAAGCGACGATTTGCACCGTGCGTGCAGCCTTGGCATTCAATTGTTTTATCTGCTGGCGCGGTATTTGAAGCCGATTCTGCCCGGCACGGTGCAGCAGATCGAGGCGTTTCTTAATTGCGAACCGTTAACCTGGCCGCAATTGTCCGCCGATCAACCGGTATCGAGCCTGTTGCTGCCTGCGGGCCACGCGATTAACACGTATCAACATTTGATGACGCGTATTGAAGTTAAGCAAATCGATGCGCTGATCGCCGCCAATACGCAAAGCCTGGCTGCAGCGCCAGCGCAATCACCCGCACGGCACGCAGAAAAACAACAGCATGCTGCCAGCCAGATTGCCCCGATTGCCGAAACCATTTCCATCGACGACTTCAGCAAAATCGACCTGCGCGTCGCCAAAATCGTCAACGCCGAGCATGTACCAGGCGCGGAGAAACTCTTGAAACTGACGCTCGACATCGGCAACGAACAGCGTACCGTCTTTGCCGGCATCAAATCCGCGTATGACCCGGAACAACTGAAAGGGCGCTTGACCGTGATGGTCGCCAACTTGGCACCACGGCAAATGAAATTCGGTCTATCGGAAGGCATGGTGCTCGCCGCGGGTGGCGGCAATCCTGGTGAATTGTTCATTCTGTCGCCGGATGGCGGCGCGCAGCCCGGTATGCGGGTCAAGTAACTCCCAAGTATGGAAAACAGCGCAACAGGCCAATTGAGTGACCAGATTCAACGGCTGGAACTTGATCTGCTGCAAAGTGATCTGAACACGCATTCCGGATTGATCGACGAGCTACTGGCGCAGAATTTTGAGGAAATCGACAATCAAGGGCAATTGCATAGTCGTGCCGAGGTGATCGATTGGTTAAAACGCAAAGACCCAGGCTCACACTGGGCATTCCGGGATTTTCGCGTCAAAGTGCTGGGTGATGATCTGTTGCTGGCTATTTACACCCTGCAGAAACCGGATACAGCAAGCAACCCAACACCGGGATCGATCCGCACTTCGCTATGGCAGCGCCGGGATAATCAATGGAAAATGGTATTTCATCAAGCCACAAAAATAACAGGAGCATCCGCATCATGAACCAGGAGACCGCCGTGGAACTCAACGCCGAACAACAACTGACCGACATCAAAAACAACCTCGCCACCGTCAAGCAGCGCATCGTGGATGCCTGCAAGAAAGCCGGTCGCGATCCAGCCAGCGTGCGGTTGCTCCCCGTAACCAAAACCGTATCCGCGGAACGGCTGCGTATCGCCTATGCCGCCGGTGTTCATGAAATGGGTGAAAACAAAATTCAGGAAGCACGTGAAAAATCCGAGGTGCTTGCCGATTTGGGCATCAAATGGTCGATCATCGGCCATTTGCAAACCAACAAAGCCAAATACCTGGCGCGTTTTGCCAATGAATTCCAGGCGCTCGACAGCCTCAAAGTCGCCGAAGAACTCGACAAACGTCTGCAAAACGAAGGCCGCGCGATCGACGTCTATGTGCAGGTCAACAGCTCCGGCGAAGAAAGCAAATTCGGTCTGCCGCCTGAGGCCGTGCGTGATTTCGTGCAACACTTGCCGCAATTTTCATCACTGCGCATCAAGGGGTTGATGACGCTCGCGATTTTCTCCTCCGACCACGACCGCGTGCGCGAATGTTTCGTCAAAATGCGCAACATTCAAGCCATGCTGCGCCAGGAAGCCCCTGCGGGATTATCGTTCGACGAACTGTCGATGGGCATGTCCGGCGACTACGAACTCGCCATCGAAGAAGGGGCTACCGTGGTACGCGTCGGCCAGGCGATCTTCGGCAAGCGGCCGCTGCCGGATAGCCATTATTGGCCTGGGCTGGGGTGATGGATAGTTGTCTAATATGCCGTAAATAAAGTACCAAACTGAAAAATAATGTAGGCTCCAAGGAAACGCTGATTAATTCACCGAGCAAGATGAGATGCAAGGCAGATGGAGCGCAAGAAACGAAACATATCATAGCGATAGGCGAATTTTTGAACACCACCCAACACAGCGAGTCGCTTGCGCAGGCAATTAATCAGCATTTCCCTAGACTAACAGACCGTTTCTGATAGTCTAGAGTCTTGATTTTTTTCTTGCTGTAATGAGGTTTGTCCAAAAAACTACCATTTGCGGCCTAATGGCTAGTAGTTAGCAGGATTGAATTTGATAGGCTTTGTATCGAGTAACAGAAGAATTTAATTACCGGTTTCTTTTCTTAAGCTTGTTCGGACGATTCAATAATAACCCGCCTTATGATGGCGGGTTATTATTGTTATCTATCACAACAGGTACTTACATTATCCCGGCATTTTCTGTCAGCTCTGACGGGGATTTCGTTGATTGGCTCAACGCTTCCAGCGCCAGTTCCAAGACCGGTGTCTGCTTGCTGATCAGACGGACTTGCAGTGAGTCAGAGAATGCATTCAGGGGTGCGCCGCCTTGGTAACTGAAGCGGATGGAAACATGATCGCCTTTGGAAACCTTGATTGGTTTTGATAACGGGAAAACGATGTATTGCGTGTGCCAGTCAATGGTGCTGCACGTCGTCACATTGATGGCCAGTAAATTTTTGGTGATCAGCCGCAAAGCATTTAACTGACCATCTTCGGTAATAAGGATTTCTTCTTTGCATTCGCAGGTTTGGCTATAAGGCTCGGCGTAAGCCAGTAATTGAAATACTTCGGGGTTTCCCAAGCCTTTGCTTCGTTCCTGTATATAGTAGGGATCCTGGAATTGAATCGTCGGCGCGTAAAAACCTGCAAAATGAAAGTTATGTTCGATCGGTTGAATCGCCTGGATACTGGCTTCCGGTACAAAGATGGGTAGCGGGCCGCCAAACTTTTTCCAGTATCGTTTTTTAAAGGAATCGATAACAGGCATTTGCTTTTCCCGTAACAAACCGGTATGCAGCATTTCACAAATCACCACATCGACCGGTTCCGGCGGCAGGTAATGCATGGCGTCGGCTTGGATAATCTCAACCTTGTCGCCGTTTTGGTTTTGCGCCAGGAGATTGCGTGCGGCGCTAATCAATTCCGGGTTGCGCTCGACACAATACACTTTTTGCGCTTTTTGCGCGGCAAAGAATGATTGCACGCCGGTGCCGCCGCCCAGCTCCAACACCTTGGCGCCGGGTTTGACCGCTAAATCAATCGCATCCTTAAATCCTTGCATACGCACGGTATCATTCAGCATGTTGTGATGATAATGCAGCGGTATGAATTGACCGAGTTCCAAACTTTCGTATTTATTTTTCATAGGGATTCCTGAAGGTTGAGTACTGCCGGTTTATAATGAGTTACTGCTAGGGTTGACAGCAATGATCATGCCAACCGTTGGTGAGCGCATGCTGATTGGGGTTGGCGCTACTTGGTTGTTTGTTGTATGGCGAGCCGCCGGCAAGACCGGCAAATGTTGCCGCATTAAAAGGGAAAAATTGTAATGACAGAACCGACGATTACTTGCCCGAATTGCAAAAGCGAAATCAAACTGACCGAATCACTGGCGGCGCCGCTGATCGAATCGACCCGCAAGCAATTCGAACAGCGGCTGGCGCAGAAAGATAGCGAGATTCAGCAACGTGAGCAGGTGATGCGCGACAAGGAAAAGTGGTTAGCGGAAGAAAAGCGAAAGCTCGACGATCAAGTGGCTCTGCAAGTGTCCGAGCAGTTAAAAGCGGAGCGCGTGCGGGTAATCGCGGAAGAATCGCGCAAAGCCAAACTGGCCAGCGCAGCGGAATTGGAAAGCAAAGCGCGGGAGCTGGCCGAGTTGCAAGAAGTGCTCAAGGTGCGTGATGAAAAGTTGGCGCAAGCACAACAGGCGCAAGCCGAACTCATCAAAAAACAGCGCGAACTCGACGATGCCAAGCGCGAATTGGAACTGACGGTCGCCAAGCGGGTGCAGGACGGATTGACGGAAGCGCGGCAATTGGCCAGAAAGGAAGCCGAAGACGAACAGAAGCTCAAGGTGCTGGAAAAGGAACAGACCATCGCTGCGATGCAGAAACAGATCGAAGACCTGAAGCGCCGTGCCGAGCAAGGTTCGCAGCAATTGCAAGGAGAAGTTCAGGAGCTCGAACTGGAAAACCTGTTACGACTGAAATTTCCGTTCGATGCCATCGAACCGGTGCCGAAAGGCGAATTCGGCGGCGATGTATTGCATCGCGTAATTGGATCGGGCGGTCAAATTGGCGGTACCTTGTTATGGGAATTCAAGCGCACCAAAAACTGGAGCGATGCCTGGCTGGTGAAACTGCGCGATGATCAGCGCGCCGCCAAAGCGGAAGTGGCGGTCATTGTTAGCCATACCTTGCCGAAAGGCGTGGAAACCTTTGAATTGATCGAAGGCGTCTGGGTCACTCACCCGCGCGCCGCATTGCCGGTCGCCATGATTCTGCGCCAATCCTTGCTGGAGATCGCGCTGGCGCGTCAATCCTCCGAAGGCCAGCAAAGCAAAACCGAAATGGTCTACCAATACCTCACCGGCCCGCGCTTCCGCCAGCGCGTGGAAGCCATTGTTGAAGCCTTTTCCACCATGCAGGAAGACCTTGATAAAGAACGCAAAGCGATTATGAAGCAGTGGGCCAAGCGCGAAGAGCAGATTGAGCGTGTGATGGGGGCTACGGTTGGAATGTATGGAGATTTGCAGGGCATTGCCGGAAAATCGTTGCAGGAGATCGAGGGTTTGGAGTTATCCCTTCTAGAAGACAAGAATGAGCAGCCATAAACCGGATGGGCCTATGGGATCATTTTCAATTCATCCAACCAGACTTTGGCTGCCGCATCCGGCGGTGCGCGCCAACCACCGCACAGCGATTAGAAACCGCCAGCCGACTTTGGGGGCATTGGGAATGCACGAACTTTTGAATTGACTGGCTTGAACAAACACGTCAGAGATAACCAGTCTAGGTCGGTCAGTTTCTACGATTCAGCATACCGAACAGCATTTTTGACAAAACAATGAGCCTTAGCTTTGGTAGCATCGGTGACATGATGAGTAGCAGAAGCAGTGCCGGAAAAGCAAATGTCATAAAAAGTTCTGCGGCTTTTGCGACATAGCGCCAGAAAGATGTTGTTTCAGTTCCCAAGCCGACATTGAATCGGATTTTTAAAATATCATCTTCTAATGCCGATTTCTCGTCTCCGATGATCAGATATAAAGCATAGTGACCGATTTTATCAATAACGGCATGCGTTTCAATGGTACCTTGCGAGTAGATTTTCGGCATAACTTCCGAAATTATTCGAACATCTTCATAGTCTGCGGAAGAATCTTTATTTTTACCGGTTAATTCCTGCTCAACCAGCCTCAAGCTGATCGGGGTTTCTCTCAAATCCTCATCTACCAGATCAGCAGTAAAATAAACGTTTCCGGTATAAGGAATATTGATGCAATGAGATTTGAATAACGATTCGTTTACTTTAGTTGAGTCGTCGCTCATTTTGTCGGGTTCAACATAAGTACTGAAATACACTGCGTAGAAGTCATTGGCGACAATGCAACCGACCTTGGTATTGTAATGATGCTGTACAGGGCTGATGCGATTACATGCTGTCAGAGTCAGAATTGCAATGAACAGCAGCAGAAGTGGTTTTACGGCCTGGAATATTTTCATGGTTTGCTCCTGATATTTAATCTCTTCGGGTTCAATTCCCCGCCCCTCGGGGCGAAAGCTAGTTGAAAATCAGCAAATTGAAAGTGCAATTAATACCCTGCTGCTTGCGGCGGGGTGCTCTATTTGGCAGGGATTTCGGCTTTTCCTGGAGAAGCAACGGTAAAGGTGAATTTGCCGGTAATGATGTGCGTGTCCGCAGACATCACACGATAGCGAACCGTATAAGTGTCGGGTGGCAGCTTCGGGACGGTGGCATAAATGTGTGAACGATCCAGTGCTGCCTGTTTGACGTCATTATTGTCGACACGCTTTCCGGCGCTGTTGATCACCGCTAGTGATTTAAATTCGCTGGCAACATTTTCGTTGAACCAGATTTTGATCTGATCGGGCGGTGTATCCACAATGCTTTCGGCCTTGGGTTCCGACTCAACGAGGATTGCATGTGCAAATATTACCGATGGCATGCTGGCCATCATCAGTACGATCAGTATCAGCGGCAGCAGTTTGATGGAAATAACACGTTGATTATTCATTGACTTCTCCTTTATGGGTTAACTTTCTTTCCAGGCTCTATCAGTTTCCACGCCAGTTGACTGGTTTGTTTGGCTGGCTTCTCGGTCCACACGGTCAATACGCCGTTTGTTGTTGCAACAAGCCGCGGCTGTGTCGCCGCGTTTTCACCTGGCGTCAGCTGGATCGGCTCGCTCCAAGTGGCACCGTCATTCTCAGCGATGGCGAGACTGACGCTCATGCCTGAAGGATTGATTTCGTTCCATGCTGCAATGGTATGGCGGCCATGATGCGCAATAGCGCCGTTCATTCCCGTGGCGCTTAACCGTGAGGGGGTCGACCAGGTCGATCCATGATCGGAAGAAACCAGGTGATATAAGCCGACTTTTCCCGGTATGCCCGTCCAGACCAGGCTGTGCAGCCAATGCGTTGCTTCGCGGGTAACATAACCAGCGCTGCCGCCGACGTGCGGACAGCCATTCAATTGCCATTTGAAATCGCCGACTGCGCCGAGTGGTTGCCAGGTGGAGCCATGGTCGGTTGACCGGATCATTGCCATATCCCTGGGCGACATGTTGCGGTAAAGCACATTCAGGTGATCAAGCGGCGAATTCACGATCGTATTCCAGCAGCAGGAGCAGGTTGAATCTTCAATTGTCTTGGGTTGACTCCAGCTTTTTCCGCCGTCTTCTGAGCGGGAATAACGCAAACTTTGATAACCGTTTTCTTCGGGATCTTCGAGCCAGACTGCATGGAAAACGCCTGCTTTGTCGGCTATCAGATCGATGTGCGCCTGACTGCCGTCATTATCTTTTGCCGGATTAGCGCCATTTTTCCAGGTTATGCCGCTGTCTTCGGAATACAGGCAAATCATCGGGCCGATCCCCGGTAGATCGGTTTTTCCTTGCATGAGGGCGACGATACGATCGCCATGAACTGCCAGTTGAATGTCATTGCCGCGTTTGGCGTTGATTGCGGGCAATGGCGCGGAGACAGTCGAAGGCGTTGTCCAGTTGCGTCCGCCATCCACTGACCGCTGATACCGCAGTATGAGCGCGGCATCATTTTGCGACTGCCTGCCGCCGGCGATGAGATGAACAGTCTGTTGGTCCGCATAAACATCGAATGTGGCAATGTCGTACAAACCCAGCGTTGATTTCACATAGCCTTCCTCAAGCTGATCACTGGCTTGAGCAGAGTGAACCAGCAGTGCGAGAATGAGGATGAATCCATGAATTAACGAAAATACTGTTCGATACGATTGTTCTTTGCGGTGAATCATAAAACGGGTTGCTGATGGATAATTAATTGGCGAGTACGTAGAAAATGGATTGGTAATCTTCGTACGATAAAGCGCCGCTGATGCCTTCGCGCTGATGCTTACTATCCAGGAAATACGTGCGCGGCAATTCGCCGAACCATTGCGGGTCAATTTCATAGCGCAGACGCTGTGCATTTTCATCGGCGAAAATCCAGTTTTCCAGGTCGGTCAATCCATGTCTGGTCAATATGGTTTGCACCTGCTTCGTATCTGCTAGATCATCGACGGAGAGCAGGATGATTTTGACATCCGGTTGATCTTCTTTTAGTTTATTTAACATGGGCATTTTTTTCATGCAGGTCGCACATGTCGTCGCCCAGATCACCAGCATGACCGGCCGACCGGTATGCTTTTCAAGTAATTGCGGGTAACTTCCGGAGACGAAATGCTTCAGCACAGCTTCTCCCGCTTGCGCCGGAGTCGTAAGCCAGATTGACAGAAGTAATGCAATCAACAGTGATTTAGACAGTCGCATAATTTTTCTCCTGATATTTATTTGGGAAATTTACTTGTTTGTATTCAATCGATTAATAATTAAGAACAAACCCAACCCGGAAACTCACTGGCTCGACAGGGTGGAAATGAAAGTCGTTCACGCCCGTGAGCGATTCTCCCGGGAGGCGTGATGTATAGAAATAGGTGATCGCATCGTCCTTGCGGTCGAGCATGTTGAACACTTCGGCCTGGATGCGGAGCGACCGGTTAAATTCATACCCCAGCATCGCGGATAACAAAATTGTGCCGTCCGAGCGCTTGGAGTTGTCTTCATTCAATGCGCGCGGCCCGAGATACCGCAGTCTCGGGCCGCCGTAGAAACCGCCGAGAACATCGTGAAATGTCGCGCCTGTGGCAATGACCGCTTCCACGGCATTGGGCACGTGATTGCCTTCGTCCGGTACGGTATTGCGAAAGCGTGCATGCGAGAAACTGAAGTCCGCGTCAAATGTCAGCCAATGCACCGGCTGGTAGTAATTGGCAAACTCGATGCCGTAGCGGCGGCTGGGGCGGCTTGCTTCGGTCGTGCCAGCATCCCCGACAAAAACCAATTCCGACTGGAGATCCATCCACCAGACAGTCAGTGTACTTTGCAAGCCACGAACCCAG
This sequence comes from Proteobacteria bacterium SG_bin4, assembly GCA_002083395.1. GTDB lineage: Bacteria > Pseudomonadota > Gammaproteobacteria > Burkholderiales > Nitrosomonadaceae > Nitrosomonas. Next base: position 39,115 of record LWDH01000049.1, on the reverse strand, counting down.
GTTGAGCGGATGCCGGTCTCGGCGCTGTAGGTGCGGGCAAGGGGATCGGCGCGGTCTACGGCACTGCCGCTAGCCGGATCGATGCGGGTATTGATCCCGCGGGCATCGTTGCTGTGAAAGCCAAGCCCGCCGTTCAGGTACAGCTCGGTATTCGCCCAGGGACCGAAGACGATACCCAATTTCGGACTGACCAATCCGTCGTAACGTGTGCCGTTGTTTTGCTGGATGTTGCTTTGATTGACGGCAAAGCGGAAGCCATCGAAACGCACGCCCGCGGTGGTGCGCAGCCAGCTTTGCCATTGTGTTCTGTTTTGCAGAAAAGGACTGACGCTGGTAACCCAGATGGAGTCCTGGCGGGTGATGCCGTACACCCGCTGCGCATGCGCTTTGGTCAGGGCATTCTGGATATTATCGTTGCGTACTTGTATTCCCAGTGTTGTTTCGGAGTCGAATTGGCCGATCTTATGAAATACCGTGTGGCTGGCTGCTAGGCCGGTTGTCCAGCGATCGTCGGGTTGACCGAACTGATCGCCGCAGGTCTGGAATATACTGGTGGAAATCCGGTTGGCGGACTGTAAGCCGCTTAACCCCGAACATCCCGACGGATTGGTCGTTTCATTATTATCCAGAAGAAAAGAGAAGTTCGAATAGAGGTCTAATTTGGAGTAAATGCCGTAGGCCATGACCGACGTCAGACTGTTTTCCGAGCGCCGGTTCCATTCACCTGTCAGGCTATAGCGATGACTCTTTCCGCCATCGGTGGGGTCAATCGCGTCGAACCGGCGGATGGTGTCCATGCCGATAGCCCGCCTTGGAATTTGATCGGTCGCACGCCAGTCGGAATGCGTTCCCATTGCGGTAATACGCCAATCCTGATTGCCGTTGCTGCCGCTATACCGGATTACGCCGTTGAACTTCAGATAATTATTACCGACAGTCCACGGGCCGTCGTTATGTACGATCTCGCCGGCATACAATACATTGCCTTGTGATAGCCGGCGCGATCCGGCGATCAATCCCCGGTAATAATCAAAACTGCCGCCAGTGAAGCGCAGCATATTCTGGGGCAGACGATTGAAGTAGCGGATATTGGCCGATCCCGCGCTTGAGAAGTCGCCGGTGTCGGCGAAATAATTGCCTTTTCTGAATTCGATCGACTCGACCAATTCCGGAATCAGGAAATTGACATCCGTCCAGCCTTGGCCATGTGCATGCGAGAGTTGATTGACCGGCACGCCCTCTATCTGCGTGAGAAAATCAGTGCCATGATCGAGATTGAATCCACGCAGAAAAAATTGATTGGCTTTACCTTCGCCACTGTGTTGGGTGGCAATTAAACCTGGCACCGTTTCCAGAATTTCTCCGGGACGGTTAATTGGCCGGTATCGAAGCTGATCTTGTCCGACTTTGCCTTGGGAGGCAGCATCGGCGATGCCGATTAGTTTGTCAGCACGGCCGTGTACGGCTATTTCATCCAGAACGGCATGCGCCAGCTTGTTAAAATTTGTACCCGATTTAGCGGTATGCGGAGGGGACGGCAAATCCTTTCCCTGAGCGTTCAGACCGGTGCTGATAAAGAAGGTGATTGCCAGCAAAAGCAGCCGCGAAATCAGAATGCCGACGCCATGTAACAGTAAAGTGGCGAATACGAAACCAGCGATGTAGAAACCAAGACTGGTGGACGCGGAGATTTCCTGTCCGTGGACATAGCCATGAAAAAATGCGAACAGCGAGATAATCGCTACGTTGACGGGAGTCTCGAAACGGATTCCGCGTACGATCAAAGCGCCTAATGTGAGGCAAGATAATAGAATCATAGCCTCCGCACCCGGAATGGCTAGATTGAACACCCCGACCAAGCTGCCGACACCCATGACACTGGCAAAAACAATCGGCAGTACCCAAATTGCTTGCCCGCGGATCTGGGCCGCCCAGATACCAACTGCAACCATGCAGAGAATATGATCCCATCCGGTCAAAGGATGGAGGAATCCTTCACTCCAATCGCTATCGACATGTATTTGCGTGGAAGTGACCGGCATCAGTGCAATCAAGACGATGGTCGACCAGAGAAATGTGGCTTTCAGGTACGAGATGCAGCGCTCTGAATGGATGGAAGGTATTGACGTGATTCCGATAAAAAACTTACCGCTTCGGATCATCCGCAGATTTAAACCATACAAATTTTCTATTGCTTGAAATATAAGAAGTTTCATTCTTTACTACTGTTATTTTGTTAAGATCCGAGGCTAGGGTTGTTGTTTGGAGAGATCACGCTTGAATCAGCTTTTGTTGTGTCACATACGCGTAAATCATATCCGCGAGGTATCTGATAAGTAAATGTGACAAATTGACGCAGGCTGCTGATAGTGAAAATAAATTCCGGTAAGGATTCGATAGAGGACTGCCTGCCTGAAGAATTTCGAAGCGGTGATGAGATTTAAATTGCCTGGAGTTGCCGCGAGAAACAAGCCGGTAGGCGATTTCTTATTGGTTGGCGGAAGGCCGTACTTGACCGTTGATTCCGGTGCCGGGTATTTGCTTTCCGGGGGATGGATAATGTATCAATATCATTTTCATGATTGGATTCTGATGCTTTTCTATTTTTTTGACAGTATTACATTAGGTGTGTTTGAATAGTGTTACTTATATCTAAAAGGAGCATGTCAATTATGTCCAATCGAGGCGGAAAACGCGAGAATGCGGGAAGACCGCGAGGTCAAGGGAAGTTTGGTGAGCCGACGGAAGTCATGCGTATACCGCAGAGCCAGACGGCAACAATCAGAAATTTCCTGGATGCCATGCAACGCAAAAAGGCAGAAGGCGGCAGCGAGAATGGAGTGACTGGAATTGAAGTGGATGAATTTTTCACACCGGTGATCAACGAGCAACTTACATTGCTGCCGCTGTTTTCCACCAAGGTCGCAGCAGGTTTGCCTAGTCCTGCGGATGATCATATCGAAAAGCAGCTCGATGTCAGTGAATTCCTGATCGATCATGCAGCGTCGACATTCTTTGTTACGATCCGGGGAGAGTCCATGATCGATGTCGGCTTGCTGCCGGGCGATAAAGTGGTTGTAGATCGTTCCAGAACGGCAAATATCGGCGATATCGTCTTGGCCGTGGTGGATCGGGAATTTACCATCAAAATCCTCGATTATGGCGCAAACAAAATGCCGCGGCTGTTGCCCGCCAATGCTTCCGGGAAGTACCGTCCGATCTACATTCGCCCGGATACGCAGTTTGAAATTTTCGGAGTTGTGACCGGTTCATTCCGCCGGTTCAAATGAGCAGATTGCTACCGGTTCATTTATCGGGTTGCTGAAGGATTTACTGCCGGGTAAGGTCACGCAATTCCGGCATGATGCGGTGTATTACGGAATCAGTTTTAACTCGTCCAGCCAGACTCTCGCTTCCGCATCCGACGGTGCGCGCCAGTCACCGCGTGGTGATAATGAGCCGCCGGAGCCGACTTTCGGGGCATTGGGAATGCAAGAGCGTTTAAATTGACTGGTTTGAAAAAAACGTGTCAGAAACACACCGAGCCAATGCTTGATGGTAGCAAGATCGTATTCGTTTCTGGCTTGCTCGGGAATCCCAGCCGGCCATTGTCCCGATAGGCGGTTTCCCCAGGCATGGTGCGCAAGAAAAGCAATTTTGCTGGGGCGGAATCCGAAACGGGTAATGTAATACAGGTTAAAGTCTTGCAGCTCGTAAGGGCCGATGATTTGCTGCGTGCTTTGCAGCGGCTTACTTGGTGACTGAACGGGGATCAGTTCCGGTGAAATTTCGGTGTTCAGTATGGCGATCAGCGCCTCGTTGGCGGCGCCGTTGAATTGCCCGGTATCGATGGTCCAGCGGATCAAATGCTGTATCAGCGTTTTAGGAACCGAAGCATTGACACTGTAATGCGACATATGGTCGCCAACGCCATAAGTACACCAGCCGAGCGCGAGTTCGCTGAGATCGCCGGTCCCGAGTACCAATGCGTGATGCAAATTGGCGAGGCGGAACAGGTGTGAGGTCCGTTCGCCCGCCTGCACGTTTTCAAACGTAATATCGTATTGCGGTGTACCGTCAATAAACGGATGTTCGATATCTTTCAGCATTTGCAGGCACGACGGACGGATGTCGATTTCGTGGCTGGTGACACCGAGCGCGGCCATCAAGCGATGGGCATTGGCTTTTGTGCCTTCGCTAGTGGCGAATCCCGGTAGGGTATAGGCCAGAATGTGGGTGCGCGGTATCCCGAGCCGGTCCATCGTATGCGCCGCGACGATCAGTGCATGCGCCGAGTCCAAGCCGCCGGAAACGCCGATCACGATCCGTTCGGTTTTGCTGAACGCCAACCGTTTTAATAATCCATGCACCTGTATCTGATACGCTTCATAGCAATGCTCATCGCGTTTTGCAGGATTATCGGGAACATAGGGAAAGCGTGCTACTGGGCGAAGTAACGATACGCTATCTTCCGGAATCACAAAGTTGAATTCAATCCGGCGAATATTGCCGAGTTGTTCGCGGTGGAGTTGAATCACGTCGTTGAAACTGGTGGTACGCTGGCGCTCTTGTATCAGCCGTTTGAGATCGATATCGGCGGTGATGATTTGTTGCTGATCCGAGAAGCGTTCGGATTCCGCCAACAGCTGATGGTTCTCATAAATCATCGCATGGCCATCCCATGCCAAATCGGTCGTCGATTCCCCGGGACCGGCGGCGGTGTACACATAAGCTGCTAAACACTTGCTCGATTGCATGGCGCAGAGGTGGCGCCGGTAATCGGCTTTACCGATAGTGATGTTGCTGGCGGATAAATTGGTTAGGACGGTGGCGCCGGCCAGTGCGGCGTAGCTGCTCGGCGGCAGTGGTGTCCATAGGTCTTCGCAAATTTCGGTATGCAAGGAAAAATGCTCAACATTAGTCGCGGTGAAAATCAGATTGTTGCCAAATGGAACAGTGTTTCCGAGGAAGCTTATGTCTCTGGCGAGTGCTGCATGCGCTGAAGTAAACTGCCGCTTCTCATAAAATTCCCGGTAATTGGGCAAGTAGGTTTTTGGCACGATACCGAGAATACGCCCACGATAAATCATTACAGCGCAGTTGAATAGCTTGCCTTCCAATTGCAACGGCGCGCCAACCAGCAGAATGGGTGTGAGTTCCCGGCTGGCTTCAATGATACGTACGATACCGGCATTTACCGCATCGAGCAGGGCTTGCTGGTGAAACAAGTCGTCAGCGGAGTAGGACGAGATGCTCAGTTCCGGAAAAAGCGCGAGGGTTGATTTAAGCTCGGATGCACGCGTTGCGAGATCGAGAATACGCTCCATATTGAATGCCGGATCGGCAACTTTAAGTTGCGGGATACAGGCCGATACCCGGATAAAGTGGTGCGAGTAAATCGAGTGGAAGTTTTTCAAGAATATCTCCGTGAAATCGCCATTCCGGTCAGATGCGTGAATAATAAAGCAAATGTTACACGCATCGGGATAAGTCTGGCAAAACCATCCATTCGTTTCGATCAGTTCGTTTGGATCAATCTATCAGAATCGGTGCGATGGTTTGTTTCGTAGCGCTTCGTATTCCGAATAGGTCAACACTGCGGCTATCAGAGTCACGCGTTGTTGATCAGGATCAAAGAAAACGGTGCGTTTGTGGCGATAATGAAAAGCGAGTAGTAAAGAAATGACTTGTGCAAATTGATGTTTGCCAGTCTGGACGATTAAAGTCGGCAGGATCACAAAATTTACAGCGTGAATCACTATGTACATGCAAGATGGAGGGGATTAGGTATATACTGAAATTGTGTTGGTAAAAGGGGAAGAATAGAAAGAAATTACTTTCTTCGCTCGTTGTTATCCAGCCACTGAGATTTTTCGGGAGTCATTGTGTTTTTTAATAACATTCAAACAGGAGAAATCATCATGAGAGTACTATCAACTGCAGTTGCAATCAGTGCCTTGGCTTTAATCATAAATGCTCAAGCTTGGGCAGCGGATGCGGGACATACATCCGAAGCCATGGAACATGCCGGAAAAGCGCAAGCGCATGGTGAAATGGGGCATGCCAAAGAATCGTTGGAGCATGCCAAAGATAGTTTGGCGCACGCTAAAGCGGCTAGGGACGATCATGCTGCGTCGCATAAGCATATGGATGAAGCGATCAAGCACCTGGAAGAAGCAATCAAACACGCTGATATGGGACACGGCCCTGAAGCCGCCAAACATTCGGAAGAGGCGATGAAACATATGCGCCAATCCGGTCATTAATAGTTTCAATCATTCCCCCTCAGGTGAGGGGGAATAAGTATTACTGCTGCGCGCCCAATGCAAGTGCGCGTTTTTTCGTTTGCTGCGCTGCTTCCGCAGAAACTTCTTGATCCAGCCATCCTTGCAAATTTGCGCTGGCGATATCGGCTAACGCTTCAATCCAATCATGACGTTCATTGAGGCAAGGAATGTAGTGAAATTCCTTTCCGCCAGCCTGAATGAATGTATGCTTGGCTTCAATCGCGATTTCTTCCAGTGTTTCCAGGCAATCTGAAACGAAACCGGGACAAATAATATCCACACGACGTGTCTGCGCTTGACCTAATTCCTCCAATGTGACTGCTGTATACGGTGTCAGCCATTGCGCTTTGCCGAAACGCGATTGAAAGCATACGGCGTATTGTTCGGTTTGCAATGCCAATGCTTCAGCCAGCAAGCGCCCGGTTTTTTGACAGTAACAATGATAGGGGTCGCCCTTGTCGAGGCTCGCGCGAGGAGTACCGTGAAAACTGATGATCAGCTTGTCGGGTTGTCCCTGCGTTGCCCAATAGTCACGTACATTTTGTGCCAGAGCAGCGATATAGCCTGGATGATCGTGATAATGCTTGACGGTACGGATTGCGGGCTGATTGCGCATGGTTCCAAGGACATCGAAAACATTATCCATGGCTGCCGCCGTACTACTGGCGGCATACTGAGGAAACAGCGGAATAACCAGAATCCGGTCACACCCTTGCGCTTGCATGTTGGCCATTACCGTGGCGACTGATGGCTTGCCGATATTCATTGCGTATTCGACAACCGGGGGATTGTTAAACCGGGATTGCAATGCTTCGCGCAGCAGTCTGGTTTGCCGTTCGGTATGCACTTTAAGCGGTGAACCTTCCGGCATCCAGATTTTTGCGTATTTCCCGGCCGATTCCTTGGGTCGGAAAGGCAGGATAAAGCCATGCAAAATGGGCCACCAGATTAGCCGCGGCACTTCAATGACGCGGCGGTTGCTGAGGAACTCCTTGAGATAAGGACGTAATGCTTGCGCGGTTGGCGCATCAGGGGTGCCTAAATTGATAAGCAGTACGCCCGTCCGGCTAGGCGAGCCGTGCTGATAGTTTGATTGGGAAGCCATGCGATCAGTTATTGTTGAAATGGGATGATAGATTATTGTTGCGACAAGCCATTGGAAAGCAGTTTCGCGGTAATGTCAACGATCGGGATTACGCGCTCGTAAGCCATGCGTCGAGGGCCGATGACACCAACGGTACCGACTACTTCTCCTTCTATTTCATACGGTGCGGTTATTACGCTGAATTCTTCCAGCGAAGCGACTTCGGATTCGCCGCCGATAAATATTTTTACGCCATGCGCTTGCCGGCTTAGTTCGAGCAACTGCAAAAGTTTGGTTTTGCGTTCAAATAATTCGAAGAGATTCTTTAAACTCGTGAGATTGTCCGACAAATCGTCAATTTGAAGCAGATTATGCTCGCCAGCGAGAACCACTGCTTCGCTACTTTCATTGATGGCATTACTGCCAACCTCGATGGCAGCATTCATAAGATTAACCATCTCGCTACGCAGTTGTTTTAATTCGGTGTTCAGGCGGCTTCGAATTTCATCCAAGGTGCATCCTGCATAATGCTGATTGATAAAATTGCCCGCCTCGATCAGATCGGATTGATTGTAGGGTGTATTGGTGAAGAGGATACGGTTTTGCACATCCCCTTCGGGCGTTACGATGATCAATAGAATGCGTTTTTCCGAAAGCGCCATGAACTCGACATAGCGGAAGATCGCACCCTTGCGTTTCGGTGTTACGACCACGCCGGCGAAACGGGTTAACTCCGACAGTAACTGCGAAGCTGCATTGATTAGACGTGAGGGATTGTCGGGATGTAACTGATTTTCCAAATGACTGAGTTCGGTTTGATCCAGCTTTTTAACAACCAGCAGCGTATCCACAAAAAACCGATAACCCATCGGGGTTGGAACTCTTCCGGCGGAAGTGTGGGGACTTGCGACCAACCCCATTTCCTCAAGATCCGCCATGACATTGCGGATCGTAGCCGGACTCAGATCCAAGCCGGAAAATTTGGATAGTGCGCGGGAACCCACCGGTTGCCCTTCGTGGATATAACGTTCGACCAGGGTTTTTAATAGTATTTGGGCACGTTCGTTTAACATGGTTTTATTCTACACGAGTCAGCTGATTTTATAATTGAATGCAAGTAATCATTTGTCCATTTTTGTGTATGCTAAACTTCGATGGTACTCAAGTTTCACCAATCAATGCGAGGTATTGAGTCCGCTAAAAACTTGGATTATTTCTTGGGAATCTGTTTTTTCCGGGTATATATGGTCAAGCTGCGATTTTACAACGCTACCATGGACATTGTTGACTAACTTGCTTTATTTTAACGGTAAATCAGGCATTAATATTTAATTCCGGCTCAGCGCGATAAAGTAAATCATCATTCCCAGTCATGAATTCATCATTTTCTACCATTGCCTTGATTGGTAAGCACAAGAATCCCGAGATCGCAATTCCGCTGCTCAATCTGGCTGAATATTTAACTGCCCGGAAATACCAAGTGTTATTTGATCGCCTCACCGCCACGAATATTGGTTCTGATTTATACCCGGCGTTGTCGTTGGAAGAGATCGGCGCGCAGGCGGATTTGGCGGTAGTGATGGGTGGCGATGGCACCATGTTAAACATTGCACGTATGCTGGTCGCCTACGATGTGCCGCTGATCGGTATCAATCAAGGCAGATTGGGTTTTCTGACCGATTTATCCATCGAAACCATGTTTGAAACGTTGGATGAAATACTGACGGGAAAATATATCACGGAAAAGCGCATGCTGTTGTATACGGAAATCTTTCGCGCTGAGATCAATGTATTTAATAGTCTGGCATTTAACGATGTGGTGCTATATCGCGGTATGAGCAGCGGTATGATTGAGTTTGAGGTCAAGGTTAACGATGAATATGTGAATACCTTGCGCTCCGACGGATTGATTGTGAACACGCCGACCGGATCAACCGCATACGCATTGTCTTCCGGCGGTCCGATTTTGCATCCCAATTTAGATTTAATTTCGCTGGTACCGGTTTGTCCGCATACCCTCAGTAATCGCCCGATCGTGATCGGCCCGGATGCTGTCGTCGAGATCCGGATGATCAGTTGCCAGCAGGTCAGGATAAATTGCGACAGTCATTCCGGATTCGATTTGGAACCAACCGATAAGATCTTGGTGCGGCGTTTCCCTCAGACGGTTCGGTTGCTTCATTCCGTGCATCACAGTTATTACCGCATGCTGAGAGAGAAATTGGGCTGGAGCGAACTGCCGTGACCGCACTGGACATTGCGTCGCTATGTTGAGACAGATAAGTATCAGAAATTTTGTCATCGTAGATCAAATCGATCTCGATGTTCTGCCTGGTTTCACGGTGCTGACCGGTGAAACCGGAGCCGGAAAATCGATATTGATCGATGCGCTGACACTGATTCTGGGGGAACGCGGCGACACTAGCCTGATCCGCTTAGGATGCGAACGGGCCGAGATCAACGTTACTTTCGACATCAGCCGCTTACCGTCATTGGTGCAATGGATGGATGACAACGACCTGCAGGGAGAAGCGGAAAGTTGTTTGATGCGCCGGATTATTGAAAGCAACGGACGATCTCGCAACTATATCAATGGACACGCCGCGACCTTACAACAAATGCGCATTGCAGGCGATTACCTGATTGCAATTCATAGTCAGCATGCGCATCAATTACTGTTACAAAAAGACGCGCAACGGGAACTGCTGGATGCATTTGCGGGTTGCGGCGAGCTTGCTAAAACGGTTAAATCGGGCTATCAGCACTGGAGAAACTGCCAGCAGCTTAGAATCAGCATGGAGGAGCGTGCGGCTGAAATGCTTGATAAGCGGGCACAGCTTGAATGGCAATTGGAAGAATTGTCCGCGTTAAATTTCTCCTTGGACGAGTGGCAGCAGTTGCAAGCTGATCATAGCCGCTTGTCGCATTTGGCGGCGTTGATGGAAACGGTGGAACTGACAATCAATGCGCTGTCCGACAGCGAATCGTCGGTGCTAGGGCAGTTGAATGCCGTGATTGCACAACTGCAAAATATGCAGGAGTATGACCGGCAATTGCAGCCCATCGCCGACTTGCTCGAATCGGGACATATTCAAGTGCGCGAAGGTTTATACGAATTGAAACACTATCGTCAAAACTTGGAGCTGGATCCGCAAGTATTGCAGGAGATTGATCAGCGAATGTCGGCGATTCATACAACCGCCAGAAAATTTCGCTTGGATCCGTTACAACTGCCCGCGCTGATGGATTCACTATCGCAGCAACTGGAAGCGCTTGGTTCCAGTACGGATATTGAACTTTTGCAGGCGCATGAAGCGGCTGCTTGGTCTGCTTATTTCCAGCAAGCCACCGAGCTGACGGCTATCCGTGAACAAGCCGGACGAGCGTTATCGCAACAGGTGACTGAGATGATGCAAACCCTGGCGATGGAAGGCGGTCAGTTTTCGGTTACATTAACTGCTTTGGAGCAAGGCAACGCCGATGGCTTGGAGCACATCGAATTTCAGGTGGCTGCGCATCAAGGGCTGCCGCTAAGGCCGCTGGCTAAAGTTGCATCGGGTGGTGAATTATCGAGAATCAGCCTGGCTATTCAAGTGATAACCAGCAAAGCCGGGATTGTATCGACGCTGGTTTTTGATGAGGTCGATGTCGGTATTGGCGGGAAAGTTGCTGAAATCGTGGGCCGGTTGTTGAAAAAATTAGGGCAGGAGCGGCAAGTCCTGTGCGTTACGCATTTGCCGCAAGTAGCCGCTGCTGGCGACCAGCAATGGCAAGTGGTTAAAACTCTAGGCGCCGGAGAAAGTGTGCAGGTCTCGAGTCATATCTCTATCCTGGATTCGCAGCAACGCATCGAAGAAATCGCGCGGATGCTGGGGGGGGCGCATATCACCGAAACCACGCGGCAGCACGCTGCGGAAATGCTGCAGGGCGGAGCCAGTCGATCATGATGGATGCAGAGCTTTCTTAACGGATGAAGTGTCGGGTTCCCACCATATCGACGATCATGCGGCGGTAGGTTTCGGATTTGCGTATTTGCAGCAATTCGAGATTGCTGAGGTTGTCGGTCATGATCATGCCATTCGATTGATCAATTGCCAACAGTCGTTCATTAAGCCAAGCGCGTTGCATCTGCGGAATTGAATCATCGTTCAAATCAAGCGCGTGATTGGTTGCGAGGAAAATAAAATCATTGAAATTTTCGTTGGGGTCGGAAATGAATACCCGCTGATGCGGAAAAACTTGCGCCAGCGTTTTTGCGACCGATGCCAACGCAGGATTTTGCCCATTGTCGTAAAATGCGACAAAGTTGAGCGCGAGGATTCCTTGATTTGCCAGTAATTCCCGTAGCTGGGCGATGGCCTCAACTGTCAGCAGATGCGTCGGTTCCGATCCACCGGTGAAAACATCCAGAATGATCAAATCATAAGGGCCTTTCAGCTGACGGATTTCGTAGCGCGCATCACCGATAATCCGCCGGCCGGTCGGGACAAATCCGAAGTGTTCGCTGGCGGCTTCGGCGACGGCCGGATCAATTTCCAGCGTATCCGTTTCGATACCGAACTCTTTCAAAGTGGCGACCATGTGACCGGCGCCTTGTCCGATCAACAATGCTTTACTCTGCGATGGCGCTAGCGCCGGGATCATCGTTACAATTTTTTGATAGGTTAAAAGATTCTCGCCGTGGCTGAGGCTGGCTGCTCCGATTGTCGAAGCATCGACAGTTAGCAACCGCATATTCTCATGCGGTTGATCGATGACGCGAACCCAGCCGTACAAGCTTTCGCGTTCAAATATGGTTTGAAGCGCTTCGGCGGATTCTGATTTGCCGGAACTGGCGATCTGCGGATACAACGCCAGGCCGATAATGACCAGCAGTGTGGTAGGCGCTAAAGCAACGGTGGATTTCTGATATTTCCGTTCAATCACTGCAACGATCATTGCCAGAGCCAATAAGGCTATTCCCAGTCCGATGAAAATTTCACGGGAACCGATCAATGGAAATAAGTAAAAACCCAAAAACAATGTTCCTATAACACTGCCAACGGTACTCACCGCATAGATCGAACCGGTACTGGCGCCGACACTGGCAAGCGTCGTTGTCGATAACTTGACGGCAAATGGTCCGACCATGCCGAGCATAATCAGGCTGGGAGAAAACAAGATTAATGTGCTCAGGAAGCTGCCAAGCCGCAGTCCTAAAGAATCTGTCGCCAACAGGACCGGTCCGGTGAGCCAGGGAATAATGAGCGTCAATAAACCGGCTGCCGCAATGATAAACGATAAACCGGAGCGAGATCGGTCAGCCCAAATACCGCCCCAGTAATACCCTAATGCGAGCGCAATCAGCGTGACGGAAATCAGTGAGGTCCAAACGTAAAGGCTGGCGCCATAAAAAGGCGCTATCAGACGCGTTCCTAACAGTTCGACCACCATGACGGCAGCGCCGGTTAGAAAAATGGTGCAATAAAGCCAAACGCGGTTAAGCAATTTTGCTGAAAAATTTGAGTTCATGATGTGACTTGTTGCAAATCTGTGAAGGGTGAAATCAGCGATTAACTGAAAACCCGCCATTCTAAAGAACGGGCTTCGAATAAGAAATGCGACAAATTGTCGCACGTTAATAGTTTATCTGAGCGCCCAACAATATGACCAAGCTCAACAGGATTCTGCAAGATCAACGAAAAGCGATTCATGTGAATAGGGGGGGGGTGCGACAATTTGTCGCATTGCTATTCGATGAATTCGGAAATAAGATCTAGGACGAAAACATTGAATGTTCGATCAAAATAATCAATTGGTAAAACATTGGATTTATTTCCGGATCAGATGAGCGGAATGTTTTTTTAGAAGATAAAAATAAGGCAAATCAAAAAAATTATTAGGAGTTTTGATAGATGTTCAGATCAGCAATTATGAATTATCGCGCATTCGCTTTAATGGGAATCATTGGATTGACCGGAGCATGGCAATCCGCGCATGCGCATACCCGCTTGAAAACACCGGTCATCCAGGAAAATGCAGCCAATCATGGCAGCAATTATAATGATGTGGTGATCGGGCACGGCTGTCAAAATACCACCGATGGCGCTTCAACAATCGACACCTTGGGCACTGTGGTTGTGTTTCCGGATGGCAAGGATTCCATCATAACCACTGGGACCGTTGATGGTGCCGCACATACCGGTACCTTGTCGGATTTCGTCACCAATTGGGGCAGTCCTGTGACAATTATTCAAGATAGCAGCGTTTTTTCGCATCAGGAATATATTAAAGATTCTCTTGGCAACAAACTGGGATTCTGGACAGGTGGTGGTAAAGTATTAAAGGCGGGTTATCGTGGAGTATTTCCATTTACAACAGCAGGGGTAGTGATTGAACCAACTTCTTGCGCTAAAAGTGTGACCTTTGTGGTTGCAATAGCGGATATTTGCGAAATTACTGATACGAGCGGATTCAGCAATGCGACGGTGCAGTTATGGACCCCTGCGGTTGGCTCTATCTATGATGGCGTAGGGTTGCATGGCTATAATTCTCCAGCGACCCTGAAAGTAACGCGCTCGATTGCACCATTGCCTTCATCATGCGGTGATGGCGTGGACGTGTTTGTGAAACCATCGAAAGCACAGTTGGAACGTGATTTGCGGATTAATTTTAACGGTACGCAGATCTGGCCAAAATAAGTAAGTTTTGTTTTGACGTGGTGAAGGCGTCGAGTTCATCTGCAGCGATGCAGGTGAATCCGATTCCCTTTTTAGAGCAATAAGCTGAAAAATCTGTTTTAGGGCGGTAACATTACAATTCAATTGTCGCGTTTATACGCAAGGATCTTGATCATGTTTCACATTTCCTTTAAAAAAACACTCGCGGGTATGATTTCTATAGTGATGCTTGCTTACCCTGGTTTAAGCAGTGCGCATGATGCCGGCGCGACGATGGATCCGAATGGTACCGTGGCGGCTTTTACCGGTTACGCGCTGGTGACTTGTTCTGATGACGGCAACGGTCCAGCGGATCATCTGCTTGCCAGCATCAAGGATTTATCACCACCGCAAGACAAATTGCTGGTTAATTTACAGATTATCAAAGGCAATCGTGCGATTAGCACCACCGATCCGGTTTCGGGCGATGCCAGCTATAGCCCTGAAGTTAAAGTGCGAGGTGGAAATGGCACCTATCTATTGTTGGTTAACAAAACAAAAGCCGGAGCAAGGTCGTTTGCTGTTTCGTATCATTGCATGACGGCGAATAATCTCCATACCGGAACGGATATCGTGGTTAATCAATTTGAGTAATGATGGCAGGGGTGCAAATTATGTTTGAATCTTTCTTGAAGAAAATAAAAACAAAAATTTTTTGCACGATGTTGCTGGGTTACGCTGGTCTATGCAACGCGCATGATGCCGGCACCGTCATGGATTCCAGCGGCACGGTGGCGGCTTTCACCGGTTACGCGCTGGTGACCTGTTTTGATAATGGCAATGGTCCGGCGGATCATTTGCGGGCCAGCGTCAAAGATCTATCCCGGCCGCAAGATGGATTATTGGTCAATCTGCAAATCATCAAAGGTAACCGGGCGATCAGCACGACTGATCCGGTATCGGGGGATGCGAATTTCAGTCCTGAAGTTAAAGTTCAGGGTGGGAATGGGACTTATTTATTGCTTGTAAACAAAACTAAAGCAGGGGCTCGGTCATTTTCAGTTTCCTATCATTGCATGACAGCGAGCAATGCCCATACCGGGACGGATATAGCAGTGCAGCAATTTGAGTAATGATCAAAGAATCTATTTTTGCGATAATGCATTAAATCGGATAATTGGAACGTAAAATGAAAAAAATAAAATTTTTGTGGGCAGCGATATTGTTATTTTCTAACAGTAGCTTATTCGCAGAGCATTTAGACCAGGTTTCTGCTGCCTGTGGCTTAACCACACTCGATGGCAAACCGGCGCTGGAGCTGCAAGAGTTGAAAGGAAAAGTGGTGTATATGGATTTCTGGGCCTCTTGGTGTCCGCCTTGCGTCAAATCTTTTGCGTTTCTGAATCAACTCAAACAGGAGATGAAAGATCAGGACGTGCATATCATTGCGGTTAATCTCGATGAAAAGGTAAAAGATGCGCAGGAGTTTCTGACGAAGCACCCGGCTAATTTTTCAATCGTTGCCGATCCCAGTAAAGAATGTGCCAAGGTATTTGAAGTGATGGCGATGCCGACTTCCTATATAATCGATAAAAAGGGAAACATTCGGCATGTTCATCAAGGATTCCGTCCGGGTGAGACCGAGGAATTACGCGCATTAGTAACACAATTGGCCAATGAGCATCCATAAAGTTGCGATGCTACGCAGGCTTAGAAAGGACCTCGCTCAGAGTACCGCCTCGATTTTTTTTATTGTAACGTTGGTTTCATTAACCGGCTGTGCTCATGTATCCGCTTGGGAACGTGGCAATCTTGCAAAACCTCAAATGGACGTCGATCCGTTTCCGCTACAAAGCGAAATCCAAGCTCGCAATTACAGCAGCCGCGAGGCGGCGCCAAGTCATAAGTCATCTTCCGGGGGCGGTGGTTGTGGATGTTATTAAGTTGAACGCTGATCGAAGCTGTTTAAAGGCAATCAATTTGCAGCGAAAAAAGAAACCTAAAAGCCAAACCAATCATTATCGATCCGCATCTTCTGATTCACTATCGGTAAAACCGTGCAGTAGTGCTTTACAAGCATTGACATCCGCCGCATTGGTATTGCCGGGTTTGTTGATGTCATCGGGGCATGCGGCCGGCCCGGACCGGATTAATTTCCAATACAGCCGCTATCAGGAAGGCGAGCGCAATCTGTATGGCGTCCCGCAGAGTTTAAAACCGATTACTGCCGATGTTTTGCATGGCAGCGGCATTTTCTCGCTTACGGATCGCACTCGCTTCACTTTCGGTTATACGCAAGATACCTGGTCCGGCGCAACGCCGGTAACCATCGCTCCATTGGCAGCCAATAGCAATAATCCGATTTTCCGCAATACCGATTCCGGCTCTGTGATTGTCGGAGCTTCTCCTTTGATTAACAGCAAATTTCTGCTACTGGATCACGATTTGAATCCGATCCGGCGGGATCCGCTTAGCGGGCAACCATTGGGTATCGATAGCCGATCAGTCATGGTAATGTCTTCTGCATCTCCGGAGACGCGCAATCAAGCTAATTTTGGTTTGAACCGTGAATGGAACGAAGCATCGCTCAGTATTTCGGGCGGTTTTTCCAGCGAAAGAGATTATCAATCGAGTTTCGGTAATGTCAGCGGGCGGGTTGATTTCAATCAGAAGCTGACAACCTTCAAATATGGCGCGGGTTATACCGACAGCGGTGTCCGGGCGATACTGGATCACGACGCCTCACCGTACATTACCAAAAATGCTTTTGCCGATCATATCGAAAGGCGTGATGGATCTGAGATATTGAGAGGCAAGCGCCATAATTGGATTGCCAACCTGGGCTTGACGCAAGTTTTGACTAAAAACTCGCTGCTGGACTCTAATTTCAGTTATACCCGCAGTGATGGCTATTTAGAAAATCCTTATAAAGTGACAACGGTGATTTTCGTTGATCCTGCGGATTTGAATAATAATCAGAAATCATTGATCACCGGAGACGTGCGTGCGCTGCTGGAGCAACGCCCAAACGAACGGAATCAATTTGCTTTCAATGCCAAGTATGTGCACTACATCAATCGGTTTGATGCAGCATTGCATCTGGGGTATCGGGTATCGTCGGACGATTGGGGTATCAACACGCATACCTTTGATGCAAACTGGGTGCAACCCCTTGGCAGCGGTTGGATGCTGACGCCACGTGTCCGTTATTACTCGCAAGATGCTGCGAGTTTCTATCGCCCCTACTTGTTTTCACTACAGAATTATTCCCGGCAGGAACTCGATGCATCAGGACGGAAGGTGTGGACGGACGCAAATAATTCGTCGCAGCGATATTTTGGCGATTCAATCTTTAATCTGGTTGACCGGAACGGCAATCCTGTTGATGCCATTTCAGCGAATCCAATTCCCAGAACGATTGCGTTCGATGCCAATAAATTGCCCGATAATTTCTCCAGTGATCATCGGTTGGCCGGTTTTGGCGCATTAAGCGGCGGTGTGACGCTGAGCAAGCTGATCGGCAGGGGTATCGCGCTGGAAGCAGGGTTTGAATACTATACTCGCGCCAGCTCGATGCAAATTGGCAGCGGCAATAACAGTTTTGCCGATTTTGATTATTATGTGGCCAATGCGGCGCTCAAGTTCGATATGGAACCCTCGAATTTGCCGTTACCCGGTGCTTCTTCCTCGTCTCATCAGCATCACTCAGCAACGCATCATCACAAGATTCCTCCGGCAGGCATCATGTCCGGCCATATGCTCGACAAGCCCGGTGATTTTATGGCGGGTTACCGGTATATGCACAATTGGACGAACGGTAGCATGATGCATGGCGATCATAAAGTAAGCGACCAAACGGTCGTTGCGCAAGGATGCAGCGACACCGCGCAATGCCGTTTTGCTCCTACCTTTATGAACATGAGTATGCATATGCTCGATCTCATGTATGCACCGACAAAGTGGCTGAATGTGATGCTGATGCCGACGTTTATGACCATGGATATGAATCTGCGGCAACTGACTGGGCGTCCCCCTCCGGTACCGGGCACGCATGAGCACAGCGGTATCGCCGGTCACGAAACGGGTGCAATTGGAGATACTTACTTTTCATCGATGGTTAAACTGCTCGATATTCCCGGTCATCGCGCCCATGTGAATCTCGGATTCAGCGCACCGACTGGACGGGTGGATATCGAACTGCGGCGCATATTCAGAATCGACGGCGGATTGATTCATTTCGGCATGCAGCAGGGTAGCGGCACCTGGGATTTTACGCCGAGCCTGACGTATGCTGGCGAATACAATCGCTGGTCTTGGGGCGCGCAAGTCAGTGGCGTCAAACGGATGGAGAAACAGAATGAGTCGGGTTACCGCTTGGGAGATGTTATTCAAGCGACCGCCTGGGGTGGTTTTGATGTTAACCGTTGGCTGACTGCTTCGGTACGAGGCGCGTACACCTGGCAAGATGCCATCCACCGGGATTTCAACCGGTTTAACGCGCGCATCGGCCCGATGGATTTTCCAGCCAATTATGGCGGACAATTCTGGGATGTCGGGTTTGGTTTAAATGCTGTAATTCCGCGCGGACGATTTGCCGGTAATCGCTTCGGATTCGAGTGGATACAGCCGGTTGGAAACGATTTCAATGGATACCAGCTGGACCGCAAAGGTGCATTGGCGGCAACCTGGAGTTACCAGTTTTAGGTTAGGATAGGAAGCATTTCACACTAAGGAAGCTTTGAAGCCGGAATTGCATGGCGCGTCTCGATTATTTTCATTATGACTTTCATGCAATGGGTTCGCCGTGCTCGATCCAGCTTTATACGCGCGATGATAAAGCTGCGCAGCATGCCGCCAAGATCGCAATGGGAGATATCCACCGGCTGGAAGCAAAATACTCCCGTTACCGGGAAGATAGTTATTTATCCGCAATCAATCGCATTGCGGCTAATGGCGAGGAGCTTTCGGTTGACGATGAGACTGCGGGGCTGCTCGATTATGCATCGGCCTGTTACCAGCAAAGCGATGGTTTGTTTGATGTCACTTCGGGAATTCTGCGGCGTGTTTGGAATTTTAAGTCCGGCAAAATACCGGCGCCGCAGGCTATTCAAGCGCTGTTGAATTTGGTGGGGTGGGATAAGGTTGTTTGGCGGCGGCCGGTGTTATCGTTTACTGTCCCCGGAATGGAAATCGATTTTGGCGGTGTCGTCAAGGAATACGCAGTCGATCGCGCGGCTTCGCTGTGCCATGAAATCGGCATTCGTCACGGTATTGTGAATCTGGGCGGAGACATTAAAGTGATCGGTCCGCACGCGGATGGCGCACCTTGGCGAGTTGCCATAAGGCATCCGCGCAGCCCCGGCAGCATTTTACAAACGCTATTGCTGCATTCCGGAGCATTGGCGAGCAGCGGCGACTATGAACGGTGTATTACGCTCAATGGTATCCGCTACGGTCATGTGCTCAATCCGAAAACCGGCTGGCCGGTAAGCTACATGGCCGCAGTCAGTGTAATCGGAGAATTCTGTGTAGTCGCCGGCAGTGCATCGACTATCGGTATGTTAAAAGGCGAAGGCGGACCGGCCTGGTTACAAGCACTCGGTTTACCGCACCTATGGGCGAATGTGTCGGGAGAGTCGGGCGGTTCTTTGATGGAATAAAAAGCTTCGATTCAGAATACCGGAATCGCTTCGAGCGTGATATAAGAGCGGATTGTCACTTCGGAACCGGTCGCAATTTTTATGAAAGCTTCAATGTTCTTCTGAAACCCAGCGCGTTGCATAACGGATTAGATCCGCGCCATCCTTTAAATTCAGTTTGGTACGAATGTTAAAACGGTGCGTTTCTATGGTTTTTATACTGCGGCAGAGTAATTTTGCAATTTCTTGACTGCTGTGTCCTTGCCCGATCAAATGAAGCACTTCAAATTCGCTGGGGGTCAACGAATTGATCAGTTGCTCGGGCTCGGAGCCGCCGGATGCAATTTTCTTTAGCAGTTTTTCCTGCATGTTTTTGCTTAAGTAAATGTTTCCTTTAAGAACTTCACGGATAGCGGTCAGCAATGTTTCACCCGGCTCTTGTTTCATTACGTAGCCACGCGCTCCGGCACGTAATGCACGTTCCGCGTATACCGATTCATCGTGCATGGATACGAAAAGAACAGGAAGTGTCGGAATCAAAGCATGCATATTTTTAATCACTTCAAAGCCAGAAACGGTTTTAAGCGTGACATCCAACAGAACAATATCCGCCGGTCCGGACTTCTTGAGTATCTGCATTGCTTCATCGCCATCGCCGGCTTCGGCAAATACTTCGAGATCCGGCTCCATGTTGATCATCATCGCCATACCGTGACGGAGCATGGCATGGTCATCGACTAGCATTACTTTTGCTTTCATAGACGTGGTTGATTATCCTATTTGCATTTCCAAACGGACTTCCGTGCCGCCTCCGGTGCGAGAAAGGAAGTCCAGCTTAGCACCCAGTTGCCTTGCGCGATATTGCATGATTTTTATTCCCATCCCAGAGGTTGTAATTGCATCGGGAGTGAGATTCTCTACCGGGAAGCCGCTGCCGTTGTCCGCAATTGATAGCCTTAGTACACCGCTATCAAGCGTTAATGATATTTCGATATGTTGCGCTTTCCCGTGGCGAATTGCGTTATTGGCTGCTTCTTGCGCAATCCGATAGAGGTTAAGCGCGATAATTTCATCATTAACATTAGGATCATTTTGATTTGTGAAATTGCATATGATTCCGTAGGTTGTGGAAATCCGATTTGCAAGTTTTTGCAGCGCGGAGATCAAACCGTTGGTTTCTAATTCAAACGGCAGAAGCCCTTGTGCGAGCTGTTTAATTTGAATGACTGCGATCTGCGCTTGCGAAGCAATTGTTGCGGCAACTTCCGCCATGTTCAAATTCCCGATAGTTGTAATCTGTTTTTCCAAGGCTCTTGCTTGATAGCTGATTGCGGCGATTTGTTGACCGAGATTGTCATGCAATTCTTGTCCGATGGTATGCGACTGTTCTTCAGCGATCAGCACGATCGCTTGTTCCAGTCGTTTGCGTTCAAGCCAGCTTTCCAGATCATTGGCAATCGCGTTGACGAGTTTTTGCTCTTCCAGCATGAGAAAAGGTTTGTCGCCCGGGTAGAATACTCGCAGTTGACCTCGGACTTTACCATTGACAGTGATTGCGGACCAACAGGTACAAGCGGGATCCCGCTCGGCGCGCCAAGACCCCTGCTTTCTGCTGACGGTTCTGGTTTTTGCCGGAAATTGCCGGTGCGCTGCCTGATCGAAAGTTCCAGAGAAAAATCGCCAACCATCAAGCTCAATCACAGCGCTTGCAATTTCCGGGAATTGCAAAGCAGGAATCAAGTGTTCAAAAATGTTATGGCACACATTATCAATCGAGGATTCCATGCCAATACCCCGACGTATTTCATACAGGCACGTGATCTCTTTCAGGCGTTCGCGCAATAGTTCGTCCACCTGTTTCCGTTCCAGCCATCTGGAAAGGTCGGTGGTAATGGCGTCGATTAACTTTTGTTCTTCCTGATGAAATACTGGCTTGTCATTCGAGGATAAAACAGTCAGTTGACCACATACTTTACCGATGACCCAAATTTTCGATTCTAATCCTTGAATGAAATTTTGAGTCTGAGCATGCGAAACAATTCGTTTGCCATTTAGCTCGATGATGATAGCCGTATGTTCCGGATATTGCATGGCCGGGATCAGATGCTCGATAATCTGCTGACAAACCTTTTCTTCCGATAAATCCAGCGTGAAAGCGCGCCGAATCTCATAGAGACAAGTTATTTCTTTCAGGCGCTCGCGAAGCTCTATCTCTTTCTGGCTGAGCTCAAGTGAAATTTGCTCGGCGATCTCTTTGGCGTTTCGTGCCTCGCGCTCGGACTTGATCAACTTCTGAACAAACCAATTCAACAACAGAATTTCAGCGATAATCAGTCCAGCAAGATAGAGAATAATGACTTTTAGTTGTTCATTGATGGGTTTAAATAATTCTTCCTCATCCAGTTTTAAGATCATGCCGAGACCGATCTGGCGCAATGGCGCATAGGCTTCAATAACAGGTACGTTACGATAATCCTTAACTGCAATAACACCGCTTTTCCCATCGAAGGCGAGGCTAATGGGTAGCGTGCCGGCTTCGGTGCTATGCATTAGATGTGCAAAATTTACACCATCGATCTGGCTGATCAAACAGGCCATTTCACGTTTACCAGATACTGGAGGAGCGCACAAAATAAATTCACCGGTTTTACCGATGGATCGTATTTCACTGAATCTTCGGGTTAGTTGCGGTAATTTTATTTCGGTAGTAATACTGCCGATTCGCTGTTTTTCTTGATCTAAGAAATCCATTGTAGTGCGTAAAATGAACTGCTCATCCCAGATGATGTAGGTGTTTGGAAACTTATTGAGCGGGATAGATTGAGCATGCCGCTCTGAAAAACGGCCGACCTGTGATAGTACGTTGCCATGCTGATTATGTACCGAGACTGCCGAGAAACCGGCTTCGGGTAGCGCATTAACATTACGTTCAAGATCGTGCGCTGCTTGGATATTCTTTGGCTGCGCATTAAGCTGTTGGATTGATTGGATCAGGAATGGCCGAAGTGTCAATGCATGAGTATTTTCAAGTCCTTTTTGGATCTGATTTTCGATCAATAATGCTTTGCCTTGCAAAGCAACGCTCAATCCACGGCCTAGCACGGATTCAATTTGCTGCCGCATCGCGCTATAAACTGCGATGCCTGTCGTGAGCGTAAGTCCCAGCAATAATAAGCCGCCAATAATACTGATCTTGCGGTTATCGCGAATGAATAGCAAGATTCCTCCCTGATGATTCGGTCTCAATCGATGGTTTCATACATTACGCTAAGTGAAAAAATAAAGCCATTAATTAGCGATTTGGAAAACGGCTTCTTGATCTTCAGTGCTATGCGCAGCATCGATACGGTATAATGATCTTTTATTTCGGTGATTGATTAAAATCATGCTGCAAGGGATTAACCTCGCTTGTGTTCGCGGGGACCGCGAGTTGTTCAGGGATATAAATTTTTCTGTTGAAGCAGGTTGCTTAATGCAAGTCAGTGGTCCTAATGGCAGCGGTAAAACCAGTTTGCTCCGGATGCTTTGCGGGTTATCGAATCCGGCCGCAGGCGAGATTCGCTGGCGTAATACATCCATCCGAACGCTGGAAAATGAATTTTTTGCAGATATGACTTATATCGGGCATCTAAGCGGTACGAAAGACGATCTTACTGTCAATGAGAATTTACGCATAGCAAGCGCCTTGGCGGGAGTTGAAATCAGTGTTTCACAAGCTACGGAAGCGCTCGCTTTTCTGGGATTGGGTGGTAGAAATAATTTGCCGGTTAAGGTCTTATCGCAAGGTCAGCGGCGGCGCGTAGCATTGGCGCGCTTGCTGGTTTGTAAAACTACTTTATGGATTTTGGACGAGCCGCTGGTTGCGCTGGATGTAACGGCTGTTCAGTTAATAAAGGAAATACTGGAGCGCCATTTGCAGCAGGGTGGCGTTGTAGTGATGACGACCCATCAGGAAATCGATATCGAAGCTTCTTCTAAAATGCAATTGCATCTGGCTTAGTAATTATATGTTTATTTGGATCATTAAGCGCGACTTATTGTTGGCTGTACGGCGGCAATCCGATGTGTTCATAACGCTGTTTTTCTTCATTATTGTAGTGAGCTTATTTCCGCTTAGTGTCGGGCCGGAGATGAATTTGCTCCGGACAATGGCTCCTGGTGTCGTGTGGGTAGCAGCTTTGTTGGCATCAATGCTATCGCTTGGCAGAATGTTTTCTAACGATTACTTGGATGGCACATTGGAGCAAATGCTGTTATCCCCGCAATCTTTGTCAATCCTTGTGCTTGGTAAAGCATTCGCGCATTGGCTGGTGTCAGGTGTTCCGCTCGTGCTGATGGCGCCTGTGCTGGGTATTCAATATGATTTGCCGGTCGATGCATTGCTGGTATTAACAGGGGCTTTATTGCTGGGAACGCCTGTACTAAGTTTGATAGGAGCCATTGGGGCGGCGTTGACACTTGGATTGAGGGGCGGCGGTGTGTTGGTATCTCTCCTGGTGCTGCCTTTGTATATTCCAATCTTGATTTTTGGAGCGGGTGCAGTTGAAGCTAACATGGCGGGTATTGCATTTGATGCGCACCTTTCGTTAATCGGTGCGTTCCTGTTGGCATCACTTGTTTTTGCCCCCTGGGCGGCGGCTTCGTCGCTACGTGTTTCTTTAGAATAGCGTGAAAACGATCAATTCGATTGATTGACTTGCCAGAGATTTGTGTTCTTATTCGGTGTGCATTCTTCATTTTTTGCAGTATTTTTTCTTGATCATTTGCTTTGTTGCGATGTTTGTAAGTAAAGAAAGCAATTTTTGATTTTTACTTTTTGGTATAGAATTAGCCGCTGCACAAATCGGGTAAGTAATAGACATCATTAAAATTTATTATAAAGGTTGTTAATATATAAAATGGCGATTAATTGGTTCAAATATTCGTCTCCTGCCAGTTTTTATACGCTTGCGGGAAAAATGATCCCAATATTTGTCATAGCTGCGGTGATTTTTTTAGTAGCGGGGCTTTATATCGGTTTTTTTGTAGCACCGACAGATTTTCAGCAAGGTGAAGCTTATCGGATTATCTTTATCCATGTTCCGGCTGCTTGGATGTCAATGTTTCTATATGTGGTAATGGCTTTCTGGGCTGCAATAGGGTTAGCTTTTAACACGCGACTGTCTTCCATGTTTGCAACTGCAATCGCGCCCACCGGTGCCATGTTCACTTTCCTTGCACTATGGACTGGCGCATTGTGGGGCAAGCCTATGTGGGGCACGTGGTGGGTATGGGATGCTCGATTAACTTCGGAATTAATCCTGTTTTTTCTATATATCGGTTTTATGTCGCTGCAAGCGGCAATTGACGATTCGCGTCGAGCTGATAAAGCAGGCGCGATTATTGCGATTGTCGGTGTGGTTAATATTCCAATTATTTATTTCTCAGTTCAATGGTGGAATACTCTGCATCAAGGCGCATCGGTCAGTGTCAATCAAGCGCCTGCGATGGCAACGACAATGTTAACCGGGATGTTGATTATGGTGCTTGCAAGCTGGATGTATTCTATTGCAGTCATATTAAAGAGAGTGCGCGTAATTATCCTGGAGAGAGAAGGCCATTCAGCTTGGGTAGCGGAACTGCAAAAGAAGGGAGCAATTTAATGAATTGGTCAAGCTGGTCGGAATTTTTTTCAATGGGTGGGTACGGACTTTACGTCTGGGGTTCCTATGCAGTGGCATTGATTTGTATCGTTGCCGAAGTATTGTTAATTTCAAATCGGCGTAGAACTTTGGAAAAACAATATGGTCACATTCACGACTTAAATATAACAGAGACTAAAAATGAAACCCCGTCATAAAAAGCTTGCAATTATTGCCTCTAGTGTAACTGCATTGGGATTTTCAGCAGTTTTAGTATTAAATGCATTCCAAAGTAATTTGGTCTTTTTCTTCAGTCCGACACAAGTTGTTGCTAAGGAAGCGCCGATAGGTAAAAGTTTTCGTATCGGCGGTCTGGTTGCAGATGGTAGTGTGAAGCGTGAAGATGGTTCAACAACGGTGCATTTTGCCATTACCGATACTGCGGAAACAATACCGGTCGTGTATACCGGAATTTTGCCCGATTTGTTTAAGGAAGGTAAGGGAGTCGTTGCACAAGGGAAAATATCGGATCAAGGTGTATTTCTTGCGGATGAAGTTCTCGCAAAACATGATGAGAACTATATGCCCCCTGAAGCTGCTGAAGCTTTAGAAAAAGCAGCTAAAGCTCAAAAAGCATCTCTCATGCAATAATTTTCAAGGTAGCTAATTACCTTTGGAAATTTATTTTTTAATCCTGAAAAATTTTCAATTGGTACTAAATCATGATTCCAGAAATAGGTAACTTTTCATTAATTCTCGCTCTTCTGTTAGCCATCATACAAGGGACGCTACCGATAGTTGGCGCCGCACGGGGAATTCCTTCCTGGATCGCTCTCGCCAGACCCGTTGTGCAAGGGCAATTTGTGTTCGTTTTGATTGCGTTCTTATGCTTGGCTTATTCATTTGTTAGCAGTGACTTTTCAGTACTGAATGTCGCGAAAAATTCAAATACGGAATTACCACTTCATTTCAGGATGGCGGCTACTTGGGGGTCGCACGAAGGTTCTTTATTGCTTTGGGTATTAATGTTGGCTAGCTGGTCTGTTGCTGTCAGTATTTTTAGTAAGCAATTGCCGGATGAAGTAGTAGCGCGAGTACTCGGGGTGCTAGGGCTTGTTGCGATTGGTTTTTATGTGTTTATGTTATTTACATCCAATCCTTTTGATCGTTTGTTGCCTGCAGCACTTGAAGGAAGTGATTTGAATCCTCTACTGCAGGATGTCGGCATGGTGGTTCATCCGCCCATGCTATATATGGGATATGTCGGTTTTTCAATTGCATTTGCGTTTGCGATCGCAGCGCTATTAAGTGGAAAATTAGATGCTGCATGGGCTAGATGGTCTCGTCCTTGGACGATCGTGGCTTGGGTGTTTTTGACATTTGGTATCATGCTGGGAAGCTGGTGGGCTTATTATGAACTGGGTTGGGGCGGCTGGTGGTTCTGGGATCCGGTTGAGAATGCTTCATTTATGCCATGGTTAGTCGGAACTGCCTTGGTTCATTCATTGGCAGTGACAGAAAAACGCGGAAGCTTCAAAAGCTGGACGGTTTTGTTAGCAATCGGTGCGTTTGCGCTTAGCTTATTGGGGACTTTTTTGGTGCGCTCGGGTGTGTTGACTTCTGTGCATGCATTTGCTACTGATCCAGCACGCGGCATTTTTATTCTGGCTTTCCTGGTTATTGTGGTTAGCTGCTCACTGATACTGTTCGCTTGGCGCGCTCCTAAAGTCGGCTTGGGTGGTAAATTCGATTTGTTATCCCGGGAATCAATGTTGTTGACAAATAACATATTGTTATTAGTTGCAGCAGCCAGTGTATTTCTGGGGACACTATATCCGCTCATTATCGACGCGCTTGGTTTGGGTAAATTATCGGTGGGTCCTCCTTATTTTGAAGCTGTTTTTGTTCCGGTCATGGCACCCGCAATATTTCTCATTGGTGTCGGTCCTATTTCAAGATGGAAGCAAATGAGTTTGCCGACTTTGGCTGTGCGTTTACGTTGGGCATTTGCGGTGAGTGTTGTTTCTGCATTGACCGCCCCCTACTTTATGGGTGAATGGAAGCCAATGATCAGTTTCGGATTATTGTTAGCGTTTTGGATTATTGTTTGTATATTTGTAAGTATCAAACACCGGGTCAGCAATAGCGGTGAAGGTAACTTACTAGTTAGATTAGTGAAGCAATCGCGGAGTTTTTATGGAATGCACCTGGCGCATTTAGGGGTTGCGGTGTTTATTATTGGTGTGACATTGGTAAATGGTTACGAGACTGAAAAAGATGTGCGCATGGAGATTGGAAGTAAAGTAACAGTTGGAGGTTATACCTTCCAATTCAACGGAACCAGTGATGTCGTGGGTCCCAACTATAAGGCAGTACGCGGGGATATCGCTGTTATCAAAAACGATCAATTTATCCGAAACTTGTATCCCGAAAAACGTACTTATAATGCATCCGGTATGGCCATGACTGAAGCAGCGATTGATACAGGATTATTCCGGGATCTGTATGTTGCCTTGGGTGAACCGCTTACGAATGGAGCCTGGGTTGTCCGCGCTTATCATAAGCCATTTGTCGATTGGATATGGCTTGGATGTTTATTAATGGCAATTGGAGGAGTTACTTCCATCACTGACCGGCGTTATCGTCTGAAGATAACTAAAAAGAATCAGGTGGCTACTAAAGATGAAGAAACTGAAAAATCAGTAGAGGAAGGTTCAGCTGTTGCTGTACCGTCTACAAGTAAAGTCAGTCTGGTAACGGAGTCAAGCAAAGTATGATGCGTTATTTGATTCCGCTGTTTGCGTTTATGGTGCTGGCGGTTTTTTTGATGATTGGTCTAACATTAAACCCGCGGCAAGTACCATCGCCGCTGATAGATAAACCAGCACCAAAATTTCAACTCAATCAGCTCCATGATTCCGCTAAAGTCATGTCATCCGATGATAATCTTGGGAAGGTTTGGATGTTGAATGTCTGGGCTTCCTGGTGTGTCGCCTGCCGTGATGAGCATCCGCTGTTAGTACAGTTGGCCAATGTTGGTATTGTGCCGATTTATGGTCTGAATTATAAGGATGACCGTGATACTGCGTTGCAATGGTTAAAACGCTATGGCGATCCTTATCAAATCAGTATCGTTGATTCCGATGGCAAAGTAGGGATTGATTACGGTGTTTATGGCGTTCCAGAAACTTATGTAATCGATAAGAAAGGAATTATTAGACACAAACACATTGGTCCTGTAACTGCCGATTCTTTGGAAAAAACAATCCTTCCTCTCATAAAAGAATTGCAAAATCAAGTATAAATAATTTGAGAAGGAATTGTTTTAACAATGACACATTTTCTACCTTGTAAGTTGATAACAAAAAGCTTTGTTTTTTTGTTGTTTTTGATAATTTTTTTGACTCCACTCGCCAGCTGGGCAAAAGAAGCCATACCCGTTGCGGAAGATCCAGAAATTGAAAAGCGCATGCTGGCGCTCACCATGGATTTGCGGTGCTTGGTTTGTCAAAACGAACCCATTTCAGATTCACGCGCTGAATTTTCAAACGACATCCGACGTGAAATCCGTGAACAAATCAAAGCCAATAAAACCGATGACGAGATAATTCAATTTCTGGTCGATCGATATGGAGATTTTATTCTTTACAATCCTCCCATGAAACCGACCACAATACTATTATGGTTTGGTCCGGTCATGCTTTTCTTGATCAGCCTCGGCTCATTAGTATTTTATTTGAGACGACGTCGAGTTCAAATTGAAGAAATATCACTGACACAAGCGCAACGTGAGAAAGCGGAAGCACTGCTAAAAGAAGATAATAAAGGTAAAGACGAATGACTGCTTTCTGGACCATTTCTGGAATTTTTATTGTTACAGCGTTGTTGTTCGTTATTCCGACGCTACTAAGAAATAAAAAGAACCTCGCAAGAGATATCGAACACGATGCTGTTAATATTACGGTCTACCGGGATCAAATTGCCGAACTCGATAGGGATTTACAGAACGATATTTTAAGCCAAGAGCAATACGATAAAAGCAAGCAAGAGCTGCAACAACGTATGTTGCAGGATGTTGTTGAGCAAGAAAAACTTATTCCTCAAAAAAACAAAAAATATCAAAATATACTTGTTTCAATCTTTATTGCGCTTGGATTCCCGTTAACGGCTGTGTATTTGTATTTAAACATTGGCGATACTCGCGGATTGTTACCGCAGGCTCAGCTTGCCAGCGTAACTAATATGAATCGTAGCGGAGGGGGCAGTGGTCCTTCCGAGATGGGCGGGCATGATTTTTCCGCTGCATTGGAGAATCTTATAGCTAGGTTAAGCAGTAATCCTGAAGATATTGAAGGTTGGGTGATGCTAGCGCGTACCTATACAGCAATGGAACGCTATAATGAAGCAAGCAGCACCTACGCTAAATTAAATGAACTGGTTCCTAATAACCCTCAAATACTAAGCGATTATGCCCGGGCCTTGGCGCTAAAAAATCAAGGCACTTTAGCAGGGAAGCCAACCGAGCTGCTACATGAAGCGCTAAAAATTGATCCGTTGTTTCCCCCTGCGCTAGCATTGGCTGGTCATGCAGAATTTGAACAGGAAAAATATCAGGATGCGTCTGGATATTGGGAAAAGCTATTAACAACCATTCCCCCGGATTCTCCGCTAGCTAAATCTGTTAAAGATAGTATCGCCGAAGCCAAGCTGCTCTCTCTTGGCGGCAAAGCAGAAGCGCATGAACAATCAGCACAACCGGTTGAAAAAGTAGAGCAGAAAGATGTTGTCACTGCTCAGCCAGATAAAATTGCTGACGGCAACAAAGCAACATCGTCAGGCTCCGTTTCTGTATCCGGTCAGGTAACAATACGATCTGAATTGGCTTCAAAAGCTTCGCCAAACGATACGTTGTTTATTTTCGCCCGCGCCAAATCCGGCCCCAAAATGCCGCTTGCGATTCTGCGTCTAAAAGCGAGTGACCTGCCAGCAACATTTACTTTGACAGACGATATGGCAATGACACCAGCCATGCGGATGTCGAGTTTTCCTGAAGTCGTAATAGAAGCGAGAATTTCAAAATCCGGCCAGGCTGTTCCTTCAAGTGGCGATCTTCAAGGGTTTAGTGAACCCGTTCAGCTGGGCTACAATAATATTGCGATTGTCATAGATACTCAGATTCCGTAATCACGATGGTAAAAATTGGCCAAAGCGTGGAAAACTTTACCTTACCCTCGACAAGCGGGCGAGATTTCAACTTGTCTGATTATCTGGGTAAAAATGTCATCATTTATTTTTATCCTAAAGATGATACTCCTGGATGCACAACGGAGGGACAAGACTTCCGGGATAATTGGGATGCTTTTAATCAAAAGAATTCTGTGATTGTTGGCATTTCACGCGATAGCGTCAAATCACACGAAAGTTTTAAATCCAAAATGCAATTCCCTTTCGAGCTATTAAGTGACAGCGATGAGATTGTCTGTAATTTGTTTGATGTCATGAAGATGAAAAATATGTATGGTAAACAAGTTCGTGGCATTGAGCGCAGTACATTTATTATCGATGCTCAGGGAGTTTTAAGAAAAGAGTGGCGCGCAGTTAAAGTGCCAGGGCATGTCCTAGAGGTTCTGGCTTCTATAACATAGCGGATTGAAACGAAAGCGGATTTAAGTAATAACTCCTATCAATATCCGGTACTCATCAAGCAATTGCCTAGAGCTATCCTAGAAGAAGCATAACTCGAAACTCACGAACCTGTCGTGTGATGGAGTGATTCAGTGGGTAAATGTGCTTCTTATCGGCTATAGTCCTGGAAAGTGTTGATGTTCTACGCTTCTAGATTATTTTTTATCTACAATTCAGTGAGTACTCGAAACTATCGGAATAGCCGTGGTAATCGGTGATATGAAAGCCCAATTTACCGGATGCGCTGAAAAAGAATTCGCAGAGCAGTTCCTTAGAATCAAAATCAAAAATAACATTAAGGCCAAGGTCTGTGGATTCCAGTTTTATGATTGAAAGTGTCATGTACTTCGTCACCCGGTCTAAAAATAGACCGGTAAAGTCGATTCCGTCTAACGTCATCTTGAATGTGTCCCAGCGGAGATCGGCTTTTTTGTCCCAGTCATAAATTTCCAGAATGTACTTATCTTCCGTACTTAACGGGGAATCGCCCTTAAGGGAAAACCAAATAACGGGAGATCGACCAAGCCAGAAAGGTGTCACAGCCACGCCTGAGCTGCCTTTTGTGTCACTGACCGTAAATTTCATTTCGTAGGCATAAGCATAAGGATAGGGTGGGCCATCGGCTTCGAAAATCAGCTCGCGCAGCTGCTGATAGCTGGTGTTAAATGTGACAGATAAACGGGTGTCTGTACGTTCCATGGTGACGTTGCCGTTATTTAGCAGCTCCATGAATTTGACCATGAACACCCCTGATACATCTTCATAGTCTTGATCGATTAATTTCTTCTCGATTTTTAGCGTCGCAAAATCGATATCCGAGATACCATCTCTATCTTCAAATACGATACCCCAGGTGACTATCGGGTTGTTAACCGCACCCGAGATAAAGGGTGTGTTGTTATCATTGAAGAATTGAATGGTCGGTGATTCATTGTCCTCCGAAATACCGCATTTATTGTTAATCAAAGTCTTTGCTTTTGCGATAAGGTTCAGAAAAATTTCAATCGCGACATCTTTACCGGTTTCGTTGCCAGGTGCGGTTCCACCAGTGATTTCGATAATATTTCCTTCATATAGCGCATAGCCTTTAAAATTGAAGAGCGCTGTTTGCGCACTGGTTCTGAACGTGCCAAACAACCATCGATCGGTTTCTTTTAATAAATAACGCGCTGTCGTTGTTTCTGAAAATGAATTCAATCGGATTGGATTATTAAAATCGGTAACGGCACTCGTTTTGCTCGGGTAAGACGCGATGTTCATCCGAACTGACCAATTGACATCGGGATGGATCGCCGGTGAGCCGAACCAAGTAACCGGAACGCTGGTATTTATACCATTCAGCAATTGTAAACGCGGCGTGTTATCAACGGTCATAAATCCCAGCGGATCGCCTCCAAGTGCAGTGGCATCGGTGTTAGACCAGCTGCTGACCGGCGTGCATTCGGATTGCACGCTCATCGCCATTGAACTCAATAAAATAAAGCACAGCAGTTTGCATGGGAGAAATGCATGGATATTAGCAAATCGAGCCAATCTGGATAAAAAACTCAAATTGAACACTGGGCCTCCCACAAAATAAAGAAATTGAGGATCATGCTTAATGCTAAATAATATTAGCCAATACGTGTTTGATGTTTATCAAGGGTAGATGATTGCCTGAAGAGAAAGATAATTCAATGGATTGATTTCTATCCAGAAAATCATGAATCAAGCACCGCAACATGAGATTCTGGAAAATTTAATGTGCTAGGATTCGCATTAAGCGATAGATTCTATTCATCACAATGGATGATTGGGCTCTAAGGAAGCGCTGATTAATTCAACGAACGTGATGAAGGGCGAGGCGCACGGAACGCATCAACCGAGACATATCAATCTGATAGGCAAGGGAGTGAGTACCGCGCAACGAAGCAATTCGCTCGTGCAGTCAATTAATCAGCGCTTCCCTAAAGTGATGTGCATTTTGAAATTGATTCTCTCACCATGCTGCTAAAGGCGATAGTTTTAAGCCAGTTTACCGTTCAAAAACTCCAGTACACCGCCTTCGGACGAATGGCGGATACGGGTCACGCCGCCGTTACTGATTTTGATGCGATAAAGACCGGTCGGCGCGGCATGGACAGTTTTGGCGATAATCGCACGCATTACACCGGCATGCGCAACGATCAGAATCCGTCTGCCGGTATGTCGTGCGATCACTTCATCGTATGCTGCGCTGACACGTTGCATAAAATCGTCGAGCGGCTCCGCGTCACGCGGGCGGCAATTCACCGGATCCCGCAAAAACGCTTGATACTCGGTCATCCGTCCGATCTTGATGTCATCATGACTGAGTCCTTCCCACACGCCGAAACCGACTTCCCTGAAGCGCGATTCGACAGCAAGAGGAATTCCGTAACGTTCCCCGAGTGCCGTTGCGAAGGTATGGCAACGTAGCAGCGGCGAGCTGATAATTTGGCTCCATTGCCGGTAATCGCCAATTGCGCTCCACATTTGCGTCCATCCTCTTTCCGTGAGCGGATCGTCCACACCATGTCCGCGATAGCGGCGCCCGCCCGCCGGTTCACCGTGGCGGATTAAATCAATAACCGTTTCTGTCATAAAAACTGAGATAAGATAAATCGGAATTGATGTTAGTTTATCCGATTTAAGCGGCGTGCAACCTGAGTTAGATCAAAAAAATGACTGTTGCAGTAAATGAGATATTGATCGGGATGCTAATAATTTCCCAAACGGATATTTGCCCCGCCGGTTTTCTTGACGACGCCGAGCGCAATGTCGACATATTCTGAGAATTCCAACGCATCTTCTTCGGCAATCGGAGCCGCTAACACAAAATCCGCGTGCTTGCGTGCTTCAACCTTTTTGCCGATGTCATACAACAGTTCAGCGTAAAACGCGCGGGTAATGACATCTTCAGGGAAAAGTTCGTGCGCGCGTTTGAGGTGTGCCAGCGCTTTCTGGTTACTGCCAAAACTGATTGGGAAACCAGGCAGCTTATGGTACATCCGGCCCAGCGCCCGGTGCGCCCCGGCATTTTCGTATCTTTCGTCTAATTCGACCACTTTCAGCAGCAGTTCTTCCATCGGCCGCAGCATTCTCAGCGCATTCAAGATACCGCTGTCTTCCGCCATTTTCCCCATCGCAGCAGCTTTCCAGAAAAGCCCTCGCACATCGTTGGGATTGATCATCAAAGCACGGTCCGCTGTAGTAATGCAGCGTTCAAATAGCTGTACCCGGTGATTCTTGTCGAGTTCCAGTTGCGCTCGCATGAATTTCAGGCGGGAAAGCTCGGCGATCGCCGCTGATTCGCGGGTATCCTGCGTCAAATCGCGGAACCAATCGATGGTTTGTACCAGTAAGGGGGTATCGACAGCGTATCGCCACACCGCCCATTCAATTTTTTGCTGATTTTCTTCGGTTAATACCGCAGCATTTGCATAACTTTGTGCAAAAAACGGTGTCGACATGCAAGCTAATGCAATCAACTTGCAAGTCAATCGAATCATTTTTGGTTCTAGGTGCGATAGGTTCATTTTCGTGATAGCACTCATGTTTATTCTTTCAGAAAATGCATGTCTATTCTAATCCAAATACAGGCAGTTAAGTGACTGATGATTAGAATAGCGCTATTCCGGGCAATTTAAAACTAGAAATAACACGGAAATTCGCGCATTGTTCATAGCCAATCCATCGTCATCAAGTAGCGCTTACATTCATTAAGGCAGCTGAGAACTCGCATATAATAGGCGGTTTTTGATTACTGTTTGCCTTGCCGCCTATAGCTTTTAGCACAACAATACGACCATTTTATTAAATGCATCAAAAACCGATTTTACCTGAGCCGGGCGCTGTTCTCCGTTACGCCGATTTTGCCGGTTCCAGCGATGCGCTATTTCTGGCGCAGCTCGCGCAACAAGCAAAACCCGTGGCGATCATTACCGCCAATGCACTCGATGCACAGCGTTTGCTGGAAGAAATTCCTTATTTTGCACCGGAACTGAAAACGCATCTGTTGCCGGACTGGGAAACGCTGCCGTACGATACCTTCTCGCCGCATCATGATTTGGTATCCGAGCGGCTGGCAACACTCTATCAAGTGATGACCGGCGCGTGCGACGTGCTGATTGCACCGTTGACCACCGCGCTATATCGCATGCTGCCGCGAGAATACCTCGCCGCGCATACGTTTTTCCTCAAGCAAGGTGAAACGCTCGATGTGGCCGCATTGCGCAGCCAATTGACTCTGGCCGGTTATTCGCACGTCACGCAAGTATTTTCACCGGGTGAATACAGCGTGCGCGGCGGCTTGATCGATTTGTTCCCGATGGGCAGTCCGCTGCCGTACCGTATCGACCTGATGGACAACGACATCGACACCATCCGCACCTTCGATGTCGATACGCAGCGCAGTATCTACCCGGTCAAGGAAATCCGGCTGCTGCCGGCACGCGAATTTCCGCTCGACGAAGCCGGGCGCACGTTTTTCCGCGGCAAATTCCGCGAGCAATTCGAAGGCGATCCATCGAAAAAACAGATCTACAAAGATATCAGCAAGGGCGGTACGCCCGCCGGTATCGAATACTATTTGCCGCTGTTTTTCGAGCAAACCGCCACATTATTTGATTATTTGCCGGAAAACACCCGGCTCTGCTTGCACCACGATGTCCGCCCGGTGATCGACGAATTCTGGCGCGATACCCAATCGCGTTATCAATTATTGCGCGGCGACAGCGACCGGCCGTTGTTGCCGCCAACCGAGCTGTTCTTAACCAGCGATCAGTTCTTCGGTTCGATCAAGCCTTACGCGCGCATTGAATTATTGGTGAATCCGCAGGACGTTAAAGTCATTGATGTCAAAACCAGTCAGCCGCTGCCGTCGGTACAAGTCAACCGGCATGCGGAAAACCCGCTGGAGAAACTGGCGGTGTTCGCCGCGCAGTTCAAGATGAGCGGCGGGCGGGTGCTGCTACTGGCGGAAAGCTTGGGGCGGCGCGAACTGGTCGCCGAATATTTGCAGCAATACGATCTGCATCCGGTGGTTTGCCAGGATTTCGATGCGTTCTTAAGCAGCAACGAAGCATTCATGCTCGGCGTCGCGCCGCTGTATACCGGCTTTGTCGAAGGCTCCGAAAAAATCGCTTTCATTACCGAAAGCGAATTGTATGCCACGCACGTGCACGGCCGCCGCGAGCGCGAATCGCGCAAATCATCGACGTCAACCGACAACATCCTGCGCGATCTGTCCGAGATCAAGCCGGGCGACCCGGTGGTGCACGAACAACACGGCATCGGTCGCTACCTCGGCCTGGTCAGCATGGACGTCGGCGAAGGCGGGCCCGGCGAGCTGAGCGAATTTCTGGCGTTGGAATACGACGGCGGCGACAAATTGTACGTGCCGGTGTCGCAACTGTATTTGATCGGACGCTACAGCGGCGGCGCGCCGGAATCGGCGCCGTTGCACAAGCTCGGTAGCAGCCAATGGGACAAAGCCAAGCGCAAGGCGATGCAGCAAGTGCGCGACACCGCAGCGGAATTGCTGAATCTGTATGCCCAGCGCGCCGCGCGCGAAGGCCACCAGTTTAAATTGCAACAGCACGATTACGAAGCATTCGCCGAAGGCTTCGGTTTCGAGGAAACGCCGGATCAAGCGGCCGCGATCAAAGCGGTGATCGAGGATTTGACCTCCGGCAAGCCGATGGACCGGCTGATTTGCGGCGACGTCGGTTTCGGCAAAACCGAAGTGGCATTGCGTGCTGCGTTTATTGCCGTGGCCGACGGCAAGCAAGTCGCGGTGCTGGTGCCGACCACGCTGCTCGCAGAACAGCATTTCCAGAATTTCTCCGACCGTTTCGGTCTGATCGCCGATCAATGGCCGGTCAGAATCGCCGAACTATCGCGCTTCCGCTCCGCCAAGGAGCAAACGCAAGCGATTGCCGGTCTGGCCAAAGGCGAGATCGACATCATCATCGGCACGCACAAATTGATCCAGAAAGACGTGCACTTCAAAAATCTGGGACTGGTGATCATCGACGAAGAACACCGCTTCGGCGTGCGGCAAAAGGAGCAACTGAAGAAACTGCGCGCCGAAGTCGACGTGCTGACGCTGACCGCGACGCCGATCCCGCGCACGCTGGCGATGTCACTCGAAGGTCTGCGTGATTTCTCCATCATTGCCACCGCGCCGCAGCGCCGCCTGGCGATCCGCACCTTCGTCACCAGTTTCTCGATGGGCATCATCCGCGAAGCGTGCCTGCGCGAACTGAAACGCGGCGGGCAGATTTATTTCCTGCACAACGAAGTCAGCAGCATTCAATTGATGTACGAAAAACTCAGCGGACTGCTGCCGGAAGCGCGCATCAATATCGCCCACGGCCAAATGCCGGAACGCGAGCTGGAACACGTGATGCGCGATTTCTATCAGCAGCGCTTCAACATCCTGCTGTGCACCACCATCATCGAAACCGGTATCGACATCCCCAGCGCCAACACCATTATCATCAACGAAGCGCACAAATTTGGCCTGGCGCAACTGCATCAACTGCGCGGCCGCGTCGGGCGCTCGCACCACCAAGCGTATGCCTATCTGCTGACGCCCCCGGAAGCAGCGCTCGGCGCGCAAGCGAAGAAACGCCTGGAAGCGATCCAAGCGATGGAAGAACTTGGTTCGGGTTTTTACTTGGCGATGCACGACCTGGAAATCCGCGGCGCCGGTGCAGTGCTCTCCGAATCGCAAAGCGGCGAAATGCAGGAAATCGGCTTCAGCCTGTACAGTACCATGCTCGACACCGCGATCCAATCGCTCAAACAAGGCAAAGAACCCGACATGCAGCACCCGCTCGGCGTTGCCACCGAAATCAACCTGCACGTCCCCGCGCTGTTGCCGGACGACTATTGCCACGACATCCACGAACGCCTGGTGTTATACAAACGCATGGCCAACTGCGGCGATAACGACCAGCTCGACGACATGCAACGCGAACTGATCGACCGCTTCGGCCTGCTGCCCAACCCGGCGCGCGCCCTGCTCGACTGCCACCGCCTGCGCATCGCCGCCAAACCGCTCGGCATCACCCGCATCGACGCCAGCGCCGACAGCATCCAAGTGCAATTCATCCCCAACCCGCCGATCGATCCGCTCAAAATCATCCAACTGATCCAAAGCAGCCGAGAATACTCGCTCTCTGGTCAGGATCGGTTGAAAATCTTGGTGAAGATCGAGGATGTAAATAAACGGGTAATGCGGATTAAGGAGTTGATGCAGAAGTTGGGGTGATTGGGGTGAATGGGTTGAAAATAGCATTTTTCACTGGTTTATGAATTCGGCGAAGTGTACTATATTAAAAATTGAATTGACACATTTTAATAATGTAGGGAGATGGTAGCATGTTAATTCTAAAAGTAAATTCAATTGATGACGCATTACATTGCGTCATTTCGGATGCCTAATTCCGAGTAGAGCCAGTAAAGGCGATGAACATCGACATCGAAGGGCATGAGTATTTATGTTATGTGCCTTCTCCTTGGGCAGGGACAGGACAAGATCCGCTCGAATGGTTTCGGGAGAATTTCCTCCGCTTTGCTTATTCGCAAAAGCATATACTTGATCATGCCGTGCCCTATGAACTCGGAGATGGCCCCAACAGAGGTGGAGTCTACTTTCTCGTTGCAGAGGAGAAAATCGTATATGTTGGCAAAGCTAATTCTGTGCAGGCCAGATTAATTCAGCATTGGCGAGACAGAAAGCTATTTAGTTACTATTGGTGCTTTGGTGGAATGCCAGAATTATTCGTTGAGGATATTGAAACGTTTTACATCTATTACTTGGAACCCGAATTAAATGAAAAACGTCCATTGGTCAACGAAAGTTTTGTGAAGGCATATGTACAGAAAGCAAAGACCGAGGAACTGTTTCATGTGTAAGCCTGGTTCTAACTAAGACCGAAGATCTGTCAATTCAAAAGCCCGGTAGGTTGGGGTGAGTCCGCGAACCCCAACATCAAATGCTGGCATGAGAAAATGAACAACCATGCGATACCGGCGTGCCGATGTAAAAGGCGGAACCTATTTCTTCA
The DNA here is from genome assembly GCA_002083395.1 of Proteobacteria bacterium SG_bin4. Taxonomy (GTDB): domain Bacteria; phylum Pseudomonadota; class Gammaproteobacteria; order Burkholderiales; family Nitrosomonadaceae; genus Nitrosomonas. The sequence goes on along the minus strand of LWDH01000049.1, from coordinate 86 downwards.
CGGTCAATCTTGCGCAACGTCACCTGCGCTTGTTATTAGATCACGGATCAATGGGGTCAGACTCTGAGGTCTCCCCTCAAAGTTGC
>LWDH01000048.1 GCA_002083395.1 Proteobacteria bacterium SG_bin4 | reverse complement strand
TGCCTGACTTTAAAAAATCAGGGGTTTTGCAAAGGTCTCGGAGATTACTTACAGCACCGATGGGAAAACGGCGATTTTGTGTCGACGCGTACAGGCAGTGTTCAATCGCCTGGCGGGAATTACAGTTTTGATATCTGGATGTCGCATCTGGCGAATGGCGAGTGGCAGGAGCCGGTGAATCTCGGCGATACCATTAATACCGGCGGTGAGGATATGTGCTGGATGTTTACGCCGGACGGTAAGCATTTCACCGGCAGTTGGGGGCCGCACGGCACGTACGACATGGACATCCGCTCGGTCCGCCGCCCAATTTACTGAAAAGCAGTAAAGTGAACGCGGACTAACTGATTATTGCGGTAGAAAGAATAAAAAAGCGCCCCGGTATCAATCATACCGAGGCGCTCCTTTTGTTTGGATATCAGCTTTTAAGCAGCCACACGCGAAGCACGTTTGTGTTCGTGTTCGAGCAAGAAGCGTTTGCGGATGCGGATGGTTTTCGGCGTGATTTCCACCAGTTCGTCGTTGGCGATGAATTCAGTCGCAGCTAATTGACGCAAATTTTGACAAATCACGCCAATAAAGTTAGTCTTTTGGCGTAATAATTTTTCTATCGCGCCAAATAATCTTGTTATGCCCAAAAAACTGACTGATGATCTGAACGAGCGGATCGAAGCCGAGATTGCCCGGCACATCGAAGGCGTTGGTATCGACGCGCTGCATGCGGCATTGGCAGAGATAGTCAGCCGCCGTACGTTGCAGCGCCGTCTTGCAAACTTGGCCGATCAGAAAAGGGTATTTGTTTCCGGTAAAGGCCCGAGTCTGCGTTACCGCCAATCCCAAATAATCTACGCCCGGACACATGAACCGGCTTTAGTTGCAGCCTCTCCGGGCACCGAGGTTGATATTCCGGTATCGTCGGGAGGGGAAGAGATCCGGCGTTATGTGCGTCAGCCCAGGCAACAGCGGGAGCCGGTCAGTTACAAGCAGTCTTTCCTGGAGCAATATACCCCGAATAGTACGGCCTATCTCCCCGAATCCCTGCGTGCGCAATTGCACAACCTTGGCCGTCCGGCCACGCCAGAGGTTGAAGACGCTCCGGCGGGTACTTTTGCCCGCGACATTCTCAATCGTTTGTTGATTGATCTTTCCTGGGCCTCGTCGCAATTGGAGGGCAACACCTATTCGCGGCTCGATACCGAACGCCTCATCGAATACGGGCAAGCCGCCGCCGGTAAGGATGCGCTGGAAACCCAGATGATCCTCAATCACAAGGCGGCGATTGAATATCTGGTGCGTGATACCGAGCATGTGGGTGTTAATCCGGAAACCATCATCGCGTTGCATGCCTTTTTGTCGGATGGTCTCATGCCCGATCCCGCAACTTGCGGCCGCCTGCGTAACCGGCCGGTCGAAATCGGCGGCAGTGTTTATCTGCCGGTTGCTCTGCCCCAGCGTATCGAGGAGCTATTCGGCGTCGTTATCGAGATGGCGGACGAAATTCTCGATCCCTTTGAGCAAGCTTTCTTCCTGATGGTGCATCTGCCGTACCTGCAACCGTTTGAGGACGTCAATAAGCGCGTTTCCCGGCTGGCCGCCAACATTCCCTTTATCCGGCATAACCTCTCGCCGCTGTCCTTCATCGACGTCGCCGCGAAGGATTACATCGAAGCCCTGCTTGGCATCTATGAGCTCAATCGCGTGGAATTGCTGCGCGATATCTTCGTGCGCGCCTACGAGCGTTCCTGCCAGCAATACGTCGCCGTGCGCCAGCAGCTGGTGCCGCCGGATGCTGTGCGCCTGCGCTATCGCACCCAGTTGTCAGCACTTGTCGCAGCTATTGTCCGTAGCGGCGCTAAAGCCGACTTAGCAGCGATCCGCGCCCAAGTGCCCGGTGCCGTGGCCGAGGCCGATCGTGAGCGTTTTGTCGCGCTGGTGATGGAGGAATTTCGGAATCTTCATTCCGGAAATGTCATTCGGTTCGGTCTGCGGCCGTTGGAATTTGCGGCATGGCAGGAAAAGAATAGCGGTAAAAATTGAATTGCAATAACAAACGCACCAGCCTATTCTTGTAAAAGCATATTCGCTGAAACAGGAGGCCCATCAATGAAAAAGCAATTTATTAATCTAAAACTTTTAGCCGTGCCGCTGGCATTTGCTGTGGCGCAGGGCGTTTCCCACGCGATGCCGGGTATGCACGGTTCCGGCAGTGGTGCGGCGACGGAGCATCCGCGGGTGTCGAACAGCATCGCCGGGAAAATCAATTCGGCCGGTTCGGAGATGGAGATTACCTACAGCGCCGACGGCAAGACTGCGATTTTTGTATCGACGCGCGAGGGCAGCATCCAGTCGCCCGGCGGTAATTACAGTTTCGATATCTGGATGTCGCGTCTGGTCAACGGTGAATGGCAGGAGCCGATCCATCTGGGGCCGGGCATCGATCCCAAGGTGGGGCCGAACATCAATACTTCGGCGTGGGAGCTGGAGCCGAGCTTTTCCGATGATGGCAATGTGATTTATTTCACGCGCTACGAGCCGGGCAATATGTTGTCCGGCGATTTGTACGTGGTGCAGAAAGTCGACGGTGTGTGGCAGGAGGCTAAAAACTGGAACGACGTGCCGGAATTGCCGAATATCAACACGCCGACCGGCGAGGAGCATTGTCCGATCATCGCGTCCGACAGTCTGATTTATTTCAGCTACCACCAGCCCGGCGTGACCCAGGACAGCGATATCTGGAAGGTCGAGAAAAAAGACGGCGTGTGGCAGAAGCCTGAAAGCTTGGGGCTGAAAGTCAATTCGCCGCACCGCGATCATTTGCATTGGACCGGATTGTCGAAAGACGGCAAGAGCTTGATCATCACCAGTACGCGGCCGGATCTGGGTTCGCGCGGCGGGCATGACGAGTGGATTTCGCAGCAAAACGCCGACGGCGAATGGCAGCAGCCGGTGAATCTCGGCGATGCGGTCAATACCGGCGGCGAGGATATGTGCTGGACGTTTACGCCGGACGGCAAGCAATTTACCGGCAGTTGGGGGCCGCACGGCACCTACGATATGGACATCCGTTCGATTAATAAAAGCGATGTGCCATTGTTAAAGGATTTCGAGCCGATGGGATTGCCGCCGAATTTGCTGAGGAGTAGCAGGTAGGAATAAAAAGCGCCGGTAGGATCAATACCGGCGCAGTCGTTTGAAGGTCAGCGATTATGCTGCCGCGCGTGAAGCGCGCTTACGTTCGTGTTCCAGCAAGTAGCGTTTGCGGATACGGATGGTTTTCGGGGTGATTTCCACCAATTCATCGTCGGCGATAAATTCAATCGCGGATTCCAGCGTGAGTTGAATCGGCGGGGTTAACGTCACCGCCTCATCGGTTCCCGATGCGCGGATGTTGGTCAGTTGCTTGCCTTTGATCGGGTTCACGACCAAATCGTTATCGCGGGTATGGATGCCGATCACCATGCCTTCGTACAGACGATCGCCGGGGCTGACGAACATGCGGCCGCGGTCTTGCAGTTTCCAGAGCGCATACGCGACAGCTTCGCCTTGTTCGGCGGAGATTAGTACGCCGTTTCTGCGCGGCGGGATTTCCGGGCGCATCGGCGCGAATTCGTCGAATACGTGGCTCATCAAACCAGTGCCGCGCGTCATGGTCATGAATTCCGATTGGAAACCGATCAAGCCGCGTGCCGGAATACGGTAATCCAGTCTTACGCGCCCTTTGGCATCTGATACCATGTCTTGCAAATCGCCGCGGCGCGCACCGAGTGCTTCCATCACTGCGCCTTGATTGGCTTCGTCGACGTCGACAGTGAGCATTTCAAACGGCTCGCATTTGACGCCGTCGATTTCGCGGATCACCACGTGCGGACGGGAAACGGCCAGTTCATAACCTTCGCGGCGCATGTTTTCCAGCAGAATGGTCAGGTGCAATTCGCCACGGCCGGAAATCAGGAACGAATCGGTTTCATTGGTTTCTTCCATGCGCAGCGCAACGTTGGTCAGCAATTCTTTTTCCAGGCGTTCGCGCAATTGGCGGCTGGTGACGAACTTGCCTTCCTGGCCGGCAAACGGCGAGGTATTGACCTGGAATGTCATGGTCAGGGTCGGTTCGTCAACCGCCAGCATCGGCAGCGCTTCGGGTTGGTCGATATCGGCCAGCGTAGCGCCGATGCTCAGCTCTTCTACGCCGTTGATCAGCACAATGTCGCCCGCCAAGGCTTCTTTCATTTGTATCCGCTCCAGACCGCGGAAACCGAGCACTTGATTGACTTTGGCTTTTTTCGGCGGTTTATCGCCCGCGAGCACCATCACTTCCTGACCGGCTTTCAGCTTGCCGCGATGAATGCGGCCGATGCCGATGCGTCCGACGAAGCTGGAATAATCCAGCGCGCTGATTTGCAGTTGCAGTGGCTCATCGGGGTTGCCGGTAGGCGCAGGCACATGGTTGAGAATGGTATCGAACAACGGGCGCATATCCGGGCTGGATTTATCCGGGTCCAAGGTGGCAAAACCGTTCAGCGCGGAAGCGTACACCACCGGAAAATCAAGCTGCTCGTCGCTGGCGCCAAGTTTATCGAACAGATCGAAGGTTTGATCGACTACCCAACCGGCGCGCGCGCCCGGACGGTCGATTTTGTTGATCACCACAATCGGGCGCAGGCCTTGCGCCAGTGCTTTTTTGGTTACAAAGCGGGTTTGCGGCATCGGACCTTCCACCGCGTCTACCAGCAGCAATACACCGTCGACCATCGACAATACGCGTTCCACTTCACCGCCGAAATCGGCGTGGCCGGGGGTATCGACGATGTTGATGTGAACGCCTTCGTAGTCGATGGCGCAATTCTTGGCTAAAATGGTGATACCACGCTCGCGCTCAATATCGTTGGAATCCATCACGCGCTCGGAAACTTGCTGATGCGCGGCGAAGGTGCCGGCCTGGTGCAGGAGCTTGTCAACCATGGTGGTTTTGCCGTGGTCGACGTGCGCGATGATGGCGATATTGCGGATAGGACGAGACATAATAATTCCTCAAAAAATAAGCTGTTAGTTGATACTTTGGGGGCGGTATTATAGCAGCCGATGGTTAAAATACGATGACAAATTTTCAAAAACCTGGAAGCGCGGCAGGAATCTTGCATGGATCCGGCGGCCAGCCGCAAAGTTCAAATCCGCGCTATCTATCGGCAGATTCGTTGCAATCTTTGCAGTTAAATCCCCACGAAATTGCCGCCAGTATCGAACATTTGCTACTGGCACGCAGCCGTCAACAGGCATGGAATGCACCCAAAGCAGTCATTACTCCGCCAGATAACCGCTACATGATGGCGACGCTGGCGGCTGCCGACGATCCGCCGTTTCTGGCCGTCAAGGCGCTGGTACTGAATCCGGATAACCCGCAGCAAGGCTTGCCGAGCATCAATTCCCTGGTGACGTTGCTCGATAGCCGTAGTGGATTACCCTTAGCGGTAATCGACGGCAATTGGGTCACGGCGATACGGACAGCCGGTTTGAGCGCGGTCGCAGCCAAACGGCTGGCCCGTCCGGATGCTTCCGTCGCGGCGTTCATCGGTTGCGGGGTGCAGGCGCATAGCCATTTGCAAGCGTTTGCCGCATTGTTTCCGTTAACCGGGGTGCGTGCGTATGCACGCGGCCCGAGCCGTGATAGCTTTTGCCAATCCGCTGAAAACATGGGATTGGCCGCAATCGCCTGCCAAACAGCCGAAGCAGCGATTCGCGATGCGGATTTGATTGTCACATCGGTGACTTTGTCGCCGCAATTGGTGCCGTTTCTCGATGCGCATTGGTTGAAGCCCGGCGCGTTTGTCACCATGACCGATTTGGCCGCGCCGTGGCTGAAAGACAGTCTGCCGGTGCTAGATCGCATAATCGTCGACGATCTGGAACAGGAGGCCAGTATGCCCAAGCCGCTGGTCGATCCGGCGCTGGTGCACGGCGATCTGACCGATTTGGTGACGGGAGCTGCACTACCCCGGCAAAGTAATGCCGAGCGGACAGCCTTCGTATTTCGCGGCATGGCATTGGGAGATCTGGCAGTCGCCGGGTTGGCTTACCAACGTGCTTGAGAATGTATCCGCAAGCACGTTAGCCGGTGAAAAGGACGGATCAACCTGATATAAAGAGCCGATCGGGATTATTAAAACTCTTCCCAGCTATCCCCGCCGCCGGCTGTTGCCACTTTTTTCGGTTCATGAGTCATCGAAGAATCCGGATTATTCTGGTTGCTGGCTGGTAAGAGTTTGTTTTTTGTTGCCGAGCCCCGATTCGGCAATTTGGCTAGCGCCGGACGATTGCTCCTTTTGATTGGCATAGCGATTTGATGGGCGGTGTCACGAGACAATTTAAAAGTGCTGACAGCTTGAATTAAAGTCTGTGCTTGCTCTTTCATTGATTCAGTGGCGGCGGCTGCTTCTTCGACCAACGCTGCATTTTGTTGCGTCACTTGATCCATCTGCGATACGGCTTGATTCACCTGTTCGATGCCCGTGCTTTGTTCGTGTGAAGCGGCGGAAATTTCGCTGATGATGTCGGTTACGCGTTGAACAGCATTAACGATTTCTTCCATTGTCGTACCCGCTTCATCGACTAAGCGGCTACCATCCTCCACTTTGGTGACTGAATCATTGATCAAGTCCTTAATCTCTTTGGCGGCGGTTGCGGAACGTTGCGCCAATGTGCGCACTTCCGTTGCGACTACTGCAAAACCGCGGCCTTGTTCACCTGCACGCGCTGCTTCGACGGCGGCGTTTAAAGCTAAGATGTTGGTTTGAAAAGCGATACCATCGATCACGCTGATAATGTCGACAATCTTTTTGGAGCTATCATTGATCGAATTCATGGTTTGCACCACTTCACCAACAACAGCACCGCCTTTCATCGCTACTTCGGAAGCACCCGCAGCCAGTTGATTGGCTTGGCGGGCATTGTCCGCATTTTGTTTTACCGTGGACGTAAGCTCTTCCATTGATGATGCTGTTTCTTCCAAACTGGATGCTTGCTCTTCGGTGCGTTGACTCAGATCGATTGTGCCGTGGGCGATTTCTTCCGACGCCGTGCCGATTGTTTCAGTGCTGGATCGGACTTCAGAGACAATTTTGACCAGATTGTCTTGCATTTCTTTCATGGCAAATAGCATGCTTTGCGGATATTTCGCATTGACTTCGATCAGACTGGACAAATCGCCGTGAGAAATTTTTTGCATCACTTCCGCCGCGTATTTTGGTTCGCCCCCTAATTGCGCCACTAGGCTGCGTGTTACCAATACGGCCATTGTCAGTCCGATTGCGATGGCAATTAGCAGCATTGAGATGATGAGCGTTTGTGACATGGCATAGGTCTGGTCGGCGACTTTGCTGGCGGCAATGCCTCCCGCGGTGTTAAGGTCAACCAGCTTGACTAATTCAGCGCTCATTTCGTCGAATAGCTGAAGCGAGGGGCCATTCATGTGCGCTCGTGCTTCTTCAGTTTTATTGGCGCGGGAAAGATCGATCAACTTGTGATGTTCAATCAAATAGGCTTCCCATTTCCTGGAAAAACTGTCAAAAATTTTCTGTTCTTCCGGATTAGCTACAAGCTTTGCAGATTCCTTGCGGTTATTTTCAAGCGCCAGCGTCAGTTCGGCTATGTTTTTTTCATAACGCTGCATGTCTTGATCGGTAGTGGAAAGGACATGACTCATTTCAGCAATGCGCAGATCGGAGGTCTGGATATTCATTTCCGCTGCGACTTTCGATGCAGGCAACCAATTACCGGTTATTTCAGTCGATGCAGTATTAAGATTGTTTAATTGTGTTAAAGAAAACAAACCCAAAAAAGCAGTGATACAAAGCAAAATTGCAAACGATCCAATCAACTTGTTCCCAATTTTCATATTGCTGAAATATTCCATTCTCTTCCCCTAAAACAATAGTATTTGTCAGTCATTTGAATTTTAAGGAAAATGCTTGATATCAATAGAGGAAGCAGAAATTGAATAATACGTTATTTATTGATTTGTAGGAATATTTGAAAACATTGATGGAAAATTCTTACATTTTGAGCTTGAATAACCAATCGCTCGAGGCAAAAAAGAAATGTTTTATTCTTTGTCTTTTTCCGCGCCAGTCATCAGGAATTTAACCAGCAGCGCGAAAATCAGCGGAACCATGCTCAAGCCCGTGACCATATAATGTTCTGATGTGAATTGATCGCCTTCGTCCATGATGATGTAACCGAAGAAGATGGTGACCGGAGTAATAATTGCCAAGACAATGACTAATCTGAATAATCCTTTCATGGTATGTATCCTTTTACTAAATTATTGTTAAAGTATATGCCGATTGCGGCCATGAACAAAATCACGCTTTTCCAATGCAACGCTAGGCAAGGTAAAATATAACCTTTGATGCAGCAATCTTATGTATGGAATCCGTACTGATCATTTCTAATTTTCCCGATCACGAAAGCGCCGATGCGTTGGCGAAAGCTCTGATTGATCAGCATTTGGCGGCTTGTGTCAATCTTTTGAGCCCCTGCACTTCGGTTTACCGCTGGCAGGATACCATTGAGTCCGTAGCGGAGATTCCGGTGCTGATCAAAACCCGCCGTCAGCATTATGACCGGGTTGAACAGTTGATCAAGTTGATGCATCCTTATGAACTTCCGGAAGTGATTATGGTTCCTATATTGGGCGGATTACCTGCCTATCTGCAGTGGGTAGCCGACGAAACTCACCTATCAGACTAGATACTACAGAAATTACCGATGCGATTAATTCACTTACTGTTATTGTTGTTGTCTTGCGCGCCCGCATTTGCGCAGGAAAGCGGAGCTTTCAGCTTACTTCAGAAATTGCAGGGACTGGGCATCAATCTCGGACAAAGCAATCCGCAGGAGCTGCTGCCGCCGGATGAAGCGTTCAAAATCACGGTGGAAGTACGCGACGGCCAGACGTTGATCGCCCATCTGACACCGGCCAAGGATTATTATCTGTATCGCGACAAGATTACTTTTGAGCCGAAGCAGGAAGGATTGACCGTCGAGAAAGTGACGTTGCCACCGGGTCAAATGAAAGACGACATGACCTTTGGTCAAATGGAAGTTTATTTCAACCCGATTCAAGCGGTGATTTCGTTAAAACGGGAAGACCCCGCCAATGAACAGCCACTGACGCTGGTGGCAAATTATCAGGGTTGCAATGAACCGGTCGGCGTGTGTTACGCACCGATTCACAAAGCCATCGAATTAACGCTGCCGGCAGTGGCCGCGGCGATTGGCGCCGTTGCCGATGCCGTCAGCAATCCGGCAACAGCCGCACCGGTCGATGCAACCGCGGAATTGTTTCAAATGCCTTCCCGCGCTCCGGCCATCGAAACCGAATCCTACAAAATTGAGCGGATGTTCGAAACCGGCGATTATTGGCTGATCCTGACCGGGTTTTTCGGCATTGGTTTGCTATTGTCGTTTACACCATGCGTGTTTCCGATGTTTCCGATTTTGTCAGGGATTATTGCCAATCGCGGTAAGCATGTGACCAAATCGCATGGCTTTATCCTGGCGCTGGCGTATGTGCTCGGCATGGCGATTACCTATGCCATTGCCGGCGTTGCGGCGGGTTTATCGGGTGCGATGCTGTCGGCTGCGCTGCAGAATGCTTGGGTTTTAGGTTCTTTTGCAGTGATTTTTGTGCTGTTGTCGTTTTCGATGTTCGGCTTCTATGAATTGCAATTACCAGGAGCATTGCAGACCAAATTATCCGAGGAAGCCGGGCATCTGAAAGGCGGGCATTTGACCAGCGTATTCGGCATGGGTGCGTTATCCGCGTTGATTGTCGGCCCCTGTGTCGCGGCACCGCTGGCGGGTGCGTTGCTCTACATCAGCCAAACCCGCGATGTTGTGCTGGGCGGTTCGGCGTTGTTTGTCATGGCGTTGGGCATGGGCGTGCCGCTGCTGCTGCTCGGCACATCGGCCGGCGCGTTGCTGCCTAAAGCCGGGGCGTGGATGGAGTCGATCAAGCGCTTTTTCGGCGTGCTGCTATTGGCGGTTGCGCTCTGGATTGTCTCGCCGGTGATTAACGAGGTGGTGTACATGTCATTATGGTCGGCGCTGCTGATCATATCCGCCATCTACCTGCATGCGATCGATCCTTTGCCGGAAAGAGCGACGGGGTTGCAGAAATTTTTTAAAGGTGTCGGCGTTATTGCGCTGCTGATCGGCGTTGCCATGCTGGTCGGGGTGTTATCCGGCAGCCGCGATGTGCTGCAGCCACTCTCCAAAATCGGTATCGTCCAGAGCAGTGTGGATACCGCGGAATTGAGAGCTGCCGGAAATCCGGCTTTACCGTTTCAGCGGGTAAAAAGCCTTGCGGAGCTTGATGAGCAGATTGAACGCTCCAAGAATAAGTACATCATGGTGCGGTTTCATGCCGATTGGTGTGTTTCCTGCAAGGAAATGGATCGCTTCACTTTTTCCGATACCAAAGTGCAGGCCCGGCTGAAAGATGTGGTGCTGCTGGAAGTCGACGTGACCGACGGCACGCCGGATGATACCGCGCTGCTCAAACGCTTTAAGTTGTTCGGGCCGCCGGGTATTCTATTTATTGATCGTCAGGGCCGCGATGTGCCGGACATCAAAGTCATTGGATTCCTCAATCATAACGATTTCCTGACAGTGCTGAATGCAGTGCTGATTTGAGGAATATTCAAACCGGATTGCAAGCTGCGATTTAGGAAGAAAAAATAATTTTAGGATGGGTCGATGTCAAAATTTAAGCAGATTCTTTTGTATCTTTGTATTGCCGTCATTGCGCTGGGCGCGGGTTCGTTTTTCCGTTCATTGTTGTCGGATATTTATCAAACGGAATTAACCAGTGAAGAAAGTCAGCAAGGGGCGAAAGCGATTCTTGAAGCCAGTTTCCCGGATTTAAAAGGCGACGATCAGGCGGTTTCGCAATGGCTTGGCAAGGTCATGGTGGTAAATTTCTGGGCGACTTGGTGCACGCCCTGCCGCGAGGAAATTCCGGAGTTTGTCGAAGCGCAGAGTAAATATGGCGATCAAGGCTTGATCTTTGTGGGTATTGCGATTGATCAGCCTGAAAAAGTGAAAATGTTCAGTCAGGAGTTCGGCATCAATTATCCGGTTCTGATCGGCAGCTTTAATACCTGGTCGTTGCTCGAAGCTGCCGGAAACCGCATGTCCGCACTTCCATATACGGTTGTTTTAAACCGCTCAGGTGAAATTGTTGACACCTATCTAGGCCGCGTTAATTTGAAAAAGCTGGAAAAACTGATTGAACCGCTGTTGAAACAACAACCCGCGCCCGAGCAACCGGTGCAGTCTTAAACAAGAAGCTGTTGCAGTCAAGGGGGATGCCGTCGTAATCATTGCCTCTGCTGGAACGAATCATGTAATATGTTCAACAGGAATGGAATGCTTTAATCGTTAGCATACAAGCGAGCTACTCTGTCCTTGCAAGGCCTCGCGCATTCTGATGTTTGCGAATACTTACCAGAGGATTCAAAAGCTGCTGATTTTGATTGGATAAGGGACTGAAGGTAGGAAAGCAAGGGTTTATATCGCAATGTGATGGGGTTATTTTTTCCGTAATCATTTGGGAGAACCTTATCATGACACAGCTCACGGTTAATCATCGTTTCATCGTTTTATTCTTGTCGTTTCAAGTGCTTTTTTTCCCTGCGTGCGCATCCACTCAGAAATATGAGGGCAGCCGCGAGCAATTCAGCGATATTGTCATTACCACGAAAGTACATGAAGCCATTATCGACGAACCATCCTTAAGACCGTTCGATATCAATGTCAGAACCATAAAAGGCGTGGTGGAATTGAGCGGCCTGGTCAATTCCCGGGATGATATGGATAAAGCCATCGCCATTGCCCGTAAGGTGGAGGGTATTAAGCTGATCAAAAATGATATGCGAACTTATGGAACCGGCGATTATTGATCAACGGTCAGACCGCAAAATGGGCAGTTGAAGTGACGGCGGATCATGTTTTGATAGCGCATTTTCTGTACGTGCTGTTTGTCGTCGGGAGTTTGCCGGTGATCTGGATTGGCGCTTGGCTGGGGCTTACGTTTGTGGCAAATCCGTGGTTTCGCTATTTGCACCTTGCCGCTATTTTATTGGTGGTGGCCGAGTCATTGCTCGGAATTGTTTGTCCGCTAACTGTTTGGGAAAACAACCTGCGCCAAATGGGGTCGGAAGTCAGTTTCATTCAGCACTGGTTGCACCGTATCATTTTCTATCAAGTGTCTGAATCGGTGCTGACAGCGGTTTATATCGCGTTTGCCGTATTGGTGGCGATGACTTTCAAATGGGTGCCGCCGAGGCGTAAAAATAGCGATCAGCTTCCAGAAACCAGGAATTGATTGCCGATTTCCACGGCGTCTTCGTTGCCGGGTTGCAATAATTCTTCAATGTTGGGTTCGAAGGTTTCCTCATCGAAGGCAATATCGCCGTTCTCAAACGGACGGTCCTGTACTTTGAGGTTTGCAAAATCATAGCGGGAAGTATCGGCCAGATGCGATAGTTGCACGTTTTGCAGAGCACGGAACATGGTTTCCAGCCGGCCCGGAAATTTTTTATCCCATTGCTGCATCATCTCTTTAATGACCTGACGCTGTAAATTCGGCTGCGATCCGCACAAGTTACATGGAATGATGGGAAAATCGGCGACGGCGGCGTACGCTGCCAAATCTTTTTCCTTGCAATAAGCTAATGGCCGGATCACGATATGCTTGCCGTCGTCACTCACCAGTTTAGGCGGCATCGCTTTAAGTTTGCCGCCATAAAACATGTTCAAGAACAGAGTTTCCAGGATGTCATCGCGATGATGCCCCAAAGCGATCTTGGTAGCGCCCAGCTCACCGGCAACCCGATACAACACGCCCCGCCGTAATCGGGAGCACAGGCTGCAGGTGGTTTTGCCATCGGCGATGACGCGTTTTACGACACTGTAAGTGTCTTGTTCGACAATGCGGAACGGCATACCGATGCGGGTCAGGTAGGTCGGCAGCACTTGTTCGGGAAACCCGGGTTGTTTCTGATCGAGGTTGACGGCGATCAATTCAAATTCCAGCGGCGCGTGCGCTTGCAGATTGCGCAGGATATCGAGCAGCGCATAACTGTCCTTGCCGCCGGACAGGCATACCATCACCCGGTCGCCAGCTTCAATCATATTGAAATCTGCGATTGCCGAGCCGACTAATCTTCGCAAGCGTTTTTGCAGCTTGTTGACATTATATTGTTGTTTTTTTTGCATGCTGGACGATAAATTTGATGAAAGAATAACCAATAGGTTTGTTCAAACGATATCAGGGGCGTTGCAGATATTCGACAAACGGTTTGGAACAATTTAGCATAGCCGAATTCTAATCAGGACTGATAGTTGGATCGAGGGTTGTTATTCAGGAGAATTCGATGAGCAGAATTATACCATTGGTAATCTTGGTCTTGTTTTCAACCAATAGCTATTCGACAGCAAATCATTCCCAATTGGAACTCGATTTCGGCAAGCCAGGCGATGCCGCTAAGGTAACGCGTATTATTAAGCTGACGCAGGTGGATAACATGTTTCTACCGGCTGAAGTGAAAGTAACGGAAGGCGAGACGGTGCGGTTTGTGGTCAAAAACGGCGGCGATCACAAACATGAATTGTTGATTGGTTCGATGGCGGATCTCAAGAAGGCTGCGAATATGCGGCGCATGTATCCGGATAAGGAACATACGGAAGCGCATTTGCTGCAATTGGAACCCGGAGAGCAAAAAGAATTGGTTTGGCAATTTACGACCGTTGGCGCTATTGATTTTGCTTGCCCGTTGCCCGGCCATTTTAAAAAGATGCGTGGAAAAATTATTGTGGAGAAGAAATGAACAAACAAATCAAAACCCTTTTAGTTGGATCATTGATGACGGCCGGACTGTTGAGCGTTGCATCGCAGGCTGCGGCTACCACGACTGTTGAAGTGTATAAAAGTCCAACGTGCGGTTGTTGCGCGAAATGGGTGGATCATATGCGGGATCATGGGTTTACCGTAAAAACGCATGATGTCGGTAACAAGGAAATCAGAAAAAAATCCGGGCTTTCCGAATCCGTCGGCTCATGCCATACGGCATTAGTGAATGGCTATGCGATTGAAGGTCACGTGCCGGCGCCGGATATTATCCGTCTGCTGAAGGAAAAACCCAAAGCAATCGGCCTGTCGGTGCCCGATATGCCGCATGGTACGCCTGGCATGGAAGGCGCGCGAAGCGATCCTTATAATGTCTTGTTGATTACCGAACGCGATCAATCCCGTAAGGATGCAACCATCTACAACCGCTACGATCCTTATGCCAAGAAAGCAATGCAATCGGAGCCCGTCAAACCTGAAGCCGAGAAAGGCGGTTCTGTGATGCGCATCAAGTAATGCCGGTTTTAGATGAGCATACGTCGTAATAATTTTGTGAACGGGGTTGCTGCCGCAGCATTAGTAATCGGCTGCGGCGATGCGGCGCCACCAGTGCCGTTGTCTTGGAAGCAGTTAAGCGGCGCTGATACCGCGTTGGTTGAAAGAAATTTCGATCCGGCGCAAATTCAGCGCGGCGAAGCTGTATATAACGCTAACTGTGTTGGTTGTCATGGTCCTGGTGGCACCGCCACGCCGGAGTGGCGCAAACCGGGACCGGACGGAAAATACCCGCCCCCGCCGTTGGATAGCTCGGCGCATGCCTGGCACCATTCGACGGAAGTGCTGAAAAAAACGATTCTGAAAGGAACTCCCCCAGAGATTGGTTCGATGCCTGCATGGGAAGGCAAATTAACGGAACAGCAAGTCGACGATGTAGTCGTCTGGATCAAATCGCTCTGGTCTGACGAGATTTATGATCTCTGGTATAAGAATTTTGAAGGTAAATAACCCTCCGGCACGGATTTAATACGCAGACAAAAAGCTATTCCTCCGGTTTCTTGTTTTTCAGTAAACTCATTTGTTCCAAAATCTGCTGCTTTTCATTTTCCAATTCTTGATAGCGCGCATAAAGCCGGTCTAAGTCAGCGGAATATTGATTGACGCGCGCTTGTCTCGCCTGTTGACGTTGCATCAAATCATTATAGTTCGGTATCGGAATGCTTTGCCCGGGTATGCTGGGCAGCGGCACGTTCATCGAAGGCTCGGAAGCATCGTTGCGGCGTAATTCCTGAACCATCAAGAATTGCTGATAAACTGACTGTGATTCTTGATGCACCCGCTCCAACGCAGTTTCCAACTGCTGCAACTGCTCTTGTTCGGCGGTTTTTTCCACATCGGCAAATGCTGGATGTGCCATGATCAACAAGAGTAACAAAAGGATTATTCGCATGGATATTGGTGAGTGGTTCATATTGTCGGTGTGTCAAAGCATACAATAGATTCACCACTCTATGGCAGCAAATTTTCGTTGATCATTCGGCCCGTTTATTAAATTTTAGTGACAGATATCGACAAAATAAGGTTTCTTGCGCCAATTTAAACGCTTTTACCGATGCTATTGGATTTGATCGATATGACTGCCAATTCGTTCATTTTGCTTTTCCAACCGGGCCGGGATGGCGCTCCCAAATCAGAAAGCCATCCCGCCATACTTTACGCACCCGGTGAAGTGGCACGGAATGTATCGTGCCATCGTCTTCCGCAACATCAAACGAAAAATGCTGCCCCGGTTCCACGTATATTTGTACGAGCGGCACGCATTTGAGCTGATGTTCGACTTTATCCTCGTAAGCAATTTCGAATTTGCCTCGCCCGAAATCGCTATCCCAGCGGATGCGCGCGAGTAATTCGTGTATCGGGATCATGCGTTGTTTTTGAGCGATTTGACGGTTACGAGAAATATGCCGGATGTTTCCGAATATTCGAAACTGACTGGCAGGAATTGTTCGATGAGCCACATGGCAGTGTACGCATGTGATGTCAAACATCGCGTTGTCAACGAACCGCCACCAGCAAGCGCAAGATAAACCAGTATCTGATCGGTTGCATGGCGGTCGAGCGCAACGCCAGCGGCTAGATCAGCAGCCAATTCTTCGCCAACTGCATGGCCCAGCGTTTCGGCAGGAATGCCGCGTTCGGCTACGCTGGCGGCACCTAAAGCAGTTTGCTCATTTTCAGCCCAGCAGACAATGGCGCCACCCGGACTGACAGCTGTTTCACGGCCAAAAATCGGGGTATCGATCATTGCTTGCATGCCACCAGCCGCCAATTGTTTCAGTGCGGCGTGCTTCATGCGCTGCGCGATATGTTCGGGTAAATTGCTGACATGCGCGATGCCATGCACTGTTTTTATGTTTTTCGATGTCGCGAACATCGCGGGTTTCAGATTCGCAGGCGATGCCGTGACTTCTATCAGCCCGCCGCCTTGCGGATAATAGCCGCGCCGCAACGTTTGTATCGACACAATTGCTCCAAGCCCCTTGATCAGGCGCAACAAAACCTCGCGTAAATAATCCACGGGCGGCGCTTGCCGGACATCGGTACCGCCAGTGATTTGCACATGACACGTGTTCGATGCTGACAGTAGAACCGGCAGCAGCGCTTGCAATACCAGCGTGATACTGCCTGCGGTACCGATATCGAATCGATAATCGCCGCCGTGTGGTTTTTGTTGCGGTTCGAATGTGATCGACTGCGATCGTAATGCAAGTCCACCGATTTTTGCAGCACAAAGCTTTCCGACAGCTGATACCGCCGCGAGGTGCTGGGGTGCGAGACCCGGTTTGTCGCGTCGTGCGCGAATATTGTCGATCCGGATCGCGATGCCGGTGATGGCGGACAAAGCAACCGCCAAACGCAGCAGTTGCCCGCCGCCCTCGCCGAAACCGCCGTCAATGCCCAGCATGCGTAGCTATTAGCACTAGGCTTGTAAGTCTCACAAAGGCAGGCGCAGATAGCGGTTTCAAGAAAAAATTTTAAGCGTTAGGTTAACTCTGCTCCCACGGCAACCCGGCCGCTTTCCAGCCGGAAGCTTTGCCGCGCTGGCCGTTCTCATCCCGGTCGCCTTCAAACCCTTCCAGGATGTTGTAGCACTCGGCAAAATCCATATTCGTCGCCATCGCCGCGGCCTGATTCGAGCGCGCGCCGCTGCGGCAGATAAATAACACCGGTAAGGATTTATCGACTTGGCTGGCCAGTTGATCGAAAAAATGCGGATTGGGTTGCATGCCGGGGTAAGAGCGCAGTTCGATTTCAGTTGCGCCGGGGATGCGGCCAACCCAATCGAGTTCGGCGCGCGAACGCACATCGACTAATTGCGCCTGTGCGTGTTCTTGCAGCACGCGATAAGCCTCCATCGGCAGCAGCGCGCCTTTGTAGGGAAGTCCCAGTTTTTGCGCGCGTTGGTGCGCTTTTTCCAGTATTACTTCGAGTGTTTCCATGAATAATCCTAACAATGTAATGTAAAAATGATCGGGCGATTACCCTTATAATGCCGGTAAAGCCAACTTTTCATTCCCCGTATTGCCCATATTATAGCGCTTCATGGAAAAAATCCGCTTATCCAAACTGATGTCGGAGCAAGGCATCTGCTCGCGCCGCGAAGCCGATCGTTTTATCGAACTGGGCTGGGTGTTTGTCGATGGTGAACGAGTGTCCGAACTCGGCACCAAAATTTATCCGACGCAAAAAATCACGCTGAATAAAGCCGCGCAAGCGCAGCAAACCGGGCTGGTCACGATCCTGCTCAACAAACCGGTCGGTTATGTGTCCGGGCAGCCGGAACCGGGTTATCAGCCCGCCGTGGTGCTGATCAAGCCGGAAAACCTGTTTACTTCGAAGCAACCGGCGCAACCGGCCAAACGTTTTCAGCCTGCGCACCTGAAAAATCTCGCGCCCGCGGGACGGCTCGATATCGATTCGCAAGGCTTGCTGGTGTTCACGCAGGATGGCCGCATCGCCAAGCAATTGATCGGCGAGGATTCCCGCATTGAAAAGGAATACCTGGTGCGGGTCGAAGGCAACCTGCCGCCCGCCAAGCTGGCGTTGCTGAATCACGGCTTGAGCCTCGACGGCCAGGCATTGAAACCGGCGCAAGTGAGCTGGCAAAACCGCGATCAATTGCGTTTTATTCTGCGCGAAGGCAAGAAACGCCAAATCCGCCGCATGTGCGAACTGGTTGGACTTAAAGTAACCGGCTTGAAGCGGGTGCGCATCGGCAAGATTGGATTGCGCGATTTACCGGAGGGAAAGTGGCGTTATTTGCAGGATGGTGAAATTTTTTGATGTGGTAGTTTATTGCTGATGCACTGCACTTTCTTTATGACAAGGCACCTTTCACTCCTTTCATGCGGGAACAAGCAATGGACGAATCAAAAATAATTTCCGCGGTAAAGCAGCAGTACGAAGCTTTACCGTATCCTCCCAGGAACCCCGGCGATGAAAAAAGCCGTTTGTTGCGCACCGTGGGCGATTCGCTGACTGAGTTGAATCATTACTGTTTCAAAGGACAAAGAAATTTCGACCGGGATTTCCGTTGCCTGGTAGCAGGGGGTGGCACCGGAGACAGCGTCATTTATCTGGCGGAACAACTGCGCGGCACTTCGGCGGAAATCGTTTACCTGGATATGTCGGCGGCATCGCGCCGTATCGCCGAACAGCGTGCCGAAGTTCGTGGATTGACCAATATTACCTGGTTGACCGAATCCCTGTTGTCCATCCCGGAACTGGACATCGGAAAATTCGATTACATCAACTGCTCGGGCGTTTTGCATCATCTGAATGATCCCGTGGAAGGCTCCCGGGCGCTGGCAAGCGCGCTCAAGGACGATGGTGCGATGTATCTGATGGTGTATGCCGAATATGGCAGACACGCCGTTTATTTAATGCAGACGCTGTTTCGCGAATTGATTCCCCAGCACTTGAGCATTCAAGAGAAAGTGAACATGGCGCGCCGGATAATCGGATCGTTGCCCGTGCACCATGCTTTTATCAAAGACTTGGATAAGTGGGCGAACGAGATTACCGCCAGCGGCTACGGCGATTCAGGCTTATACGATTTATTGCTGCACAGCGTTGACCGCTGTTACAACGTTAATCAAGTCTATGAACTCGCGGCGGCGGCGGAGCTAAGGCTGGTGACCTTTCTCGGCAGCGACAAGCGGTATTACGATCCGGCGCATCTGGCCGCCGAGGAAAGCATCCGGCTGGCGTGGCATGAGAAAAGTTTGCAGCAACAACAATCCATCGCGGAAAAACTGTTTTCCAACCACATCAAGCATCAATGTTATCTTTCCCGGCAAGCGGCTTGCATGGCCTCGATGGACGATGAAGACAATGCCATTATTCTGGAGCACGAGCTGGCGAATCAAAATATGGCCATCCATGAAGCGATCAAGCCCGGAGAAACGCTCAGCATCACGTTTACCATCAACCATGAAAAAACGGTGTTTCAGTTAAGCGGCAACAAAGTCAATAAAGCGTGTTTCCGCTATATGGATGGAAAAACGCCCATTAGTAGCATCATTCGCAAAGTAAAAATGAAATGTGGTGACAGTGAACAAAAAATCCGCTCGGAATTGCGGTCTATTTTTGAAACCCTTTTTCCGATGGGTTGCATCTATCTTCAACGTCCCTGATTCTTATGTACGCACATGCATCAACGCGCCCACGTCGTGCTGAAAATCCCGGCGTATCAACTTGAGCTTTATTACGACGGCACTATCGATACCGTAGCGGCTGAAACCACCGACGGCCGTGTTATCTATTTCCCGGCGAATGTGTTGCGGCAGGTGGTGCAAAGCCACGGCGTGTATGGCACGTTTGAGCTGGTGTTCGACGCAAGTAATAAGTTTGTGTCGATCCGCCGTGTCGGTCACGCTTCGCAAGCGGGCTGATCGCGGCTTTCATTGCACGGTTACGTGCGCTACACTTTCGCTGTTTCCTTAATTCCTTTCTATTTTCAATCAATCAACAAAGATCACACTCATGGCTCAATACGTAATGTCGATGCTCCGCGTGAGCAAAATGGTTCCACCAAAACGTCAGATTATCAAAGACATATCGCTCAGCTTCTTTCCCGGCGCCAAGATCGGCCTGCTCGGTTTGAACGGTTCCGGCAAATCCACCGTGCTGCGCATCATGGCCGGTGTCGATAAGGAATTTGACGGCGAAGTGCAGCGCTTGCCGAATATCCGCGTGGGTTATCTGCCGCAGGAACCGCAACTGAATCCCGAACACACGGTGCGCGAGGAAGTCGAGGAAGGCATGGGCGAAGTGATGCAGGCACAGAAAAAACTCGATGAAGTCTACGCCGCGTATGCCGAAGAAGGCGCGGATTTCGATGCATTGGCGGAAGAGCAAGCGCGGCTGGAAGCGATCATTGCCACTGCGGGCAGCGATACCACGCATCAAATGGAAATCGCCGCCGATGCGTTGCGTTTGCCGCCGTGGGATGCGGTGGTTAAGAACCTGTCCGGCGGGGAAAAACGCCGCGTGGCGTTGTGCAAGCTGCTGCTGGAAAAACCCGACATGCTGCTGCTCGATGAGCCGACCAACCACCTGGACGCCGAATCGGTCGAATGGCTCGAACAATTTTTGGTGCGTTTCCCCGGCACCGTCGTCGCGGTGACGCACGACCGCTACTTCCTCGACAACGCCGCCGAATGGATTCTCGAGCTCGATCGCGGTCACGGCATCCCGTGGAAAGGCAATTACTCAAGCTGGCTGGAGCAGAAAGAAGCGCGCCTGGAGCAGGAAAACAAGCAAATCGATGCGCACATGAAAGCAATGAAGCAGGAACTGGAATGGGTGCGGCAAAATCCCAAAGGCCGCCAGGCCAAATCCAAAGCGCGTCTGGCCCGTTTTGAAGAACTCAATTCGATGGAATACCAAAAGCGCAACGAAACGCAGGAAATTTTCATCCCGGTCGGCGACCGCCTCGGCAATGAAGTCATCGAGTTTGACGGCGTATCGAAATCCTACGGCGACCGGCTGCTGATCGACAACCTGAGCTTCAAGATCCCGCCCGGCGCGATTGTCGGGATCATCGGCCCGAACGGCGCGGGCAAATCGACCTTATTCAAACTGATCACCGGTAAGGAACAACCCGATTCCGGCGAAGTGAAAATCGGCCCGACGGTCAAAATCGCGCATGTCGACCAGGCGCGCGACACGCTGGAAAACGATAAAACCGTGTTCGACGCCATTTCCGGCGGCAACGACAACCTCGTGGTCGGCAAATACACCACCCCGGCGCGCGCCTATCTGGGCCGTTTTAACTTCAAAGGCAGCGACCAGCAAAAAATCATCGGCCAGCTTTCCGGCGGTGAACGCGGCCGCCTGCACCTGGCGCAAACCTTGATCGCCGGCGGCAACGTGCTGCTGCTCGACGAACCGTCCAACGACCTCGACGTGGAAACGCTACGTGCACTGGAAGACGCACTGCTCGAATTCGCCGGTTGCGTGCTGGTGATCTCGCACGACCGCTGGTTTTTAGACCGTATCGCCACCCACATCCTCGCCGCCGAAGGCGACTCGCAATGGACCTTCTTCAACGGTAACTACCAGGAATACGAAGCCGATAAGAAAAAACGCCTGGGTGAGGAAGGCGCGAAACCAAAACGGATACGGTATAAGCCGATTAGCCGATAAATACGAATCAGTGCTGAGTTCTTTTAATAAGTGAGGTAGCAAAATGGAGGCAATCAAGCAGGAAGCACTAAAAACTATTCATCAATTACCGGATGATGCGGATATGGATGAAATCATGTACCGGTTATACCTGTTGGACAAAATCAGAAAAGGGCGAGAAGCCGTCGTGCAAGGCAAAACGCTGTCGGCTGAGCAACTGAAGCAGGAAATCGATACGTGGTAACTTGGTCACAGCAGGCGATTACTGATTTACGGTCTATCCATGATTTCATCGCCCGCGACTCGCATTACTATGCGAAAAAGGTTGTGCATGATATACGCGAATTAGTCGATGAATTAAATGGGTTACCGAAAATGGGAAGAATGGTCCCAGAACTCAATGAAGAAGCGGTAAGAGAACTACTCCTCTATTCCTATCGCATCATCTATGAGACAAAAGACGAGGAAATTTTTGTACTTACTGTAGTGCATCAGAGAAAGAATCTGAAAGATGAAATTATTCCGAGAGGATCTTAATGTTCAGTGACTGAATTGACTGATTATTGCCTTTCTGTGACTTGCAACGATTGCACGACCGGTACCATCGACATATCGCAGCTTATTTTCAGTGAAAAAGCCGGTATTTTTTCAGCATTGAAAGATATGCAATTATTTAATCAGGTTCGTATAGAACTCGGTGCGCTGACATGGCCGAACGCTGCGGATCTTGATCCTGTGTGGATGTATGAGGAGATTGGGAGAGCTCGAAATTGGTGTGTTCCGGGATAATACGTTTAAATCATCGTATTAATCTCTTGGGTTTAATTCTCCGCCCCTTGGGGCGAAAGCTGGTTGAAAACCAGCAGATTGAAGAGCGAGGTTAATACCCCGCTGCTTGCGGCGGGGTACATTATTATATTGGGGTTTTCACGTACTATGGAGATAGTAAAAACTATACAAAAAATTTCTGCGAAAGATTTAGATAAAGTTATAGTAGAAATTTATGATCAAAAATCCCCAGAATTGGTTTTAGTTGGGCCAAACCTCATTTATGATAAAAAAGGATTCCTACACCATTTATCGCATTGGGTCTCGGATTATAGTCGCGTTTATCAGTTAACCTCAGATGTCAATAATATATGTGAAAAATTAAGTTCTCTTTCACACTTAACTTCGCTTGTATTGAGGGACTTTCAGATTAAGCCAATAGAAATTAAGAGCCTAGTAAATTTGAAAAACCTTACAAAGCTGAATATTGCTGGATCAAATATTGGAAATGCAGGTGCAAGATATCTGTCTAAACTGAGTAGTTTGATAACACTTGATCTTTCATATAATGCGATTGGCAATGAAGGTGTTAGATACCTTTCTTGGATCGAAAATCTAACTGAACTTGGTTTGATAGGTAATAACATTGGCGATAAAGGCGCTTTTTATCTTGCAGATCTAAACAAACTTACTACGCTTGATTTAGCAAATAATCAGATTAAGGATAATGGTGTTGATTATTTATCAAGGTTAAATTGCCTTACTAAACTTAATTTATCGGATAATCAAATTCAGGATAGCGGTGTCGAACATTTGAAACATTTGAAGCACTTAGAAGTGCTCCATGTCAATGATTGTATGATTGGGAGTATCGGAGTTAAGCATATTTCATCTTTAACAAATCTTGTTGAGGTTGGGCTGGCAAATAACTTCATTACTGATGCAGGTGCAAAATATCTTAAGCCTTTAAGCAATATTAGAAATTGGGTCTTAGGAAGTTAAGCACTTAAAGAAGT
>LWDH01000047.1 GCA_002083395.1 Proteobacteria bacterium SG_bin4 | reverse complement strand
AACTATTTTATACCAACACTTTTTGCACCTTCTACCCATCCCTTTCGTCTTACTTACAACAGTTTACACATTATTTTAATTTTATAAGTTAAATGCTTTCAATAATAAATAACGCGAATAGCATAGTTAAATTGCATGAATTCATTAAAAAAATAGGTATAATCAAAACTTTTTAAATTTTCTTGACAAATTATGAATAACTATCTCTTTACTTCCGAATCTGTTTCAGAAGGCCATCCCGATAAAGTGGCTGATCAAATTTCCGACGCGGTTCTTGATGCAATTTTAAGTCAGGATGCAAATGCCAGGGTTGCTTGTGAGACTTTGTGCAGTACTGGATTAATTGTACTATCCGGGGAAATTACGACGCATGCGTCGGTCGATTACAATATCATTGCCCGTGAAACAGTGAAGCGTATCGGTTATACCAGTTCGAATATCGGTTTTGATTCGACGACATGCGCGGTATTAACAGCTTTTAATAAGCAGTCGCCGGATATTGCACAAGGGGTCAATCGAACCAAAGAAGAAGAAATGGATCAAGGCGCCGGGGATCAAGGGCTTATGTTTGGCTATGCTTGCGATGAAACGCCGCAGTTGATGCCGATGCCTATTTTTTATGCGCACCGATTGGTGGAACGCCAAGCAGAACTCAGGAAAAAAGGTCAACTACCTTGGTTACGCCCTGATGCAAAATCACAGGTTTCGGTGCGTTACGAAAATGGCAAGCCAAAAAATATAGAAACGGTTGTAATTTCAACACAACATGATCCTGATATTTCACATCAGGCATTATCAGAAGCAGTAATTGAAGAAATTATTAAGCCAATACTGCCTGCTAATATGATTAGCAATCAGATTAAATATCTGGTAAATCCTACAGGGCGTTTTGTTGTCGGAGGCCCGATGGGGGATTGCGGCTTAACTGGGCGTAAAATCATTGTTGATAGCTACGGCGGAGCAGCGCACCATGGCGGAGGTGCTTTTTCAGGAAAAGATCCATCCAAAGTTGATCGTTCCGCGACTTATGCAGGCCGCTATGTTGCTAAAAATATTGTGGCCGCAGGTATTGCGAGTAAATGCGAAGTGCAGGTTGCTTACGCAATCGGCGTTGCGAGACCGGTTTCCTTGATGGTCAATACATTCGGAACAGGCAAGATCGCTGACGACAAAATTGTTCAATTAATCGAGAAACATTTCGATTTGCGTCCTCGGGGCATTATTCATGCGCTGAACTTATTGCGTCCTATTTATTCTCAGACTGCGGCATACGGCCATTTTGGCCGTGAACTTCCTGATTTTACTTGGGAGGCTACCGATAAAGCGGCGCAATTGCGTGCCGATGCCGGGCTTTAAACTTTCCCCGATAAGTGCCGTCAACCATCGATCTTATCATTTCCTCTATGCTGAGGAGCGCTGCAACGGTTTTTTCCGTGAGGCTCAGCATAGATGGGGTAAATCACAACTGCGCTCGTTCATATTTTTAGGAGATGACTATGAACGCTGTGCCAAATTCAAATGGCGGTTTTTTTAACGACTTTAAAGTAGCGGATATTTCCCTAGCGGAATGGGGAAGGAAGGAGATTGCGATTGCCGAAACGGAAATGCCGGGATTAATGGCATTGCGTAAAGAATACGCAAACCAGAAACCGTTAGCGGGAGCTCGAATCGCGGGCTCATTGCATATGACGATTCAAACAGCCGTGCTTATTGAAACTTTAGTGGCTCTGGGTGCGGAAGTGCGTTGGGCGTCATGCAATATTTTCTCAACACAGGATCATGCTGCAGCTGCCATTGCGGCAAAAAATATTCCAGTATTTGCCTATAAAGGCGAGTCTTTGCAAGATTATTGGGAGTATGCGCACAAAATTTTTGAGTGGACCGTTGACGGCCAACCAAGCGGCGCTAATATGATTCTGGATGATGGTGGCGATGCCACGTTACTACTAATTCTAGGTACCAAAGCTGAGAAAAACCCGGCTGTTATCGCTAATCCAAGTAATGAAGAAGAATCTGCATTGTTTGCAGCAATCAAAGCTAAATTAGCTACCAATCCTGATTGGTACTCAAAAAATCTTGCACGGATTCGCGGTGTGACAGAAGAAACTACAACCGGTGTGCATCGATTGTATGAAATGCAAAAGAGCGGAGAACTTCCGTTTCCAGCCATTAACGTCAATGATTCTGTCACAAAATCGAAATTTGATAATCTTTATGGCTGCAGGGAATCGCTGGTGGATGGTATTAAACGTGCAACAGACGTTATGATCGCTGGAAAGATTGCAGTAGTTTGTGGCTATGGTGATGTCGGTAAAGGCTGCGCGCAGTCGCTACGGGGTTTGGGTGCTACTGTCTGGATTACCGAGATTGATCCGATTTGCGCACTACAAGCAGCGATGGAAGGCTATCGTGTAGTAACAATGGACGACGCCTGCAGCCAAGCGGATATTTTTGTAACTGCAACTGGCAATGTTCGAGTAATCACGCACGATCATATGCTGCAAATGAAAGACCAAGCAATTGTTTGCAACATCGGTCACTTTGATTCGGAAATTGATATTGCTTCGGTGCAAAAATATACGTGGGAAAATATTAAACCGCAGGTTGATCACGTTATATTTCCGACCGGCCGCCGTATTATCGTGCTCGCGCAAGGCAGGTTAGTGAATCTGGGTTGTGCCACAGGACATCCGTCTTTTGTGATGTCCAGCTCATTCACCAACCAAGTATTGGCGCAACTCGAATTGTGGCAGCATGGCGCAAATTATCAGAAGAATGTTTATGTATTGCCAAAACATTTGGATGAAAAAGTTGCAAGATTGCATGTCGGAAAGCTTGGTGTAAAACTGACAGAGTTAACCGATGAACAGGTTAAATATCTGGGATTGAACAAGGAAGGTCCTTATAAACCTGAAATGTATCGTTATTAATCATTAAATATGGCGGGAATTAATTGATCGGATTTGATTTGATTAATTCTCGCATCTTAATGATTAGAATTACATGTTAGGTAATTGCATAATCATTGATGACGTTCAATTTTAGCTAAGCCTCTAAATGGAATCACAGAAAAAATTCGCTCCTGCGTTCAGTTTTGAGCTTTTCCCCCCCCAAACTCCCCAAGGGATAGAAAAATTACGATTAACCCGGCAGCAATTGGCAAGGCTTAAGCCGAAATTTTTTTCAGTAACTTTTGGTGCGGGAGGTTCAACCAGGGAAAGAACACTGGAAACGGTGCTGGAAATTCATGCCGAAGGCCATAACGTTGCACCCCATTTGTCCTGTATCGGATCGACACGCCAAAATATCCATTCCATCTTAGATAGATACTACCAAGCAGGGATACGGCAAATTGTTGCCCTACGCGGTGATTTACCTTCCGGCATGGCACAACCGGGAGAATTTCGATATGCCAGTGAACTGGTTGCTTTTATCCGGGAAGAATTTGGTTCCGCATTTCATATCGATGTGGCAGCTTATCCGGAATATCATCCGCAAGCGCGTTCCGCGCAATTCGATTTCGAGAATTTTAAGCGGAAAATCGAAAATGGCGCTAATTCGGCGATTACACAATACTTTTATAATGCGGACGCATATTATCATTTTGTGGAATCTTGTGAAGCGGTAGGTGTGAATGTACCCATAGTTCCAGGAATAATGCCCATTAATAAATTCTCGCAACTCGTTAGATTTTCGGATTCATGCGGTGCTGAGATCCCTCGATGGGTTCGAAAAAAACTCGAAGGGTATGGCGATGACAGCGAATCCATTCAGGCATTTGGACTCGATATTGTGACCGATCTTTGTGATAGATTACTTAATGCAGGTGCGCCTGGCCTGCATTTCTATACTCTAAACTCTGCTGATCTCACTTCCATCATCTGGCAGCGACTGCAACTTTCAAGCCGGGCGCTTTAGCATCATCAACCGCACGATTCCGTTGCATTGATTCGAAGTTTGCTTCAATCGAGTCGATGAAAATCGTGGCATGAATCTGAAATGATTTTTTTCCTGATTATCTGAGTCGGATATAATGCATGCCATCTTTGTGAAAGTGAAATTTGAATGCATGAGGCTTCGATATGACAGACAAAAAAACAACAGACGATTCTTTGGCGGCAGAAACACCAACTGTGGAAACCGTAATTCCTGATATGTCACCGATGGATGCATGTATTTTGCATGCCCGAGAAATCAAAGACACGCAACTCGATAAAATAAAAAGTAAAAACTATGATTTCGCACCGGAATTCCGTGACTTGACCCTTCAGCTCTACTTGTTCGGAGTTATGTGGAAATTTGCCGAGAATTTAGGCAATGTTGAGGATCCGCGCGAATTGGCATTCACAGCGCTGCAAACCATGATGATGCAAGATAAATTGCAAAAGCAGAAAGCTATCAAGAGAACTGAATTTCTGAGAAAAATGTCGAAACTTGAAGATGATCACGATGCGCTTGCGGTAGCTATCGGTTATGAATCTGAGCCGGATGATAATAGCCTTGCTGAGGTTTTTGATCATTATATTGATGATTTACAAGTATCGGGCGCGTTTTGGCGTTTGTATGATCGCGGTAAAAAAATTATGTTATATGGCGGGTTAGGTATCGCTTTTGTGGTGATTTGGTTTATTACATTATTCATGCCAGGAAATAGTGCGATAGCTATTCTTGCTGCAGGACTCATTTCAGCCGCGATTTTTGTAATTCCGGTATTCTTGATCGGTGTTTTTATCTATCACAATAAATTGAAAAAAGCTAAACAGGCAGGCTAGTTTCCTGGCAGCCATTCGGAAGTTTCATGATTGATAATTGACAGAAAGGCGCTTAATAAACTGCAAACAATGGTTATTTTCTTATAAATGAGCACGCAGATAATTGATGGCAAGAAGATAGCCGAGTCAGTTCGGGCAGAATGGCGGGTGCGGGCTGAAAAATTGATTCAGTCAGGTATTAAACCCGGGTTGGCTGTCATTATTGTCGGTGATAATCCGGCTTCTGCCATTTATGTGAGAAATAAAGTCAAAGCTTGCAGTGATATTGGCATTTACTCCGAAGTGCATAGCTTTCCGGAGAATGCGGATCAAGATGAGGTTTTGACTTGCATTCAAGCATTGAACAATAACCCCCATATTCATGGAATTTTAGTCCAACTACCATTACCAGCGCACTTTGAAAATAATCGGATAATCACTTCGATCGCGATTGAAAAAGATGTGGATGGTTTTCATTTCTATAATGTCGGTGCTTTAGTAACCGGTAATACTATCTTCTCCCCCTGCACGCCGTATGGTGTGATGGTAATGCTGCAACGACATTTAATTAATGTTGAAGGGCAGCATGCAGTGGTCGTCGGGCGCAGTAATATCGTCGGTAAGCCCATGGCAATGATGCTGTTAGAGCAAGGCGCTACTGTTACTATTTGCTCGTCTAAAACCCGCGATCTTTCCCAATTTACTAGGAATGCGGATATTTTGGTTGTTGCAATCGGGAAGCCTCGACTAATCACAGCCGGGATGGTAAAGCCCGGCGCAGTCGTAATCGATGTCGGTATCAATCGATTGGCCGATGGGAAGCTATGCGGTGACGTTGATTTCGAGTCTGTCAGCGGCACGGCCGGTTATTTATCGCCGGTGCCAGGTGGTGTAGGGCCCATGACAATTACCATGTTGCTTTGCAATACAATATTAGCAGCAGAACGTGCTCAGGCCGGCGTTAGGGTGAGCTATTCGAAATAACCTTTCAAATATAATACCTGATTATGGAATTGAACCCGGACATTGACCCGCAAGAAACTCAGGAATGGCTGGATGCGCTGGATTCGGTGATTACTCATGCGGGTGGCGAACGCGCTCATTTTTTGCTGGAAAAATTGATCGAGAAAGCCCGCCGTTCCGGCGCTTATTTGCCTTATAGCGCTACCACCGCTTATATCAATACGATTCCGACCGGAAAAGAAGAACGCTCACCGGGCAATAACGCCATTGAACATCGCATCCGCTCGTACGTGCGTTGGAATGCGATGGCGATGGTATTGCGCGCTAACAAAAAAACAAACGTAGGCGGTCATATTGCCAGCTTTGCATCGGCCGCTACATTATATGATGTCGGTTACAATCATTTCTGGCACGCGCCATCCGAGGCCCATGGCGGTGACTTGGTTTACGTGCAAGGGCATTCCTCACCAGGGGTTTATGCCTATGCATTTCTGGCGGGTGAACTCAGCCAGGCGCAACTGGATAATTTCCGCCAGGAAGCCGGCGGTAATGGACTATCGTCGTATCCTCACCCATGGTTAATGCCGACATTCTGGCAATTCCCGACAGTTTCAATGGGATTGGGCCCTTTGATGGCGATTTATCAAGCCCGGTTTATGAAGTATCTCGACAGCCGGGGATTGATCAATCGTACCAAACGCAAGGTCTGGGCTTTTATGGGCGATGGCGAAATGGACGAACCCGAATCGCTCGGTGCTATTCCTCTGGCTTCGCGGGAAAATCTCGATAACCTGATTTTTGTTGTCAATTGTAATCTGCAGCGATTGGATGGTCCTGTCCGTGGTAACAGCAAAATCATTCAGGAATTGGAAGGCGCATTTCGTGGCGCGGGTTGGAATGTCATCAAAGTGATTTGGGGATCTTATTGGGATCCATTGTTGGCGAAAGACACCAAGGGTTTGCTGCAAAAACGCATGATGGAATGCGTCGATGGCGAATACCAAAACTTTAAAGCCCGGGATGGCGCTTATGTGCGCGAGCACTTTTTTGGCAAATACCCTGAGCTGCTGGAAATGGTTGCCAATATGTCGGACGATGATATCTGGCGGCTTAATCGTGGCGGACATGATCCCTATAAAGTTTATGCGGCCTATGCAGCGGCTGCCAAACACACGGGTCAGCCAACCGTAATATTAGCTAAAACGATCAAGGGATATGGCATGGGGGAAGCGGGTGAAGCCCAGAACATTACCCATCAGCAGAAAAAAATGGGAACAACCTCGCTCAAAGCGTTTAGGAATCGCTTCGGCTTGGATATACCGGACGACCAGATCGACGAGATACCCTATCTGACTTTTGCCAAGGATTCTCCCGAATTTAAGTATATGCAAGAACGCCGGAATGCGCTGGGCGGAAGTTTTCATCGGCGCAAAACATCAGCACCCTCGCTGCAAGTGCCGCCGTTATCGGCATTTGAGTCGCTACTCAAAGCCAGCGGCGAAGGCCATGAATCCTCGACGACCATGGCGTATGTGAGGATTCTGAATATCCTGGTTAAGGATAAGCAAATTGGTAAGCATATTGTTCCCATCGTCGCGGATGAGTCGCGTACTTTCGGAATGGAAGGAATGTTCCGGCAACTGGGTATCTGGTCTTCGGTAGGGCAGTTATATACGCCGCAAGATGCGGATCAGTTGATGTATTACAAAGAGGACAAGCATGGACAGATTTTGCAAGAAGGAATCTGCGAGGCCGGTGCCATGTCTTCCTGGATAGCTGCGGCGACATCGTATAGCACGCATGGTATTCAGATGATTCCTTTTTTCATTTTTTATTCGATGTTCGGGTTCCAACGCATCGGTGACCTGGCTTGGGCGGCTGGCGATATGCGCTGCCGCGGTTTTCTGATCGGCGGAACGGCAGGACGTACGACATTGAATGGCGAAGGATTGCAACATGAAGATGGTCACAGTCACGTCGTCGCCTCGACCATTCCGAATTGCGTATCCTACGACCCGGCATTCGCTTATGAATTGGCGGTCATTGTTCAAGACGGTTTACGGCGAATGTATCAAGAACAGCAAGATATTTATTATTACATTACCGTCATGAATGAGAATTACTCGCATCCTGCCATGCCAAGTGGTGCTGAGAAAGACATTCTGAAAGGGATGTATTTGTTCAGGGAAGGCGATAGAGATGATAGCAATTCCCGCGTGCAATTGCTCGGTGCCGGTACCATTTTGCGGGAAGTCATCGCAGCCGGTGAAATTCTCCAGTCGGAACACCAGGTCAATGCCGATATCTGGAGTGTTACCAGCTTCAATGAGTTGCGACGTGAGGCTTTAAGCGTGGCACGATGGAATATGCTCCATCCAACGCAACCTGAACGGTTATCGCACGTGGAAAATTGCTTGAACGGACGTCCCGGTCCCGTCATTGCGGCGTCGGATTTTATGAAAATATACGCGGATCAGATCCGGGAATTTGTGCCGGGAAAATATCGCGTACTGGGTACGGATGGTTTCGGGCGTTCGGATACACGGCAAAAATTGCGGCATTTTTTTGAAGTGGATCGATTCTATATTACCGTGGCAACCCTCAAGGTGCTTGCAGAAGAAGGAAAAATCTCCCGGCAGCAAGTGGCCGATGCGATACAAAAATATGGCATTGATCCGGAAAAACCTGATCCGGTGATTAGCTGACGATATGAAAAACGCAAAAGAATAGCGTTTCTTCATCAAATTCACGATGATCTTAGTTTTAGACGCGTATTTCAAGGATAGCCTGTGGCGGAAATAAAAAAAGTCTTAATTCCTGATATTGGCGATTTTAAAGATGTGCCTATCATCGACATCCTGGTAAAGCCTGGCGATACCGTCAATATGGAAGATTCGCTGGTAACGTTGGAATCTGACAAAGCCACCATCGAGATTCCTTCTCCTCATGCGGGTGTGATTCAGGAAATTTTTGTCAAAGCCGGTGACAAGGTATCCGAAGGGAATGCCATCCTCACTATCGAGATAACCGATGGTACGCAAGCGACTGCTGGCCAACCCGGGGAGGGGGTCGTTTCTCGGCAAGCGGATACTGCTTTATCCGCACCTGTAAACCCACCGGAAGTGGCTCAACAAATTCCCAAACCGCTACCGCCGGTCACAACCACTTACCCTGTCGCTTCCAAAGCACATGCCAGTCCGTCGATCCGGCGTTTTGCACGGGAACTTGGCGTGAATCTCGACTGGGTAACGGGCAGTGGCCCTAAACATCGCATACTCAGGGAAGACGTACAAGCGTACGTGAAAGCGGAGCTTGCGAAATCCAAGTCAAATGGCAATGGAGTTGCGCTTGATTTGCTGCCTTGGCCGCAGGTTAATTTCGCAAAATTTGGCGCCATTGAAATACAGTCTTTGACGCGTATTAAACAAATTTCCGGCGCGAATTTGCATCGAAATTGGGTGATGATTCCTCATGTAACCCAGTTTGATGAAGCGGATATCACGGAATTGGAAGCTTTACGCAAAGAATCGAATGAAAATGCCAAAGCTAATCCTGTGAAATTGACGCTTTTGGCTTTTCTAATGAAAGCATTGATTGCGCCACTGAAAAAATTTCCGGAATTTAATGCGTCTTTGGATAAAAATGCCGAGGGTGAACTCAATCTGATCATCAAACACTATTATCATGTTGGTTTTGCAGTTGATACCGCCAATGGCTTGGTTGTGCCGGTGATTAAAGATGTCGATCAGAAAGGCATCATATCGATTGCGGAAGAATTGACCCGGTTATCGTCACAGGCGCGTGAAGGTAAAATCAAACCTGCCGACATGCAAGGCGCCAGTTTTACCATTTCAAGCCTCGGCGGAATTGGTGGAACCGCATTCACTCCAATTATCAACGCACCGGAGGTTGCAATTTTAGGGGTTTCGAAAGCCAGTATTAAGCCGGTTTTTCGTGATAATCAGTTTATCCCGCGCTTAATGCTGCCATTATCGCTATCGTATGATCACCGTGTCATTGATGGCGCCACCGCAGCAAGGTTTACCACGCATTTGTCGGAGGTGCTGACGGATATGCGTCTGGCTTTACTTTAATGGGTTCTTGCATTGTTTAGATGAAAGGTGTCAATTATCAATAAATTGCCTTTAATCGGCATCTATGGCGGAACATTCGATCCTATCCATTACGGTCACTTGCGGATTGCTGAAGAACTATGCGATACGATCGGTCTCCAGAAAATTTTCTTTGTACCTTCCGGCTTGCCTCGCCTTAGACAAA
Source organism: Proteobacteria bacterium SG_bin4 (assembly GCA_002083395.1). Classification (GTDB taxonomy): domain Bacteria; phylum Pseudomonadota; class Gammaproteobacteria; order Burkholderiales; family Nitrosomonadaceae; genus Nitrosomonas. Next base: position 96,146 of record LWDH01000047.1, on the reverse strand, counting down.
CACCCGCAGCATCCAGAGAGCATCGGGCGGCAATGGTGCGCTTGGCAATCGAGGGTAATCCCAGATTCGAATTGGATACGCGTGAAATCAACCGGACGGGCGTGACGGCAACGGTGCAGACTCTACGTGAATATCAACATGAAACAAGGATTGATGCCGCATTTTGTTTCATTTTAGGAATTGATGCCTTTATCAAGATTGACCAATGGACTGAATGGCTTGAATTATTCAATTTGTGTCATTTTATTATTGTTGCTCGCCCAGGCTTCGCTTCGTTAACAGAAACCCAGCAATTTTCTGACGACGTTCAGCACGAATTTTTGTCCCGACGCACCGCGAAGGTTTCTGATTTAGCACTTCAATCCAGCGGTTTCATCTATACTGCACAAACCTCGATGCTGGATATATCCGCGTCACAAATACGAACATTGCTTTCCGCCGGTAAGAGTATTCGCTATCTGCTGCCAGAGAAGGTGCACGACTATATTAAAAGCAATCGGTTATATACCTGAACGATATGAATTCTAAAGAACTAATGACGATAGTGATTGATGCGTTGGAAGAAATTAAAGCGCATGATATTGATGTCATCGATGTCGCCAAAATCACCTCCATGTTTGAATACATTGTTATTGCCAGCGCCGATTCCACCCGGCAAGCAAAAGCGCTTGCTAATAACGTGCAGGAAAAAGTCAAAGCCGCCGGCGGAAGAATTTACAGCGTGGAAGGCGAACAAACCGGGGAATGGCTATTGGTTGATCTAGGGGATGTAATCGTGCATATCATGCTGCCAGCCATTCGTGATTACTACAACTTAAAGGCTTTATGGTCTGGCCAGGCGGCTGCTTCATCCGATATCGCGTGATAATTGGTAATCATGAAATTATTCATCATTGCTGTCGGAAATAAACTGCCTGACTGGATCAATAACGGTTTCAGCGAATATATCAAGCGGTTGCCAAGAGAAATCATGATTAATCTGATCGAAGTCAAACCTGAAAAACGGACTGCCGGAAAGTCGATCGAACAGCTATTATCGTTGGAATATCAGAGAATTAAAATAGCAATGCCGCCGCATTGCCAGATCAAAGTACTCGATGAGCGGGGCCAGCATTGGTCCACCAAAGAATTTGCGCTGGCTTTGCAAGAGTGGATGGTTCGAGGCGATCCGGTGGCGTTTGTCATCGGTGGCGCCGATGGTCTTCACCGCGACATCAAAAGTGGCGGTAATGAGTTGATTGCGCTATCGAAACTTACCTTGCCGCACGGACTCGCCCGGGTATTGTTGGCGGAACAGCTCTATCGCGCGGTATCGATTATCAAAAATCATCCCTATCATCGGGATTAATTGCCAGAAATTCCAACGAATCATGAGGAATCCTTTTTATTGTAAGATCCGGGAATCGGTTGATCGCAACCGCTGCTTAATGTTTTTATGATTGTAACTTGCGCTCGTTATGTTTCAAGATAATCAAATATACCTTGCTTCCAGAAGCCCCAGAAGACGCGAATTGTTAAGACAAATCGGCGTGAAGTTCAATTTATTGATGATGCGTGAAACAGCCGGCCGCGCCATCGATATCGATGAGCAACCGCTCGATAATGAAGCACCCAAGGATTACATTTACCGGATTACGCGAACAAAAGCCAGTGAAGGTTGGAATAAGGTGTTGCAACGGCGTTTACCCATTTTTCCGGTGTTAGCAGCCGATACCGTTGTGACGATCGACGGTTGCATTATGGGAAAACCGCGCGATAAAGACGATGCCGTGATCATGCTGAAAACCTTGTCCGGCCGTTCGCATCAAGTAATGACAGCGATCGGCGTTGTGGTAAACGACGTTCTGCAAATCAGATTATCGACTTCCACCGTCCGTTTCCGTGAACTCAGTGAAAAGGAAATTCGGAATTTTGTAACCAATCATCATGTGCTGGATAAAGCGGGTGCTTATGCGATTCAAGGCATGGCGGCTGCGTTCATTGCAGAGATTTCAGGAAGTTACAGCGGCATCATGGGGTTGCCGCTCTATGAAACAGCGCAATTGCTCGAAGAAGTAGGCATCACCATCATTTGATCGCGCAAGTAAACAACTATAACGATTTGAAATCGTGATTACACTGATTTATTGGACATGATTGATCACTGGCATGAGTAATGAAATTCTGGTAAACATCACGCCGCAAGAAACCCGGGTGGCGATACTCGAACAAGGGGTGACACAGGAACTACATATCGAACGAACCAGCGGGCGAGGCATCGTCGGGAATATCTATAACGGCCGCGTAAGCCGGGTGCTGCCGGGCATGCAATCGGCATTCGTCGATATCGGTCTTGACCGGGCGGCATTCTTGCATGTCGCCGATATCCGCAATTCGATGCAGGAAGGTGACGCAGTCAAGCCGATCGAGAAACTCCTGTACGAAGGCAATTCCATCGTGGTGCAAGTAATCAAAGATGCAATCGGCACCAAAGGGGCGCGGTTATCGACGCAAATCAGCCTAGCTGGGCGGCTGCTGGTCTATTTACCGCAAGAATCCTATATCGGAATATCGCAGCGGATCGAAGACAACAGCGAACGCGAAATGCTTCGTGAAAAGCTGCAGCAAATTCTTCCTCCCGAGGAAAAGGGCGGGTATATCATTCGCACCATGGCGGAAACGGCGGATGAAGATGATTTACGCGCCGATCTCGAATATCTGCACCGACTCTGGCACGATATCGAACAGCAATCCATCGTAATCGCAGCGCCGGTATTGCTCTATCAAGACCTGGATTTGAGCCACAGGGTGTTACGCGATTTTGTCGATGACAATACCGATCGCATCCTGGTGGATTCGCGCGAGAATTATCACCGGCTGGTGCGTTTCTCCCGGAATTACATGACCAATATTGCAGAAAGAGTGACGTTATACACCGGCGACCGGCCGTTGTTCGATCTCTACGGTGTAGAAGAAGAAATCGACAAATCACTGGCGAAGCGCGTCAATTTGAAATCGGGCGGGTATGTGATCATCGACCAGACCGAAGCGCTCACCACGATGGACGTGAATACCGGCGGATTTGTCGGCGTCCGCAATTTTGACGACACTATTTTCAAGACCAACCTCGAAGCCGCGCAAGTCATCGCAAGACAACTGCGGCTGCGTAACCTCGGCGGCATCATTATCATCGACTTCATCGATATGGATTCCGAAGAGCACCGCAATGCGGTGCTGGCGGAGCTGAAAAAAGCATTGCAAAAAGACCGCACCCGCATCACCATCAACGGATTCAGCGCGCTCGGACTGGTTGAGATGACGCGCAAACGCACCCGCGAAAGCCTCGCGCAAGTGTTGTGCGAAACCTGCCCGACTTGCCAGGGACGGGGAGAGATCCGTACCGCCCAAACCGTCTGTTACGAGATATTGCGAGAACTGTTGCGCGAAGCCAGACAATTCGAAGCCAACGAATTCCGCATCCTGGCATCCCAGCAAGTCATCGACCTGTTCCTCGACGAAGAATCCCAAAGCTTGGCGCAATTAGGTGATTTCATCGCAAAACCGATCAGCCTGCAAGTCGAAGAATCGTATACCCAAGAACAGTACGATGTCATTTTGATGTAGTGCGCGAATAAACTTTCAACAAAGCCGGGGTCGGTGGATAGAGAAATTTCACATCGCAGTGGGTACCCTTCCAAGAAGCCTCTCATCAAACGTACCATTAGCAAATACATCGTATCGGTAGACCGCCCCAGTGACATTCCAATCACTGCGAAACACTAATCGCTAACGCAACAGATGAAATCGATTTTCTATTCAGAAGTGATTTTTTTTGCCAGATCCTGCAATTCATCGACATAGGGACATCCGTTCATTTGTGCCCGGGTGATGTTGGCGGAAAAATCCCATCCGATTGATCGGATGCCCTTATTCAATAAGTCATAAATGTGCTCTCTAGCTTCATCCGCGCGATCAGGAAAATGCGCTAACGTATAAAACCATAATTCTAAAAAAAGAGCTTGTTGGCTATCATTTATTGCATGAAAGGTCTGAGAAAGATATTGATCACCTTCTTCGATACGTCCTAATCCCAATAAAAAGCCGGCATAGTTTCCTAGATGATTTGCATGATTAGGATCGGATTCCAGTGCTTTTTTATAGAAGCTTTCTGCTTGATCGTAATCTTTGCGGATATCGCAGAGGAAATTCGCATAGTTTCCGAGATAATCCGCACCATTAGGATCGGATTCCAGTGCTTTTTTATAGAAGCTTTCTGCTTGATCGTAATCTTTGCGGATATCGCAGAGGAAATTCGCATAGTTTCCGAGATAATCCGCACCATTAGGATCGGATTCCAGTGCTTTTTTATAGAAGCTTTCGGCTTGATCGTAATCTTTGCGGATATCGCAGAGGAAATTCGCATAGTTTCCGAGATAATCCGCATCATTAGGATCGGATTCCAGTGCTTTTTTATAGAAGCTTTCGGCTTGATCATAATCCTTGCGAATATTTTTCAAGAAGAGTGCATAGTTTTCAAGGAGAGGAGCGCTGTCCGGAAGTTTTTTGAGTCCTTCCAGATAAAGTTTTTCTTGCTCATTCACATCATCGGTTTGATTGATTTTCGATTGAAAATCGACCCACCAATCCGGCAGAATGGCTTGCAAACCTGGATCTGGTTGTTGTCCCGCCTTAATTTTTTCGTCAGTTTGTTTAGCCAACTCATCGATTTTCTTGCGGTAACTCAAGGTCTTTTCCCGGGCATTTTTGATCAGGGCGCTCGATTCATCGTCTTTAAAATCGTGAATAAAATCTTTGAATGAGCTGATATTGTTGAATGCATACATTAGTTCATCAAATCCTCGGATTGGAACAATGTAGTCTTTCTTGGTTAATAGGGATTTTGTTTTGCTGCTAAGGTTATTGGGTTCACGGCAGCACCAATAGATGGGTTGTCGGTTTTCTTCGGGCAATTCCTTGAGGTAGTCCATTAAGCTACCATCGTTACCGCCATATCCTATGACTACCAGATGAAAATCTTTAACAATAGGTCTGAGTGTTTTGATCCAAGCTTCATTGAGAGTACTCGTATTGCTGGTGTGATTGAAAGGCTCCAGCATCAGATCCCGGTGCACTTTGACAATGGTCGGACGGCTTGATTGCGCGTGGATGAAATTGGCTAATGCTTCATGTCCACAGATCATTGGACGTTTGTTCGTCACCATAAAGAGTGCATCTTCCACCAGATAATCAAAGTTCGTAGTGATAACAAAACTATGACGGGTCTCAGCTAGGATTTTTGCCAAAATCAAATAACCGATGCCAGGGTCGGCTTTGCTCATCAGCTTTTGTAATGCTTCATAGCCGGCGGTGTAATTGCTAACAAAGCGTTGCGCATAAATGGCTGTGTAGGACTCGGCCAGTTTGTCAGGGTTAATTTTCTTGTCAGTAATCCATTGTTGCAGTTCTGCCTCAGTCAACATGGTTGCAATATCTTCGTACCAAGTTTTTGCCAAAGTGGCTCCGGTCGGTATACTGGAGCTTACCGAAGCACCGGCGCCCAGCAAAAAACAAAAACGTATGCCTTCAGAGTCATAGGCATCTTTAAACAATTGCACCAAAGAATTTTGGCTGATTTGTCGGGGTTCCATGCGATTTCTGAAATGCTTCGGAAGAAAGATCACACTATCATACAAGAAATCATTTTTTTGGATAGCATTCGTTCTAGTATCGAAAAAGTGAGCAGGCAACGCGTCGAATCGCATTTAGATTTAAAAAATTGTGCTTGTGACGCAAATCAAAGCCTATCAATAAATAAAGCGTGCAACAAATCGCAATTGGATCAATTGTGATCATCATGATTGCTGATGGATCGAAAGCGAAAGGAAAGATATAAAAATCTGGAATTATTGAGGGGAAATACAGCGCGAGGTGCTGTCAAGGCAAATAGCAGCAATTAGTGGCTGCCACAACCAGTTCGCTGTTATCTATCTCCGTATGCTGCTTGTATCAACAAGGCAGCTTTGTCACGGCACGATATTGTGTACCTTTAAAATTTGACAAATCGTGCCAAGCGCAACAACGACGATGATTTAAAAGTGATTTTGTAATTGGCGCATGAATTGCGATCGGTTGCTCAATACTAATGTGTAGTAATTCAGATCCGATCTGACAGTCACTCGATTTGACGAAGTGCCTGTAAGATCAAATCCAGTTATTCAATGCGGTGGTTTTATCGTCCCATACCCCCTTTGCGTCAATTAAAGTTTGCATTGGGGTTTTGCCACAGCACATCTTGCCCTGGTGAGTTCGCGTACTGTTGTAATACACCATCTGACCGGTCAAATTAATTGAGTTTCTTATTCACAGGAGGTAGTTTTAAACAAAACTTGAATCCTTAGTTTATTTGTTGAATTCAACCGGCCTTGGTTAAATTAAAATTGTCTGATTAAAAATGACAAGGTAAACTTTCATTGATTTCTGCTGTTAAATCATACTGAACAGAAATTAAATTCTAAAACTGTACAAAGGGGGTTTTGATGAGAAGCATTGTTAAATTATCTTTGGTGCTTGCAGTATTTTTCCTTTTCTCGTCTCATGCATTTGCACAAGATAGTTATTTCAATAACTCGGGCGAAAGATTTGTAAGTGGAATTGCAAATGTTGCCACTGGTTGGACGGAGTTGCCTAAGAATGTTGTGTTAACCGGCCAAAGAGACGGACCAATCTATGGGATTACAGTTGGTCTGGCGACCGGTCTTATGCATACGGTCGGACGTACCTTGGTCGGAGGGCTGGATGCTGCGACTTTTTGGCTTCCGCTAAAGCCATCCGTGAATCCGCCTTATGTTTGGGAAGATTTTTCCAGAGAAACTTCTTATTAGGCGAAGCTGTAGCAACGGAAATTATTATTGCCGCTGTTTCAGAAAAGGATTACCAAAAAAGACCTTCTGATTTATTTCAGAAGGTCTTTTTTTATGGTTCGAAGCGTGGAAAAGCGCACAACAAAATACGCTTTGTTGTGGTTCTGGTTCAGTATTAATGTGCATGGGTTAACGCTGAGCTTGCAGTGCGGCGATTCTTTCTTCCAGGGGCGGGTGCGACATGAATAATCTCATCAAGCCGTTACTGCCGCCGGAAATTCCAAAAGCAGCCAACTGATCGGGTAACGCCGCTTGCTCATGGACCCGTTGCAGGCGTTGCAACGCTGCGATCATTTTTTCTCTGCCTGCCAAACTTGCCCCTCCTGCATCGGCGCGAAATTCGCGTTGACGGCTGAACCACATGACGATGATGCTGGCCAGAACGCCAAGAACGATTTCAGCAATTATCGTGGTTACCCAAAAAGCCGGTCCATGGCCTTCCTCATTTTTAAATACTACACGGTCAATGGTGTGGCCGACGACGCGTGAGAGGAAGATGACGAAGGTATTGACGACACCTTGGATAAGCGCCAGTGTCACCATATCGCCATTAGCAATATGACTGACTTCATGCGCCAATACGGCTTCCGCTTCATCCTGACTCATGCTGTCCAAGAGACCGGTGCTGACCGCAACCAGGGCGTCATTTCTTGACATGCCGGTGGCAAAAGCATTCACATCCGGCGCGGGGTAGATGGCTACTTCCGGCATGCCGATACCGGCCATTTTCGCCTGGCGCTGGACCGTACTGAGCAGCCAGTGTTCCTGCGCATTTCTTGGGATCTCGATGACTTGCGCGCCGGTAAAACGTTTGGCGGTCCACTTGGACATCGCCAGCGACATGAATGAACCGCCAAATCCGAAAACTGCCGCGAATACGAGCAGTGAATTAATATCCAGTCCGCTTCCTTGTTCATCCAATATTCTTTCGAAGCCCAATAAGCGGAGTGTAATGCTTAAAACAATAACAATCGCTAAGTTCGTTGCTAAAAAAAGAAGTATTCTTTTCATTGTCTTGCTCCTGAGTATCTAATAAAGCACAAAATGTAAATGGTGCTGATATGCGACCGGATCAGCCATTTTTCAAGCAGCATTATGAGACCTCTGCACGGTTACTACGCGGCACGATAATTGCGTTAAAAATTTGCGAAAAATGCTCATTTACCCCGTGTAAACTCCGCTTTTTCGCAAATTTTTGCCTTATTCTCGTACCGCTCATGACACCGTGCAAAGGGTCTCATTATATTTAAAATTGCCCAAGACTGAGCTGCTTGAAAAATGGCTTCAATCATCAATCAACCCGCACGATTAGGTCGTCTAATTTTTGAAGAGTTCAGAGGAAAGCGGTTGTGTGGCGTCTGATTGCGGAGTTTTGGGGTTGTTTCTGACGATATGAAAAAGGATCTCGCCTTCCTTGATCATACCAAGATCGCTGCGTGCACGTTCTTCAATAGCTTCTAATCCTTGTTTTAAATCATTGACTTCTGCTTCGAGCTTGTTGTTACGGTCTTGCAGCGCTAAGTTATTCGCATGCGCTGCGGCAACTTCCTGCTCGACTTGCATGACTTTCAACCAGCTTGCTTTACCGAACCATAGCGGATATTGCAGTGCAACAATCAATAACAATAAAATGAAACTCAGCAGCTTCATTTGAGTTGATAAAATGCGCCCCGGCCGGCGTATTTGACGCCATCACCCAGTTCCTCTTCGATTCGCAATAACTGATTGTATTTTGCGAGCCGATCAGAGCGGGATAGTGAGCCGGTTTTGATTTGCAGCGCATTGGTGGCGACGGCAATATCGGCAATCGTATGATCTTCGGTTTCTCCGGAGCGATGGGAGATGACTGCGGTATAACCCGCACATTTGGCCATCTCGATGGCAGCCAGTGTTTCAGTCAGTGTACCAATTTGATTGACCTTAATCAGAATCGAATTGGCAATACCCCGTTTAATGCCTTCTTGCAGAATTTTTGCGTTGGTAACAAAGACATCGTCGCCAACCAGCTGGATTGTTTTACCTAATTTCTCCGTGAGCAATTCCCAGCCGTTCCAGTCATGCTCGCTCATACCGTCTTCAATGGTGATGATCGGATATTTGTCGACCCAGGATGCGAGATAGTCGGCAAATTGCGCCGAAGTCAGCTGCAATCCATCCGACGCCAAATGGTATTTACCGTCATGATAAAACTCAGAGCTGGCGCAATCGATGCCGATGGCGACTTCTTTTCCGGGTTGATAACCCGCTTGATCAATGGCTTGCACGATCAATTGCAATGCCGCTTCGTTGTTTTCCAGATTAGGTGCGAAACCGCCTTCATCGCCGACGGTCGTCGGCATGTTTTTACTGTTAATCAGTTTCTTCAACGTACTGAAAACTTCTGCGCCGCAACGGACCGCATCGCGGAAATTGGTAATTCCCAGCGGTACCACCATGAATTCCTGCATGTTGATATTGTTGTTAGCGTGCGCGCCGCCATTGATCAGATTCATCATCGGCACCGGCATCGACATTGAGGCAGCACCACCCAGGTAGCGATAAAGCGGTAAACCGCAATCTTCCGCGGCGGCTTTTGCTACGGCTAGCGATACCGCTAAAATCGCATTTGCACCCAGTCTTGATTTGTTTTCGGTACCATCGAGCCGGATCAGTTCGTGATCGATAAAACTTTGATCGATCACGTCAAATCCCATCAGCGCTTCGGAAATCTCGGTGTTGACATTATTAACTGCCTTGAGCACACCTTTACCCGTGTAGCGCTGCGGATCGTCATCGCGTAATTCAACGGCTTCCCGGGTTCCAACCGATGCGCCGGATGGAACGGATGCCCGGCCGATAACGCCGGATTCCAGCACTACATCTGCTTCAATGGTTGGATTGCCGCGAGAATCCAAGATTTCACGGCCGATAACTTCTACAATTGCGCTCATGCTACTATTTTCCTGTTCTTTACTGTTATTAGTTGGTTAATTGTTTATGGTAATCGATCAACGGATTGATTGATCTATCGAATAAAACCTTTTTCCTGAATTATTTAATTTTAGTTATTGCGGACTACATGAATTTTTTCATCTTCGGTATGCTGGTGTTGATTGGAATAATTAATCGCTGCTTGTACATAAGACTTAAAGAGTGGATGGCCTAACCGTGGCGTGGAAGTGAATTCAGGATGAAATTGGCAACCGAGAAACCAAGGGTGGACGGTTTCCGGCAGCTCTATCATTTCGCACAAGTGTTCTTCCTTCGATAAACCGCTGACGCAAAGTCCCGCTTTTTCCAGTTTTGGAATGTAAAAGCTATTGACTTCATAACGATGGCGATGACGTTCGATGATCTGATCTGCGCCATAGGTTTCCCAAGCGAGCGAATGCTTTTTCAACAAGCATTCTTGACCGCCAAGCCGCATGCTGCCGCCGATATCGGAATTCTCGTCACGGGTTTCAATTTGACCGTCACGCGTACGCCATTCAGTGATCAAGCCGATGACTGGGAAAGGGGTTTCCGGGTTAAATTCGGTGCTATGCGCGCCTTTCATTCCCGTTTCATTGCGCGCGTATTCCACCACGGCCAGTTGCATTCCCAGACAAATACCTAAATAGGGGATGCGGTGGGTGCGGGCAAAATGAATCGCCATGATTTTTCCTTCGACCCCGCGTTTCCCAAAACCGCCGGGGACCAGAATCGCATCCATATTTTTCAAACTGTCGGTGCCTTCTTTCTCGATTGTTTCGGAATCGATGTATACGATATTGATCCGGCTGTTGGTATGAATGCCCGCATGAATCAATGCTTCCGATAATGATTTGTACGATTCTGTGAGGTCGACATATTTGCCAACGATGGCAATAGTAACGGTGTACTTAGGGTGCTCCAAAGCATAAACCAGTTTCTTCCACACGCTTAGATCAGCCGGTTTAGCCAAGATATTCAATTTGTGGCAAATAATTTCATCGAGCATTTGCTCATGCAGCAAAGCAGGGATTTTATAGATGCTGTCAACGTCGATCACGGAAATGACGGCTTCTTCTTGCACATTGGTAAACAACGCAATTTTCCGCCGCTCTTCTTTGGGAACTTCGCGATCGGAACGGCATAGCAAAACATCCGGCTGAATGCCGATTTCCCGCAATTCCTTAACGGAATGTTGTGTCGGTTTTGTTTTTAATTCACCCGCGGAACCGATATAAGGTAGAAGCGTGAGATGAATGAAGCAAGTATCCGTACGCGGATTTTGCACCGCCATTTGCCGGATCGCTTCCAGAAAGGGAAGCGATTCGATGTCACCCACCGTGCCACCGATCTCGATGATTGCGACTTGCGCATCACTAACGCCCATTTGGATGTAGCGCTTGATTTCATCGGTGATGTGCGGAATCACCTGCACGGTTCCGCCCAAGTAATCACCACGCCGTTCTTTGCGGATAACGCTTTCGTAGATCTGACCGGTCGTGAAGTTATTATGCCGGGTCATGCGCGTGCTGATAAAGCGTTCGTAATGACCCAAATCAAGATCGGTTTCGGCGCCGTCTTCCGTAACGAATACCTCGCCATGCTGGAACGGACTCATGGTACCGGGATCAACGTTGATATAAGGATCCAGTTTGAGCATGGTGACCTTGAGTCCGCGTGATTCAAGCAATGCAGCCAGGGACGCGGCAGCGATCCCTTTACCAAGCGAAGAGACAACACCGCCGGTCACAAAGACATATTTGGTCATAAGTGATTATCGTACCTGGAAGAGTTCATAGGAACAGTCGCAAAGCAATGTATTTCGAATAAACCAGTAACGCGATCAATGTGTTTAGCGAATTTCTGCAAGTAAACTACTCATCATGTGTTCAGCCTGGTAAAGGTAACTACCGCCGAAAAGATTCAAATGATTGAGAATATGGTATAGGTTATACACATTTTTGCGGATATTATAACCGGAATCCAAAGGATAATTATAGCGGTACGCAGAATAAAAGTCGGACGGGAATCCACCGAATAATTCGGTCATGGCAAGATCCGCTTCGCGGTCACCGTAATAGACGGCCGGATCGAATATGACCGGATTGCCGTGGCCGTCGTAGGCGTAATTGCCACTCCAGAGATCGCCGTGCAGTAGTGACGGCACTGGTTGCGCCGGAGCAAAAAAATTTTGCAAATTCAATAGCAATTGTTCACCCAGTCGTTGCACTTTTCCATTAAAGCCGTTTTGTTGCGCCAGCAGCAGTTGATAGCCAAGACGGTGCTTTTGCCAAAATTCTGTCCAATTAGTGCAAAATCTGTTTATTTGCGGCGTAGTCCCAAGGGTGTTGTCACGATACCAGCCAAACTGTGAGGAAGTGGTACGGTGCAGAGCGGCAAGTTGTTCTCCCAAAGCGGATCCTTTAGCGGTTGCACCATTGTTGAGATTGAGATACTCCAATACCAGCCACGCAATTTGCCCATCTTGTCCATGACAGACGGGGTTCGGTACACGAATCGTGCCGGATTGCAGAATTTCCTGAAGTCCCGCAAATTCCGCTTCAAACATGGGGAAGTTCAGGGATGAGTTAAGCTTGATAAAAAAGTGAAGCCTGCCGTCGCTGACTCGATACGCCTGATTGATGCAACCGCCACCGATTGGATCAGATTCCTGGATGGTATAAGTCTTTCCTAAGACAGTGGAAATCTGTGTGCTGATGCCAAGCCAGTTATGCACGCGAATCAAGATCCGGTGTCAACCATTCTTTGGCTCGCTGAATCGCGATTCGAACTTGCTCCGGCGCTGTGCCACCCGTGTGATTCCGGCTTTGCATCGATCCTTCCAGCGTTAACACAGCAAAAATATCGTCTTGAATCTGAGCAGAGAATGCTTGCAATTCTGGTAATTCGAGTTTGCTGAGGTCACATCCCTTCCGCTCCGCATATTGCACGGCTTGAGCGACAATTTCATGCGCATCGCGAAACGGAATACCTTTTTTCACCAGGTAATCGGCTAAATCCGTTGCAGTGGCGTAGCCTCGTAGCGCCGCCGCGCGCATAGCCGCCTGATTGGCTTCCACGCCACCGAGCATATCGGCATAAATCCGGAGGGTGTCGGTCAGGGTGTCGACGGTGTCGAAGAGCGGTTCTTTGTCTTCCTGATTGTCCTTATTGTAAGCCAATGGTTGCGCTTTCATCAGTGTCAATAATGCGATCAAATGACCGTTGACGCGGCCGGTTTTGCCGCGGACCAACTCGGGTACATCCGGATTCTTTTTCTGCGGCATGATAGAGGAACCGGTGCAGAAGCGATCGGCCAATTGAATAAAACCGAACGATGGGTTCATCCATATAATGAATTCTTCCGACATGCGTGATAAATGCGTCATAACCAGGGCTGCACATGCGCTGAATTCAATAGCGAAATCACGATCGGAGACGGCGTCCAGCGAATTCTGGCAAACTCCATCAAAATTCAGCAATTGCGCTACCCGTTCCCGGTTGATCGGATAACTGGTTCCGGCTAGCGCGGCAGCTCCCAGCGGTAATTGATTGACGCGTTTGCGGCAATCGATCAAACGTTCGATGTCACGTTTCAGCATTTCAAAATACGCCATCAAATGATGACCGAATGAAACGGGCTGCGCGACTTGCAGATGAGTAAAACCAGGCATCACTGTGTGCAAATGCTGTTCCGCCAGATCGACGATAGCCGTCTGCATGATTTTGATGAGTGCTATGATTTCATCGATCGCTGCGCGTAAAAACAAGCGGATATCGGTAGCCACTTGGTCGTTGCGTGAACGTCCGGTGTGCAATCGTTTGCCGGCATCACCGACCAAAGCCGTCAATCGTTTCTCGATATTCAGATGAACATCTTCCAGCTCTAACAGCCATGTGAATTTCTGATTCCGTAAGTCTGCAAGAATTTGTTGCAGACCGTGCTGGATAGCGTCGAAATCGCTGCTGCTGATGATTCCTTGCTCGGTGAGCATCTGCGCATGCGCCAGCGATCCCTGGATATCATATTCAGCCAGCCGCTGATCAAAGCTCACTGACGCGGTATAGCGTTTTACCAACTCCGAAACCGGTTCACTGAAACGTCCTGACCAGGTGTTGTTATGATCTTTCATGTCCGATTTATTGTTACTCATTACGATACTTGATCTCCGTTTGACTGCGCTTTGTATTCATTGATGCTGAATTATAAATCATAAATGCTAGCGTAATTATTAAGCAGGTTTGCGATTTTTAAGTGTTTTATGCAATTTTGATGCATAAATAACAAAACCATCATCGGGCCGTGCATCTATTTGACATACGATACTTTTCCTGGCTTAAGGATTCATGGATAATCAAGCTTTATCCCTGCTACCAATAACACAAGGAGTTGTCCATGACGGATTACAACAAACAAAACCCGAATCAACAATCGAAGGCTGAAACATTATTTTCGTTACTGAGCACCAAATTTGAGTGGGTGGCTAAAATTCCGACGATGCAATTATCCGCCAAGCAGGCTGCAATCCTGGTTGGCATTATTGTTGTATTGCTGGTGTGGAAAACCATTGCTGTCAGTAAAGTCGAGTCGGATATGGCGAAAAGGCTTGAAAGTGAACGTGTGCTGATTACCCAGCAAGCCCGGGAATATGCCGATCAACAATATGTCAAGGAAGAAGAACGGTTTGGCCAAGTCTTGTCGTGGGCGGTGCGTGGCGAATTGATTCGTAACAATGTCGATCAAATCGATCAATATCTCAGTGAAATCGTTAAAATGAAAGATACTGAACGGGTTGTATTGATTGGTGACGACGGGCAATTGCTGGTATCAACGGATAAGCGTCTAGAAGAGACCAAAGGTGTAGAGATTTATCCTAAAGAAATTCTGAATCTTCAAAAGATTACACTTCGCTCCGACGTCGAAGGCAAGAAGATTCTGGTGGTTCCTGTGATGGGATTGAACAAAAAAATAGCCACGGTTGTGGTCAGTTATAAACAACCGAAATTTTAAAGTGCATGCATCACATTTAATTGTCTAGGGGTACCCGATGAGAGGCCTTTGTGTAAACAAAGGCCTTTTTTATTGAGCGCGCCGGATGTATGCGCCTAAAGTGGATAATTTCCCCTCGATATTTTCGTAGCCGCGGTCCAAGTGATAGATTCGATCTATGACTGTCTCGCCTTGGGCAATCAAACCGGCGATGACAAGGCTTGCCGAAGCGCGCAAATCAGTTGCCATGACATGAGCGCCATCCAGTTGCGGGATGCCGCAAATAATCGCGGCGTTGCCTTCGACTTCGATATTGGCGTTCATGCGTTTTAATTCCTGCACGTGCATCAGCCGGTTTTCAAAAATAGTTTCGGTAATAATGGCGGTGCCATCGGCAATGCAGTTCAATGACATGAATTGCGCTTGCATATCGGTTGGAAAAGCGGGGTAGGGCGCTGTGCGCACATTCACCGATTTCGGCTTGGTTTGCATGCTCAGGTGAATCCAATCTTCTGCGGAATCAATGCGAGCGCCGGCTTCGGCCAATTTGTCCAGAACGGCATCCAGCATGTGCGCATCGGTGTTTCTCAGTTGAATTTCACCGCCGGTTGCGGTGGCGGCGACCAGGAAAGTCCCGGTTTCGATCCGGTCCGGCATGACTGCATGCTCGGCGCCATGTAATGAAGAGACACCTTCAATCGTAATAATGTCGGTACCTGCGCCATGAATTTTCGCACCCATTGCTTTCAGACAATTGGCCAGATCGACAATTTCCGGCTCCCGCGCGGCATTTTCCAGAATGGTCGTGCCTACTGCTAACGTGGCTGCCATCATCAGATTTTCGGTGCCCGTGACGGTGACAATATCGAAAACAATACGCGCGCCATGCAGTTTGTTCGCGACCGCATGAATGTAGCCGTGTTTAATCTGAATCTCTGCACCCATTGCCTGCAATCCCTTGATATGCTGATCGACCGGGCGCAAGCCGATAGCGCACCCGCCCGGCAATGAAATATTAGCTTCGCCGGCGCGCGCGAGCAGAGGTCCGAGCACTAAAATTGCGGCACGCATGGTTTTAACCATTTCATAGGGTGCAACCAAATGCGTCAAAGTTGCTGCGGAAAGTGAAACTTCAGAGGAAGCCGGGGAAATCACGGTTGTTCCCATTTGCTTGAGCAATGACAACATCGTGGTAATATCTTGAAGTGCCGGCACATTTTTGACAGTCAATATTTCTTCGGTCAGAAGCGATGCGCATAGTACCGGAAGTGCAGCATTTTTTGCGCCCGAGATGGATATTTCACCGTGCAACGGTGTTCCACCCTGAATAATCAGTTTTTGCATTGAAAGAAATTAAATAATGGTTAGATCAATATTCAAGCCCGGTTGAAATACGCCAAAGTTCGCTGCATCATAATAAAAGGGCGGTATTAATAAGACTGAAATTTTGCTTGAGCCGCAACTATAACAAAAAAAACCGAATACATTCACCAGGAGAAAAAATGACGAAGCAAATCATCCATACGAACGATGCGCCGCAAGCAATCGGGACCTACTCACAGGCGGTCCGGGTCAGTGGCGGAGACACTGTTTATTTGTCCGGCCAGATCGGATTGAATCCGGTCAGCATGCAAATGGCGGAAGGGATTGAAGCACAGATCCAGCAAGTGTTCTCCAATTTGAAAGCGGTGGCGAAAGCAAGCGGCGGCAGCCTGAGCGATGTCGTCAAACTGAATATATTTTTAACCGACCTGGATAATTTTGCATTGGTAAACGAAATCATGGCCGGTCATTTTTCACAACCGTATCCGGCGCGGGCGGCGGTAGGCGTCAAAGCATTGCCGCGCGGTGCATTGGTGGAAATGGACGCGGTGATGGTGCTATCCGACTAAGCGATTCGCTCAGTTGCGGTGGCAGTGTTAGTTGGTGACGCAATGCACGTAAGCCCCGGCGTACAGGAGAAATTATTACGTTTAGGCATCCGCACTGAATGGGATTTGATTTTGCATTTGCCGATCCGGTACGAAGACGAAACGCACTTGTTTCCGATTGCAGATGCACCAGCCGGACAAATCGTGCAAGTCGAAGGGGTGATCATTCATAGCGAAGTGGTGATGCGCCCGCGAAGGCAGCTGGTTTGTCAAATTGAAGATAGCAGCGGTATCTTGGTCATGCGCTATCTGAATTTCTATGGTAGTCAAATCAAGACTTACGCGGTAGGAAAGCGCGTGCGATTATTGGGTGAGATCCGCCACGGTTATCATGGAATGGAAATGATCCATCCCAAATGCCGCATCGTATCTGCAAGCGAGCCGCTCGTGGATACGATGACACCGGTTTATCCCGTTACAGCGGGATTGCCGCAGAAGACACTGGTAAGACTCATTGGACAAGCGCTGCATAACGCCGAACAAACAAAAGTAATGACTGAAACCGTGCCGGATACGGTGATCAAGCGCTATCAACTGGCCGGTTTTAGCGCGAGTGTGATCAATCTGCATAACCCGCCGCCGGATGTGTCCATTGGATCGTTACAAGCCCGGACACACCCGTCTTGGCGGCGCATCAAGTTTGATGAACTGCTGGCGCAACAGTTATCAATGCGTTGGCATTACCGGCAACGGCGGCACTGCAGCGCGCCGGTATTAGCGCCAAAAAATCAATCGGCTGCCAAACTGCTTGAGCTGTTGGGATTTGGGCTGACGTCTGCGCAAATCAGGGTGTTTGATGAAATCAGCCATGACCTGGCGGCGCCTTACCCGATGCAACGTTTATTGCAGGGTGATGTCGGCAGCGGCAAAACGATCGTGGCGGCGCTGGCTGCGCTGCAGGCGATTGAGAATGGGTTTCAAGCTGCTATGATGGCGCCGACCGAAATTCTTGCCGAGCAGCATTTCCATAAGCTGTCAGCATGGTTTGAGCCATTAGGGGTAAGAGTTGTCTGGCTATCGGGAAGTCAGAAAAAGAAACAAAAGCAGATAGCGCTGGATGAAATTTCAACCGGAGCGGCGCAATTGATCGTTGGAACCCATGCCTTATTTCAGGATCAAGTGGCCTTTCAGCAATTAGGATTAGCCATTATTGACGAGCAGCATCGGTTTGGCGTGCAGCAACGCTTGTCGTTGCGGCTGAAAGGTGCGCAAGCGGCGATTATGCCGCACCAGTTGATGATGAGCGCGACGCCGATTCCACGTACGCTGTCGATGAGCTATTTTGCCGATCTGGATGTTTCGATTATCGATGAATTGCCGCCAGGCAGGTCACCGGTGGTGACTAAATTGATTGCTGATAGCCGTCGTGACGAAGTCATCGCGCGGATAGAGCAAGCGTGTTCACAAGGCAAGCAAGTGTATTGGGTATGTCCGTTAATTGAGGAATCGGAAGTATTGCAGTTGCAAACGGCGGAAGCTACCTATGCCAGTCTGACTGAAGAATTTCCGCATTTCACCGTCGGGCTGGTGCATGGGCGCTTGTCTCCGCAGGAAAAAACTGAGGTGATGGATTTGTTTAAACGAGGCGCTATTCAGTTGCTGGTCGCGACAACGGTTATCGAAGTAGGTGTCGATGTACCCAATGCATCGTTGATGGTGATTGAGAATGCCGAGCGCATGGGGTTGTCGCAATTGCACCAATTGCGCGGACGTGTGGGCCGTGGATCCGACGCCAGTATCTGCATCTTATTATTCCAGCAGCCCTTATCGGAAGTAGCCCGCAAACGGTTGCGTATCATTTTTGAACATTCTGACGGTTTCGAAATTGCCCGTCAGGATTTACAATTGCGCGGCCCCGGCGAGTTTCTCGGCGCCAAGCAGAGCGGTGTGCCGATGTTGCGCTTCGCCGATCTGGAGCAGGATCGTGATTTACTGGAAGCCGCACAAGCTGCCGCAAATGAAATGCTCGATCATTATCCGGAGCTGGCGCAACGGCATATCGACCGCTGGCTGGGTGAAAGAAACGAATATTTGCGCGTGTGAATGATTGCAGTTGAATCATTGGAAAGCCTTGATAAAATTACAGTATTCTGGATATGGCTGAAAAACTATTGCGATTTCACAGTGATTTTTATCACAATCCCATTAGCCGGAAAGCGACTAAAATTCCTATTTCTGATAAGCCGGTTAACTGCATTCTTTGATTTAATTTTTTTGGAGGTATTTCAGAATGAATAAACCCATTATTCCAGCGGCTTTTTTTGCTGCAATGAGCTTTGTTGCTGAATCAACGCTGGCAGCGGTTACTTTTTATGATTCAAAAGCAGCTTTTGATGCGGCCGCCAGTACGACACTGATAGAAGATTTCACTTCATTTACACCGAAAGATACGAATATTTTTTCTTCGATTACGCGGGGCATTGCGACCTATACACCGTTTGCGCCGATCCATGCTCCCAATTTGGTAGTTACCGGGGTGCCGTATACCAACTTTGGCGCCAATCTCAATCCAGTTACCGAGCATGTTCTGACTACTTCGGGCGATGAAGATATTCTGGTGACTTTCACAATCGGACAATCTGCCGTGGGTTTTAATGGCTATCTGAACGGACTTGGTCCCGGTACTGTGAGTGTTTTTAACGGTAGTACATTATTGGACACGCTTAATCTCGACAATCCGGTTGGCGGTGCATTGATTTACGTCGGTATCACCAGTAGCACGCCCATTACAGCTTTTCGCTGGACCACAACAGACGGTGGTATTCTCAATACCGCGATCGATAATATATCGGTGTCGGCTGTTCCGGAACCGGCAACCTATGCAACGCTTCTCACCGGGCTAGGACTCTTGGGATTCACGCTGTGGCGCCGCCGCATGGATTGAGGTTGGCGATTAATTTCCAGTAATGGGGGATATTTCGGGTATCCCCCTTTCACCGGATTATCCGATTCGACGGCAATATTTCCTAAAATAGTGCCGAAGTTTTTATATTCCATCCGGCAAGATTCTTCGCTTGCCAATTTTCTGTTACGCTTCTAGTAAAAATGAGCTGATATGCTCGCATATTGGATCTTTATCGCCGGGGCTGATATTTAATCCAATCGCCCATCAATTATTAGAGGGAGTAGTTACTGAGTGATTGTTAAAGAGAAAGTGTCATGGTTGCGATTGCTGTTTCAAATTCGCGGCAGTAGCTTCACAGAAACCTGGCCGCGGATTTTCGGTGTGACCGTAGTCGCAATGATTGTGACCTATGTGGAGCTGTATTACAGCATCCAGAAGTACACGCTGACAACGACCCCCTTTGCGTTAATCGGCGTAGCGATCGGTGTGTTCTTGGGTTTCCGCAACAACGCTTCGTATGATAAGTTCTGGGAAGGGCGTAAACTTTGGGGAACACTGGTCAATACGACCCGCAGCTTGGCTCGCCAAGCTTGCCATATGATCGATTCGCAGCAGGATCATGAGGAGATCAAGCAATTCCGTACGGTTTTTGTTAAACGTATCATTGCTTTTACGCATTCTTTGCGCTGTCATTTGCGTAATGAGGATCCGGCGGAAGACTTAAAGAAATTCTTACCTGCGGATGATCTCTCCGGAGCGATTGCGTCAGCGCATCGCCCGTTGGCGATTTTGCAGCAACTCAGCAGGGATTTGGCTGCAGCGCGGCGGCGTCAGTGGCTGGGGGAGTTCAATCATCCTTTCATGGAAGCGCAACTCAACGAATTCTCAAATGTTTTGGGTGCCTGCGAGCGTATCAAAAATACCCCGATTCCGTTCAGCTATTCGGTATTGATTCACCGCATTGTTGCGGCGTATTGTTTGTTTCTGCCATTCGGTCTGGTTGAAACCACCGGAGTGCTGACACCGGTAGTGGTACTGATGATTTCATATGCGTTTTTTGAACTGGATGCGATCGGTGATGAAATTGAAAATCCTTTTGGGTTTCAGCCGAACGATCTGCCATTGACTGCAATTTCCCGGAATATCGAAATTAATCTGCTGGAATTGATCAACGATCCCGATCGGCCGGAAGTTTTGAAACCGGTGAACGATTTGTTAGTTTGATGGTAGCGCTGGTCGAAAAATTAATGGCTAAACGCCACATACAACGCGATTGCGCCCGAGTTCTTTAGCCTGATACAAGCGGGTATCCGCCTCCGACATGAAGCTGTCGATCGTATCCGCCTTGCCGGGGATCTGCGTGACGCAACCGATTGATACGGTCAAATATTGCTGTGTGCTCATGTATTGATTGGGAATATTCAGATTCTCGATTTCTTTTCTAATGATCTCCGCAAATTCCGCAGTACCTTGATGATCCAAGTTGGCTGCGAGAATGCAGAATTCTTCGCCACCGAGGCGGAAAGGGAAATCGCCGGGTCGATGGCAAATTTCTTTTAGCTTCTGACCCACTTGGATCAACACCCGGTCGCCAGCGCTGTGGCCAAGTTGATCGTTGATTTTCTTGAAGTGATCGATATCCAGCATGATCAAAGCCAGCGGAATTTTATCGCGTTTGGCTCTTTTCAATTCGCGAGCAAATACATTGTTAAAATGCCGCCGGTTATAGAGATCGGTGAGTTGATCCGTGATTGCCAGCGATTCCAATCTTAAGTTGGCTTTAAGAAGCTGCTTGTTGGTTTTGTGGAGTTCCTTTTCAATCGCAAGCCGCTTATGGCTTTCACGCATCAATTCCAGTGTTGTGGAAGATAAGCTATCGTACATGCGCATGACCGTTTCAATCACGAGCCGGATCGAACCGCTCATTTTTTTATCCGATGCGATCTTTGCATCATCGAAAGATAAGCCTTTATCGCGGTATTGGATAAAAAATGCCATGCGCTTGTCGCTATCGAGAATATGGAATGCCAGCCAGCGAATCAGGAATAGAATAATACTTTCAATCACCTCGGTATGTGACTGGGTGGCTTCGCTTTCTTTAAGCTCAAGTACTTTAGGAAGAAACGAGGAATGATTAAGCTGATGGGAGGAAAGCCAGGAATCGTCGCCCAGGTGTTCGACCCAGATCGCTTCTTCCGTTTCAAAATGAAATTCGGCGTATTCTGTCAGTTTGGTGAAAATATCGTTGGTTTCCACCAGATTGCCGCGTGCCAGTGTACCGGCCAGTTGATTAAGCAGCGAAACAAGCTTTTTGTGCTGCTCATCAATAATCGCGATTCCGGTATCAAGATTTTCATTCCAGGGAAAGACTTCTAATTTTTCCAGGGGGTTATTCATTCAATGTATTTGCAGATTGCTGAAAGTGGAAAAAGCAGCATAAGTTATCGGGTATTGGAACTTAACTTTGTTGTTAGAGATAAATTTAACATGGTTCTATGCCAGGAAAATGATATAAGAGCTAAATTGTAAAATTTCCTGCGGTACTCAAGCATTTTATGTGATAACGGAAATTTGTTCGAACGATTCTGCATGACTGGATTTGCTTTGTAATTCCTTTGCGAAGACTGTTGTATAATCACGATTCAACTTTTTAGCGACTTTGTTTCCGCTTCCGGACCGTATTTTTATCATGCAACCTTTTGAAGTAATCGCTTTACCCAGATGAATAAAGCGTATCCGTTGGCATGGCATGCGGCATTGACCTCGGTTTCATATCCTCAGCGTATTTGGTTGCAAGATCGCGGTTCTTTGACACGCCGCATTCAGGAACGTTGTTCGCATTTTTTTGTGCAACCGGTGTTTCAGTCGTTACGCAGGGTGTATGGCGATGAACTGGATATCTTGCAATTACGCTCTTGTGAATGGGCCATGGTGCGGGAAGTTTACCTTTATTGCGGTCAGAAACCAGTGGTGTTTGCGCATTCGGTGGTGGCGCGCAAAAATTTACGTGGCGCTTGGCGGGGATTAAGCGGCTTGGGCAACAAATCGCTCGGTACCGTTTTGTTTACGAACCCGAAAATTAAACGTACTCCCTTGGTGTATAAGAAAGTCAGTCGCGGTCATTTTCTTTATGATCGCGCCTGTCGCCGGCTGTCAACCAAGCCACCCCATTTGTGGGCGCGACGTTCGTTGTTTACGTTGCATGGGCAATCGATTTTAGTAACCGAAGTTTTTTTACCGGGTATTTTGGATTTACCGTTATGAGCATGACAGAACGAATTCAAACCTACGCGCAATTGATGCGCCTGGATAAACCGATTGGCATCCTGCTGTTGTTATGGCCGATGCTTTGGGGACTGTGGTTTGCTGCTCAAGGATTGCCCGACGCGCATGTTTTTGTCATTTTTGTGCTCGGCACGGTGCTGATGCGATCCGCTGGTTGCGTCATCAATGATTATGCAGACCGTGATTTTGATCCGCATGTCGAACGAACCAAGAACCGGCCGATGGCGGCGGGCCGGGTCGGTTCCAGGGAAGCTCTATTGCTGGCGGGGGGATTGAGCCTGATTGCATTTCTGCTGATTCTGCCCTTGAATCAATTGACCATTGTTTTATCCGTTCCAGCGCTTTTTTTAGCTGCTTCGTATCCGTTCACTAAGCGTTTCTTTGCGATGCCGCAGGCTTATTTAGGTATTGCTTTCAGTTTTGGAATACCGATGGCATTCGCCGCGCAAACCGATAGCTTGCCGTCGATTGTCTGGGTTTTGATGCTGGCCAATTTGTTTTGGGTAATTGCCTACGACACTGCCTATGCGATGGTGGATAAACCCGATGATCTGAAAATCGGCATTAAAACCTCGGCAATTACTTTCGGTCAATTTGACGTGCTGGGGGTGATGGCATGCCATAGCTGTTTTATCGCGATCATGGCGGTCATCGGACAATTGCAGTCAATGAATTGGGTTTATTACGCCGGGTTGGCAGTTGCGGTGGTTTTGATTGCCTATCAATACTCACTGATTCGCAACCGTGACCGGGCATTGTGTTTCAAGGCTTTTTTACACAATAACTGGGTGGGTATGACGATATTTTTCGGTATCGCGCTTGATTTTCTGATGTTTCCGCGTTAAGGATTTGCGATGCACTATAAAGACTTGCGTGATTTTTTAGCGCAATTGGAAGCGATGGGCGAACTAAAACGAGTCGTCGCGGTTGTCGATCCCGTGTTGGAAATGACGGAAATTTGCGATCGTGTTCTGAAATCACAAGGACCGGCGCTATTATTTGAACATCCTAAAGGACATTCCATACCAGTACTGGGTAATTTGTTCGGCACACCCAAGCGGGTAGCGTTGGGAATGGGACAGGGATCGGTTGAAGCACTCCGCGATGTTGGAAAATTACTGGCGTATTTGAAAGAGCCTGATCCGCCAAAAGGACTCAAGGACGCCTGGGACAAATTGCCGGTGTTGAAGCAAGTATTGAATATGGCGCCGAAGGAATTAGGAAGTGCGCCGTGTCAGGAAATTGTGTGGGAAGGCAGTGACGTTGATCTGAACAGGTTGCCGGTGCAAACTTGCTGGCCAGGTGATATCGCGCCACTGATCACCTGGGGTTTGACGGTGACGCGAGGGCCGAATAAAACCCGGCAGAATTTAGGCATTTACCGGCAGCAAGTCATTGGTCCTAATAAAGTGATCATGCGCTGGCTGGCGCACCGGGGCGGTGCGCTGGATTTCCGTGAATTTTGCTTGCTCAATCCAGGCAAATCCTACCCGGTGGCAGTCGCTTTGGGCGCCGATCCCGCGACCATACTGGGCGCGGTGACACCGGTGCCGGATAGTTTGAGCGAATATCAATTTGCCGGTTTGCTGCGTGGCGCGAAAACCGAGGTGGTGAAATGCATCGGTAACGATTTGCAAGTTCCTGCCAGCGCCGAAATTGTGCTCGAAGGCGCGATCCATCCCGGAGAGACTGCATTAGAAGGCCCTTATGGTGATCACACCGGTTATTACAACGAGCAGGAAACGTTTCCGGTATTTACCATTGATCGTATCACGATGCGGCGTAACCCGATTTATCATTCCACCTACACTGGTAAACCGCCGGATGAACCGGCTATTCTCGGGGTGGCGTTGAACGAAGTTTTCGTACCATTGCTGCAAAAACAATTCCCGGAAATCACCGATTTCTATTTACCACCGGAAGGTTGTTCATACCGTATGGCGGTGGTTAGCATGAAAAAACAGTATGCTGGCCACAGTAAGCGAGTGATGTTCGGTATCTGGAGTTTTTTGCGGCAATTCATGTATACCAAGTTCATTATCGTCACTGACGACGATATCAATGTACGCGACTGGAAGGAAGTCATCTGGGCGATTACCACCCGGGTCGATCCGGTGCGCGACACCCTGCTGGTGGAAAACACGCCGATCGATTATCTCGATTTCGCCAGTCCGATTTCGGGATTAGGCGGAAAAATGGGACTGGATGCGACGCATAAATTTCCGGGAGAAACCAATCGGGAATGGGGAACACCGATCGTGATGGAGGAAGCGGTTAAAAAGCGCGTCGATGCGATGTGGCAGGATTTGGGGATATAAAAGTTGCGTGAGATTTGGCAAACGATACTTTTGCTCACCATGAGCAACGTGTTCATGACGTTTGCCTGGTACGCGCATTTAAAGGAACTCAATCACAAACCATGGGTGATTGCCGCTTTGATTAGTTGGGGCATTGCATTTTTCGAATATATGCTACAGGTTCCCGCCAACCGGATCGGCTTTACGGTTTTATCCGTCGCGCAGCTTAAAATCTTGCAGGAAGTAATTACGTTATCGGTGTTCGTGCCCTTCGCACTGTTGTATTTAAAAGAACCGCTGAAATTGGATTATGTATGGGCTGCTTTGTGTATGGTTGGTGCGGTTTACTTTATGTTTCGTGCAAGATAAATCCTTCGAATGCATGATTTATCGCATGCAATGACTGATTTTTGATGGATAGGGTACTGAAATAAATAGTACAATAGCTTGCAAATTAATTAATCAGATCCGCTAAATGTTGATAAGATTCGGGTGAATACATTGGATAACAAGTGGAACATGCAATTAAACCTATTCAATTGGGATTCCCAGCATTAGTTTCAGAATGAATATACGAATTATTAACAGTATACTCATCCTGGTATTTTTACTGATTTTGCCACTGACCGGTTGGAGTAAGCGACCCTCTCATCCAGTGGAAAATGAAAAAAAATCCATCATCAAACCTCAAAAGAAGCCTGTGTCAATCGAAGCCGATTACATTAAAGGCTATTACAAGCAAGAGATCGAAGCGACCGGTAACGCCGTGCTGCATCATGGTGATAATGTACTCACTGCCGATCGCATGAAGTATTATGAACAGTC
Source organism: Proteobacteria bacterium SG_bin4 (assembly GCA_002083395.1). GTDB lineage: Bacteria > Pseudomonadota > Gammaproteobacteria > Burkholderiales > Nitrosomonadaceae > Nitrosomonas. The sequence goes on along the minus strand of LWDH01000047.1, from coordinate 70,125 downwards.
CGAAGACACCGAAGTAGAAGGGAATATCCGTCTGGAAAGACCTAAAGACGTGTTGCAAGGAAAACACCTGGAATTGAATATGCAAACCGAGGTGGGGCATCTGACCGAGCCGCGTTATTCGATGAAAGAAGGCGAGGGGCGCGGTTCCGGAGATATTTTACTGTTCGAAGGAAAAGATCATTACCGGGTGAAAAAAACCAGTTACACGACTTGCCCGGAAGGAAATCATGATTGGTATTTGCGTACCAAGGAACTGGAAGTCGACAATAAAAAAGAAGTCGGTACCGCTAAGCACGTCCAAGTGATATTCAAAGACGTGCCGATTTTGTATTCACCCTGGCTAGATTTTTCTTACAGCGGGCAGCGGAAATCGGGATTGCTCGCGCCAGTTGCCGGTTATAATGCCAGAACCGGATTTGATATGGGGTTGCCAGTGTATTTGAACATTGCGCCGAACCTGGATGCGACCGTTACACCCCGTATCATGACCGAACGCGGGTTTTTACTGAGCAACGAATTGCGCTATATCGGCAGCAATAACATGAACGGCCATTTGCTGCTCGATATTTTGCCGCATGACATCCAGAACAATCAAACCCGCTGGGGTATTTTATATACGCATACGCAAAGCCTTGCCAGCGGTTGGCGCGGTTTCCTGAATTATAATCAAGTATCCGATGATCGCTATTTCCGCGAATTAACCCCGAATCTGGCGCAAACCAGCTTGACCAACCTGTCGCAACAGGGCGGTTTTACGTATAACGGGCGGCTGGGTAATGATGGGACAGTTCATTTCACCGGTTTTGCGCAGCGCTTCCAGATTTTGCAGGATCCTTTTGCATTGTTTGTTTCGCCCTATGAACGGCTACCGCATCTAGCCTTAAATGCAAAAAAATATAATATTGGTAAACTGGATTTTGAGATGCAGAGCAGTTGGACAAATTTTTATCATCCAACGCTGGTTGATGGCAACCGGACGATCCTGTATCCCACTGTCAGCGCACCTTTGCGGAATGAATTTGGATATATAACGCCGAAGTTCGGTTTGCATTACACGCACTATAATCTGGCTGCGCCGGTCGACGACAGAGGGGAAAACATTAACCGCGCTGTTCCGATCGTAAGCTTGGATAGCGGTATTGCGTTTGACCGTCAAATGCAGATGGGCGGCAGGGATTTTGTGCAAACCTTGGAACCGCGCTTGTTTTATGTTTATGCACCTTACCGGAATCAAAGCTATTTGCCGAATTTTGATTCCGCGATCAATGACTTCAGTTTTGCCCAGATTCTTACCGAGAATCGTTTCAGCGGCGGCGACCGGATTAATGATGCGAACCGTACAGTGCTGGCTTTAACGTCGCGATTTATTGAAAAAGAAACGGGTATCGAGCACTTGCGCATTGCCGTGGGTCAGCAAATCAATTTTACCGATCCGCGGGTTACCTTGCCTTTTCCACAGGTTACCAGCGGCAGAAATGATTTTGTTGCGGCGGTATCCGGCCGTTTGACACCGACGCTCAGCACCGATTCCAATATTCAGATGGATGAATCCAGAGGCTGGGTTGAAAAAATCCGTAGCGGTATCAGTTATCAGCCGGAACCGGGGAAAGTGCTCAACTTTGGCTATCGTTTTTCCCGAGAGGTATTGGAACAGGTCGATACGTCTTTTCAGTGGCCGCTGTACGGGAACTGGCATGGCGTGACGAGGGTCAATTATTCGCTGAAGGACGACAAGATTCTGGCCGGATTGGCGGGCCTCGAATATAACACCTGCTGTTGGGCGCTTAGGCTTGTGATGCAACGCTTGACCACAGCTACACAAACAACCACGACGGCATTTTTCGTACAATTGGAACTAAAGGGTTTGATGGGAATCGGCAACAATCCATTGCAAGTATTGCAACAGAGTATTCCGGGTTATACCAGCGTTCATTGATACGGTTGATTGCAATCTTTCTTCAAGTATCGCTATTTTATGCATAAGAGATTCAATTTCTGCATTTTATTTTTTATTATCAGCAGCTTTTCTATTCCTGTCAGCGCCCAAGAATTAGCCTTCATACCTGCCCCCAAACCACTCAATCATATTGTTGCGGTAGTCAACGAAGACGTTGTCACCCGTCAGGAGCTTGACGAAGCGATTAAAATGGCGGTTGCCCGGTTACAACAGCAAGGGATGCGTATCCCCGAACAGCAAGCCCTGGAGAATCAAGTATTGGAATCGGTGATCACTAAGCACATTCAACTTCAGCATGCTAAAGAAGTTGGACTATCTGTTGCCGAAAGCGAAGTGGATGAGACTATTCAGCGCATTGCTGAAGATAATAAGTTGTCGCTTCCCGAATTTTATGCCGCGCTGGAAAATGAAGGTGTCAGTTATAGCAAGTTTCGTGAGGAAATCCGAGACGAAATGATTATGACACGACTCAAGGATCGAGAAGTTAAGAATCAAGTGAACGTGACGGAAGGGGAAGTCGATAATTATCTGCAAACTCAAGAGGCGAGCAGTGACGGTCAAGAAGAATTCCGGTTGGCGCACATCATGGTCTTGGTCACAGAGAATATGAATAGCAGTCAAATAGAGCAAAGAGCTGATCGAGCGGAAACGGCGCTGAAGAAACTGAAAGAAGGCGCGGATTTTGCACAGGTAGCGGCGGAATATTCAGATGCTGCCGATGCCAGGAACGGAGGTATTATCGAATGGCGTCCGGTTGCTCAGCTAGGGCCGTCTTTTGCACAACTGCTGGAATCCATGCAACTGAATGAAGTTACCCCGGTGATTCAAAGTCCGAATGGTTTTCATATTTTCAAATTATTGGGCAGGCGCGCTCAGGAAGTGCCGACAGTCATTATCGATCAAACCCATGCGCGCCATGTACTGATAAAAATTAACGAGCTGACTTCTGAAAACGAAGGTAAGCAAAAAATTCTTGCGATCAAAGCGCGATTGGATAATGGCGAAAATTTTGAGGAAGTTGCCAAGCTTTATTCTGAGGATTCCAGTGCTTCTGCCGGCGGTGATCTTGGCTGGCTTTCGCCGGGGGATACCGTGACTGACTTTGAACGCACCATGAATGAATTGCTGCCAGGTCAGATCAGCGAGCCTGTAAGAACACAATTTGGCTGGCACCTGATCCAGGTGCTGGAGCGCCGTTCGCAGGATATTAGTCTTGACCGGCGTCGGCAGACGGCGCGGCAAGCAATACGCACCCGGAAAGCCGACGTGGTTATTCAGGAATGGTTGAGGCAGTTACGCGATCAAGCCTACGTGGAATATCGTCTGGACGAAGAATTGTGAGCGAAGAATTTGTTCCTACGCTGGTACTGACGGCTGGCGAACCTGCCGGAATCGGCCCTGATTTATGCGTTCAAATTGCGCAACGGCCGCTATCATGCAAGCTGGTAGTGATAGCGGACGGTGATATGTTGCTGGAACGGGCGCGGCAACTGAAATTACCCTTAAAGCTTATTGACATTGCAACCGTTTCGCCGGCTCAGCATCAACCCGGCAGCTTGCAGTTTCTTCACATTCCGTTAACGGAACCTGCGGTCGCGGGGAAGTTAAATTGTGCGAATGCCCGCTATGTATTGGCGACATTGCAACATGCTGTAACTGCGTGTCAAACAGGAGCAATGCATGGCATGGTAACGGCGCCGGTTCATAAAGGCGTGATTAATGATGCGGGCATCCAATTCTCTGGGCACACTGAGTATTTGGCCGAATTGACGCAGAGCGCCGTGGTGATGATGTTGGTCGGCGGTAACATGCGAGTGGCATTGGCAACAACGCATTTGCCGCTACGGGATGTTGCGGCCGCTATCACTGCAGAGGGTATCGAAAGCAAATTGCGCATCATCCAGCGCGATCTGGTAACGCGGTTTAATATAGCCAGCCCCCGTATTGCCGTCGCAGGACTCAATCCGCATGCAGGTGAATCCGGTCATTTGGGCCGAGAGGAAATCGATGTGATTATTCCGGTACTGGATAAGCTGCGCTCAGAAGGTATGCAGTTAGCAGGTCCGCTGCCTGCCGATACATTATTCAGCCCGGTGCAGCTAAAGCAATACGATTGCGTTTTTGCGATGTACCATGATCAAGGGCTACCCGTATTAAAACATGCCAGCTTTGGAGAAGGTGTTAATATTACCCTCGGATTGCCCATTATTCGGACATCGGTTGATCATGGCACGGCTTTGGAATTGGCAGGTACTGGTCGTGCCAATGCCGGGAGCTTACTGACAGCGATAGAAGCGGCTGTGCAGTTAGCACGGAATCAGGCTGTGCTGTGAGATTTCAACATAATCCGCGCAAGCGCTTTGGTCAGAATTTTTTAATCGATCAATCGGTTATCGCACAAATAATCTCAGAAATTCATCCCCAGAAGGCCGATCGGATTATCGAAATTGGTCCAGGTTTAGGCGCGTTAACCAGACCGTTACTCCGGATGGTCGATCATCTGGATGTGATTGAAATTGACCGTGATATTTCGGCTTGGCTTCATCACGAGCTTGCATCCGAGAAATTGACTATTTTTACGTCGGATGCGCTCAAATTTGATTTTTCGAGCTTAGGCAGGAAACTTAGAATTATCGGAAATCTGCCTTATAACATCTCAACTCCATTGCTATTTCATTTGAGCCAATTTTCAGAGCATATTCACGATATGCATTTTATGTTGCAAAAAGAAGTGGTTGAACGCATGGTCGGAGTTCCCGATACTTCTGATTATGGCAGGCTCTCGGTGATGCTGCAGTACCGCTTCGATATGGAGCGTGTGCTTGATGTGCCTGCTGCATCTTTTAATCCGGTGCCAAAAGTTGAATCGGCTGTGGTCCGCATGATTCCAAAGATGAATCCTATCGTATTAGCCACTGACGAGGAGTTATTTTCAAAAATTGTTACGGCTGCATTTTCGTTGCGACGTAAGACTCTTCGTAATGCTTTGTATCACTATTTGAACCCGGAAGATTTTATAGCGTTGAAGATTGACCCCGGGATCCGAGCAGAAAATTTACCCTTGGAGAAATTTGTTGCGATTTCAAATTATCTAAGCCGTAAGGATTGATCTGCAATCATTTGTTTTTTCTGATTTGCTCTTGTTTTATGATGTAACGCTGAATCAATGTCTGCATATTTCCTTTTAGTTCAATAAATTGACAGCCGGCACGAAAGCAGTTTTGACCACTGCGTAGTGTAATTTCATAGGTATTTTTTACCTGAATATTTACAGTGATAGTGCCAACTTCAGGGAGTGCAATCTGACAATTGTTATAAATAGTGCCAGGTTCGAAGTTGATGACAGGGTGTTGATCAATAACAGCGATTCCACCGCAGCTGATGTCCAGTAACGCTACCTCTGCGTTAGAAGAGCTTGTTCCAGGAATTGGGATAACGCATTTCAATGGTTTCGCAATCGGTGTGGTTATACGAAAATGACTCCGGCGCTGGATGCGTAAGAGGGATTCAGGTATGTTGACGGCGAAAGCATCCTGACCGTCAAATTGCAATTTTCTGATTTGATTACAAACAAATTCTATTTTTACCCTGTTTTGTGTGGTAACTATCGCCAGTTTTTCTGATTGCAGCGCTTTTTGGCAACATTTTTCATTGGCGCCATAATCAATAATCATTTGTTTTTTATCTGGATAAATTGCAAGAATGGAAGACAAAATGAAATCGCTATCATAATTTGGATAGACAGTAATCAGAGAATTTGCCTGCATGATTTCACGAAGAATGAAAAGAATGTCAATTTCCGAGTGTATCCGGAAATTTTCACTATTGTCTTCCTGTGTAAATTGTGTTGGTTCCAGTACTGAGGAAGTTTCAGATCTTTGATTTGAGGTTTGCATAGCTATATTTTCCCAAGATTTTTTTGCACTGTATCTTTAATATGAGTAGATAATGAGTTTGTTTTACCTTGCTCCAAACGATAAAGCCACGCAAGCAGCTCTGCAACCGCAACATAGAGTTGTGGGGGAATGCGATCATCTAGGTCAACTTGCATTAATAGTGAAACCAAATCACTGGATTCATGCACATAGATGCCGGCTTCCTTTGCACGCTTAATAATTTCTTGAGCAATCAAACCGCGACCTTTCGCAACTACCTTGGGCGCGACTTGTCCCTCCCGGTATGCAAGAGCAACTGCGGTTAGATGTGATTCATTCCGTTCCATGGTGTTGAACTTCAACAGATTGAATATTCAATCCAGCCGATTTTAAATCAGTAGTAAATGGCGCCTGATTGATTTTTAGGAGATTGGCGGTATCAGCTTCAGAAGTTTGCAAGCTAATTTTTATGCCTTTTGAATTGAATCCAATGGTGGCGATGATTTCACCAAGCTGCGGCATTGATAGTTTTATTTTCGTTCGCCATTGCTCAGCGGGATCATTATCGTTTCGATTGTCATCGTTTTGCGGATGCTCATCAATTTCCCATTCCATTAATTGCCCTTGCCAAACTTCCCCTCGCCACAGCAGATGACCTGTTTCAAGTGTATTAAGTTGCTGTTGAACTAACGGAATTATCTGGTTATGCACGGGTATATCAGAGTTAAGAGTTGCAGTCACTCCCGTTTTAGTTGGCGATGAATCCATTGATAACACCATTAGTTTTCCTTGAGGTTCTTGCTGCAAATTTTCAAGCTTGTTTTCTCCATTGATCCACTGTGCTTGATGTGATTCATAGAATAATCCACTTTGTACAATTGCTTTTTGCAATAAACCGGGTAATTCAGTCTTATTTATAAGATTTTCGCTCAGAATAGGTGCTGAGCTACTAAGGGCGGGAGAATGAATTGATTGTAATAGAGATGGTTTTGTTGCTGCTTGCTGCAAAACATTTTGTATAAGATTGCCAAGGAATCGGCCTGTGGTGCTGATTGATATATCTTTGTCGGCACCGGGTTGGGATTCATTCAGAAGTAAGAATTTTAAATTCGGTTCTTTTGAGCTAAATACGAGTTCCAGCTTGTGCCCTGGCTGTAAGTATTCAGGTAAACGCATTTGTAGGTGCTGGCCTGCCACAAGAACCTGCGAATTTCCGTTTAATAAACGTGCTTCAATTACAGCTTGATATTTTTCTCCTGGTATAAATTCGTTTACTGCACTCGAGACAGGCGCAAGCGCTGATACCGGTGTTACCGGTGTAATAGGCTTTATTGAGGGTGAAGTAACATGAGGTATTTCGATTTTGGGGATCGAGGGAATCACGGCAACTTATGTATCTTAAGGTCAGCTAGGTTTTGCAGCCTGCTTTGACGGATTCAGCTATAAACTGAAGGTTTGATAAGCCTGTTGTATGCTATATGAGCGATCAGTAGTATTTAACATGTCTTCAAGTTTTTTCAGCCAAGGTTCCGTAATCGCTTTAATTTGTGCATCATCAGCTAGGATTTGATGGATTATTTTTACTTTTTTCTGAAGTAGTTGTTCGTCTAGAATTGGTTCTGGGTCATTTATAATTAATAATTCAGTCAATTGCCTGCACTCTTTTTCAAGTTTGGCTAGCTGATCCCATTCACTATTTTGCGCAGCAATTAGCATTTTTCCGGTAATGGCGAGTATTGCGTTATATGTCATCAGTATTTGAGAGCTGTTCATTGTATAGAGCGCCTTTTTTAAAACTATTTATTTAGCGGTAATTATTTTTGAGTTTCTGCAAACTGTCCAATCTCTTTCCATGCGCTGTAGAGTTCTGATAGAAGTTTATTAACCTCGCTAATTTTCTCTATGTTGTTTTGGATATTTGCGACTAACAGTTGATGCGTCATGTAATCATAAAGCGCTTGTAATTTGATTGCTAAATCTCCACCGGCATTCATATCTAGACTTGCTTTTAAGCCATGATCAATAATCATGATGGCTTTGGAGATCATTTGTCCTTTCTCGGCAATTTCGTTAAGTTGCATATGCATTGTTGCTCTATTTAAAGCCTCTTGCGCTCCTTCGAATAGCATCAAGATAAGTTTGTAAGGATTTGCAGACTCAACGCTTGTTTCAACGCCAATCCGTTGATAGGCAGAAATCGCAGAGTTCGTGGCGGTAAACATACTCATTCTCCTCGCATCGTGTCTAATTATTTGTTGTGCTTGGTAGTTTGGATAATTGTTGCTGTAAGAAATTACTGGTTTGGGTCATACTGGCAATTGTTGCATCAAGAGCTGTAAATTGCGCACGTATACGTTTTTCAATATTTTCGAGTCGAAGCTGTAATTTTTCACGTTGAACTTCAATATCTTTAATGGATGCATTAATACCGTCAATGCGGCTATCGATCAGTTTCCCCTTCAGCATGCCATCAACTGTTTTGTTTAGTTTTTGAGCAAAACCATGTGCAAAATCGATATCTCCGCGACTGCCTGTGCTGCCTCCAGTGATTTTAAGGATCAAACCACTACTTTCTGCTGCACCGGTAAGTGTTTGACCGGAACCTGTTGCAACAACCCCATTAATCGTTCCTGCGACATCGACTCCATTGGTTTCAACAGGAGTGCCAAAAAGATCTGCCTTTCCATTTCCCCCCGTTATTTTTACAGAGGATTCCGAGCCATATTTTTCGGAGGTTACCGTCAATATCCCGGCGGATTGACTAACAGTAACTTTTAATCCTGCTGAAGATATTGCAGATGCTCCATTGATTCGGGATTGAAGTTCCGCAGCTAGAGAATTCGCAGTATAGGTGCCTGCAGCAAGCGTGATACTGGCATTCACTCCATCGATCGTAAAATTTAAAGAATCATTAATTCCTGTATTAACAGTCAATGCAGCAGCGGTGCTGCCAATAGCGGTACCGTGTGTTGCAAGTTGAGTGATATTAAGAGCGTATTTACCATTTGCAGTATTTGAATCAGCGCTTACAAACGATACAAGGCTGTCACTTGTTCTCCCCACCGAAGCGAATAATGTTGAAATATCTTTTGTTGGATCATTTAAGACCTGTGTTAACTTGCTAGAGTCAAATTTTAGAGTTCCGTCTGCTTGGAAAGAAATACCCACTTCCGATAATAAGCTTAGTCCTCCTCCAGCAGTGGTTAATGGATCAGAAATGGCTTTGCGAATTTGGGTTTGCACTGAACGAACTGTTGAATCTCCAGTTAAAATAGATGCTTTTTTAGTCGCGGCATCATACTTTGAGACATCAACTATTGTTTTATTAAGATCGTTAAATCCTTTTACAAACGCAGTTATGGCGCTATTAATGCCAGCAGTATCTCGTGCCAGATTTAGTGTTGTAGTAGTGCCGGCATTCGTTTTCAACAGATCCAATGTGACACCTTCAATAGCATCTGTTATTTTGTTACTGGCTTTACTGATTGAAATACCGTCAATAACTAGAGAAGCATTACTTGCGGCGGTTGTCTGAGTCAGATTGGCTGTACCACCCGTTGAAGCATCATATGCTAGCTGCGATAAACCGGCATTATCGGTATTTGTTAAATCATTATCGATAGTTGTTATTTTCAGTGCGTTGCTTAGGCCGGTTTCGTTCGAGGCGAGTACTAAACGATAACCAGAGCCGTCATTGATAATGCTGGCAGTTACCCCTGCTTTAGCTTGATTAATCGCGTCTCGAACGCCTGCGAGTGACGAGTTTCCAGAAGAAATCGTTATTGATTTTGCTGATTTATCAGGATTCAGTGTAAATGTGCCAGCATTGTAGGTTCCAAATTGTATGGTAATGGTGCCGCTTCCGACGTTTGCGTCAGTTGTAAGAAAATTGGCGGATTTTAATTTTTGCGCTTGTGCGAGAGCCTGAATTTCGATCGAGTGACTCCCCGTTACCGCAGCAGATGTTGCGCTGACATTAGCTAATGTGTTATCGGTAATACTTGCCGATATTGCGTTAAATTTTGCCGGGCTTGAGAGTGCAGTAAGGCTATTTTGAAATGAAGATAACGCTCCCTTCAAGCTGCCGAATGCGGTTAATTGTGTTTGTTGCTTAGCTTCTTTGCTATCAAGCGCAGTAAGTGGGCGGCTTTCCGCTTGCATTAATTTGCTAACGATTCCGTTAATATCTAAGCCTGATCCAATTCCTGGTGATGCTAGCATTTGAAAACTTTACCTATGTTTAATTATGCCTTGCCGTTGAATAGCAGACCTTGAACTTTGTCTAGTGTGCGTGCTATCTTAACCGCTTCTTCTGTTGGAATCTGCCGGATGACTTCCTCGGTATGAACATCCATTACTTTGATAATTGTTTTTCCGGTATCTTCATCAATCGAGAACTGCAAATTTTGTGCCAGATTATTGACAGTTCCTTGAATTTTTTGGACAGCTTGTTTTACTTGTTCTGCGGACTCCACAACATTGCCAATTTTTGATCCTATGGTTGGGGCAACTGATGCGGCGTTTTCCGTGCTTGATCCCGGGATTTTTCTGGCGGTTGTTGTTAATGGTGGAACAGGCGAAGAATTAGTTCCATTTAATTGACTAATAGTCATGATCCGACTCCTTATTGCTGAAAGAGCATGGATTCAATTGGTTTCCGGGCTCTTCCAGCTGTTTTTAAAGCAACTTTATGTTTGTTTATTAACGTAACAAAGAGAGTACGTTGTTAGGAAGTGAATTCGCTTGTGCCAGTATTGCGACACCAGCTTGTTGCAGAATTTGCCCGCGTGTAAGGTTTGCTGATTCTGCAGCAAAGTCAGCATCCTGAATCCGGCTGCGAGAAGCTGAGAGATTTTCCGATGCGGTTTGCAGGTTTGCAATCGTCGAACTAAAGCGATTCTGAATCGCACCCAAGTCACCACGCGAGCTGTTAATGGATTTTAATGCTTCGTCCAATGTTCTGATTGCTGTTTGTGCGTTGGTTGCAGAAGAAATATCTAAAGTGGCAACCGAGTTAAAAGAACTGGAGGTGGCTCCAAATTCCGTGGCGTTACTTCCCGCTGCAGTGATTTGTCCGAATGCACTCGTAAGTTCAACAGTACCTGTGATGGTTGATGAATCATTACCACCGCTGGTTAGCGTTCTTGTGGTTGCACCGGCGGTAACATCTGCGGTGATGGTACCATTGGTGAAATTTGCCAGTACGATGTCTCTACCGTCTGAGGTTGATAGGGTAATTACCGATTTATCCGTCGCAGAAGCGAATGAGGCGGTGACGCCGGTAGTGGATTGCAATCCGTTAATAGCGGAAGCCAAACCGCTGAGATCGGCGGCATCTGTGATTGTGGCAGAAACTGTACTGCCATTGATTGTCAACGCAGTAGTGCCTGTTCCCGAAAAATTACCTAGTGTGGCGCTGTTGGATGCGGTTGCAGTGATGCCGATACCGGAAGCAGCCGTATTAATGGCTGCTGCAATAGCTTTAGCGTCATCGCCTGCCGCATAGCTAATGTTACCAGTAACGCCTTTATTATTGGCAAGTGTTAAACCTGCTTCAACCGCTACACCGTTGGCAGCTGCAGCGGCAGCTGCTGCTGTTGCTGTTCCCATTGCGGTACCATTAGTAGTTAGAATGTGACTGCCTAACGCAGTGGATCTCGCATCCGCAATCGACGCAATGTTGATGGTTTGATTGGCATTAGCACCGACTTGAAAGCTTTGATTCAAGAACGAGCCGTCCAATAAGTTTAAGCCGTTAAATTGAGTTTGGCTGGCTACACGAGTAACTTCCGCGCTCAGTTGCGCAGCTTCAGCTTGAAGCGAAGCGCGATCACCAGCGCTATTGGTAGCATTCGCAGATTGAACGGCCAGCTCACGGATACGTTGCAAGTTTGCTCCGATTTCACCTAATGCGCCTTCCGCTGTTTGGGAAAGAGAAATACCATCGTTCGCATTTCTAACAGCTTGATTTAAACCGCGTATTTGTGAAGTCATCCTTTCAGAAATTGCAAGACCCGCCGCATCATCCTTGGCGCTATTAATCCGCAAGCCTGAAGATAAGCGAGTTAATGAAGTATTTAGTGCATTTTGTGAAGTGTTTAGGTTACGCTGTGCATTCAATGAGGCGACATTAGAGTTAATGATTTGTGGCATTTGGGTTCTCCTTTTTTCAACTATTTAGTTTAGGCACTATTGCCTTTAATACGCTGGCATGCCCCGCAATCCAAGAGGGTATACAACCACCGTTGCTTGCAGTTATCGGAAAGCGTTTTGAAAAGTTTAGGAATTTACCTTCATGATTTATATCTAATATTTGAATTAATAACGGGAATTCGTGATATAAAGTATGTTATTAAGTATGATTGTTTTGTAAAATCGAAAAAATATTCAGGTAGTTAATTGTGAATATTATTATTTGACATGATATCGGCTTTGATGGATGAAGAACTCAGATGATTCGTGACATGACATTAAAAGTATTGATGATAGAATCCTCGGATGAGGATGTGATTCGGATTCTGGAGATCCTTGCTGAAGGTGGTTTTCAAGCTGAATATGCGTGTGTCGATACGATAAAAGATTTGGAAGCCGCACTTAAAGCACAGACTTGGGATGTAATTCTTTCTGAAAATAATTTGCCGCAACTCACCGCAAAGCAAGTGCTTGGGATTGTTAAAAGAATTAAACCCGACATTCTACTGATAGTTGTATCCAATCAAGTAAGCGATGAAGCAGTCGAGTATCTGATGGGATTGGGTGCGTATGATTTTTTGACAAAAGCGGATCTAGCCAGATTAGTTCCTGTGATAAGACGAAGCATCAGTGAGTTTGAAAATTATCAGCGGTTTATTTCGACACAATCTGCACTGCAAAAAAGCGAAGAACTGTTTCAGGCTATTACATCCAATCTTCCGGGCGTTGTTTTTCAATTCCAATTGAATGCTAATCACCAGGCAAGTTTTTTATATGTGAGCGATGCCAGCGAAACTCTGTTAGGACTGTCGCCATCAATGCTGATTAGCAATCCTGGTTTATTTCCAGAATTGATTCTGACGGATGATCGAGTTTACTACGATCAACTGATGATGATATCAGCCAAACAACTTTCAACGTGGAATTGGGAAGGGTGTATTCAAGTTAAAGGTGATAGCGATATTAAGTGGATCAGCTTGCGGGCGACACCCAGAAGAATGCCGGATGGTGCGACACTATGGGATGGTATCATGGTTAATATTACCCGCAATAAACTTGCCGAACGTGAAATTGCCCGCTCCCGTGAACAACTTGCAGAATTGTCTTCATACTTGCAAAAAGTAAAAGAGCAGGAGCGTGCCCGCATCGCAAGAGAGATTCATGACGATATCGGAGGGACATTAACGGCTATTAAATGTGAGTTATTTCCATTCCTGGATTCAGCAGCCAGACCCATCGAATTTTATCAACAGAAGGCAAAATCCATTGAATCTCTCGTTGATCGTGTGATCGATAGCACGCGAAGGATTTCATTGGATTTACGGCCTGGAATTCTGGATTGTGGGATAGTTGCGGCGGTACAATGGCAAGCCAAAGAGTTTAGCAACCGGACGGGTATGGTTTGTCGGGTGTCCTGCAGCAGTGATGAAATTTCGATAGATTCGGATCTCTCAATTGCAATCTTCAGAATTTTCCAGGAGACTCTTACAAATATTTCCAAACATTCAAGCGCAACGCATATACAGGTCAAACTGGTCGAGTTAGATAAGGTTGTTTTGCTCGAAGTAATTGATAATGGTCGAGGAATTACCGATCTCGATATGGGAAAACATGAATCTTTTGGGATTCGTGGAATGAGGGAGCGCTGCCAGCAATTAAAAGGGAATTTTCACATTATGGGAGAACCGGGGAAAGGTACCAAAGTGACAATCCTCATCCCTACTGAAAATTTGGATTATCAATCTGAATATACGATCGAACCAAAAAATGATCCAGAGTTCTTGCAACCTGGAGCATCCAAAGTAAGAAAAAGAGCTGTAAGGCATTGAGAATCTGGGAGTCTACATGATAAGCGTGATGATAGCCGATGATCATGCAATTGTTCGTCAAGGCTTGAAGCAGATATTGAGCGAGACTGATGATATCAAGGTTACCGGTGAGGCGGAAACAGGTTTTCAAGCAATTAAAATTGCTCGGCAACAGGATTTTGATGTCATGTTACTCGATATTTCCCTACCGGACAGGAATGGCATAGAGATTCTTAAACAGATTAAAAAAGACAAACCAAGTTTGGCAGTACTGATGCTCAGCATGCATAACGAACATGAATTTGCAATACGCGCATTAAAAGCTGGGGCTTCGGGTTATCTCAATAAGCAAAGCGCACCGGCTCAATTGGTAGTAGCAATCCGTCAGGTATCGACGGGTGATAAATATGTTAGTCCTGCAGTAGCGCAAGAATTGGCCAATATTATCAATATGGATGTTGATAAACCGCTATATACCACGCTATCCGATCGTGAGTATCAAACATTATGCTTTATCGCTGCGGGTAAAACACTCTCTGAAATTTCTGCGGAAATGTTTTTAAGTCCGAAAACAGTCAGTGTGTATCGTGCGCGTTTACTTGAGAAACTCAAGTTATCGAATAATTCAGAATTAATACGCTACGCGATAAAGAATAAATTGGTTGAATGACTTTAAATCATCGATGAAATCAAGATATCAGCGTTGCAATCGATATTTTTCGAATACTGTGTAATCTGAATATGTTCATTTTCTTCTTTCTTGCATTCTATGAATCAGCTTAAAGAATCTAATCCGACTATTATCGCGCGCGAAACGTTACGTCAGCTAGCGGCGCTCAAAATTCCTCCAACACCGGATAATTATCTCAAGCTTTATTATCAGATTTCAGGCAACTCCGGGAAAAATGGAGATCCTGCTGATAATGCTGCAGCAAGTTCGTCAAATCCGGTGCATAGCCCGGTATCAGAGAGTCCCGCTTGGGGCGATACCCTGGAAGCGTTGTTAAAGCAATTAGAGAATAAGAAGGGTAGTCTAACGATTGCCAAGAAAAGGGAAGGCGTCAAACGAGTGCTTGCGAAATTCTCAAAAGATTCCGAGCAACTACACAATAAACTGAAGGCATTGGTAGATTCTTGGGGAGAATTGAATGTAGCGCCTACCGAATTACCCGAAAGTGATCTCCCCGAAAATTCTTCCTCACAAACTTCCCGGTTGAGCGCTCTGGATTCACAGGACGAGCAGCCTGTATCGGGGCAACGAGAGATGGAAAATCAGTTCTCAGATCAGTTGCGGGAATTGGTAGCGGAAATGCTCGAGCAGATTGTGGCAAAACGGACAGATGATGCAAACTTGGCTGATGAAGTGAGAGCGCTAGCGCGACAGCTCCGAAGCATATGCAACGAAACGGAAATGGAGAATTTTATCAATCTTTTCCGTGATTTTAGTCGTAAATTTGCGGATTATGATCAAGGTGCAGGGAAATTGCAGCAAGGCTTGCTCAAGCTGCTGAATATGCTGATGGACAGTACCGGTGAAATATTGGTGGAAGATCAATGGATCGGTACCCGGATCGGGCAGTTGCGAGAAACAATTGCTAAGCCTCTAAATACACAAGTGATAGAACAGGCCGAGCGTTATTTAGAAGAAATCACGCAACGGCAGGAAATTATCAAGAGCAATTTAAGTGAAGCCAAGTTGACCTTGAAGAAAATGGTGACTTCACTGATTACCAATATTGAGGAACTCACCGATACAACGGATGGATATCAGGTAAAGCTCGAGCACTATGTCGATACAATCAGTAAGACGGATGATATTAAAGAGCTAAATCAGTTGCTTGCATTGATTATGAGTGAAACCAAGGAAATGCAGAAAAGCACATCCAATTACCGTAATGATTTCTTGGCGGCGCGTGCCGAAGTCAGTTTGGCGCAAAGTAAAATCAATCAGCTTGAAACTGAATTGCAAGTGATGGGCGAAAAGGTGCATGAAGATCATCTCACCGGGATATTGAACCGCAGAGGCTTGGATAGTGCCTTTGAGCGGGAAGCCGCCCGGTCTCTCCGGCATCAAGCGCCGTTATGTTATGCGCTTTTGGATATTGATAATTTTAAGCAATTGAATGATACACATGGGCATAAGGTCGGTGATGATGCATTGGTATATCTGGTTGAGTCGGTCAAAGATACCACTCGTCCGGAAGATGTTGTATCGCGCTATGGTGGTGAGGAATTTGTCATTTTGTTACCCAATACAAATCTTGAAGAGGGCGTTCAAATTCTATCCAGAATCCGGCGGAATTTGACTAAGAAATTTTTCTTGCACGAAAATAAGCGTTTGCTAATCACTTTCAGCGCGGGTGTGGCGCAGCTTCGCCCGGGTGAATCGCAGGAAGCTATATTCAAACGCGCCGATGAAGCACTCTATCGGGCAAAGAAAGGCGGTAAGAATCAAATCCTAATATCGGGATAGACTGCATAACGCATTGTTTAATAATGTGAACAAGCTTTATGATTGCAAATGACACAGATTTCCCTTGTTATTCATTCAATTCATCCTGGTTTGGGTCTGTTAACTTTGTGAACATGGCAGTCTATACCGGAATGGGTTCTCCTTCGCAATCCAACGAATTATTCCCCGAACTGGCGTAGCCTGGCATTCAATGCGGTCATTTGAGGAGAATAGCGATGCAAGGAGCTACCAAACAAGGACAAAAAAGGATATTGCGGCTGGTTAAATCAACGGATGCTATGACAAGTGAGCGAAAACCTATGATTGATTCGGAAGATTACTATAAGCAAGTTGAACACTATGCTGACCAGATTCGGAAAACACGAAATGCCGATGAAATCATTCGTATTCTTGATATGGTATTGTCTGATACCAGAGGATTGAGAGCCAACGATGAAGTGTTTGCGGCGCAAGAGCAAATTAAGCGAGCAGAGCAAAAAATTGAATCATTAAAAGACGAGATCGAGCAATTACGCGGGCTTGTGCAAACAGACCAGATGACCGGGGCGTTTAATCGACGTGGATTGGATGAGACGTTCGTTCGTGAAGCAGCACGCGCTGACCGGAATGCGCAGTCGCTAGGTGTGGTTGTTATTGATCTGGATAATTTTAAGCAAATTAACGATAACCTCGGCCACCAGTCCGGTGACAGTATTCTGATTAATTTTGTAGCTGTAGCCAAAGAAACTTTGCGCCCTACCGATATTGTCGCCCGTTTTGGCGGCGAAGAATTTGTGATTCTATTGCCTGACGTGGTCATGGAAGATGCATTGACCATTATCCAGCGGCTGCAAAACAATTTGGCTAAGAGCCTCTCAATACAAATCGATAACCAATCAATGCCGGTGACATTCAGTGCTGGCGTGGCGCTACGATCATTCGGCGAACATCAGAATTCCGTAATCAGCCGGGCTGATAAAGCACTTTATCAAGCAAAGCGAACCGGAAAAAATCGCGCAATTCCTGCGCTAGCATAACAATTTCGCACTAGACAACGCCATTAAACAATCCGCTATTCATGCTGGTTCGTGGTAATTTTTCCTATGCGGAAGAGATTTCCAAGTATCCAGAAATAATAAGCGGATTTGCTCTGAATGCAACAACAGGTTAATTGTGAGGAAATAGATGGAAGGCTTTTTTCTTGGGCGGCAACCAATCTTAGATCGTAACCAAAACTTGGTGGCGTTCGAATTGCTTTTCAGGCAGGAAGAAACGGACGAAACGGCTACCATAACGAATGACTTATCGGCATCAGCCAACGTCATCATCAACGCCTATTGCCAGTTAGGTATTCAGAATGTGTTAGGTAAACTGCGTGGTTTTGTCAACGCGAACCCCGAATTGGTAATGAGCGACATCATCAGCTTGCTACCAGCCAAGCATGTTGTCCTTGAAATCAGGGAGACAGAATTGATCACAGCGGAATTTCTAGCGCGATGCAACGAGCTCAAACAGAAAGGCTATCAATTCGCTCTCGATAATATCGTTGAAATAAATAGCAAAATTGAACAACTGCTTCCAATTGTTAGCGTTGTTAAAGTCAATGTCCTGGAGATAGAAAAACCGCAATTGACAAAATTGGTTTCAGATCTAAACCGGTGGCCGGTACTGCTATTGGCGCTCAAAGTTGAGAATCGCGAACAAGAAGCGCTATGCCGGCAATTAGGATTTCAAATGTTCCAAGGATATTATTTTGCCAAACCGGAAGTTATGGCGGTTAAGAGAGCTGATCCTGGAAAGCTTGCACTGCTGAAGTTGTTGACATTAGCGATGGGTGATAGCGATGTCGAGGAGCTGGAAAAAGAATTTAAACACCAGCCCGGTCTCAGTTATAACTTGATGCGCATGGTTAACTCGGTTGCGAACGGTTTGCCGCAAAAGATCAATTCAATCAAGCATGCGATCATGATTCTGGGGCGTCAACAACTGCAACGATGGATTCAATTGCTGCTTTATACCGCGGATCAAGCCGATGGCGGCGCATCCAATGCGCTGATGCAAACAGCGGCGGCACGGGGAAAGTTGATGGAATTAATTGCAATTGCGGAGCGCCCGCATGATAAGAATCATCATGAAAGGGCTTTTATGGTGGGAATATTATCGCTTCTGGATACTTTGCTGGGTATGGACATGCAGCAAATCATCGACAAACTGGGCATTCCGGAAGATATGAGCCAGGCTTTATTGACCCGCGATGGGCGACTAGGGCAAGAGCTAAAATTAGTTGAAGCCAATGAAAAAGGTGAAGTCACGGCCATTCAATCACTTTTGAATGGCCTAGGTTTTCTAAGTCTAAGTGAACTGGCGGATATCGAACTGCAAGCGATCGGTTGGGCCAACCGGCTTGGTGAGTCAGTCGATTGATGCGGGATACATTGCTGGAATTGGCTTGGTCCCCTGGCCAGAAGCTATTTTCTAGAATAGAAAGCCTAGAGATTCAATTATTCTGAGCCGATACATTCCGGAGTTTATTCAATAAAGCTTGCTGCAGTTCTGTATTGACCCAAGCGTTGTAAGGTAATGCCCAAAGTTTATCATGTGCAAAATCCTGGCATTGCAGTGCGTTTTCTTCAGGCATCAGCACCATGCCGGCTTCTGGAAAATTGATGTCTTCGGGTATAAACCGGTGATTTTCCGCGCAGGTGTGAAACTCGGCATCAATGCCGGCTTTCATCAGAACCTCGTATAACCAGGGAAAATTATCGACATCCGCAACAGCATGCAACCGGTCATTCCTAAAATCCGCAATCGTTTTTTGTATTTTAGGATTCTCTACTTTATAAGCGATTTCATAAAACAATTTCATGTTGTAGGTTTTGCGCCGATTCATGAAATCATCCGGATAGTCAGAATTGTTGTTCGTTACAATAAAACTCGCGTGATCGAGACTATTAAAGCTAAGTTTGAGCGGGCCGGCGGGCAATTGCAAACCATTACCCAAGCTTTGCTCGTTAAAATCAACTACAATCACCTCGATATCGCGCTCGAGCCGGAAATCCTGTAATCCGTCGCTGCAGAGTATGACATTACAAGACGGATTCACATCAAGCATCGCTTTAGCAACGGCTACATTGTCACTTCCGGTCCAGACCGGACAGGATTTTCCACAATGATGAGCGAGTAATAAAGTCTTTGCACCATAATGACGACGATCATTGTTGAATGCGACTGGTCCGGGTAGACTGGAATTACCGGAATTGTCCCGAGTGATAATGGCGGGTGAGAATCCCTGAGCCAGTAGGCAATCCACGGACCACAGCAACAAAGGCGTTTTGCCGCCATCGTTAACGCTGGCGCTATCGATAACGATGACAGGAACCGGAAGTTTGACCGTGTGACAGATGTCCAACCAATAACAAGCTTTTTTGATCACTATAAAAAACCTGTACATAATGCTGAGTGGCCATAACAGCAAATGTAATGGCGTGATGCGATACCAATAAAGCTCTGATAATTTCATTTTTCGTATGGGGGTATGAAATAAAACTGAGGAATCGTACCGAAGCTAACAGATAGTGGAATTATAGGTATAAAAATTTTTGCGTGCTATCGAAGAAGCGAAAAATCAAGAATGAGATGAATATAATACCCTGCTGTGTTTTATCGTAGCACGTTACATAAGAAATACGGTGAATGTACACGATTAATAACGGAATAAATGTCATGGATATAACAATCAAGCGGTTATTAGTTCCGACACTTTCAGCCAGTGGCGAGCAGCGCAAACCGCATCAGATTGCTTATACTGACTGGGGCAATCCCAGTAATCCAAACGTAATCGTGTGTGTGCATGGCTTGACCCGGAATTGCCGGGATTTTGATTTTCTTGCGCAGACCCTGCAAGCGGAATTTAGAGTCATTAGCGTGGATGTCGTCGGGCGCGGCCAAAGCGATTGGCTGGAGCATGCGCAGGATTACGATTTTTACCCTTTATACTTGTCGGATGCGCTCGCGCTGGTGGCGCATATTCAATCGCAGTATGCGCAAAAAATCACCCTCAACTGGATTGGAACGTCGATGGGAGGATTGATTGGAATGATTCTGGCGATACAACCCAATCTTCCCGTGGCACTCAACAAATTGGTTATGAGCGATATCGGGCCGCTGATTCCTGCCGCGGCCTTGAAGCGAATTGCTGATTATGTCGGTAAAGATCCGCGCTTTGAGAATTTTGCAGCATTTAAAGCGTACATGAAAGCGATTTCGGTGACGTTTGGCCCATTAACGGAAGAACAATGGACGCATATGGCGGTTCATAGCGCCCGTGAGTATGCGGATGGGACGTATGGTTTTCGTTATGACCCGAAAATTGCTTACAGTTTTAAGGCGCATGAAATCACCGATATTGATCTGTGGCAGCAGTGGGACCAGTTGACAGTACCGGCATTGGTTTTACGGGGTGTTGAATCGGACGTGCTGTCGGTGCAGACGGCTGCCCAAATGCAGATCCGAGGACCCAAAGCGCAAATCGTGGAACTACCGGGTATCGGTCATTCGCCGATGCTGATGGACGATCATCAAATTAGAATAGTCCGGGATTTCATCAAGGCTTCCTAGTTTTTCCGAACAATCGGAAACTACAGAAGGATCCGGATATTGTTACCGCCGCATTAAAAGATAGAGATTTACTATTGCCAATGGTAATGCGCCGAAAGTGCAACAAAATTTACTAACTGATTGGCGTCTTGCATTAATTGCATACCATCGCTATAAGTCCAGTGATTCCAGGTCCACTCGTTGGTTTTAAAGCGGTTAAGAATATAATCCAAATGCAGGAAAAAGTTTTTCTGTACCGCATATCGTGCGAATAACCGCATGTTGCTCAGTTCGGATGAGATATCCGGTACAGAATAAATGGACGGTGTGCTTGTTGCCTGCTTAAATTTATCAATGATGATGGCGTGGGATGCGCTTGCTCCGATTTCAATTTTGTCATTCAGCTTTCCATTGATATCGAGCCCGAATGAGGTGCCGATATTTTGAAGGTCGACAGACCAGATTTCGCGTATAGGGTTGCCAGGGATCGAATTTCTCGAGGCCTGATCAATATAGGTTTCGTTGCGTGAAAACCATGCGATCGCTTGCAAATTCTCCGAGATGGTGTAGGCCGCATCGAGTGAATAGTTTCTGGCGGAGCCGTTCCGCAATCCCAGATTCGAGCCGCTGCGGTGGTCATAATCATCGAACGATTCGTGAACGATTGCTTGCAGTGATAGCAGTTCAAGAGGCTCCCAGTATAACGCCAGACGAATCATATCGCGCTTCCGATCCGAGAGATTAAGCGGAGCGATCGTATTGAAGAATGGTTCTCCGGTTGCAGTTTTTGTTGAAATGAAAGGCGAACCGGAACGATCGCTATGAATATATGAAATCGATCCTGTCAGAGTATCCGAGAGTGTACGGCGTAGTTCCGCTCTGTAAGAGATTTCATCCGTTCTGGCACGGTGGCCGACAAAGGCTGGCTGCCAGCGGCGATGCCAAAGTTCGTAGTCGATCCCGCCAATTAACCGGAAATTCATGGGTAATGCGTAACTGGCTTCAAGTTTTCCTGTCAGCGTGCTAAATGAGCGCGGTTGATTGAATCCGCTCCAGCGATTGCCGTTCAGATCCGGCTGTAAAGCCAGCGGATTGTAAAGCAGTACCGGAGTATTATCGTCCCGGTCTTCGAACCGGATATTTCCCATTACTGACAGTTTCGTCAGCGGGCGGCTGGTGATGCCGGCTTGCACCAATACGGTATCAATCCGGCCCCCCAGGTTGTTTCCAATGCCTGGCGCCAGGTATTGGGTGGGAAAGAAGCTATCTGTTTGAGTTGCACGGGTATAGGCCGTTTTAAAATGACCATTAGTAGCCGGGGTAAAAATATAACTGCCCGATAGAAATACCTGGTGGGATTGATTATCCGGCGGCAACGCAATCGGTGTGAATAAGCTGGGTGCATAGATGCCACCTTGAGTACTTCCGCCGTGGGTATACAATGCATTGTTTCTATTAATGAAAATTGTTCCATAATAGCCGCCGGAAAGCTGTAATTGCTTACCGTTATAATTGAGGTTGCCGCCAAATTGCCGGGTAGTATAGTTGATCGGCTCCGGTAGAAACTCATAACTGCCGACTACGCCGGGTAATGGCGGCCCCAGGCGGTTACCGCGTCCGAAAATCCTCGAGCCGTCTTTCTCTTCATTACGGAAATGAAATTCCAATGCAAAATTGCCGGGCAGATGCCGGCTCATTCCAAAGGAGAGGGCTTGCCGCTCGGTTTTAAGTTGTGTGGCTTCACCGGCTGCGGGAGAAACCGGAACCTGTAGTTGCGTGCTACCAATTCCGGTGATTGCGGTTACGATTGTGAACGGTTCGTATCGGGGGGTTTGGCTGAAATCGATAAAATAAGCCCAATGCCGCTGTTTGATATGCTCGAAACGGATGTCGCGATTACTGAGTCCCAAATTGCGTCCGGTTAAATTCAGCCAGGTGCCGGTATGTTCATCGCGTTTTTTTATTTCTACATTAAAAATGGCATAAGGTCCATCGTCTCTAAGGCCATTATATTGACCAAAACGGGCGTTATCATTCGCGAGAAAACCGTTGCCAAAATTGACCGCGCTGTGCGGTTGCGTCAATCGCCTAAGTTCATCATGCTTGGCTGCTGCAGGTGTAATCAAAAACAGCAAAAAAATTGCAGCGATCAACGGGAAAATGATTTTTCCGGTTTTCCGGGTGATTTTTGACTGGGGCATCATCGTTGCAATAAATCTTCGAGACGAATATTTTCAGGATTATTGCTGCCATGGATTTGGGTATGGCAATTCAAACACCCTCTGGCTAGAAGGTTCCTTCGATAGGCGCCGTCGATTGTGCCGGGGCTGCCATGATGGGTGTTCGGTTCATGACACTCCTGACAAAGAAAGGGGGAGCGTACTCGCAGCAAATTGGGTGCCGTGGTTCCATGCGCGTTATGGCAAAGCGCGCAATTCTCCTGAACCGGCGGATGATTACGGACAAAAGGGCCGCGTTTTTCCATATGACAGACATAACAGGTGTCATTCACGCTGTCCCGAAGCATTTTGCTGGGGCCAGCGGAACCATGCGGATTATGACAATCCGAACAAATCACCTTACCTTCGCGAATGGGATGGCGGGAAGGCCGGTTGATTTGTGTCCGCTGTTCTTTATGACAGGAAAAACAGACTTCTGCCTGAAAATTTCTATCGCGCACTTTATCCCGGGCTGCGTGAATTTGATGGCAAGCGGTACAAGCAACATCGCGATTTGCATGCGTACTGCCGGCCCAATGCATTCGCTGTCCGCCTTGATGACAGTCGAGACAGGTACGGTTCCTGTCTTCTATGGTATTGCGCGAATTCCTGGCGAACGTACGTGCCGGCATTGGTGTCTTGTCAGGATTGTTGATGTGAGATCGGCTTCTGCCATGACAGCTGATACAAGTTGGCGCGAGTTGATCGGCATTCGTTCCATGCGTCGTTTGGCCAATCGCAAGTATGGATTCCCCGCCTTCGTCGTGACAACCGGTACAGGTTTGGTCGCCGCGTAGGAATAGAGCTTCCGCCGGTTCATCGTCTTCAGCGTCGAATGCCAGCGCATGAGACGAACAGAATGCAATGCTTGCGGACAGAAAAATCACGGCGATGCGAAACAAAGAGAATGTTGCTGGGAGCTGATGATTTCTTACGAAGAGTGACATGACGCCGGGTATTTGTCCGAATAGGAGATTTCGGTTGGGCGATGGCTTGATCGGTTGCTTCAATCCTTCAAAATACAGCGAATACATTGAATGATTAATTAATATCAGATAGTTGGATAATAAATGCGGCCGCGGTAAGCGGCGGGGCCAGAAATTAAATAGTTGAAAATATCTTGAGTCCGCTCTGCGTTAACTTGCCTTTTTAAATCGTACCTTGAAAGCTTTAAATTGTTGATGCGACAAATTGTCGCGCGACAATTTGTCACATTCCCAACAATGGGTGTTTCCATTAAATTTCGCAAAAACGCGCCAGGGTAATTTCGCTGCAGAACAATCAGGTGGAAATAAACGTAAGCATCGACTTGTCTGCAGCGCGTTCAGCCGGTTAACTCAAGCGAGAAACGGCGCAAAGCAAATTTTTGAATGGAGAGTCCCATGCAGCTACCACCCTTAGTGAATCCTGTCGAAGAACTCAGTAAACAAGAGGTTTCGCGCTACAGCCGCCATATTTTGATTCCTGAAGTGGGAGTAGAAGGACAGAGGCGGTTGAAGAGCAGCAAAGTTTTAGTGATAGGCGCCGGTGGATTAGGATCCCCAGTGCTGATGTATCTTGCCGCTGCTGGCGTTGGAATGCTCGGCATCATCGATTTTGACGTTGTCGATGAATCAAATTTGCAAAGACAAATCATTCATGGCCAATCGGATATCGGACGGTTGAAGTCCGAAAGCGCCCGGGATGCTATTAGAGAAATCAATCCCTATGTAACGGTGCAACTGCATCGCGAGCGGCTGGAAGCAGCGAATGCGATAGAGATTATCGCAGGATATGACTTGATTATTGATGGCACCGATAATTTTGCCACGCGTTATTTGGTGAACGATGCCTGCGTGTTGGCGGGAAAACCTTATGTATGGGGATCCATTTTTCGTTTTGAGGGGCAAGTTTCGGTATTCTGGGAAAACGCACCGGGCGGTGTTGGTTTGAATTACCGCGACCTTTACCCGGAACCGCCGCCAGCGGAAATGGCTCCCTCTTGTGCGGAAGGCGGCGTACTGGGAGTTTTGTGCGCTGCAATCGGTTCGATGATGGCGACAGAAGCGATCAAATTGATCGCCGGTATCGGTGAAACCATGCTAGGGCGGTTAGCCGTATATGATGCACTGGATATGAGTTACCGGTTCATTCAACTCCGGCAAGCGCCTACAAGAACTGCAGTCACGCAATTGATCGATTACCAGAGATTTTGCGGTATGAACCGCATAGCGCCGGATCATAACGCGTCGATTCCAGTAATCAGTGCAAGAGAGCTGAAGGCAATCAAAGATCAAGGAAGCAATGTGCAACTCATCGATGTTCGCGGTATCGAGGAGTGGAATATCGTACATATTGATGGCGCCAAACATATTCCCAAGAATCGGATGATGTCCGAAGAAGTGCTGTCCTCTTTGAATAAAGAAGACTTTATCGTGTTGCATTGCAAAATGGGGATGCGTTCCCGCGATGTACTGCTCGAAATGCAGAAATATGGATTTAACAACGTAAAAAGCCTGGAAGGCGGCATCCTGGCATGGATCAAAGACGTCGATCAGTCGTTGCCGACGTACTGAAAGAGTACAGCAGTCAATACATCCGGTAGTCACAGTACACAGTAGTAGGAAAGGCCTGTTTTCACCAATTAATTGGTTTTTTTATATTAGGAGACTAGCAATTATGTTGACGATACATCACAAGCTGGTGGAAGCCATGATCTCGCAAGCGATGAATGACCATCCGATTGAAACCTGCGGTGTGATTGCAGGGCCAGCAGGATACAATCTGCCATTGCGCCTGATTCCAATGAAGAATATCGCACAATCGGAACACTTTTTCAGATTCGATCCGCAGCAGCAATTGCTGGTCTGGAAAGAGATGGAAGCTCGTGGCGAGGAGCCGGTCGTCATCTATCACTCTCATACCAGCAGCCAAGCTTATCCGAGCCGCGCCGATGTGGAACTTGCAACCGAACCGCAGGCGCATTATGTGATTATTCCAACGGCGTCTCTCAATCAAGAAGATGTCCGCAGTTTTCGCATCATTGATCAAATGGTGATCGAGGAACGGATTCGGGTCGTTCATCAATATCAACCGGAACTGGAACTGCAAATGGTTGCGTGAACAAGTAATCGGTTTCAAAAGGTTCTGGCGAAATGTTTGGGGTGTCGCTGAAATAAATGATCCTAGTGTTTTATGTCCCTCCCTTCAGATTTCTTTGAATTCGATGCAAAAGCGCATCGCTGGTGCAAAGAATCAAGGAAATCTGGTTTTTTCATTGTGATGCCACTTGCGATTAAGTATTCGTCGTTAATTTAAGTTTAGTTACGTAAATTTCTTTAACAGGAGTAGAGATGTCGATCAAAGTCATCATCCCGACCATATTAAGACCGCTGACTAATCAGCAAAAGCATATTGATATTGATGGCATCAAGGTTTCAGAAGTGATCGACCGGATGGAGCAGCAATATCCGGGCATTAAGGCGAAACTGGTGTCGGAGGGGAGTGCGCATCGCTTCATCAACATCTATGTCAATGATAACGATATCCGATTCCAGGAAGGACTTGCCACGCCTTTGCAAGAAGGCGATGTAGTAACCATTCTGCCTGCGGTGGCAGGTGGTTAATCGGGTATTGTTTTATTAATGAATACGCTTACATCCAAGCCGTGAATACTCCGCTTCAAAATTGCGTGATCACCGCGCCGTGGCAGAATTCTGCTTCAAACTTCTCGGCATCGATTTTTTCGCTGTTTTATCAGACCAGCGCACTAGGCATGAGAATCGAACATGCACGGGACCGTATTGATGAAGCGGGTTTCTCATTCGTCTTGGAGACACCGGTTACGGCCCCCGTTACTTGCGAAGTGACAGCGTGGGATCAAATGCGCAAATCGAACAACGTGGCGAGTGAAAATATCTTGCAAGCTGCATGCGGACTGATGTCGGTTCATGGCCGGGCATCCGGAAAAATACAATCCCTAGGTCTTAATTATGTTTCAACCATGACGGCAGCATTAGCATTGCAAGGTGCGGTTGCCGCTGCAATTGGGCAATTGCGCGGTCTTTCGTTTACCGGCGCGCAGATTTCCATGGCGTCAGCGGCGTTACTGAGCACTTCTCAATATTTAGCGGACGCGACGGTTGGGACAGCCGGTGAGAACTTACCGGGTGTTGATAGGAAGCAGGTTCCTGCGCCACCTTTTGTTTCTTCGGATGGTGTGGTTTTTGAGCTGGAAACCTTGAATGCGGAACCGTGGCTGAAGTTCTGGACTCGACTGGGTATCAATGCCACATTGGCCGGTAAAGGCTGGACTGCCTTTTTATTGCGTTACGCCAAAGCGATCGCACCGTTGCCCGATGAATTAACGCATGCGCTCACACAGGTGGTTTATGCGGACATTGCTGAATTATGTTCGCAAACGGGGCTTTCGATTTGCCCGGTTCAAACACTGGATGACAGAATCACCGATGAGCAGCTTAAATGCGAATGGCTGAATGGCCCTTGGGCATTTGATTTGACAACTGCTGCAACGGCGATGCGCCACACCAAGGCTCACCATGAATTACCTTTGAGCGGGATGACAGTGATTGAATCTTGCCGGCGCATTCAAGGTCCGTTGGCCGGACATTTGCTGGCGTTGCTTGGAGCCGAAGTGATTCGCATCGAACCGCCGGGCGGCGATCCATTACGCGGCATGCCGCCGCTCGCGGACGGATGCTCGGTGAGATTCGATGCGCTTAACCGGCTTAAATCCATCCGGGAAATTGATATCCAATCCGCTTCCGGACATGCTGAAATCATGGAATTGGCAAAGAATGCCGATGTTTTTTTGCATAACTGGGCGTCTCATAAAGCCGCGCAGTTGAAGCTGGATGCTGCCGATTTTGCGGATGTCAATCCAGCTCTGATTTATGCGTATGCAGCCGGCTGGTCAAGTAATGGCGGCTCATCTTTAAGACTCAATACAATGCCGGGTACCGATTTCATGGTACAAGCTCACTCCGGTGTCGCGCATAAGATTTCGCGAGCGAGCGGTACTCGCGGCGGCACGTTGTTTACAGTTTTGGATCTGCTGGGAGGCGTCGTTGCAGCTCAAGGAATAACCATTGGCTTATTTAACCGCTTGGTGAATCATACCGGCGGTAAAGTCACATCCTCGTTATTGAGCGCAGCTACATTATTATGCAGTGAAGATTTCCAGCGGCAACATCATTTTTTCGAAGTCAATGTTCCCTTCGCAAGCCGGTTAAACAATGTATATGCAACCAAGCAAGGAATGCTAGCGATCGAGTGCTGTGACGATGCTGCATTGCAGCGGTTATTCCAGCTATTTGGCAAGTTGTTCGATGATAAACAGATTGATGTGCAGCAGTGTTTGTGCGAATTACTGCTAACCGGCAGCGCACAGGAATGGGCAGCGCGATTGCAGCAAGCGGGAGTGTCTGCAGCCGTCGTAATTGAAGATCTCGCCGATCTGCAGAATTGTTCTCAGTTGCAATCGTCGCTCAGTCGCGGGTCATATACGCAAGTAACCTCTCCATGGAGTTTTCAATGAACCAATCCGGAATATTGGATCTGGTTCCGGTTGATGTCCGGAACCAATGGATTATGAACGGTACTTATCCCAATAAATCTTTGTACCAGCTTTTTTGTGAGAAAGTTCAGATACATCCTGATAAGTTAGCGGTCGTTTCTTTGGAACAAACGATTACTTATGAGCAATTGCAGTATCGGGTTGCGTGTCTGGCTGCCAGTTTTCACTCGTTGGGTGTCGTTGCCGGGGATGTGATTGCTTATCAGCTTTCCAACAGTTGGCATCATTGCGCGATAGATTTAGCGGCTGCAGCATTGGGAGCCATTGTTGCGCCATTTCCGCCCGGCCGTGGGCGTCTCGATACGCAATCATTGCTAAGCCGCTGCGATGCGCGGGTTATCATTGTTGATTCAAAATTTGTGCAAATGGATGTATGCGAGATGATCGAATCGCTGCGTCCCGGCTTATTATCCCTAAGAATTCTTGTTGTGAACGGTGAAGCACGGGATGGCTGGCATACGTTGGAATCGCTCTATCAATCAAAACCGATTGCTTCCAATCACTTGCCAGACGTGGATCCCGGTTGGCCGGTTCGATTATTGATATCGTCAGGTACCGAATCGAATCCGAAGTGGATTGCTTATTCACATAATGCATTAGCCGGCGGGCGCGGCCGTTTTCTGCAACGCATTTGTCCCGATGGCGGCAGTTTCCGCGGTTTGTACTTAATGCCGCTGGGAACAGCTTTTGGTTCAACTGCGACGTTTGGAGTTTTGTCCTGGCTTGGGGGCGCGGTGCTGGTGTTGACGCAGTTCGATGCCGGTGCCGCTATTCGTGCGATTGGAGAACTGCATCCGACGCATATTTTTGGCGTACCCACGATGTTTCAGCGCATTGCAGCAGACCCCGAACTGGCGCGTGCAAATAAATCCAGCTTAATCGCTATCATCAGTGGCGGCGCAAAGATCGATGAAGCGTCGATTCGCCGGTGCACCGAAGCCTTTCGATGCGGTTTCATCAGCTTATACGGTTCGGCTGACGGGGTGAATTGTCACACGATGCTGGATGATAGCTTAGATACGATTCTGCACAAAACCGGCCGGCCCAATCCGGATGTGTGTTCGATCAAGATTGTCGATGATCATAAACGCGAAGTAGCACGCGGTCAGATTGGCGAGATTGCCGCGCGAGGACCGATAACGCCGATGCAGTATGTCAATAATCCAGAACTGGATGCCCGCTACCGCGATGAAGACGGTTGGGTATACACCGGAGATCTCGGTTTTATCGATGAAGATGGTTATCTAATACTGGCTGGAAGGAAGAAGGAAATCATCATTCGTGGCGGCGTTAATATCAGCCCTGCGCAAATTGAAAGTATTGCTGTGTCGCACCCAGCTGTGGTCAGTGCCGTGTGTGTTCCGGTTGCCGATCATGATCTCGGGCAGCGGATCTGTTTATGCCTGGTTATGCGTGACGGTGCTGAACGGCCATCGTTGGCGCAATTTACACGCTTTTTACTCGATCAGGGGTTAGAGAAAAACAAGCTGCCGGAATATCTCCGGTACCTGCGGCAATTACCGCTGGGTCCGGCCGGAAAAGTTGATAAAAGGCGCTTGACTGCCGAATTGGAAAGCGCGCAGTTTATACCGGGTCCGGACGTGTTGAATCAGGCTGTTTCATCAATACAGAGGGCGCATTGATGGCTGAACACAGGCAGAATACAAAAACTGCGAAAGCACTGGCGAATGCGGTCAAAGCATTCGTTGACGAGGTCATTATTCCCAACGAATCAAAATTGGCGTTGCGGGATCAAGGCTCGTTGGCGTTGCAAATGGAGTTGATGCAATCGGCAAGACGGTCGGGTTTATGCAATTTATTTTATCCGCTGTCGCACGGCGGGAAAATTACTTCTCTCGAAGATTACTTGATCGTTGCGGAGCAAGAAGGACGAACGGAATTTTCTCAAGATATTTTCGGCAGTCACACCGCGCTGGATGCGCATATGTTGTTGAAATTCGGAAATGAAACGATTGCTCGGCAGTTTCTCGAACCGATGGTCAGCGGAAACGCAATTCCTTGCTATGGCATGACCGAACCCGGCCATAGCGGTTCGATTCCAAGTCTGATTTCGACGACTGCCAGTTTGTCGAAAGGCCAATGGCGTATTAATGGTAAAAAATGGTTTATTTCGAATGCGGATCGCGCGACATTCATGACTGTATTGGCGCGTACCGGCAGTGAGGATATACCGATTCATCATGCGCTATCCATGGTTATCGTACCGACCAATGCCGCCGGTTTCAAAATTGAGCGTCTACTGACGATGATGGGGCATTCGTACGGACAAGGTGAAGTCTCATTAACGGATGTGCAAGTGCCGGAGCATTTTCTGCTGGGGATATGCGGTAACGGCATGGAGCTGATGAACAAACGCTTGAGTCTCGGGCGGGTGTTACGCGCCATGAATTGGATCGGCCTGGCGCAGCGTTGCCTGGATTTAATGGGTGAACGGATTCATTCGGTTCGGGGTAAATTCAGCAGACTGGCGGACAAGCAATTAGTGCGGCAACACATGGTAAATGCCTATCACGCGATTGCAAGCGCGCGCGAATTGATTCGTGTCGCCGCACGCAGTATTGATGCGCAAGCCCCGGATGAAATCGCGATCAATGTCGCAAAATTGGCGTCATCCCGCGCTTTGTGCATTGCTTCCGATTCCGCGATACAACTTCACGGTGCCGAGGGTCTCAGCGATTTGACCCCATTGTTTGGCATTAGCCGGATAGCGCGTTCGTCACGCATTCTCGATGGCAATGACGAAGCATTAATCAGTTCGATAGGACGCCGGTTAATCAGTTTCTATCAACGTGAAAAGGTTTATTCCTTTGATTGAAATGCATCGCTGATCCGATATCTTCAGGTGCGCGACTATCTTTCTAAACAGTCATGCTGACTGCTGCTTATAAAACCACAACCGTTGCGATGACGGCCGTTGCATTCCAATTTCTGCTGGTGTTTGCGATGACCCTGCCGATGCTCATTTTGTACGCGACCAGTACCTTGGGGTTATTGTTGAGCGCTGACTTGAAGTTCGAAACCGCATCACTCGGATATTTGATCATGAGTTCATTCGGTTTGGCGGCGGTACTTTCACTCTACGCTGGCCGGGTTGTCGATTTTCTTGGTTCACGCCAAGCATTACTAACACTCTTTATCGCGGTTGCGATGGCTTTCTTGTTGATTACCGTTGCCACGGATTTTGACAGCCTGATACTCGCCGCTGCTTGTTGCGGTATCGCGCAAGCATTGTCCAATCCAGTTACCAATTTGCTCATTGCGCAACAAATCCCGCCGCAAAAGAAAGCCTGGGTGGTTGGGCTGAAGCAATCCGGTGTGCAGCTTGCGGCGCTTGTTGCCGGGTTGTTATTACCCGCTATCGCATTTCAGTTCGGCTGGCGCACAGCGTTTGCCGTCATTGTGCCGGTTGCTCTTTTATTTGGGCTGGTAACGGTTTTTATTATTCCCCGGCGAAACGGTTTTACCAATAATAGCTGGTCACTAGTGCCTCCCAATGGGTCATTGGGATGGCTGATGGCGATTCAATTTTGTGTGGCGATTTCGTTGTCCGCGTTTGTTACCTTTTTGCCGGCATTTGCAACGCAACAAGGAATGGCGCTGTTATGGGCGGATATGCTGATCGCTGTTTTCGGCGTCATGGGTATGTTGTCCAGAATCTTGCTGACGCCAATCGGCGCAAAGCTCAAAGACGAGTCATCACTGCTGTTTATACTGATTGCTGTTGCGGCTTGCGCTATGTTTGTCACGTTGCAGACAGATAATCATAGTCACTGGCGCTTGTGGATCGGCGCAGCCGGTATGGGATTTACTGCAGTCGCTACCAATGCCATCGCGATGAGCATGCTGGTCAGAGATTCCGGATTTGGCGCGGTGACTGTGGCTTCAAGCTATTTATCCGTGGCATTTTTCTCGGGCTTTGCGCTGGGGCCGGCTTTATTTGCGTCGATCGGGAGATATTCAGCTGATCCTCAGGTGAGCTGGGGGGTATTGATCGGTGTTTTGAGCATTGCCTGCGTATTGACTAAAGCACTTGCAAATAAGCGCCGGCAACGGAGCCAGGCGATGCAGTAAGCTGCCGCTGCTCCGTTGCTGAAATTTATGGTTGATTTAGGAATTCAATAATGGTTTGTGCAAATAAGCCGGGTGCGCTACGCATCGCACTGTGCTGCTGTCCCGCGAGTACGGCGCGCTGACTATGGCTCAAGCATTGTTGCAACAGCCCGGCTGTTTTGAAGCGCCGTTTATGGCTGTCGCCGCCAATCATCAGCAGAGTGGAATTTTTCAACGCTTGAAATTTTTGCGGCGCAAAAACGTAACGATCGATGCTTTGCAATTCGCGCAAAATGGTATGCGCGGCTGCGACCCGAGAAATCCAGCCGGAGCCGCTTTGTAAAGCGGAGATTTCTGCCTGCGGTGTTTTAAGCAAATCTCGAAAAAATAATAACAGCGATTCTTCCCATGCATTTTGTTGCCACAGCGCTTGCAAGCGATTTTCCAGTTCCGCTGACCAGTTGCTGCCGGTCAGCGTGATTGAAGGCTCATAGAGAATCAGTTTGCCGATGTTGGGGGTCAATAACGCTGCTTCGAGCGCGCACAGTCCGCCAAATGAATGGCCCAATACATGGACGCGGATTCCAATGGATTCGACGACCGCGGCGATATCTTCGCATTCGCGCGCTAAGGCATAGTCGTGGTTGTCGCCGCTAAGTCCGCGGCCGCGCCGGTCCATGGTCCAGACAGTGAAATGTTGTTGCAGCAGCGAAAGGGTAGAAATCCACGCGGTGTGATCTCCGGTTGTTCCATGTATCAGCAGGAGCGGATCACCGGACCCGCCTTGCCAGCAAGCAATTGCGGTACCGTCTTGGGATGTGATGAGTTTCATTAGGGTATCCAAGGTTATTCGGATTGAAAAGATAGACTGAAAAATAATCACTTAAATTAATTTATGGCTATAAATCAAGCGATTCCCAAAAGGAAAACTGACTCTGTTTCTGTTGCATGGACCATTAGGGAAATGCTGATTAATTCGCCGAGCAAGATGCAATGCAAGGCGGATGGAGCGCAAGAAACGAGACATATCCATAGGATAGGCGAGTTTCTGAGCACCACCCAACGCCGCAAATCGCTTGCGCAG
This sequence comes from Proteobacteria bacterium SG_bin4, assembly GCA_002083395.1. Taxonomy (GTDB): domain Bacteria; phylum Pseudomonadota; class Gammaproteobacteria; order Burkholderiales; family Nitrosomonadaceae; genus Nitrosomonas. Next base: position 36,296 of record LWDH01000047.1, on the reverse strand, counting down.
GCTATTAATCGGCGCTTCCTTAAGACAGTACTACTTTGCTTGGCAGTACCGGTATTTTCCATGGCGGTTATTGCTAAGGCAAGTAGTGATCCTAAACCTCTAGGACACATCAATCAATATTTACGCCTCAATGGTGAATGGATGAGCAGTTACGAAGTATGGAATTTCTTCCGTCCGGAAGCCGCTGTTGATCATTCCTATGATTTATGGGTATTGCGCGCCAGACTGGGTGCAATGTTCACATCATCCTATGTGGATGGTTTTGCGCAGGGTCAATATATCGGTTTATACGGTTTGCCGAATGATGCCGTCGTACCGGGCGGCGGATCGTTGGGGCTGGGAGCGGCCTATTTCCAAACAAATGAGACAACCGCTGCGAGTAATGTGTTTTTGAAACAAGGTTTTCTGAATTTCAAGCTTCATGCATGGGGTGTGCCGGGAACATCGGTCAAAGCCGGACGTTTCGAGCTGACGGATGGCATGGAAACCATCAGCGGCATGGAAAAATTCGATGCACTGAAACGCCGGCGCATCGCCAAGCGATTATTGGGCGGTTTTAATGCAATTTATATCGGACGGACATTCGACGGTTTCTCCTTGATTCATGATCAACCAACCGTCAATTTAACCGTTAGCGGCGTTCGTCCGACGCAAGGTAATCTGACGGTGCAGGGGCAGCAGCAAATTAATGATATCAATATTGTTTTTGCTGCGCTGACCGGCAAAAAGGATAAGTTGCTTCCGGGTACCGAAGGCCGCTTGTTTTACATGAATTACGACGATCAGCGCGATACGCAAGTGATCGACAACCGTTCTCCCGAAGCAAGACCGTTTCTGCAGCAGCAAAAACTGGATATCCATACCATTGGAGCCAACGTGCTATCGCTGCACACCTTGGGCTCCGGCAGTGTCGATGCGTTGCTATGGGCGGCCTACCAGTTCGGTCATTGGACTTCGCAGCCGCATCGTGCCTGGGCTATTGCCGCGGAAGCCGGTTATCAGTGGACGCAATTGCCGCTGAAACCCTGGTTGCGAGCGGTCTATTACCGCAGCTCCGGCGATAGCGATCCGCACGATGATCAGCATCAGACCTATTTTTCCGGGGTGCCGAGCGGCCGTCTCTATGCCAAGTTTCCGTTCTATAACCTGATGAATATCCAGGATGCATTTGTTGAGGTGATCACTTCGCTGACGCCTAAATTGCAGGCAAATATCAACGTGCATCAATTGTCATTGGGCAATGCCAGCGATTTGTTATACGGTGGTTTGGGAGCCGCATTGAACAGCGGCGCTTTCGGCTATTCCGGCAATTCCGCAGGTGGCACCAGCGATATCGGCCAACTGGCGGATATTGCATTGACTTACACCTATAGCAAGCAATTGACTGCGCGCCTTTATTATGGCCATGCCTTCGGGGGTGATGTGATGAAAAACATCTATCCGGGGAAAAGCGATGCGAATAATTTTCTGGTTGATTTCAATTTGATTTTTTAGGAGAAGTTGTATGTCGGCAGTTTATGCAACCGGTGACCGGCCGGTCAGCACCCAAGAAATGATAGATGCCATTGAATCGCTGTTTCGCCGCATGGATGCGATCGATCAGCAGTGCGGCAGCGAATTTCCGCTATTTTCTCCCGGAAATAGCAATACCTGGAAGGTTTCACAAGGCGGCTCATGGGCTGGCGGATTCTGGAGCGCTTGCTGGTGGTTGCGTGCAAGAGTGACCGATTCAGTGCGCGATCAGCGTAAAGCGTCAGTGATTTCCCAGCAATTGGCTGCAAGAACCATGATCGATTCCGGTTATCGCAGTTTGATTTTTTGGTACGGCGCAGCGTTGGGAGCATTATGGTTTCAGGATGCAAATGCGCAACAATTGACGCAATTATCGGTGAATGCGATAACGCATAGCTTCAATCCCAAGCTTAATTGTTTTCCGCTCGGTACTGCGATGGGCGGCGGAAACCGTGGCAGCAAAGCGGTTACGATTGATAGTTTTGCATCGATGATTCAGCTTCTCGGCAGTAGTGATCATAATCTTCACCGCTTTATGGTGCAAAGACATACCGAAACAATGCTGACAGTGTGCTACCGCGATAACGGCGCGGTTCATGCGACCGCGCAATTTGATGGCCGGGGTTTTGAGCCGCTCGGGCAGGCCGGTGAATGGTCACGCGGACAAGCCTGGGCGATGCTGGGTTTGAGCCGGGCTGCGGCGTTATGGGGGGAGCCTTATATCACCTTGGCGAGAAATGCGTGCGAGTACTGGATTACTTCCAGGCCGAATCCCTTGGCGCCAAACCGGCTGGGTGGATCATCATCAGACTATGATCCCTCGGCATCGGTGATAGCGGCATTGGCAATGTTATCACTGGCGAATCTTCTCCCGGATGGCGAATCTTTGCGGAACTATTCGCACTGGCAAATCAGTGCGGTACTACGCAGCCGGTATTTTACAGTTCTTCAAACAGACGTCGATTCCATGATGGAGCGGCGTAATGGAAATTCCGCTATTTTCTGGGGGTGTTGCTATAAAACCAGCCCCGAAGTGGAAGAACTGGTGGAGTCGGTCTGGGGCAGTTTTTTTCTGATGACTGTTCTATGTGCATTGACCGGTTTTATCGAGCCGGGGCATTGTTAACCGGTATTTAAAATTCTATCAAACGATCGCAAATTCCACAGTTGGGTGAAATCCATGCAGCCATTCATCATGTGCAAAATTTTGAGCTTATTCGTGTGCTATTTATTGTTAATGTTTTTGGTGCTTTTTTCTACCACTATCCAGGCGCAAAACCAGCCGGCTTCGAAGCTACTGCTGCATGCCGCGCGTGTTTTCGATGGCGACAATATCAGGACCGATATGTCGGTTGTCCTGAAAGATGGCAGGGTGGCAACGATTCAACCGCGCGCGCAGACGATCACCGACGATGATACGTTGGTCATGGATTTGGGCGATGCGACGATTTTTCCGGGTTTTATTGAATTGCACGCGCATTTGACATATCAGAACGTTCCGGCTGAGATCGTGATACGTCATGGTATCACCACGATCCGCGATTTAGGCGGACCGGTTCATGCACCCTACGGTGGCGCAGGCAGTCTGAGGGTGTTGACTTCCGGTCCGATTATTACCGCATCCGGCGGATATCCCATCGTAACCATGGGCGCAGAAAATCTTGCCATTGCGGTGGCGGATGAGCAGGAAGCACGGGCGGCCGTGAAGCAGTTAGCCGGGAAGGGGGCTGTTATCATTAAAATTGCGCTTGAACCCGGCGGGGAAGCCGGAGCGCCGTGGACTTCTCACCATCTCCATCATCATGGATCTGCACATCCCGAATCGCACCACCCGGGCCATGACAACGATCTTCATCACGCAACGCACCATTCACAGCATAAACAAGCAAAGTGGCCGGTGCTTTCCGAATCCGTTGTGAAGGCGATTGTCGATGAAGCTCATCATCACAAACGCAAGGTATCCGCGCATGTTGCCGAACTTACGGGAGTGCGGATTGCATTGAATGCGGGTGTCGATGAATGGGCGCACATGCCTTGCGAATCGATCCCGGAGGCGTTATTAAAGCAAGCGGTCATGCAGCAAGTGAAAATCATCAGCACCATCGACACCTTATCAAAATGTCCGGGTATTACGCACAATGCAGCGATTTGGGCTGCGCTGGGCGGTGAGTTGTTGTACGGTTCCGAGATTGCGCATCCCGATGTTCCCTGGGGTATCAATGCGCAGGAGCTCATGGTCATGATGCAAACGGCTAAGCTGGATTCTCTGGATGCGGTGCGGGCTGCAACTTCCAAGGCCGGACGGCATTTGGGCATGCCGTTGCTTGGCACCTTGCAGCCGGGCGCTCCTGCCGATCTTATCGCTTTCAAAGGAAATCCTTTACTCAATTTGAAACGTCTCGAATATCCTGACCTGGTAATTTCCGGTGGACACATGATTGTCAATCAGTTTGGTCCTGCCCGGTAATTCAATTTTTCAGTCATACCAATAAAACCATCCAGAATCAGCCTGATGAATAGGTGAAAAGTTTCTTCATTTGACCCCGCCCTCTTAAGTCAGGTGTGACAATTTGTCGCATGTTCAATGAAAATAGCTAACTTTATAATGCATATTCACTTCAGATAAGCACATATACTGATTGAATAAAATTTTTATTGATTCGCTCAATGAAACAAGTTTTCTCTACATTAATATCAATAAGAACATCATCAATATTCAAAGGAAATACATTCAAAATGATTAAAAAAATTGTTTCTCACACTGTAATTAAAGCATTGATCCCGGTGGTTCTTTCATCAGTAATCAGCTTCAATGCCCATGGAGATGGCAGCTCGGATCACTCCGGGTCTACAGTCGTGCCGGGTCTTCCCGCTTGTCAGATACTAGCAGCTGCGCGGTTATTCGACGGAATCAATTTTCCTCATGAAAACAAGGCGGTGTTAATAGAAGGCAATAAGGTCAAGCAAATTGGCACCTTGGCGGAATTAAGCAGCCGATGTGCCAATCAATTGGATCTGGGCGATTCGACGATATTGCCGGGATTTATCGAACGTCACGGTCACATTACGTTCCAGAGCGTCAATAAAAGTGTTGTGTTGAAAAACGGCGTTACCACGGCACAAGATGTCGGCGGTCCTTTGAAAGCCATGGAAGGCGGCGAAGGAACGTTGCGCTTATTAAGCGCTGGACCGATTATCCAGGCTGCTAACGGTTATCCACTGAATATTTTTGGCGGCGACAGCGGCTTCGACAAAATTGGCATTGCCGTCTCATCGGTGGCTGAAGCTGAATCAGTCGTACAGGAATTGGTGACGGGTGGCGCATCCGCAATCGTCATTTCGTTGGAGCCTGGTGGTGAACCGGGCAGGCATTGGATGACTCATGGCAATCCGATTCCACCAACGCCTTGGCCGATGCTGTCCGCAGAGATCACACAAGCGATTGTGGCCAAAGCACATGCGCTTGGAAAACGTGTAATGGCATTTGTGGGTGAGGAAGCCGGTTTAGTCCGGGCTCTGGACGCCAATGTCGATACGCTGGTGCATATGCCGTGCGCTGCGATCAGCGATGAATTGCTGCAGCGGATCAAAGACGATGGCGTGACCGTTGTGACTACGCTTGATACCCACTCCACTTGCGAGCATATGTTTGCCAATGCGGTCGGATTAGGAATGAAAGGCGCCAAGGTGGTTTACGGTTCCGAAATTGCGCATGACGATGTGCCTTGGGGAATCAATGGCCAGGAATTGCATACCATGTTACATGCGCTGAGCGGAGATACGATCGATTTCACGGATGTTATCAATGTAATTAAAGCTGCAACGTCAAAAGCTGCAGAAGACCTGGGTATTCCAGGTTTGGGCACGATAGCCCCGGATGCGCCAGCAGACATTATTGCTGTCCGTGGTAATCCGTTCGAGAAATTCAAGATCCTGGAATACCCGGATTTGGTGTTGTCCGGTGGACGCGCGGTGGTCAATAATTACATCAACCTCTCTTCCGAGGAAAAGATCAACTGTTTCTTGAATTGGGCGGAAGGTAAATATTCCAGCGCATTGTCGCCTTCCGGTGCGGCAACACAAATTTCCGGTGTCTACAGTTATCGCTATTATCCGGGTACAAAAACCTATCTGGGTGTTTCCTCAGCAGACCATCATCTGTATTACATGAAGGAAGAGGATGGTCAATTGCAGGACCAAGGATTATTGGTTAATTGGCTGCCGGTTTCGGAATGCAATTAAGGAAACGCTGATTAATTGACTATACGAGCGAATCACTTCGTTGCGCGGTACTCGCTCCCTTGCCTATCGTGTTGATATGTCTCGGTTGCTGTGTTCCGTGCGCCTCGTACTTCATTTCGTTCGTCGAATTAATCGGCGATTCCTTAACTAGCATTGTTAGAAATAAATAAGGAGAATCCTAATGCTCATAAAAAAAGTAGTAACAATTACAGGGCTTGCTGTTGTTTTCATGGTGAATCCGGTCTTTGCGCACGATCCTGTCAGTAGCTTATTTCTTTCCAATATCGGCGGAAGTATCGCGGTGCGCGATGTCAACGGCCAGCCGCTTGAGAGCAATATATGGCAAAGTTTTTTTGGTACCGAACGCGAGTGGGATGAGCGGTCGATTTACAATCACGTGAATGCCTTCGGAACCCCGGTGGATGCCAGCGGCAATGCCGCGTATATCGGCGGATCAACCGATCAGCCACACCTGAAAGGCAGCGATGGCACCAAGAACCCGCTGTATAATCCTGAAGATTTTGCATGGAACTATTACCACCATGCGGCTGCTCTGGCCGTTGTGCCTGGAGTGGATGGCAGTCTCGATAACAAGCCGGTCCGGCTTGAACTGGTCAGTGATCTTAAAGTATGGAACGGCAGCAGCTTTGTCGCGGCCAGCGGTAATTCAGTCGGTGTATCGGTCTGGACCTGGACACGGACCGAAGATGATGGCATTGATGATTTTTACGATACTGTGCGTTTTCCTGATGGCGGCTGGTATGCGTATCCGGATGGAACCGTACAACCCAACGGCAGTCTAGTCGATGCCGGCGGGTATGATTTCGCGCCGGGCGATCATTATCATTGGCTGCTCCAATTGGGCGGAAATCGTGACGCAGGCGTATATGCGCTTCGCATGAGATTTGCAACGGCGGATGATAGCGTGGGCGACAGCGAAACGTTCGATGTGCTCATTGCCAATGGTCTAGGCATCGATTGGGAGGAATCCACGCATCATCCGCTATATGATGCGGCTTTTGATTACTTGGCGGCCAATCCGGATATTTTGTCGCCGGTACCTGAATCCGAAACCTGGATGATGTTACTGGCTGGGCTGGGTTTGGTCGGCTGGCGCATGAGAAATCGATCCTCTGTGAGGTTCAATGTAACACCTATCTGATTAATTCTAATATTTCAGAAAATAAGGAGGCAATCCGGGAAATTGCGCATCACCGGTTGCCTCTTTTTTCATTTTTCGTGTTGCATGCTGATTGTATGTTGACCGTGGATCTCAAATTTTGGGATGCGACATAGGGTTTGCCGTAAGCCGCGACAATATGCCGCATTGAATTTACAGCGCTTTTAGCCATAATGACAGCATTCATAAAAATGCCACCCTCGTTGAGAAACGAGTCCGGAAAGCCCGCGGGTCTTGGGTTTGTGCAACACTAGAAGATAGCCGGGTTGCCTCTCTGGAATGATGGAGAGCTTCTGAAAATTTTGCCGGGATGTAACGACTCCTATCAAAGCTTCCGGTCACTTTGTTTCGGAACATCGTTCACGCTCTTGCTTCCGGTATGTCTGCAATTGCGCACGGCAGCGATATAACCGGCACAGGAATTGTTTTTGAATCAATAGTTCGATCTATCTTGCAGATTTCTTTTTTGGAGACAACATGATGTTAAAAAAAATTCAATTGGCCGGTGCTGCTGCACTGGCGTTCGGGCTCGTGACCGTACCGGCTCAAGCGGCCAGCTCACTGGCCATCAATGGCACACTGAATAAACTTACAGGGGGTACTACTTTCGATGTCTGGAAATTCAAAATACTGGGCACCGGCACATTTACCGTCGACGTCGCTGCTTATGAGGCCTCGCAAAGCAATGTGTCCACGCCAGGTTATTTTACTAACGATATCAATGGCGATGGAGAATTAACCTGGCTTGATGCCGACACGTATTTTTATCACGACACCGGTTCAATTAAAACCACCGACGCCATTTTTCGCTGCGACGACGTTGAAAATAATTGCGGCGGTGTGACCGGCGCCAGCAATTATTTTAACGGTTACACACCTGGAACCAGTCCTTTGACGCGCACCACCCATCTGCTGACTGAAACGTCAGTCGATGGTTCGATACACTTCCGCCGTGACCCTTGGTACGATGTCGCTGTTAATACGCCAGGCGATTATCAATTTCTGATCGCCGATTTCCGCCTGGATCCCGCCGAAGCGGTAGCAGGTATGAATGCCGGTGACAATTTCTCGGCCCCCACCGGCTTCGTCAGCCCGATTCTGGATCATGCCGATTATCGTGTCACCTTTAGTTCGATCGATATGTACATCAGCATTTCCGGGGATACGATTATTCTGACGCCTGTTCCCGAACCGGAAACCTGGGTGATGTTGCTGGCGGGATTGGGGCTTGTCGGCTGGCGCATGAACAATAAAGTCCGTAAAAAGTCAGCAGCGATAGTTGCCGGATAAATTATTCATTGGCAGAGACTTGAAGTAATATCGAACAAAGTACGCGGTCATTCATTCTGTTGTATAAGCGCCGCGTATTTCAAGTATCCGGAATTCCATCCAGGCGGCGGTGATTTCTGCTTGCTGAAAAAATAACGGCATCCGATTGGATGCCGTTTTCTTTTGTGCAAAGATTCTTAGAAGCGGATGTTGTACTGGATATAGAACAAATCCGGGTCGGTGCCGGGGCGTTGCCGCTCCAGGAAAGTACCGCTCCAGAGTTTTGAATAGCCCAGCAATACATCCTGGTGCCGGCTGACGTGCAGATTCAAACGGAAATCCAATTCATCACCGACATGGCTGCCGGATTGACCGGTCACATCGCGCAGTGTTGCCAGGCCGGCTGCGTTATAGAGAAAGTCCCGGTCGTTCGCCAGATAGAAGCGGTGGTATTGCGTGATAAATGTGATCCACGGCATCGGGTGCATGGTGAATTGCGCGTTGAAGTCATGAATGTTTTGACGTCCGACGCGATCCAGGAAACCCATGTAGTAGTGACCGAATGGAAATAACTGGTTGAACGTGTTGCTGCGGCCATCGGTATGGCGGCTGTCACCGGAAGCAAAGTCGTAGCGGATCCAGCCCTGCGGATTCATCGGCAGTGGGAAGCGGTAACCGATACCGGTGGCGGCTGCAAACGCAGATACGTCCAATCCTGAACGGCGTCCGAATTGGTACATACCTTCAATTTCGTATAAGAAATTATCAATATTACCGACTAAGCGTCCACCGAGGGTATGGGTATCGGCATTCGCCCCTAAAATATTTCCCGTCAGCAGGTTGGCTGCGGTAATGTTCCGATCGTTGATCAAACTCAAGAAATATAGATCGATCGCGTGTCCGGGTTTTGGCTTGTTGGTTGCCCACAAACCAAAGAAGTTTTGTTGCGTATCCCAGTTGTCGACATTGCCTTTTTCAGTGATCATCGGACGGACCCAGAATGCATCCAAGTCCCATTGCGGATTACGCCAGAAGAATTTAACACCCTGGAAAGTGCGGCGGGTATTGACCCAGTCCAGTGTTGAGATCAAACGCTGTGAGCCATATAGCAATTCCTGCCGGCCAACCCGGACATACACGGGACCATTATCGACGGTTGCCAGTTTGATATCCGTGAACATATTCAGAATATCGGCATGGTTTCTATCAGTGCTGAGTGGCGGCAATTCCGAGCTGAAAGCGCGCGCATCCAATAATTCTGCAAATAACCGGACCCGGTCGCGATACCATAAATCGGCGTGGAATCTCGTGCGGAGCAGATGAAAATCGTTGTTGACATCACCTGCGTTTAGGCGGCTGTCGGTTTCGTGGGTGTAGCGATACCAGAAACTACCGCCAAACGATAATAGCCAGTCTTCAGCAAAACGGATCCGTTTGATTGGATCAAAGAAATCTTTTTCGTGACCTGGGGTATCCAAGTAGCGGAAATCCACATCAAAAGCCGGTGTAGTCATTAAAGCAAATGGCAGATAAGGCGCGACCGGCGGTTTCTCGCGTTTGTTGCCGGTTACCATATCCCAGAACGAATAGTATCCCGGGCCGGCTGGTGGCAACATAAACAATCCAGGGCGCGATGGCGCAGTGACCGGTGGTACTTTCGACATATCGAATTTGCCGTCAGCCGGTTTTGCAGCTGCATCTGGAGCTGCAGCAGGTGTCGCTGACGCAGCGGGTGCGGCGGGGTTTACGGTGGCAGGCGCCGGATTGGTTGCGTGAACCGGGGCGCTCAAACACAGTGCGACGGCGATCATTGAAGCGGCGCTAAATAGCCAACGTGGCATGTTTTTCATCCAATGCATCTTGATTTCAACGGAAGACTGGGTTGAAATGGATGAAATGCGGTGACAAGAACTCATTTCAAAACTCCTGTTATGAAGATTAAAGCGGTAGTGCGGTATACGTAACAATATTATTGGGTATCGTGTTGTTTTTCTATATGATATGGGGCGTAATTATAAGTGATATCCGCTATTGGCATGACTCAGGTATCGCCCTTTACTGCCACCTATTTTTCAACTCTTGAAAAATCCAAATTAGTTTTGCATATATATCAATTACATAAAATATCGGTTTTGATCGAGATCAAGAAAATATCAACTGTTGTAAATAGGTTACAAACAAGCCAGTCCGGGCGATACCGTTTCATGAAGCCACTCGGTTGAGTTTATGTTGAGTTTATGGATTGGATTTAACGGTGACACCCAGTGCGCGGATTTTTGCTTCAAAGTCTTTAAACCAAGCCGGTTCAACTGCTGCGAGCCTGGATGCTTCGGGTTGCAGCGACGGTCTGGCAAGACCATACAACAAAACACCGCGGAAAGGAATTTGACACTCGAGCAATTGCCGGATAAATGCCAGATAGCTCGATACTTCGTCATCTGCGGGCGGTCTGCCGTCGAGCTGAAAAATACAGGTTTGCAGCCAGGTGGGGCAAATCGATGCGGCAATGTTCAGGTTTTCCTGAATTTTTTTCAAACTGATCGTCGTGTTGTTAATTCTGCGACGTTCTCCGGGCGAAGCACGGTCGAATTTGAACCAAATCTCGCCATTCAATGCTGCTATTTTTTGCAATCCAGCTTGCACGTTGGCGCGGAGAATTAAACTGCCATTGGTAATGAGCACCGTTTTCAGATCCGCCGGTAACACAAAATCCTTTTTGATATGGCCGATGAGTTCGATGACTTGGTCAAATTCTTTGGCGCTCGTCGGCTCGCCATTTCCTGATAGCGCGATGTCTCTAATATTTCTGGCTTCCAGCGGTACGTAGCGTTCCATAAAGTTACCATGAATCAATTCATTCAAAAACGAACGCAGCTCGGCTTCGAGTATTTCCAGATCGATGCGCGGCGCCGAACCTCGTTTGAGATCGGGAACTTGGCAATAGACGCAACGCCAGTTGCAAGCATTGTTAGGATTCAAGTTAATGCCGATCGAAACGCCGCCGGCGCGCCGTGAAATGACTGGATAAACGTAAGTCAACCCGGCGCTGTCGCGGCTATGATCGGCGCTATTCAATAGTTTGGAAGTTGTTTGCAATGTTACAATTCCGCATATTTAATTTGCGAAGCATAGGTACAAATGTTAATTACCCGGAGGTTGGAGTTTGATGCAGGTCATCGTATTTCCACTCACAATAGTCAATGCCGTCACTTGCACGGACATCGATATTGCATCGAGATCACGCTCTCGGGTGATATTATCGCCGAGGAAGGTGTGGCGCAGCAAGGCATGGTCATGGATTTTTCCGAAGTAAAACAAATCGCAAAGTCGGCTTTAGTGGATCATTGGGATCATGCCTTTCTGGTTTATTCGGGCGATACCAAGGTGTTACAGTTCTTGCGATCAATCGAAGACCATAAAACGGTGGTGCTGGATGTTCAACCAACGGCGGAGAATTTGGCGCAAATCGCTTTCGGCATTTTAGACGGAGCGTACCGCGACAAGTACGGCAACCATCTGCAACTCGAACAAGTGCGCTTGTTTGAAACTCCGAACTGCTGGGCTGACGCGGTGCGAGGCAGGCGCTGACTTTAATCACATTATCATTAACTGGAAATTATGTTCATCGATTCACATTGTCATCTCGATTTTCCGGATCTCGCCAAAGATCTGCAAACGTTATTGCTGAATATGCAGCACAACCAGGTTACCCATGCGCTATGTGTCAGTGTCAATTTACCGGATTTTCCGCGTGTGCGCGCTTTGGCGGAAGCGCACGCCAATTTGTTTGCTTCGGTGGGCGTGCACCCGGATTATGAAGATCAAATCGAGCCGCATGCCGACGAGCTCGCGGGTTTAGCCGATCATCCGAAGGTGATCGCCATCGGCGAGACCGGATTGGATTATTTCCGTTTGCAAGGCGATCTGGAATGGCAGCGCGAGCGATTCCGTCAGCATATCCGTGCGGCTCGTAAAATCAATAAACCCTTGATTATTCACACGCGTGCAGCCGCCGCCGATACCATGCGAATCATGCAGGAAGAAGGTGCGGACCGCGTGGGCGGCGTCATGCATTGCTTTACTGAGAGCTGGGAAGTCGCGCAACAAGCGATCGCCATGAATTTTTACATTTCGTTTTCCGGCATCGTGACGTTCAAAAATGCTGTGGCTCTGAAAGAAGTTGCCAAGAATATCCCATTGGATAGAATGCTGATTGAAACCGATTCGCCCTATTTGGCGCCGGTACCATTTCGCGGCAAGCAAAACCAGCCGGCTTTTGTCCGGCACGTGGCGGAAGAGATCGCGCGGTTACGGGCAGTAGGCATAGAAGAAATTGCGAATGCGACCACGCATAATTTTTTTAACTTATTCAAACTCTCCGATTATGGCATACCGAATTAATTCACAAATGATTTTCCGTTTTGCCGCGGCGCTGCTTTTGGGGTTATCGAATATTGCATCCGCCGGAATTCAAGAAGATTTCATATGGGCGGTCGAGCGGGGTAATATCTCCGAAGTTTCGCGGTTATTGGAAAAAGGCGCCAATCCCAATCTTCCCAATAAGGAAGGTTACACACCCTTAATGATCGCGGCTCAGGAAAAGAATCTCAAGATGGCCGAGTTATTGGTCGAAGTCGGCGCGAAACTCGATTTGCGCAATCGATTCGGCGAAACCGCGATCATGCTGGCAAGCTATCAAGGTTTCACGGAAATGGTTAAGTTGCTGTATATCAGAGGCGCGGAGATTAATCACAGTGGCTGGAATCCATTGCTTTACGCCGCTTCTGCAGGCCATCTGGATACGCTGCGCGTACTGCTGGGCGGTGGTGCGGATATTAATTCCACCTCGGATAACGGTTCGACGGCATTGATGATGGCCGTGAGAGGCAATCATCTCCAGGCGGTTTCATTTTTGCTGAATCATGGGGCCGATCCCCGGATAATCAATGAGCAAGGCGATACCGCTTTGAGTTGGGCGGAAAAGCGCGAACATGGCGAAATTGCCGATTATCTCAAGCGTCATGCAAAACCCGAATAATCATTCGGTATCAATCTGATGCATCGATGATGCAGCCGTTACGTGGAAAAGTTGCGATTGTAACCGGTTCTTCGCGGGGGATCGGCGCTGAAATTGCACGCACTTTGGCAACGGCGGGCGCAACGGTAGTAATCAATTATGCGGATAACAAACTGGCTGCAGACAAAATTTGTGCGGCCATTGCAGCAGCCGGCGGCCAAGGTTTCGCTATTCAGGCCGATGTCAGCGATCCCGCCGCGGTAAAACAGCTTTTTGATAAAACGATTCAACAGTTCCAGCGGATCGATATTCTGGTCAATAACGCCGGCATTCTATTGTTCAAGGAAATCGCGGAAATCCGGGACGACGAGTTCGATCGTATCGTTGACGTCAATCTCAAGAGTGTTTTTTATGCGCTGCGCGAAGCAACCGGGAAACTCGCGGATCAAGGGCGGGTGGTCACCATTTCGAGTACCGTAACCCGGTTAATGTTGCCGAAGTATAGCGCATATGCCGCGACCAAGGCTGCGATTGAACAATTGACCCGCATTTTTGCGCGTGAAATGGGCAAACGTGGCATTACCGCCAATTCAATACTACCGGGTCCGGTTGATACGGAATTGTTTCGAGCAGGAAAGACCGCTGCCGATATCGAGCGCATGGCAGCCATGGCGGCCTTGGGGCGGATTGGCGATAGCGGCGATATTGCGAAAGCCGTGTTGTTCCTGGTCAGTGATGAAGCGCGCTGGGTAACGGGTCAAAGCATTGGTGTGAATGGTGGTATTATCTAAAGAAACGTAGATTGGATGCAGGGAGAGATGAATGCTTATCGGTGTTCCCAAAGAAATTAAAATACATGAATCACGGGTTGGTCTGACGCCGGTGGCTGTCCGCGAATTGGTCGCCAACGGTCATCAGGTCATGGTGCAAAAGCTGGCTGGCGCTCAGATTGATTTAAGCGATGACAAATACCGGCTGGCCGGGGCGGTGATGGTCGATACACCGCAAGAGATTTATGCTCAAGCCGAATTGATCGTGAAAGTCAAAGAACCGCAACCTTCTGAGATTCCTTTGCTGAGAGAAGAACAAATTCTGTTCACTTATTTGCACTTGGCGCCGGATCCCCTGCAAACCAAAGGATTGATGGAATCGGGCAGTATCGCCATTGCGTATGAAACGGTGACCGATCACTTTGGGGGGCTGCCGCTGTTGGCGCCGATGAGCGAAGTAGCCGGACGGATGGCGATTCAGGCGGGCGCGCATGCGCTGGAATTGGATCAAGGCGGCCGGGGAATGTTACTCGGCGGCGTATCCGGCGTGCCTGCGGCGCGCGTCGTAATAATCGGCGGCGGCGTAGTCGGCACCAATGCCGCGCGGATTGCGATGGGCGTGGAAGCGCATGTCACGGTGCTGGACAAATCGATTCATCGCTTGCAGCAACTGGATTCGCAATACGGCTCAAAAATCAATACGGTTTTTTCCACGGTGGATGCTTTGGAAGAGCATGTATCCACCGCCGATCTGGTGATCGGCGCCGTACTGGTTCCGGGCGGCGCAGCGCCCAAGCTGGTGAGCCGTGAATTAGTCAGCCGCATGAATCGCGGCGCGGTATTGGTGGATGTCGCGATCGATCAAGGCGGATGCTTTGCAACTTCCAGACCGACTACACTGGCCGACCCCATTTTCATTCAAGACGGCGTCGTGCATTATTGCGTATCCAACATGCCGGGTGCGGTGGCGCGCACTTCGACATTTGCGCTCAACAATGCCACATTGCCATTTGTAATCGCGCTGGCTAATAAGGGAGCTCGTAAAGCTTTGTTGGATGACCCGCATTTGCGCAATGGCTTAAATGTTTATCGTGGCCGGCTTACCTATCAAGCGGTCGCGCAAGCCTTAGGGTTGAGCTATACCCCTGCGCTTGAAGCACTTACGCCAGCGTGAAAATCCTGCGCATGACAGCCTTGTTGTAATCATTTCACCATTGCAAAACTGCAATCCCGAAATTCGGGCTGGTTGTTAACAGCAATATTCAGGTAACGAGTTTTTTGACCGGCTAGCCGATCCTTGGTACATTCAGGCTTCAAATCCTATCGCACAAACTGTTTTCATGTATTCAACGACTGATTCCGATTTTATCGATTTGCTCCCGGATGATGATCCGCAGCGGGTATTGTTGCACAACGAAGTGCATGCCCGCCCCAGTCAGCGTATCCGCTTACCTGCGCTGGTGATCTATGTGGTCGTGATTAACGACGGTATTACCCGCGAGCAAGAATGCGAGCATCTGCGCCGTCTTCCCGGGCAACAGAGTTTGTTGCTCGAACAATTACAAAATAATTTTTTACGGTTGCGACTGCAAGGCTATACGCTGCGCTGGGAACGTCATACCGAGTTTACCCGCTATTCGCTTGTGCAGCATTTGCCCGAAGAAGCGCAATTAGGCGCAACCGATCCTGATTTGCTGTCATTCCTGGCGCTGCCCCGTGATTGGCTGGTTGACATACCGGGGCGGACAATCACCGCGGTAAAACTGGCGATGGTGCCGGGTAATTTGAACGCTACCGGTGAATTACTCAAGCAAGCACGGCAATGGTTTGGCGGCAATCCAATCGTCGCTTCGGTGATCGGCAGAGAAGGGCATTCCTTGGCAGTAACCGATTTCATGCTGCGTCCCAGCGGGTTTGAGCGCATGCTGGTGGTCATGTCGGCCGATGCATCGGAGACGCGAGCAGGGCGTGTTGCGCAGCGCTTGCTTGAAATTGAAACCTACCGGTTGATGGCGTTACGTGGTCTGCCAGTGGCGAAGCGCCTCATCCCGGAATTGAGCAATGCCGAGCAACAACTCGCCGAAATCACCGCGCAACTGGAAAATAAGGCTGCATCGGATCAGGCATTATTGGACAGGCTGATTGCACTGGCGGTGCGCATAGAGCGCGCGACGGTTGAACATGCTTACCGCTTTGCCGCGACACAGGCATACAATAAGCTGGTCATGCAACGGATTGCAGAATTGCGCGAAACGGCTACTCACGGTACGCAAACGATTGGAGAATTCATGCAGCGGCGGTTATCGCCGGCGATCAGCACGGTAGAGGCTGCCGCGCAGCGGCTAAGTTATTTATCCGCGCGTGTTTCACGAACCAGCTCACTGTTACGTACGCGCGTCGATATCTTGGCGGAAACGCAAAATCAGCAACTCTTGGAAAAATTGACGCGCGGACAAGAACTGCAATTGCGGTTGCAAAGCACCGTGGAAGGCTTGTCGATTGCGGCGATTTCGTACTATGTAATCAGCTTGGTGCTATACGTCACTAAGGCGAGCGCAGCAGCGGGGTTGCCGATTCACCCGGAACTGGCGACCGGATTGATGATTCCGCTGGTGTTATGGGTTGTATGGCGGACGACGCGGCGCATCCACGATAAGTTTTTAAAATTGCAGTGATTTTACTTCAATGAAAACCGGTTCATGACGGAAAAACAAAGGCCTTTCAATAATAATCGAAAGGCCTTTATTTCTGCGATATGTTTCGAGCGGTCAGCGATGCTAGCAGGCCGTTGAGAAACGTTGTCGAGGCAGCCGATACAAGGCAAAAACAGGCGAAAAAGCGCAGTTTATGCGGTATAAATGAGCATTTTGAGCTTGTTTTTAACACCGTAGCGGCAACGCCGATAGTTTTTCAACGGCCTGCTAACGCAGATAACGCTCAAACGGCGTGATAGGTTTTGTGCTTCCCGCGGCGCCGACGGCGGGAATGATTAACCATTCATCTGCAGCCAATGAACTGCTGATTGGATTGCGGACGGCTCCGGAGGCATGACCATGCGGAATTCTTAATTCCGGATGATCGAACGGAGCCCGTTCATAAATCACACGTTCGTCTGTCAGGCTTTTCAGGAAATTGATCAAATCCGTGCGGCGTTCCGCGGATAATCGCAGTTCAGGCTGTGAAAAAACCTTGCCGAACTCTTTTGGCGGCGTTGTGAAATTACCGCCTCGAATGTAGAACTCCAGTACTTCTTCCAACGTCGCCATGCCGCCATTGTGCATGTAAGGCCCTGTCAATTCGATATTCCTGAGCGATGGAATTTTGTAGGAGCCTTTGGCGGCGCTTAAGAGGCGTCTGCGATCGGGTTTCGCCAGTTCAGCTCGAGCCGTTGCTACCGTCGGGATAAAAGCCCCGCTCGCATTGAAGCAGCCTTCGGTGCCTTGAAATTGTTTCTGGATACCATCCGATCGTGTAAACAGCAGCGGATGCGGCTTGTCGCGATCAAGCGCAACCGCGGTATCCAGATCGCACGGGCGTACGTTGACGACGAATGGATCGACCGCTCCCGACAGGTTTCCGGCAAGTATCTGGATGTACTGATCGGAAAAGGACAACGGATTACCAAACGGATCGGTGGCGCCCAGCCCCGGATCGTTTTCCACCGGTGTTACGCCGGTACCGGCAAATCCGGTATCCTGAAACATCATACCGGCCGTCAAAGGCAAATGCGTGACCACGTTCATGGTGCTGATGCGGAACAATTCATTTCCGAAAGCGTGCGGATTGGTTTTCTGCAAAATGCTGTTGGTTATGACGGCGGAAGCCGTGAAGTTGGGTCCGATGTGGCAAAGCGCGCAATGCGCATCGCGAAAGAAATCCATGCCGCGTTGCGCCGATTCACTCAAACCGATCGGTTCGCCATGCTCGTCGACTTCACTGCGATCGAACGGGGAATCATCGGAAATCAACGTAGCCATATACATCTGCAGCGATAATCCAAAGAACATCGCAAAATTCGCTTCGGTTTGGCTATAGGGAGTCGAATGACTGGCTGACGATGCGGGTGGAAAACCGAATCGTTCATCCGGCGTATCGTTCCAGTATTTCGGATGAAAGGCTTTTTTGATCATTTGGTAATACCGGGTCTTCAAGCCTCTTCGCAATCTGTTCGGCGCGCTGTTAGCCAAACTGCCCAACACGCTGTCATTCCAGTGAACTTGCTGGTGTTCCAGCGGATTGCGGTAAAACAGCTTGCGGCCAAGTTCAGGGAAGGTCCGTCCGTGACAGCTCATTTCGAAATCGTCAAGCGGTGGAGCCACCGATACGGATGCAAGCGATGAGTTGAGCAAGCGCAGCCGTTTTTTAGTAAAGCTGCCATCGGGGAGTTTTATCCAGACGCCGGCATTCGGATCGCGATCTCCCCAAGGGCTGCTGCCATTGAAAATGTTATTGGCGCGGCCATCCCAGAAATTACGGAAATTGAAAACGGCATTGATGACCGTTGGCGTGTTACGCGGTTCAACCTTGCGAGCGCCGACAGAGCCGATATGAAAAACCGGATCAACAGCGCGATCACATTCATCGTTTCTTTCCAGAAATGCCTCGGCATCGCGGTAAGTACCGCCAAAAGTACCTGACGACGAAACCACGTCATTGTTGATGTAAATCGGAGCGCCCAGTGGGTTCATGGGGTCATCGGTTTGAAAAAAAGGAAAATCACCTTTCTTCAGTTCGGAATGAGGCCCCAATTGACTTCCATCGCGGGCCTGTGAAAATTCTTTAGGCAGGCTGCTGTTTCTGCCGGTGGGCGAAATCGCATTCCTGGTGCGGCGATCGGCGCCGGCATGAAAATGGCAACTGGCGCAAGCAATGCCGTCGCTTCCTACATTGATATCCCAGAATAAAGCTTTACCCAGCGCAATGGCGCTTGCTTTATCGATGATAATCGGATTATTGCCGTCCAATAAGCCGGGTACTTCAGGAACCGGTACGCCTTTTAAAGACATGGGCATCGGTCCGAAGTCGGCGTGCAGAGTGGAGCAAGTCACAACCATCACACAGCTTGCCATGAATAACTGAATGCCATATTTTCTAATAGTTTTTAGCATGATTTGAGTTCCTCGCAGTTCAACACCCTGGCATTCCTGCTGTTCTAAAGTTGAAATCGCTTGCTGAAATTGATCAAACAAACGATTTGAATTCTTGCTGAAACAGAGCCGAGTGTGCTTTGTTAGGTAAAAACGGGGGCGATGCGGCTACCCCCGTTTCTCCCGTGGCTAAATGTTCCGCTGATTAAGCTGCAGCCTGAATCGAAGCTTGGTGTTGCTTACGCATACGCCATCCGACCAGACCCAAACCGGCCAACATCATGGCCCAGGTTTCGGCTTCCGGTACTGCGCTGACGGCCAGCTCATAAGCGCCGCCAGAGGACGTATGATCGGTGCCGCCAACGTATACCGTATACCAGCCGGGCGCCAGATCGTTGAACGTCAGCGTTGCGGTATTTGCACCCACGCTGCCGCCGACACCGTTTTCAAAGGTGTTGGTCAGGCTGACATCATTAGCGCCGTGCAGAATGGTTTCACCCCAGCCGGTACCAACCGTGTGTGACACGCCTGCAACCGCATAACCCAAGGTTTCCAGGACATTGCCGCCTTGGCCGTTGGCCATCCACAACGTACCGGCATCACCCATTTTGCCGGTTGCGTTGAATGAATGCGGGGTGCCGAAACCGGCATCGCTGATTTCCGAGCCGAAACCTTCGGTGCCGCCGTCAAACACGTTCGCGCCGGTTGCCCAAACCGTGACACCCGGTACGAATCCTGAACTGCCGTTAACCGTTACAGTGACATCCTGCAGGCCGGTGTTTTGAAAAACGAACCAATCGCCGACATGCGCCCATGCGGAATAATTCAAGCTCGGATTGTCGGAATAGGCGCTTTTGGTTGCGCTTTCAGTGGCAGTAATGGAATTAAGTCCTAAATTCAGGACATTATCACCGCTAACCCATGGTTTGGGGCTTACTGCAGCTGCGTAGGCATTGCTGCCTGCCATTGCTAAAGCGGAAATGACCGCCAACGAGACCAGCGAACTGGTTTTGTTATAATGAGTTTTTTGCATAGTTAATTCTCCAAAAAATGCATTTATTTGTTTGATTTCAAGGCGCCGTTAATTGTTTGCTGCTTTGGGAAACGGCCAATTGACAGCGCCTCTTTTTTGAATGACGTTCTGGATAGGACGCATAATTTCCTACGCCAAATTTCAGATACTCCCCGTCATTCAGGGAGGCAACCAGGCTGTCTTCGTTGCAAAGACCCTGTGGTTTTCCGGACTTGCCTTGCGGCAAGGGTGGCTATTCTTGTACATCCTTATTTTCTTTGAAATCTGGAAAAAAACAATGCGACAAATTGTCGCATCGTATCTATCCGCTCAATGCATTCGCCGGGCGTAGCGTTTGTCGGTGAAAATAAGCTATTGTTTATTTGTTGTAAATAGGCCCACTAATTAGTCTGGCTGATGAAGCTGGCATCGGGGGGTGCGACAATTTACCGCATTGACCCTCTAAAGACTTTGATCAATACTGCGGGCGCGTTGGCCAACGTTCGGTTGCGGGAATAAGAAAAATTTCCCGCGTTTTTAGTATTCAAGTCAGTTTTTTAGGGTCTGTTATGAAAAATAAATTAATCAACAAAACATTGAAATACGCTTTATTAGTTGCCGGCCTGACTTCAGTGCCTGCGATGGCGCACATTGGCTACGGCGGACGTGATTTCGGAACATTCACAGGTACCACTGCTGCATCCAGCACCATTTCCAATCAATCGGCTTCGGGCTGGCACGGCTGGATAGACGGCACCGATGCGGATTGGGGCGATTCCCATCGTACGAGAGCTTACCGCTTTACATTGGAAAATGATGCCGATGTCAAAATCTCTTTCAAGGAACAAGCTTATGTTACCTCGACCGGGGCTTCCGTGATCGCCGGCATTATGCCTGGCTTCAGCCTCTACAAAGGACTGGCGCACGTAGCGCCGTTTGCGGCCGATCATGACTTCGCGGTAGGTTCTGTTGCTATTCGCGATGCGGTCGGCGGCGTTGGATTGACCGAAGGCTCATTTCGTGCGTTGACCGATTGGAGCATTACCAACGATAACAACGATCCGGCCAGCGCGTTTACTTATGTAGGCCATGCCTATGACGGCCTTGGCATTGACTATGGCACCGGCGTGATTCCCGGCGCCGATGGCTTGGCCGATCACATGGTATCGAAAGTCTTCCATTTGTCGGCGGGTGATTATTCGATTTTTGTCGGCGGCACCGATTACTTCAATTCATCCGCGCCGTTCACTGCGTTAGGTATCGAAGGCATGGTAGCGGTCGTTCCGGAACCTGAAACCTATGCGATGCTGCTGGCCGGTTTAGGGCTGCTCGGCTTTAGCGCTCGCCGCCGCCGGTTGATTTGAATCGAATGTGTTTGATTTGAAAAGAATCTGGAAATACTGAACAATCCAATGTGCCCGATATAATCGGACAGAATTACGGCAATACGCTGCATCAGCGTAAAGGCCCATTTTGCATGCTGCCTGATGAAACGCAGCATGAGCGTGACAATCTTTCAGTGTTTCCGCGGCAATTTTCATGTATGAGAAAGTAAGCCTTGTATTGCGCCCAAATTACCTCCTGGGCGCGATGCAAGGCTTTTAATTGAATTTTAAAGAAGATTCTTTTAGTTTAGTAAAAGCAGCTTTTTAAATAATCCTTGCAGAAGCTGAAGCGCTTAGGCACAATCAGCCCGGATTTTCTGACCGGGAAATCCAAATAACCCTATTGTTGCATTTTTTGAAGTGTGAGCGGATCAACAGAGACAAAGCCGCATCATTTCAGTCTTATTATTACCGAGTTATTCCGCCTCGCGTGGCGGAAACTGAGTCCGATCGATTTTTTGGAGAACTGCAGGATGAAGAAAAAACTGATGGCGTTAGCGATGACCGGTGTATTTGCCATGCCGGCGGCTGCGTTAGCGCAAGGAACAAATTTAACCCTGTTTGGGAGTTTGCAAGCCGAGTATGCAACCGTTAACCGCGATGGTCAAAGCAGCCAAGCTCTGATCGGCGACGATACCGGCCGCTCAAAAATGGGGGCGCATGTGACCGAAAACCTGGGCAGCGGTTTTAAAGTCAAAGCGCGTGTCGAATATGGTTTCAATACCGGCGCAGGTAATCTGGGCGGAGCGCGTGAGCGCTGGGTAGCGCTCGCCGGCGATCAGTGGGGTGAAGTCAAATTTGGCCGCGTGCAATCGCCGTTCAAAGATTTTGCCGGCGGCATGACCATCGATCCGTTTGCTTACACGACCTTGCAAGCGGCCGGTAGCGGCGGCACCATGACCGCTTCCGCAAATGGCTTGGGTGCTGGTGCAATGGGTTTTGTAAACAGCGCAATCCGTTACGATTCACCTAAAGTCGACGGTTTCAGCTTTGCCGGATTGTTAATGCCGGGCGATTCCAATCGTCTGGATCCGGCGAATTTCATCGCGCCAAACGGCGGATTCCCAGGCAGTCAAACCAATTCCGGCGGTGAAGACGGTGAATGGGATTTTCAAGTTGCGGGTAAATACGATACCAGCTTGAGAGATCACCACTTTGCGGTATTCGGCGGCTATTCCCGGGATAATGTCAGTGCTCGCCAAAGAATCGCTCAAGGATTGACAAACAATGAACACGTTTGGCGTGGCGGCGCTTCTTGGAGCTGGCAAAACTTCAAACTAAATGGCCAGTATGAAAACGTCAATAATGCAGTCGGCGCCGCAACCTGTACCAACCAGGCGGCATTGGGTGATCCGGCGACAGGTTCGCTGGATTCACGCGGACAATGTAATTCCGCTATGAACATGGGTGGTGACGGTAATCTGTGGTTTGCCGGCGGACAGTATGACTGGGGCAATACCAGCTTTGTCGCCCAAGGCGGGATGTCGCACGCGCATGCAACGGCTTTGTCAGGAAAACGTGAAACGAGCCAATTCACGGTGGGTGTGATCCACAATTTGAGCAGCCGTTCGAGTTTGTTCGGCGGCTACCAACGAGTGATGGTCGGCAGTGGCGCATCGGATTTCTTCCGGGATATGAATATCTGGTCTGCCGGTATGCGGCATAATTTCTAAGCTGAGTTGAACGGGTAAAAAAGCGCCAGAGGGCGCTTTTTTATTTTCAATTTCCTTATTCAATATTTTTCAGAAAATTATATGGTTACTGGGATTTGTTGCTGGTAATCCAGTTTGCCTTGAACGGTATCGTTATGCAGTGCTGAACTACCAATATTTCTCGAGCTATACAGGCGTCACCATCGGCGCTAGAAAAATATCGCCCCGGGTGTCTAAATTTCACAACAATCGATTAGCGAAACTTCTGCTTTAAAGTAGGGGTTTGAGCGAATATCATGTAAATTTGAAGCTGTAAGTTTTTTAGGGAAACGCTGATTAACTGACTGCACGAACGAATCACTTCGTTGCGCGGTGCTCGCATCCTCGCCTATCTTGTTGATATGTCTCGGTTGCTGCGTTCCGTGCGCCTCGTGCTTCCTCCCGTTCGTCGAATTAATCAGCGCCTCCTTAGCAGAAGCCGGATTCAATCAGGATCCGGGTTTGTACAATCGAAAAGTCAAGTTTGCTATGTGGCTGGGCTTTTTTCACTACGGGGAAAATCATCATGCTCCTGTTTCTCTTCTATATCTTCTTGTTTCTTGTTGTAACTGCCGGTGTGATTTTGGGAATTCCCGCGATCCGCCGATTTTTGGTTACCGGTCAGCTATTGAAGGTTTTTCGCAAAATGTTGCCGCAGATTTCGCAAACCGAGCAGGAAGCTTTGGATGCCGGAACTGTTTGGTGGGAAGGCGATTTATTCAGCGGCAAACCGGATTGGAAGAAGTTGCTGGCGTATCCTAAACCGCAATTGACCGCGGAAGAGCAAGCGTTTCTGGATGGCCCGGTGGAAGAACTGTGCGCGATGCTGGACGAATGGAAGATTACCCACGAGTTGAAAGATTTACCGCCGGAAGTCTGGCAGTTTATCAAGGATAAAGGCTTTTTTGGATTGATCATTCCCAAGCAGTACGGCGGTTATGGATTTTCAGCATTGGCGCATTCGGAAGTGGTGATGAAAATCGGCTCCCGCAGCGGCTCGGCTGCGGTAACGGTGATGGTGCCAAATTCGTTAGGGCCGGCTGAATTATTGCTGCATTATGGAACGGACGAACAAAAACAATATTATTTGCCGCGGCTTGCCAAAGGCCTGGAAGTGCCTTGCTTTGCATTGACTTCTCCGCATGCCGGATCGGATGCCGGATCGATGCCGGATTTTGCGATTGTCTGCCGTAGCGAATTCGATGGCAGGCCCGACGTGCTCGGCATGCGAGTGACTTGGGAAAAACGCTATATCACTTTAGGTCCGGTCGCAACCATTTTAGGGTTGGCTTTCAAATTGTATGACCCGGATCGGTTGCTTGGCGGCGAAGAGGATTTGGGGATTACGTTGGCATTGATTCCGACCCATACACCGGGAGTTCATATCGGACGCCGGCACTATCCATTGAACGGTGCATTTCAGAACGGCCCGAACTGGGGTAAAGAAGTTTTCATCCCGATGGATTGGATTATCGGCGGCCCCGAGGGCGTTGGTCAAGGGTGGAAGATGCTGATGAACTGTCTTGCTGCGGGCCGCTCGATTTCATTGCCAGCGACTAGCGTAGGCGCTGCAAAATTGGCAGCCCGAACCAGCGGCGCCTATAGCAGGGTGCGCACGCAGTTCAAAGTCCCTATCGGGTATTTTGAAGGTATCGAAGAAGCATTGGCGCGCATTGGCGGTAATACCTACATGATGGATGCGGCTCGTGTCATGACCGCTGGCGCTGTCGATCTAGGCGAAAAACCATCGGTAATATCGGCGATCGTTAAGTATCATTTGACCGAGCGCGGCCGTCAGGCAATTAACGATGCGATGGACATTCACGGCGGCAAGGGGATTTGTATCGGCCCGCGGAATTACCTTGGGCGTACCTACCAGCAGATTCCGGTGAGCATTACAGTCGAAGGCGCCAATATTTTGACGCGCAATATGATTATTTTCGGTCAAGGCGCGATTCGATGCCATCCTTATCTGTTAAAAGAAGTGAATGCCGCGCATGACAATAATCCCGACCGTGCCATACTGGTTTTTGACGAGGCATTGGTCGGTCACGCCAAATATACTCTCAGAAATATTGGCAATAGTATGATGTACGCGCTCGCCGGTAAATTTATCAAGACCAATGCGCCGGATAATTGCGCGCCAGAGACGGCTGATTATTACCGTCAGTTGGCGCGATTTTCCGCCAGCTTTGCCTGTATCGCCGATATCGGGTTGATGTGGCTTGGAGGGTCGCTGAAACGCAGAGAGCGATTGTCCGCCCGCTTGGGAGATATGCTGAGTATGTTGTATCTGTGCTCGGCAACTTTAAAGCGGTTCGAAGATGATTATCGCCCGAGTGCAGATTTGCCATTGCTGCATTGGTCGATGCAGGACGCGCTTTATCGCTTGCAGCAAGCGCTGGATGAGTTTCTGACCAATTTCCCGGTACCGGTGGTTGTGGGCTGGTTGTTACGGGGATTGATGTTTCCGTTGGGTAAACGCTGTAAACCGCCAACCGATGCGTTAACGCATGAAGTAGCGAAGCTTATGATGGAACCGGGTGCAGTGCGCGACCGGTTGACATTCGGGATCTACCTGCCGGTAACAGAGCATGAGCCATTGGCCGATTTAGAGCAAGCATTGCAGTGCGTGATCGAGGGCGGGGCTATCGAAACCAAGCTGCGTCAAGCGGTTAAATCACATAAAGTGACTGAATACGGCGGCCAGCAGATCGCGCAAGCGTTGCAAAATCATATAATCACTGCGGAAGAAGCGGCTCTGCTGAATAAAATGAATGAATTGCGCAACCGGGTTGTAAAAGTGGATGATTTCTCTCCCGATCTGGGCGCAGAAGCAAAAACCAGTTCAAGCGGTGAAAAAGCGCTTCAAAACATTAAGAATGATGCGGCGAAGGCAGGCGGCAGCAAACGTGCGGCATCGCAAAGAAGCACCGGGAATGCAGAAGTTACCGGGCAATCTGAAAGCATTGAGCCGGCAACTGAGCTTGCGGTTGCGGAAGAGCAAGGGAAGCCGTGATGGGGTTCTGCGTGAACAACTAATCCCGAGGCGCTGTAAACTTATGTTGTCCGTTGTCTGAGGTTTGATGAAATGAACGTACCGCAACAGGAACACGGTGAAATAATCGATATTATTCCAGTAGAAAAAGCTAAAACGCTGGATGGTCTTTTTCATGAACGCGTGCAGCGTACGCCGGACAAGCCGGCTTACCGGTATTTCAACCCGATCAGCGAGGAATGGGCCGACTATACCTGGGCGCAAATGGATCAGTTCGTAGCGCGCTGGCAAGCTGCTTTGGAGAAAGAATCACTGGCACCCGGCGACCGCGTGGCGGTCATGATGAAGAATTCTCCGGAATGGGTGATGTTCGAACAAGCGGCCTTGGGTCTTGGCTTAGTGGTGATTCCTTTATATACCGATGACCGCGTAGAGAATGCTGCGTATGTGATCAATGATGCAGGTGTTAAGGTGTTGCTGTTGGAAAACGCGCATCAATGGCGGCAATTCTTAAATATTCAACATGAAATTGCAGGATTGCAGCGAGTGGTTATTCTGCGGCCTCTGGAACCGGATTGCGTCGATCCATGCGATAGCGTTCGAGTGATTGCTGCTAAGGATTGGCTGGCAGTCCAAGCCGGCGCTGTAAAACATATCCCCGCTGATCCCCATGCACTTGCAACAATTATCTACACCTCCGGAACATCCGGTCGGCCAAAGGGTGTAATGCTCAGTCATCACAATATCTTGTCCAATGCCGCTAGTTGCTTGCAGGTGATACCGGTGTTGCCGGATGATTTGCTGCTTTCCTTTTTGCCGCTGTCGCATACGTTTGAGCGCACATCAGGTTACTATGTGCCGATGATGGCAGCTGCGACAATCGCCTACGCCCGCTCAATACCTCAATTGCAGGAAGATTTATTGACGATTCGTCCAACTTTGCTGATTTCTGTGCCGCGTATCTACGAGCGAGTATTTTCCGGCATTCGTGCCAAACTTGTGGAAGGTTCCGGTTTCACCAGATGGCTATTCAACTTTGCAGTCGATGTGGGTTACAGCCGGTTTGAATACCAGCAAGGGAGGGGAAGCTGGCAATTCTCACACTGCTTGTGGCCGCTGCTGAAGAAATTGGTAGCCGATAAGGTATTGAACAAATTGGGCGGACGTTTGCGGTTCGCTATGAGTGGCGGTGCCGCATTATCACCGCAAGTTTCCCGTGTTTTTATCGGATTAGGATTACCCATTCTGCAAGGGTATGGTATGACCGAAAGCAGCCCGGTCGTGTGCGCCAACAGAGTGGACAATAATGTGCCGTCCAGTGTCGGGTTGCCAATTCCTGGAGTGCAAGTAAAACTGGGTGAGAATAATGCATTGCTGATTCATGGACCTAATGTGATGCTGGGTTATTGGAATAATCCGGATGCTACAAAAGCAATCATTTCTTCCGATGGCTGGCTGAATTCCGGGGATATTGCGTCGATTGACGAGCAAGGGCATGTCACCATTACCGGGCGCTTGAAAGAAATCATTGTGTTATCGACTGGCGAGAAAGTACCGCCGGCCGACATGGAAGCAGCAATTTTGCGGGATCCGCTGTTTGAACAGGTCATGCTGATCGGTGAAGCGCGTTCTTACTTAAGTGTCCTGGCTGTTTTAAATAAAACCCGATGGCAGGATTTTATGGCACAGCATGGGGTTGATGGGAACTTGACCGGCGATCAGCAAAGGCAGCAACTGGAAGAAATTCTGCTGGAACGGATAACGCTGCAAACCAGTGAATTTCCCGGATATGCCAAAATCCGCCGGGTAGCGGTCATTGATGAACCCTGGAGTGTGGAGAATGGGTTATTGACACCGACACTCAAATTAAAACGCGGAAAAGTTTTTGAGCAACACAAAGCTGCGGTTGACCGGTTATATGCCGGACATTAGCTGATTATGCGGAGTTTTTCTCGTGCATCGATCATGATCATACCGGGTGCGGCAATCAATCGATTCAGTGTTAAGTAATTTTCACTCGATAAATCTGCGAATGGGTTAGGCATTACGGGAGCGCAAAAAACACCGAGAATAGCGTGTACGGACACGTTTTTAATGGAAATAAGGAGTCTGTCATGGAGAAATTAACTGATGTAGCCGGTATCGGTCCAGCTTCTGCAAAATTGCTGGCCGATCACCAAGTCAAAACAGTGGCTGCGCTGGCAGCTATCAAGTTGGCAGAGTTACAAAAAATCCCGGGATTTGGCGGTGAATTGAGAGCTCGCGCAGTGAAACAAGCAGCTGCAGATTATTTAAAAGGAAAGAAAACTGCTCCAAAGACCGCTAAAAGCGGCCAAACACAGATTACAGCCGTAACGGCTACTGCAACAACTGCCCGCAAGGCGGGTGTCGCCGGCAAATCTTTGGCGCCGGTTGAATCGGAGCACGCTGCGATTAAAGAAAAGAAAGCGAAGGATAAGAAAAAAGATAACAAGAAAAACACAAAAGCAAAAAGTAAGGAAAAAAAAGCGAAGGACAAAAAAAAATCTAAAAAGAAAGGTAAAAATAAGAAAAAATCCTGATGCCCTGCCGGAAGTCCTTAATTTTTCATCAGATTGTTAATTTTTGTTAAGACTTAATTCTTTGGGCCTGATGAGGTATCGTAACCTTGCTTGATGTGACGCGCCGGTAATGCGACTCTGATTGTATTCAAGAACTGCAATCGCCGCAGTGGTTAAAAGTTTACCGCAGTGATTGACGGCGGGTGGATCGATCGAAAGATGGCAGAGCAGTTGATCCAGTCCGGGATTGTGTCCAATCATGAAGAGCGTGTGAGCACCGAGACCGTGGCTGTGACGGTCCAGAATGGAAATCAATGTATCCAGTGAGGCTTCATACATGGCAGATTCCCAAATGACTTGGGAATGCGAAATGCCCAATTTTTTCAAAACCAGTTTGCAAGTTTGCCGGGTTCGCAGCGCGGGAGAACAAATGATCCGATCGAAGTTGTACGATTGCTGTTGTAACCAGTTCCCCATTTGGCGAGCAGCTTTTTGTCCACGCACGGTTAAAGGGCGATCAAAATCAGTGCAATGCTCAACCGTCCAGTCCGATTTGCCATGGCGCATCAAAATCAATCTATTTTTCATTTGTTTACAGATATTAGGTTTTAATCAGCTATTTTATCGATATTGAGAATACATTTGTTATGGATGAATCCTACGCAGCAATTGATTTAGGTTCCAACAGTTTTCATATGATCGTCGCTAATCTCGTTGACGGGCAGTTGCAAGTCATCGATCGGATGAAGGAGATGGTCAGGCTGGCTGCGGGTTTGGACGATCGGCAGGAATTGTCCAAGGAATCCATGCAGCAAGCGCTGGAATGTTTGCAGCGGTTCGGTCAACGCATTCGCCAAGTTCCGCATTTGAATGTTCGTGCCGTGGGAACCAATACACTGCGACAAGCGCGGAATGGCGCTGAGTTTTTGGCCAAAGCCCATATTGCCTTGGGCCACCCGATTGAGATCATTGCGGGGCGTGAAGAGGCGCGATTGATTTATTCAGGGGTCGCACACAGTCTGTACGATGAGACGCATAAACGATTAGTGATCGATATTGGCGGTGGCAGTACGGAATTGATCATCGGCCGCGGTTTTGACACATTCTATACTGAGAGTTTGTATATGGGATGCGTGAACGTGAGCCAGCGTTTTTTTGCGGATGGCAAGATCAAAGCGAAGCGGATGCGCAAGGCGATCTTGTTTGCGATGCAGGAACTGGAGTCATTAGAATCCGCTTACAAAAAGATGGGGTGGGATTATGCGCTGGGTTCATCCGGCACGATCATTTCTATTGGTGAAGTATTGCGAGCGCAAGGCTGGTGTGACACAGGCATTACAGCAATGGCATTAACACACTTAATGGAAACTCTGATTGCGATTGGAGATAGCGCCGCGATTAATTTCACCGGATTGTCAGAACGAAGAAAACCGGTATTTGCAAGTGGCGTAGCGATCTTAGTCGGTGTTTTTGAGGCATTGAAGCTGGATAAGATGGATATTTCGGAAGGCGCCTTACGCGAAGGTCTGCTATACGATTTGATTGGCCGTGTGCATGACGAAGATATTCGTGATAAAACCATTCTGGCAGTCGCACAGCGTTATGGTGTCGACATGGAGCAAGCGCTGCGAATAAGGGAAACTGCTGAAAATTTTTTTGTTCAAGTCCATGACGATTGGAAATTGGATAGAAAAGCAGATTTAAAATTATTGTCGTGGGGTGCATTGATTCATGAAATCGGACTCTCGGTTGCGCACAATCAATATCACCGGCATGGTGCTTATTTAACAGCCAATTCCGATTTGGCCGGTTTTTCCCGTCAAGAGCAAATGAAACTGGCGATGTTGGTTCGTTGCCATCGCCGCAAATTTCCGCTGGAAGAGTTTGAATCAATACCCGTTGTAATGCGTACCGCCTTGATAAGGCTCTGCATCTTGCTGCGTCTGGCGGTGGTATTGCACCGGAGCCGGTCCAGTGTGAATTTGCCGGCAATAAAGATCAGCGTGGAAAATGATAAAGTCATTCTGCATTTTGCACCCCGTTGGCTTGACCAGCATCCGCTTACTTCAGTGGATTTGGCCACGGAACAAATTTTCTTGCAAGCTGCCGATTTCAAATTAATATTTGACTAGCCGCTGTAACTTTAAGCAGCGATGGGAGTTTGCAGTGGTTGTCAGCCTTCAATCGATTGGTCATCCCGCGATAACCGTTTATAATTCATTTTCAAACCTATTTATCCGAATCGATCGAAATAGCCTTATCCCGAATTACTGTCCTTCTCAATGGAATGAATCCTAAACTCAATTTATTGCAACCTTATCCATTTCAGAAATTACGTCAACTGCTGGATGGAGTGTCCCGGCATCCCGGATTTACGCCAATTGAATTGCAAATCGGTGAACCCAAGCATCAAACTCCGGATTTTATAAGCCGTGCCTTAGTAAATAATTTGGATGGGTTGTCGAACTATCCGACAACATTGGGAATATCCACGCTCCGGATTAACATAGCGGATTGGATAAAACGCCGATTCAATTTACCGGAAATCAATCCGGATACTGAGGTTATTCCGGTAAACGGCAGCCGCGAGGCGTTGTTTTCCTTTGCGCAAGCGGTCATCAATAACGATGGCGTGCGTCCGGTTGTGGTTTGTCCTAATCCGTTTTATCAAATCTATGAAGGCGCTGCATATCTTGCGGGTGCTACGCCGCATTTTCTTAATACCTTTGAAGAGAATCGCTATCAACTCGATTTTTCTCAGTTAAGCGATGACGTATGGTCGAGAACTCAGCTCATGTATGTGTGTTCACCCAATAATCCGACCGGTAGCGTTCTGACGTTGGATGAATGGCAAAAAGTGTTTGCGCTGTCGGATCGATATGGATTTGTGGTGGCCGCAGATGAATGTTATTCGGAAATATATTTTGATGAAGCGAATCCGCCGCTCGGCGCATTGGATGCCGCCAACCGGTTGGGACGCAAAGGCTATTCGCGGTTGGTGGTATTTAATAGCTTATCGAAGCGCTCGAATGTACCCGGTCTGCGATCTGGGTTTGTTGCCGGAGATGCTGAGATTTTGGAGAAATTTTTGTTGTACCGAACTTACCATGGTTGCGCGATGAATCCGGCTGTGCAAGCCGCCAGTGCGGCAGCTTGGGTTGATGAAACTCACGTAGTAGAGAATCGCCGTTTATATGCACAGAAATTTTCTGATGCAATTTCATTATTATCAGCGGTGGTGAATGTGCAAAAGCCGGATGCCGGTTTTTATTTATGGCTTAAAACGCCGGTCAGTGATACCGAATTCACCAGAAAGCTTTATCAAGATTATAATGTGACAGTATTACCTGGCAGTTATCTTGCACGTGACGCACATGAAACGAATCCGGGTAGAAATTATTTGCGGATTGCACTGGTTGCATCGCCGCAGGAGTGCGTCGAAGCGATGCATAGGATTAAGGAATTATTGACACGTTTGGCTTAAATAGCCTGAATTTATATAACTAGGGAATGATATGACTGAATTGCAAACCATCATTGAAGAAGCTTTTGATCGCCGGGCTGAGATTACACCGCGCAATGTCGATGCCAGTTTAAAAGAGGCGATTGCTCAGGTTTTGTCGATGCTGGATAACGGAAAGCTTCGCGTCGCAGAAAAAATCGAAGGTAGCTGGGTTACGCACCAATGGATCAAGAAAGCAGTCTTACTGTCATTCCGGATTGAGGACAACAGTTTTATTAAAGGCGGCTTTTCCAACTATTACGATAAAGTACCTTCAAAATTTGCAGATTATAGTTCAAGAGATTTCCGCGATGGAGGTTTTCGCGTCGTTCCGCCCGCTGCTGTGAGAAAAGGGGCTTTCATTGCGAGCAATGTAGTGTTGATGCCATCGTACGTCAATATTGGCGCGTATGTCGATGAAGGCACCATGGTCGATACCTGGGCGACGGTCGGCTCCTGCGCGCAAATCGGTAAGAATGTGCACTTATCCGGCGGTGTTGGTATTGGTGGTGTGTTGGAACCTGTTCAAGCCAATCCAACGATCATCGAAGATAACTGCTTTATCGGCGCTCGCTCGGAGATTGTAGAAGGTGTGATTGTCGGCGAAAACTCGGTGATTTCAATGGGTGTGTATATTGGTCAAAGCACTAAAATTTATAACCGCGAGACCGGAGAAGTGTTATATGGACGTATTCCGCCAGGGTCTGTCGTTGTATCGGGTAATTTACCTGCAGAAAACGGCAAGTATAGTTTATATTGTGCAGTGATCGTCAAACAGGTTGACGCCAAAACCCGTTCAAAAACAGGAATTAATGAATTGTTGCGTGGAATATAATTGAATTTCACAGATGAAACTAAGAATCCCCGAAAGGGGATTTTTAGTAACAGTTATTGAATTACAATTTGATTGTCGACTTTCTTAACACCATCCGCGATCCACGCGTGCATGTTGATCCGCGTGACTTGATTCTCATTGGAAGCGGTCCCAAATAAAGTCACGTTACCGTCTTTAACTTTGATATCGATATTGATTCCACGTAAATCAGGGTCTGTTTGTACGGCTTGAGCAATACGTGCATAAATGGTCGAGTCATCAAAAACAGCCCCAGCAGGCGGCGCTACCCATGATGGGTGCGTTTTTTCCGCATAATTTTCACAACCGGCCAGTATTAAAGTACTGAAGAGTACAAGTGTAAGTGTCAATAACAGGTGTTGGTTAGGCATAATTATTCTTTCCTTGAATATTATAATGTTTATAATTAATAAGTTATATATAAGTTTAAAATTTTTATTGTTGATTGATTAAACCATGTGTGGTTTGTAACAGATCATAACTCTTCCGCTTATTAGTCGACAAGCAGACTATTTTTCTTTCCGAGACTACTTCTATATACGATCCAGATATGCTGGAATAGTGCTGCCTAATAGATTATTAATTTGGGTGGTCAAGTTTTTTTCCAGGCAATCGAATTCAAATAGCGTATCGGTAATTTTCATGTTTCTTAACCAGGTTAATTGACGTTTCGCTAACTGGCGAGTGGCAGCGATTCCCATATCGAATAATGCCTTGTCATCAATAATGTTATCCAAATAAAGACACGCCTGACGATAACCGACGCAGCGCATTGAGGGGGACTCGAGACTCAGATCTGGGTATCGTTGCCGGATGAATCGAACTTCTTCAATTAATCCAAGATCCAGCATTGCCTCAAATCGCTTTGCGATTCGTTGATGTAATTCGACGCGATTACTTGGAATCAGCGCGATGTGGATGGTTCTGAACGGAAACTCTGCTTGCCGGGGTGATCGAAGAATTTTTGACATGGGTTGCTGGGTCAGATAGCAAACTTCAAGCGCGCGTTGGATCCGCTGGCTATCGGTTGGTTTGATTCGTGCGGCAGTTTCTTCATCCATTTCAAAAAGCTTTTGATGCATTGCAGGCCAGCCAATTTCTTTGGCCATCGCTTCCAAATCCTGACGAAGTTTTTTGTCAGCTGATGGAAGCACTGAGAGACCTTCTTGCAAAGCGCGAAAATAAAGCATGGTTCCACCAACCAGTAACGGGATCTTATTGCGCTGGCAGATTTCATCCATAATTTTTAAAGCATCTTGCCTAAATTGCGCCGCTGAATAACTTTCGTCCGGATTAATCAGGTTGATGAGATGATGCGGGGTTTGGGCTAACGTTTCCGGCCCGGGCTTTGCCGTGCCGATATCCATTGAGCGATATACCTGCGCGGAATCCACGCTAATAATTTCCACCGGGAAATTATTGGCAATATCCAATGCGATCTGACTTTTTCCGCTTGCAGTAGGGCCTGACAAAATAATCGCGGGCGGTAGGTTTTCTGAGAATCGCATCTTCGATATTAAAAGGGAATGGATTTGGAGTTAATGTTGTCTAACCGGCAGTCGATGGATTGCTAAATATTGTATAAATTGTATAGTGAAATAGTCATTGGACAATCAATGAAACTCGGCTAAACTTCAAATTAAATTAACTTAACTTTTGTAGGAATTACCATTGAAAATCTTTGCTATTACTCTTTTTGTTTTGATAATTTATAGTCTCGGTTCGGCACTGTATTACATGTTTAAGGATCAGGGGCAATCTACCCGTATGGTCCGGTCACTTAGTATCCGCATCGGTTTGTCACTTTTTTTGTTCATCGTAATGATGATATCAACTCGGCTGGATATGTTGGAAGAGTAAAAGTACTGCTTTAAATAAATTCCAGTACATTACGCATCTGAATGGGGTTGCAGAAGTTAAATAAAGATGTAGTAATCATCGGAGCCGGCGCCGCCGGAATGATGTGTTCGATCGAAGCTGGCAAACGCGGGCGTCAAGTTTTATTGGTGGATCATGCGTACAAGGTCGGTGAAAAAATTCGTATTTCAGGTGGCGGGCATTGTAACTTCACTAATCGTTATGTTAAGCCGGAAAACTATCTTTCCAGTAATCCGGATTTTTGCCGTTCAGCGCTGGCTCGTTATTCGTCACAGGATTTTATTTCTCTAATTGAGAAGCATGGGATCCGCTATCATGAAAAAAAATTAGGGCAGTTGTTTTGTGATGGTAGCTCGAAACAAATTATCGATTTATTACAGAGCGAATGCCGTTCTGTTGGTGTTGATTGGGAAATACCATCAAAAGTACTCAAGATAGAATATCTTCCTGCGGTTAATAGATCGGATCGTGCCGATCGGAAATTCTGTATAACGACTGAAAAAAACTGCATTGATTCTGATTCTCTTGTCGTGGCGACAGGTGGTTTGTCCATACCTCAAATTGGCGCAAGTTCATTTGGTTACAAAATTGCTGAGCAATTTGGAATTCCAGTCAAGCCGTTGCGACCCGCTCTAGTGGGATTAACATTTGCAGATAAGGATTTTATAGAATTTAAAAACATGTCTGGCATGAGTATTGATGCCGAAGTTAGTTGTAATCGTGCGTCGTTTCGCGAAAATATCTTATTTACGCATCGTGGTTTGAGCGGTCCGGCAATTCTGCAGATATCTTCCTATTGGCAACCGGGTCAGATGCTCCACGTGAATTTGTTACCTGATCAGAACTTACGTCAATTAATCTTTGACAATCGCAAGCGTACTGTAATTTTACCCAATTTATTAGCGTGTTATCTACCTAAGCGGTTTTTGAAAATTTGGTGTTCAAAGTTATTCCCTGATATGCAAATTTTTTCTCGTCCACTAAGCCAATTTTGTGATGGAGATTTACAGCATATCATCGAGAAGCTCCAGAAATGGTCGATTGCTCCAACAGGAACAGTTGGTTATAAAAAGGCGGAAGTCACTGCTGGTGGTGTTGACACCAATGAATTGTCATCAAAAACAATGGAATGCAAGCATGTTCCTGGATTGTACTTTATTGGGGAAGTTGTAGATGTAACGGGGCATTTGGGAGGATATAATTTCCAGTGGGCTTGGTCATCCGGATATGCGGCGGGTCAGTTTGTTTGATTTATCTTCCGGACTTCAAGGTTCAATAAGTACTGTTACCGATTGTTCCGCGATTTGTCGGATTTATGATTTTAAGTAAGGGTCTTAGGAAGTTAAGCACTTAAAGAAGT
>LWDH01000046.1 GCA_002083395.1 Proteobacteria bacterium SG_bin4 | reverse complement strand
ACTCAATAATTTTAGCAACGACGCCAGCACCAACAGTCCTGCCACCTTCGCGTATTGCAAATCGCAGCCCTTCTTCCATCGCAATTGGTGCTATCAAATTAACTGTCACTGAAACATTATCTCCAGGCATCACCATCTCCGTGCCTGCCGGCAATTCAATCGCCCCAGTCACATCTGTGGTCCTAAAATAAAATTGCGGACGATAACCTGGAAAGAATGGTGTATGTCTACCGCCCTCTTCTTTACTCAATACATAAATCTCGGCTGTAAATTTTGTGTGCGGCGATATGCTGCCTGGCTTCGCCAAGACTTGGCCACGTTCCACTTCTTCCCGCTTCGTGCCGCGCAACAATATGCCGACATTATCCCCGGCTTGCCCTTGATCCAATAGCTTGCGGAACATTTCAACGCCCGTGCATACCGTCTTCAGCGTCGGCTTCAATCCAACAATCTCTATCTCTTCGCCTACTTTGATAATCCCTCTCTCTACCCTTCCCGTTACCACCGTTCCTCGGCCTGATATCGAGAATACA
This sequence comes from Proteobacteria bacterium SG_bin4, assembly GCA_002083395.1. Classification (GTDB taxonomy): domain Bacteria; phylum Pseudomonadota; class Gammaproteobacteria; order Burkholderiales; family Nitrosomonadaceae; genus Nitrosomonas. The sequence continues at coordinate 49,120 of LWDH01000046.1, read as the reverse complement.
TCTTCTACCGGCATAATAAATGCGCCATCGATCGCTCGTTCAGGTTGCGGTATATAGCTATCCAATGCTTCCGCCAGCCGCAGAATCGAGGGTTCACCGATTTCACTTTGATCGCCTTCCAATGCTTTTAAAGCGGATCCAATGATGATCGGTGTATCATCTCCAGGAAATTCGTATTTCGATAACAGTTCACGAATTTCCATTTCTACCAATTCAATTAACTCCTTATCATCCACCATATCTGCTTTATTCATATACACGATGATGTAAGGCACACCCACTTGTCGAGCTAATAGAATATGCTCGCGTGTCTGCGGCATCGGACCATCCGCAGCGGACACAACCAGGATCGCGCCATCCATCTGTGCCGCTCCCGTTATCATATTCTTCACATAATCCGCATGCCCGGGGCAATCAACATGCGCATAATGGCGATTGGCGGTTTCGTATTCCACATGCGCAGTATTAATGGTAATACCTCGCGCCCGTTCCTCAGGTGCCGAGTCGATTTGATCATAACTCTTCGCTTCGCCCCCAAATTTCTTCGTCAATATCGTCGTTATTGCCGCTGTCAGCGTCGTCTTTCCATGATCCACATGCCCTATCGTCCCCACATTCACATGTGGCTTCGACCGCTCAAATTTACTCTTTGCCATTATGTTTCCCCTATACGTGCTTAAACCATATCAATCCATCATAAAACCTATGGAGCCCATGGCCAGAATTGAACTGGCGACCTCTCCCTTACCAAGGGAGTGCTCTACCACTGAGCTACATGGGCAAGCAGTTACAATACAACCATTTGACACAATACAACCATTTGACCCACAACATCAACTGGAGCGGGTGAAGGGAATCGAACCCTCGTCGTAAGCTTGGAAGGCTTCTGCTCTACCATTGAGCTACACCCGCACTATCTAAGGTAAGGAATGTATCAAGATTACGAGCCACAATCTCATTCCCAAAACAATTTTATAACTTGGTGGAGGGGGAAGGATTCGAACCTTCGAAGGCAGAGCCGTCAGATTTACAGTCTGATCCCTTTGACCGCTCGGGAACCCCTCCAAAATAAACCGGTGATTATGAATAGATTGCGATCATAAGTCAATTAGGTTCTATGTAAATCCCATAAAATGTCTTAATAAAATATTTTGATGTCTATTCTTTAGCATCAGAGCAGACATAATAGCAACATGGATGGTTAAATTACACCAACTTGAGCGCACCTTAAACCAAACGAATTCTCGGATCTACAAGCGTATATGAAATATCGGTCAATATTAATCCAATGATGTAGAGTATCGACCCCAAAAAGACCATTGCTCTGACTATCGCAAAATCTTGAGAATTAATCGCATCAATGGTATAGCTCCCAAGCCCGGGAATGCCAAAAAAAGATTCAACCAGCAAACTACCTAAAAATAATAAAGGAATCACCACTACCGCGCCTGTTAAAATTGGAATTAATGCGTTCCTTAAGACGTGTCGAAATAAAACAAGACGCTCTGACAGTCCTTTGGCTCTCGCTGTACGAACATATTCTTTGTTCATTTCTTCAAGAAAAATTGTCCGATACCAGCGAATATGCGATCCTGCACTGCTGATGATCCCGATAATAACCGGCAGCAGCAAAAATTTAGTCGCGTCCAAACCACTCCCAAAACCCGAGATCGGCACCCAGTGCCATACTTTACTCACTAAAAATTGCCCAACGATGATGTAGAAAAGACTGGAAATAGACATTAGCGCCACACACAATACTACTCCCCAAAAATCGATATTCGTCGCACGAAAAAAGACCATCAATAGCGCTACAGAAATATAAACAAATAATCCCAGAACAAAAACAGGCAACGCAATAGCAAGACTTGGCACCATCCGCGACTTAATCTCATGCGCAATATCCCTTCCATCATCTGCTCTTCCAAAATCAAAAATAAACATCGCAAGTGATTTTTCAAAAAAGATTGTTTGCGTCAGTTTCTGCAATCCCGCTTCATCCCCGTTCAGCAGCAACGGTTTATCATAGCCTCGTTCTTTTTTCCATTTTTCGATTGCCTCGGGCGTCACATATTTGATACCCAATTGCATGCGAGCCATATCATCCGGTGTATTGACAACAAAAAAAAGAGTAAAAGTAATCAGATTGACGCCTATTAGAATCGGGATAGCATAAATGATGCGTCGAATGATATAGATAAGCATTGTTAAAGAAAGTCAATCATTAACAACTAAGATGATAACGCACGAACACCAATACTGCGCTCCCGGCGCCGCAATGCTGCCGCTGCTGGAACAAGACCAATAACAATTACCGCAAAAATAAGCATAAGTGGCCATAACACGGGATCATTCCATTCGCGTTGTTTTTGCGCCCTTTGTTTTGCATCAATTTTAAAATACTTATAGTTATTATTAGCTAATCTGTTTGGCTTAACATTCTGATACCATGAATGATATAAGCCGTAATCTTTGGGGTGATAGCCCCATAACCAAGGCGCATCATAGCGTAATATCTCTACCATTCGATCAATTATTTGCTGGCGGTGAATCCCATTCTCTAAATTTTTCATTTGTTCAAATAAAGAGTCATATTCAGGATTACGATAGTTGGCCGCATTCTCACCGCTATTGGCCACCTTGCTCTGAGGGCCATATAATAAAAACAGAAAATTCTCTGGATCCGGATAATCCGCATTCCATCCCCATTCAAAAATCTGCGCATTCCCTTTGCGAATTTTATCTTGGAACCGATTGTAATCAGTGCTTCGGACGACCAATTGAATGTTCAATTTTTGAAATTGTTTGCGCATCCAATCGAGCTTCGATCGATCCTCAGAACTCCTTGCAGTTACATCAAAATACAAAATTAGCGGCGCACCCGTTTTTTGATCAATCCCATTCGGGTAACCGGCTTCAGCGAGCAAATTTCTGGCAACCTGAATCGATTTACGCCGCGGCCGATCCTTCGCCCAGTCATAAACAATAGCATTTATACCTTCTTTTCCTGCACGATACCCGGCTATACCAGGTGAAATCGGACTATGCGCGGGTATGCCGCGTCCATTCGCAAAAATCGAAATAAATTCCTCATAATCAACTGCAATTGAAATCGCTTGCCGAAGCTTTCTTGCGTTTTCAGTCCCTTCACTATTTCTACCTCCCACCACCGGATCAAGCATATTGAATCCCATATAATAGGTCGACACTGCAACTGTCGTTTCCAGTCTGATCCCTTGTTCCGCCATTGCATCCGTGACCGTCGCCTCACCTTGACTAACCAGTTGCACAGCTTGATCGAAACTATCGGAACCGATTCCACTCGCATCATAATACCCTTGTAAGAACTTATTCCATCGGGGGATACTTTCTCTTTCTCGAGTAAAAATAATTTTGTCGATAAAGGGTAATTTCTTACCTGCGTCCACCAACAACCCGATTTCTGCGTCCTCTGGCATTCCCTCCGCAGGGTAATACTCATTCCGAAAATTCGGATTCTTTTCCAGCACCATCCTTAAATTAGGATTATTCTCTGTTAACATATAAGGTCCGGTTCCGATCGGATACCAATCCAGCGTTATGTTTTTTTGCACCAGACCGCTCTGCGAAAAAAATTGATCAGCTTCCCAAGGGATCGGCGCGAAAAATGGCATCGCTAACCAATAGATGAACTGAGGGTATTTGCCTTTGATTCTTACTCGATAGGTATACCTGTCAACTAATTGCACACCTTCCAATTGATGATTTCTAAGATCTAAAAATGTATCCTTGGAAGGATAATTTTGAACTACCTGCCTTAGCTCATCCGCATAGTTCCTTAATCCCACAATGTAATCCGCCATCAATTCATAGATGGGCGAGTGTAACTTTGGATGGGCCAGCCGTTTGATCTGATAAACATAATCTTCTGCCGACAACTCCCGGGTGCTGGTTTGCAAAAAATCGGACAGCTTAAATATCGAAGCCAGTTCTTTTTGATTCAAATTGTGATAAAGAAAATCTCCACTCGAGTTTTTTGCAAAAGCAGGATGTGGCTGGTAAAAAATCTCGGGCTTGATCGTGATTTCATAAATACTGTAAGCAATCTTGTCCGCGGGTGCATCGGATGACAGTTGCTGATCCAGCGCATCATAGAATGTCACGATGGGCATTCTAGCGGCTGTTGCAGTGATCAGCTCGAAAGGCCGCTTCAAATAATGGTACTGCAAAGGTGGTTCGTAGACCTGCGCGGTAAATTGAATTTCATTAGAACTGTATGACTGCACCGGATCCAGATGTTTAGGCCGTTCCGTAAAAACGGTATAAAGAATATTTTTCTCGCCATCTTCTGTTGCATAAGGGTTATTCCAATTCTTTTCACCGCAGGCAGTAAATAAAAAGGACACTATCACTAATAAACAGTTTGAAATAAACGACTTTGTCATTGCTGAAGACTTCGAATTATAGAAATTTTCTCATTGGCAGTGCATCTACAATCTCTTATGCGTGAATTAGAAGGAATTCCCCCTACCACCCCCTTACGCTATAATTTATCAATTCAGTCCATTTTACAAGGAAAACTCATGGGATTTCTCGCAAACAAACGTGTTCTCATAACCGGGCTTCTCAGCAACCGCTCCATCGCTTACGGCATTGCAAAAGCAATGAAACGCGAAGGTGCTTTGCTGGCTTTCACATATCAAGGCGAAGAAGTCCGCGATAGAGTCGAGAAATTAGCCAAAGAATTTGACAGCGATTTGTTATTTCCCTGTAATGTCGCCAGTGATTCAGAAATCGCTATTTGTTTTGAGAATCTCAGCAAACATTGGGATAGCCTGGATTGCATTATTCATTCAATTGCATTTGCGCCTCGGGAAGCTTTAACCGGAGATTTTCTCGATAGCATTAGTCGAGAAGCTTTTCAGATTGCTCACGATATCAGTTCCTACAGCTTCTCCGCGCTTGCTAAAGCTGCGCTGCCGTTGATGCAAGGCCGGAATGGCGCGTTTCTGACACTGAGCTACCTCGGTGCTGTCCGGGTTATGCCGAACTATAATGTAATGGGCTTGGCTAAAGCCAGCCTGGAAGCCAATGTGCGCTTCATGGCTTCGAGCTTGGGCCCCAAAGGAATACGAGTCAATGCAATTTCTGCCGGACCGATCAAGACCCTGGCCGCAGCCGGTATCGGAAACTTCAGTAAGCTGTTAGGTTACACGGAAAAGGTTTCGCCGCTTCGCCGCAATGTAACTATCGACGAAGTCGGAAACGTAGCCGCTTTCTTGTGCAGTGATTTAGCGAGTGGTATTACAGGTGAAATAACTTACGTTGATGCTGGATTTAACACGGTTGCTTTCAATCTGTTTGACGAATGAAAATCTGTGCAACAACCATAAAAAATTTAGAAGTTATCTTGCTTGATTTTTACATCGTATCGCTTTCTGATTGCCGATAGATAAGACGCCATCTCTTCCTGAGCAATCATTTGCTGTAACTGTTTTGTGAAATTCTCATGCTTATCTTTGTCTTTTTCCTCTATATCAGGCGCTACGACCTTACTGATTCGTATTAAATTAAATCCGCCTTTGGGGTCAATTGCTCCGGTATATACAGGAAAGCCCTTCGTCTCCGTTCGAGAAATCACTCGCATTGTTCCGATATCCAATCCGCGGGATTGCAGATAAGAAATTAACTGGGACTCACTCCAGACTACATCATCCAGAACCTCTCCGTGTTGTAAACGTGCAAGTTTGGCCTGACCTTCCTCAATCGCTTTTCTTTCCGCCATTTGTTTCTTGAGTTTCTCAACGATTTGATCTTTAACTACCGCCAGCGATTGTTTGGTTGCAGGTTTATATTCAACGATACGAGCAGCCACAAAGGTATCCGGTTGTACTTCAATCACTTCGGTATTGCGATGATTGGTAACGCTATCTTCAGAAAATACCGCTGATAGTAATTTCTCATTCGACAGAATTGCCGGCTGAGCTGAATTTCTTGTAATCCAATCGCTTTGCTGAACAGCTAATTCAAACTTCTCTGCTGCAGGTTGTAAACTTTCACCTTGCTCGTAAACCATATTGCTGAAATCTTCCGCAATCTCTCCAAAAATATTACCGGCTGCTTCCAGCTTCAGTTTCTTTTCAATCTGTTCCCGCACATCTGCGAGACTGCGGCGAACTTCTTGCTTAACATCAGTCAGCTTAATTACGTGAAAACCAAAATCGGTTTCTACCAGATCGCTGATTTCGTCCGGTTGCATTGAAAAAATTTTGTCCTCAAATGACTTAACCATGACACCGCGACCAAAATATCCAAGATCTCCGCCTTGTATTGCAGAACCAGGATCATCCGACTGCTCCTTCGCAATTTCAGCAAATCGATCAGGATCCTGCCTCACTTGTTCTAGAATTTTCTCTGCTTTTGCAATTGCCGCATGTCTTTCATCATCAGGGGCATCCGCAGTCACACTTATCAAAATGTGACTGGCTTTCCGTTCTTCTGGTTGAATAAATTCTTCCTCATGCTCCTGAAAGAAATTACGGATCGCATCCTCGCTCACGGTTTCACTTTTAGCCACTGCTTCCAACGACAATACCAAGTATTCGATCTTTGCACGCTCCGGCAAAGTAAAATCAGCTTGATGCTGCTCATAGTAATTGTCTACTTCTGCATCTTCCGGGATCATATCCGACAGAAACCGCTCGGGTGAAATTTTTGATTGACTGATTTCTCGTTGTAACTCACTTAAATAACGTACTTTTTCGACCACCGTTTTGGGCGCAAATACGATCTCGCTATAACCATCGAGCAATTGTTGCAATAACAATTCTTGACGCACTCGCGACTCGAATATTACCGGCGTTAATCCCTGAGCGCGCAACAAGTCTTCATATTGTTGCTTAGAAAATTTATTATCCCGCTTAAAAGCAGGTACTTCGCGAATTGTTTTGGCAAGCTGAGAGTCAAGGACCGTGAAACCATTATCCATTGCCTCACGGTGTAATAATCGCTGTTGGATCAACCTTTCCAACACTGAATTTCTGACTTCAAACGTATCAAGCATCGCGCTATCAAAATTTGCGCCGAGCATAGCTCTCATTCTTTCGTGATGATCCCGCATTGCTTGCTCATACTCACGGCGAGAAATCTCCTCGCCTTCTACTATTGCAACGAAACCCTCACTTCCGCCTCGGTAGGACTCGACCCCCCAAAACAAAAAGGGCAGCACTGCCAAGCCTAAAATAACTTGCACAACCCGCTTTTTACGGTTAACTAAGTCAAACACAATTAAAACCTGTGAGCGTGTAAAAGACGAAAGAAGAAATCAAAAACCCAGAAAAAAGATTTGGCGGAGTGGACGGGACTCGAACCCGCGACCCCCGGCGTGACAGGCCGGTATTCTAACCAACTGAACTACCACTCCTCAAACCAGCAATTTGGCTGGTGGGTGCTGACGGGATCGAACCGCCGACATTCGCCTTGTAAGGGCGACGCTCTACCAGCTGAGCTAAGCACCCGGTCAGAAAGTCCGCTAGTTTACTGCATCTTTGAGTGCTTTGCCAGCACTGAATTTAGGAACTTTTGCTGCTTTAATTTTTATGGCGGCGCCAGTGCGCGGATTACGGCCTGTACGAGCGGCTCTAGTACCTACTTTAAAAGTTCCAAATCCGACCAATGTAACACTTTCATTCTTTTTCAGTGCTCCCTTTATTGCAGTTAATGCACCATCCAATGCACTGCCTGCCGAGGCTTTGGAGATTTTAGCCGATTTAGCGATCGCTTCAATGAGTTCGGATTTGTTCATATAATTCCCCTTCTAAGTTAATGGTAATTAAATCACAAGCAAGTACTGCAGTCGCTCTTATATCAAGCTGTTAAAGCCTGGTCAAGCAAATTGAGGTTTTCCGTAAGTTTTTTACCAATTCGCACAACAATTCAAAATACTGCCATTTTTTATATAAAATATAAAAAATTATTTATAACATAATGTTACAGAATACACATAAATAAAAACATTAAGTATCAGGCAAATTTACCAAAGTTAATAAACTTCTGATTTTTGTTCGCGATTTAGCAATACTTCTACAGCGGCACGAGCCGAAAGACGGCCTTGCAATATACCGCACACTGCGTCGGTAATTGGCATTTCAATGTTTAATCGACTCCCAAGTTCTGATACCGACTGCGCCGTATGCACCCCTTCGGCGACATGCCCCAATTCACCCAAAATATCTCGCAGCGATTTCCCTGAAGCAAGCAGCAACCCAACTTGCCGGTTTCGAGATAGATCTCCCGTGCTTGTAAGAATCAAATCGCCAACCCCCGCCAACCCCATGAAGGTTTCCATTTTTCCGCCCAGACTCAGTCCCAATCGAGTCATTTCCATCAATCCACGGGTAATTAAGGCTGCTCGCGCATTATGTCCGAATCCAATACCATCAGAAATCCCAACAGCGATCGTAATTACATTCTTGACTGCACCGCCTGTCTCTACGCCAACAACATCTTCACTGGTGTAAATGCGTAACCTTGGACTGTGCAGTTCTGCAGCAACTTTGCTGGAAAAATTGCGATCACTCGAGGCCAGCGTCAAAGCGGTAGGAAGCCCTTGCGCGACTTCTTCTGCAAAACTTGGACCCGATAAAACACCGTAATTTTTTAATAATGTAATCTCTTCCTGTGCGATCTGATGAGGTAAGTAACAGGTTTCTGACTCAAATCCTTTACAACCCCAAACAATCGGCATAGTGACATTAGTAGCCGCAATAGCTCGCAAAGTCTCGCGCATGCCGGCAACTGGCACAACAATAATTGTAAGATCAGCGCAATCCAGCGCTTCGCTGAGCGTCGATGTTATTTCTAGCGTTTCGGGAAATGAATAGCCGGGAAAGAATCTTTGATTTATCCGCTGCGCTTTCATTTCAAACGCATGATCCGGATCTTTAGTCCACATACAAATGGAATGTCGGTTTGATAGACTGATTGCAAGCGCAGATCCCCATGCACCTGCACCCAGTACCGCTATTCTCATGAACCCCAAACCTGAGTGACTTTTACAAAACCAGTTTGACCATCAATATGACGCACTTTCACCCATCCAAGCGCATCAGACTCCAACCATTCCATGACCAAATTTTCTTCCGCCTGGAACAGTAATTCAGAGTTAGCATCAGCTGACCGATGGATATTTGCAAGTGGAACTGTGACTATGACATAGCGTTGTTGATTCAAAAATTTTTTCTCAATCCATGCGAGGCTTCCACTACTGTCACGAACTTTCACCCAACCTTCAACATCAACAACCACCTCAATCGGTAGATATCTGTCTGCCACATAGAGTTTGTCAGCTTTCAGTGAAGGAGCATCGTACATAACGACAGATTTCTCCGCGATCGAGAAAAACGTCATTTCTGCTTCAGCCGCAATCGGCAAGATTAACAAACCAAAAAACAACAATGCTGTAACTTTATTGCTCATCCGGAGCTATCTTTACTGAATTTATTGATTTATTACTATTTAGAACACTGAACTAATTAGAACTTGTTTTTGCTTCGGCTTTTTTCTGCTGATAGATAGCCTCAAAATTGACAGGATTCAATATAACCGGCGGAAATCCTGCGCGCGTAACTATGTCCGATACCACTTCGCGCAAATAAGGAAACAGTATATTCGGACATCCAATTCCCAGCACAGGATCAATCTCATCATTCGGAATGTTGCGAATCCTGAAAATCCCGGATTGCTGCGCTTCCACCAGAAACATAATCTTGTCTTTGATTTTTGCGGTAACCGTCACTGTCAACAGCACTTCATAGAGTCCGACGTCAATGCCTTGGCTTTTAGTGCCAAGCTGCAAATTAATTTCGGGAGTCTCTCTTTCCAAAAAAATATTTGGCGCATTGGGGATTTCCAGAGATAAATCCTTCACATAGATTTTTTCTATCACAAAAACTGGTTGCTGTTGCTCACTCATCTTTATATCCTAAAGTCAAAAATTAATATGAAACTATTGGCAATTTGTTAATACGAATAAATGCAAAATCTATTGTTAAGTTGCCAGCAACTCAATCAACTCCCCTTTCCGGTCAAGTTGCGCCAAATCGTCATAGCCGCCCACATGAATATCACCGATATAGATCTGTGGAACTGTACGACGACCGGTTTTACTCATCATTTCACCGCGTTGATCGGGCTCAAGATCAATGCGAATTTTCTCAATTTCTTGCACGCCTCTTGAACGCAACAAGCTTTCTGCCATCTTGCAATAGGGACAAAACCCAGTTGTGTACATGATTACTCTAGGCATTGATCATTTTACCTTTTAACCATCGGTAATCCCGCACGTTTCCAAGCATCAATCCCGCCCATTAAATTAACAATCTGAGTAAAACCATTCTTTTTAAGAACGAGACTTGGATTATTAGACCGAACACCACCGGGATAAATGACAACAATAGGCTTATCTTTAAACTTCTCCAATTCAACCCATCGTTCCGCTATTTTCTGCGAAGGCACATGTTTTGCATTCGGTATATGACCCGCCAAATACTCACTATCATCCCGAACATCCAAAACTAGAGCATCCTTATAATTGATCAACCGCACAGCCTCGCGTGTATCAATTTCTTTGATCCCACCTTGTGTAAACATCGGAATAAGTAGCAATATTGCACTGACTACCGCAGCAATTACAAAAAACAGATTTTCCAGCCTTAATAGAAAATGGTCTTGAAAAATTGATAATTCCATATAGCCCGCTTTAACTTATAAAATGGTTAATTTTAACAGAAACATGAGCGATTCGGATCCCACTTCGTTTACGCGATAAGCAACGCACTAATTTTATAACATTTTATAACATTTTTCTACAGATCCATCTGTAGTTAGCAAATGGAGTTTAATTTCTTGTTCATTCAAGATCAAGTATGCAATGTGGCGTTGATCACTACTAAAATTTTTTCACACAAAAGAATCAGTCAGATACTGTGTTTACAACTGAAAATATAATAAAATATCACTGTTTTTAATCCTGCAACACTCACGCACCCCCTATTAATAAAGATCAATATGAAAAAAATTGTTCTCCTGAGGCACGGAGAAAGCACCTGGAATAAAGAAAATCGTTTCACAGGTTGGACGGATGTCGACTTAACACACAAAGGCATAAAAGAAGCTCAAGAAGCAGGCCGGCTTTTGCGCGAACAAGGTTTTACATTCGATATTGCTTATACATCTGTTCTTAAACGAGCCATCCGCACCTTATGGATTGTATTGGATGAAATGGATCAAATGTGGACTCCGATCCAACATACTTGGCGATTGAACGAACGCCATTATGGGGCACTTCAAGGCCTTAACAAGGCAGAGACCGCAGCAAAATATGGCGATGAGCAGGTTCTGATCTGGCGCAGGAGTTATGATGTAAGACCGCCGGCTTTGAGTGTTGATGATGATCGCTATGCCGGCAACGATCCTAGATACAAAGGCTTAGCACAAAACGATATCCCATTAACAGAGTGTCTTAGCGATACAGTCGCAAGATTCCTTCCTTACTGGAACTCCATTATTGCACCTCAGGTTCAATCCGGGAAAAGTATTATCATTGCAGCACATGGGAATTCATTAAGAGCATTGGTGAAATACCTGGATAATATTTCAGATGAAGAAATTCTTAATTGCAATATTCCGACGGGCATTCCACTGGTTTACGAATTGGATGACAATCTGAAACCGATCCAAAACTATTATCTAGGAGACTTGACGGCTGTTAATGAAGCGATGCAAGTTGTTGCTAATCAGGGAAGATCAACCGTATAAAGTGCGCGCAGATCCCCGATGACGAGTGAAAATCTTGCATCCTTACTCATTAAGAGCTTCTCTTCGAAAATCAATTCGGATAGTAAATTCAGCATTCAACGGCAACAAATCTTACGATTTGTTTTAGTGGTTGCATTATCTTATCCGGCATCAATTTTTCCTGATAACAATGAAAACTTAAAACTGTTGCGAGAACGCATTGATATATTACAAAAAGAATTAAACAGGAAAGTGACAATCAAGCAGGGAGCAGCAAATGCCTTGCAAGAAACCGAGCTAGCGATCAGCAAAATCACGCAGAGATTAAACAAACTACTTGAAGAAGATCGGCAAGCTACCGAGAATTACAAGCAATTACAATTACAATATAAGCAAATCAAAAATGATATTGATACTGAACGCGGGCAGCTAGAAAAATTGCTCTATCAACAATACACAAGCGGACATCATACTTATCTCAAGTTGACTCTTTATCAACAAAATCCCAATCAATTGGCTCGAAATTTATATTATTACAATCAGGTATCACAAGCTCGCTCAGAAATCATTAATAATCTTCAAATCAATCAAGAAAAAATTGAAACTCTGATTCAGATTAGCCGTCAAAAGAAAGACGAAATTTCAGCCATTCAAACAGAATACTTCAATCAAAGAAAAAAACTTGAACAAGAGAAAAATAAGCACAAAATTTTACTATCGCAGTTAAGCGATCAAGTTTCAAAACAACAGCAAGAATTGAATAAACTTAATGATGACGAAAGACGCCTTAGCCGTTTAGTAAAAGAAATCAATAAATTAATTGTCGAAAAATCTGATACCACATTAATTAACAATAAATTACCCGATGCTAATTTAACGAATGATGTGCTTTTCTCAACACTAAAGGGTAAATTAAATTTGCCGGTTAAAGGATCAATTGTTAATAGATTTGGTAGTCAGCGTACAAACAAGCAGCTAACTTGGAAAGGCTTATTCATCCAATCACCGGATGGAAGCGATGTTAAAGCGATATCAGAAGGAAAAGTTGTTTTTGCGGATTGGCTTAGAGGATTCGGTCATTTGATCATTTTGGATCATGGAAACGGCTATATGAGTCTTTATGGCAATAATGCAACACTCCAAAAAAAAATCGGTGATACGATCCGGGGCGGAGATACGATCGCGACGGTTGGAAATAGCGGTGGTAACTCAGATTCAGGTCTTTACTTTGAACTTCGTCATAAAGGTAAGCCGTTTGACCCTTTGACGTGGATAAAAATAGAATGAGCTTAATGTTTTTTTACATAAACTTGATCAGTGCGGAGATAGCATAATGAGTAACATAATCAAAAAAACTGGTTTAATTCTGCTCGGCGTAATCGCTGGAATGATGCTGAGTTTGAATTTTTCCGCTATCGCCAAGAAAGATAACATCGATGCGATTCATCCGCTGCCAATTGAAGAACTGCGAACATTCGCGCAAGTATTTGGGCGCATTAAAAGCGACTACGTGGAAGCCGTCGAAGATAAGAAACTGATCACCGAAGCCATTAATGGCATGCTCGTTGGGCTTGATCCCCATTCATCGTATCTCGATAAAGACGAATACAAAGAACTGCAAATCGGCACACAAGGTGAGTTTGGCGGTTTGGGTATCCAAGTCACAATGGAAGATGGGGTCGTCAAGGTAATCTCTCCTATAGAAGATACACCAGCATTTAGGGCAGGTATTAAGACCGGAGATTTAATCGTAAAGCTCGACGATACAGTCGTTAAAGGCATGTCGCTCAATGAAGCAATCAAGCTCATGCGTGGCAAGCCCAATACATCCATCAAAATTACGATAGTCCGCGAGGGTGAATCAGAGCCGCTGGTGTTTAATCTGGTTCGGGATATTATTAAGATACAGAGCGTAAAATCAAAAATAATCGAGCCTGGATATGCTTATATCCGCATCACACAGTTTCAAGAGCAGACTGGTGAGAATCTCGCTACCGCCATCAAAACCCTCTTTGCCGAAAACAAGGGTGATATGAAAGGATTAATACTCGATTTACGTAACGATCCCGGTGGATTGCTGAACGGTGCAGTAGCCGTTTCCGCAGCTTTCCTCCCCGAAAATTCGCTCGTTGTTTACACTGAAGGACGTAGCGCGGATGCGAGAATGAAATTGCATGCTAATCCTGAGTTCTATTTGCGGGGACCTGATGAAGACTACTTAAAGGGATTACCTGCTGAAGTAAAAACTGTTCCAATGATTACGCTTGTCAATGGAGGATCTGCTTCAGCCTCAGAAATCGTTGCTGGCGCCTTGCAAGATCATAAGAGATCCATTGTCATGGGTTCCCAGACGTTTGGCAAAGGATCCGTGCAAACCATACTACCGTTGGGAAACAATACAGCTATCAAACTGACGACCGCCAGATACTACACGCCTAATGGTCAATCCATTCAAGCACAAGGCATCACACCTGATATTCTTGATGAAACAGGAAACAACGATGAGCAGCGGCTGCGGGAAGCGGATTTGAATCGCCACCTTTCCAATGGCAAAAAAACAGAGAAAAAATCAGTTTCCGAAACTGGAAAAACAGAACTGAAACCAACCGATGAGAAAAATGAGAAGAAGAATAAAGATAAGAAAAATAAAGCACCTATCGAATTCGGCTCAGAAGATGATCTCTTGCTGAAACAAGCCATGAATTACTTCAAAGGCATTGTGACGCTTCCAGAAAAAAAGAGTGATGCCAAGACAGAAAGCTGATCTTTAGGATCGTGAATGATCATCAGCTACTTCGCTACAGCCGTCATATCCTGCTACCTCAGATTGATGTTGAGGGGCAGGAAAAACTCTGTCAATCAAGCGTCTTAGTTATTGGCGCGGGCGGGCTCGGCTCGCCTGCGCTCATGTATCTCGCTGCTAGCGGTATTGGTAATTTAATTGTTTGTGATGGTGATCAGGTAGATCTAACCAACTTGCAACGTCAGATCATTCACGATAATCAGTCGATTGGTTTAGCCAAAACGCTCTCAGCGAAACAAACACTCACAAAAATTAATCCGGAAATTAATGTCACGACTGTTCAAGAAAAAGTTGATGCTGCACAATTACTGCATTTAGTTGCCACAGCGGATGCTGTTATTGATGCATGCGATAATTTCGCGACACGCTCCCTCATTAACCAAGCATGTGTTATTCATAAAAAACCGCTGATTTCCGGTGCAGTTGTGCGTTTTGAAGGCCAAGTAAGCGTCTTTGATTTAAGCCAGCCCGGAAGCCCTTGTTATCACTGTTTATACCCAATGGAGGGAGAGCAGGAAGACATGCCATGTGCAATTATGGGGGTATTTTCTCCCATTGCCGGTATCATCGGTTGCGTTCAAGCTGCGGAGACAATTAAAACTTTATTGAATATCGGAGAAAGTCTGAACGGACGGCTATTGTTACTTGACGCCCTGACAATGAATTGGCGTTCAGCTAAAGTAAACAAAGATCCAAGATGCCCAGTATGTCAAATGTAGTCCTCAACAACAATCATTTCCCTATAAGCTTTCATTTCCAGCCATATCAGTCGATACCGCCCGGTAACAAAACCAAACGCTGAATTTCCCAACCAGCTAAAGGGCTTCGACTGAATTCGCTTTTGACAAATTGATGCCAGCAACCAATCACGAAACACATAAGTAAATTAGCATAGGCCGCTGCATCAATCTGGTTGCTTATTTTCCCTTCACTGATAGCAAATCGCAATGCTTGCTTGAGCGTTGCTTCCAGACGATCATGTAATTGATTAATGCGTATTTGCAGATGCTCATTCTCGTTAACCAATACATCACCGATCAAGAGACGTGTCATTCCAGGATTCTTCTGCGAAAAACCCATTAACAGCAATAATAAATTTTCAATTTGCTTAACACCAGAACTTTCCTCTTGCTGGATTTTATTAACCAATACAAACAGAGTTTTTTCGATAAACTCGATCAGCGCCCCGAACATTTCCGACTTGCTCGGGAAACAGCGATAAACCGAAGATTCCGATATCTCCAGCCGCTTTGCTAATGCGGCAACTGTAATTTTCATGCTATGGGGGTGCTCCAACATTTCTGCCAGAGTTTGCAAAATCTGATCTTTTCTATCAGATGATTTTTGTAAATGATTGGAACGCCGCAATTTATTAACCATACCAAACAAAGAACATCAATCAATTATAAAGCTAATGTAGCACACAATAACCCTGTATGAACCTAGACCTTTGCGCATTAATCAAGATAAAATCAACATTTTTTGGATTCCTGTTCATGCATATATGGCGAAAAACATCGTCCCGTGTTAAAACGCCTGTCGCGCTAACAATTGGTAATTTTGATGGTGTGCATATGGGGCATCAAGCAATGCTCAAACACTTACAAGAAACTGCCAAAATGCTCGGATTGCCTGCTTGCGTAATGACCTTCGAACCCCATCCACGAGAGTTCTTCTCACCCGATCAAGCACCAACCCGCTTAACGGGTATCCGGGAAAAATTGCAGTGCCTTATTCAAGCAAATGTCGATCGTGTATACATTTGCCGCTTCGATTACGAGTTTGCAAAAATGCCTCCGGAACAATTTATCACGCGGATTCTCAACCAAGAGCTAAATGTGCGCTGGTTACTTGTGGGTGATGATTTTCGTTTTGGTGCACGCCGGGCCGGTGATATAACCATGCTGCAAACTCTTTCGGCTGCAAACGGTTATACAGTCGAAATAATGCCAAACATAACGGTCAATGATACACGTGTTTCAAGCACAGTCATCCGCCAAGCATTGGCAAATGGAGATTTGGCAGCAGCAGGTAATTTTCTGGGCAGGCCTTTCAGCATGAGCGGACGGGTTATCGATGGCGATAAACTTGGCAAGAAAATCGGTTTCCCGACTGCCAATATCCAATTAAAGCATAACCGCCCGGTATTATCGGGTATCTTTGCTGTTTCAGTCCGTGGCGCCATTCCATCATCTCCCATGACGCCACTACCTGGAGTTGCCAGTCTCGGAGTACGGCCAACCACTCATCAGAATGGCAGTTATGTATTGGAAGTGCACTTGTTTGACTTTAACCAGGAAATATACGGACAACGGCTGCAAGTTGATTTCTTGCACAAACTGCGTGATGAGCAAAAATTTTCCGATATCAGCGCGCTTATTCAGCAAATTGAAAAAGATATCGTGCAAACAAAAAAATTTTTCATGACAAAACCCAATGCGCACAATTCCAGTAGTATTTGCATTGCACACTAACCCATTAATCTGAAAATTCCATGACCGATTATAAGAATACGTTGAATTTACTCGACACTCCGTTTCCGATGCGCGGCAATCTCGCCAGCCGGGAACCCGTGATGCTGAAAGCCTGGCAAGAAAAAAATCTTTACCAAAAGATTCGCACCGCATGCACAAACCGTCCAAAGTTCATCTTGCATGACGGGCCTCCGTACGCTAACGGAGACATCCATATTGGTCATGCCGTTAACAAAATTCTTAAAGACATCATCATTAAAAGCAAAACATTGTCGGGATACGACGCACCTTATATCCCCGGCTGGGATTGTCATGGATTACCGATAGAACATCAGATTGAAAAAAAACACGGCAAGAATCTGCCCGCTGATAAAGTCAGGGAGCTTTGCCGCGCCTTCGCTCTTCAACAAGTTGAACGCCAGAAAGCCGACTTTATAAGGTTGGGCGTACTAGGAGATTGGGAGAATCCCTATCTCACCATGAATTTCAAAACCGAGGCCGGAATCATTCGCGCCCTTGGAAAAATTTATCAGAACGGTTTTTTATATCAAGGGCAAAAGCCGGTTAATTGGTGCATTGACTGCGGTTCGGCACTGGCGGAGGCGGAAGTCGAGTATGAAAATAAAACTTCACCGGCCATTGATGTTGGCTTTACCGTTAAAGCGGAATTCCACGAATTACTAAGTAATGCTTTTGGCGTCAACATTCCCGCCGAAACTCAAACTTTTGCCATCATCTGGACCACGACGCCATGGACTCTCCCGGCAAACCAGGCAGTTTGTGTTCATCCGGAGTTTGATTATGTATTAGTGCGAACATCGCGTGGCTTACTGATACTTGCCAGCGAACTGTTCGAAGCATGCCTGGAGCGTTACCAGCTCACTGGCGCGACATTGGCTAGCTGCAAAGGCCAAGCTTTAGAGCATTTACCCCTGCAACACCCATTTGAAGCGCGTACTGTAAAAATTATCTGTGGCAAGCACGTGACACTGGATGCTGGCACCGGCCTAGTGCATACAGCACCCGCGCATGGCTTGGACGACTATTTTGTCGGCCAGCATTATGGATTACCGAGTGAGAGTCCGGTGGATGGCAGCGGCAAATTTATTGCCGACACGCCTCTGGTAGGCGGTCTCCCGGTGTGGAAAGCAAACGACGTCGTTATTGACGCTCTCAATTCCAGCGCTCACTTATTTTGTCATAAAAAAATTGATCACAGCTACCCCCATTGCTGGCGCCACAAAACCCCCATTATTTTTCGCGCGACACCGCAATGGTTTATTGGCATGAATCTCCACAATCTATGCGATACATCGGAACATCAAAGAAGCTTACGCGAATTAGCAATGCAAGCAGTCGATGACACCGATTTCTATCCCAGCTGGGGGAGATCTCGTTTGGAAGCAATGATCAAGAATCGCCCGGATTGGTGCATTTCACGCCAGCGGAATTGGGGGGTTCCAATGACCTTTTTTGTGCATAAAGAAACCCATGCACCCCACCCGCGTTCTCATGAGCTGTTGGAATTGGTTGCGCAAAAAGTAGAACAACAAGGTATAGAAGCTTGGTTCTCATTGGATGCTAGCGAGTTGCTCGGCGAAGAAGCTAAGGATTACATGAAATCAACTGACACCCTGGATGTCTGGTTCGATTCCGGCACTACGCACGACACGGTCGTTAAGACAAACGAACAGCTTGATTTTCCTGTCGATCTTTATCTGGAAGGCTCCGACCAACATCGCGGTTGGTTCCAGTCTTCACTATTGACCAGCTGCTCGATTGACGGCCTAGCGCCCTACCGCGCGTTACTTACGCACGGTTTTGTAGTAGACGGACAAGGTCATAAGATGAGCAAGTCAAAGGGAAATGTCATTGCTCCACAAAAAGTGATGGATACTTCAGGTGCTGACATATTGCGATTATGGGTAGCTTCAACTGACTATTCCGGTGAGCTCTCGATTTCAGAAGAAATTTTGAAGCGGGTTGTTGAAAGCTACCGGCGTATCCGCAATACGTTGCGCTTCTTACTTGCTAACCTGACCGATTTCGATGCGAGAAACGACTCAGTCGCCGTTACTGACTGCTTGGAAATCGATCGCTATATGCTATCGTTTACCGAAACATTCCAAAAAGAACTGATCGCAGCCTATGAACGTTACGAGTTTCATCAAGTTATTCACCAGCTGCACAATTTTTGCTCGGAGGATTTAGGCGGTTTCTATTTGGATATTCTTAAAGACCGTCTTTATACATCAGCAACAAAAGGCCTCCCGCGCCGCTCTGCACAAACCGTGCTGCACCATATCGCCCACAGTCTGGTAAGGCTATTCGCGCCGATTTTGAGTTTCACTTCCGAAGAAGTATGGGAATATCTGGCTAAAGATGCCAGTGATAGCGTTTTATTGCACCAGTGGCATACCTTTCCTGTTCAATCGGCAACGGAGAAATTGCAACAGCGCTGGGCAAGAATACGGATGTTACGCTCGCAAGTTCTAAAAAAACTGGAAGAATCCCGTGCACAAGGTGAAATCGGATCATCGTTAGCTGCAACGGTTGAAATATGCGCCAGCCGCGAAGACTTTCTCTTACTTAGCGAACTGGAAGGGGATTTACGTTTTGTACTGATCGTTTCTGAAGTCAGTCTGAAACAGGCTGATAACCCAATTCAGGAAGGCATCACGATAACATCCAGTATTCGTAAAAAATGCGAGCGTTGCTGGCATTATCGTGAAGATGTAGGTCAACATGCAGAACATCCTACTTTGTGTACACGTTGTGTCACCAATCTTTATGGCGCCGGTGAACAGCGCCATTATGCCTAATACCAGCACACATTAGTCATGGAATTCTCCTATGAAACTATCTATTAGTTTAAGTATTGCAGCGTTTATTCTAACCCTGGATCTTGCCAGTAAATACTGGGTTGAGTCCGCATTAGAATTCGGGCAGATAATCCCGCTTACCAGTTTCTTCAACTTGGTATTGACCTACAATCCGGGTGCGGCATTCAGTTTCCTGAGCGATCAATCAGGATGGCAACGTTGGTTCCTAAGTGGGATTGCTGGAACAGCGGTTCTGCTGATCATTTTTTTTCTAAATAGATACAAGCATGAGCAGTTATTCTGCTTTTCATTAAGCCTAGTTCTTGGAGGAGCATCTGGAAATTTATACGATCGCATCACATTGGGACACGTCGTCGATTTTCTGGATTTCTACATTGGGAGCTATCACTGGCCAGCTTTTAATATTGCCGACTCAGCCATTTTTGTCGGCGCTGCTCTTATGATTTATGACAGTTTTCGCAATAAAAAAGACCAAGAAAACCCCGCAGAAAAACCCGAATAATATCGTTTAAACCGATCATTATCATTCGAAGCCTCATTTCTTCGACTTCTTTTCCTTGGTAATCGGGTTTTGCAAAGTATAGCCATGTTCCTTCATTTTATACCCGCCGTAAGCGCCCGCACCTGCTGCCACCAAGGTCCAGCAGCCTGATAACAGCGGCAGTATCATCATGCAAGCAATTGCGCTTACTATCTGTTTCCTTTTCATTCCAGCTCCCATTATAAAATTAAGAAAGTGCTGAACAATTCGCCGAGTAAGATGAGATGCAAGACAGGTAATGTGCAGAAAATCAGACTTTTCAGAGCGATAAGTTAATTATCGAACACCCGTCAACGCAGCGAGCCGCAAAAACAACAAGACTGCTTTCATTCACCCTTGCACTGATGCAACCGCATTCCGTGTCGACTGTGAAATGTGCCCAAAACACCTCGGCTATCGACACAACCATCTCATCCGATTGGCACTTGTCATAAAAAATAATGCCACATCCAATCGGTGCACGAACCCCGGTGGGAGTAGAATTGCTTCTCGCGGATACGTGCACACACCTGATAATCGCATTATATCAATCCAATTGAACTGGATAATGATTACCTATAATTGACTTGTACATCCGCCTTATGAGTATTAGCACAACACGAAACCATGTCTCGAATCGAGAATATTGCGAATGAATCAAGATTACTCCGTAAATTTGCTCTCAATCCAATCTTTCACACCTCCGAGCGCCGCAGGCAACCGCTCCGGTTGAGTCCCGCCTGCTTGCGCCATGTCCGCGCGGCCGCCGCCTTTGCCGCCGACTTGTTGTGCGACGAAGTTGACCAGTTCACCGGCTTTGATTTTGCCGGTAAGGTCGGCGCTGACGCCGGCGATCAGTGTGACTTTGCCATCAGCGACGGTGCTGAGCACGATCGCGCAAGATTTGAGTGTGTCTTTGAGTTGATCAAGCGTTTCGCGGAGCGTCTTGGCGTCGGCATTTTCCAGATTAGCGGCGAGCACTTTGATGCCGTTGACGTCTTGCGCTTGCGATGCCAGGTCGGCGCCTTGCGAGCTGGCCATTTTGGTTTTCAGGCGCGCCAGTTCTTTTTCGGTTTGCCGCACGTTGTCGATGATTTGCGCGATTTTTTGCGTGATTTCCTGCGGGTTGGCTTTGAGCATGTGGGCGATTTCGAGCAATTGCGCTTCACGTTGCTGCACGTAATCGATCGCGGCTTTTCCGGTCACCGCTTCAACGCGGCGGATACCGGCGGCGACACCGGATTCGGCGACGATTTTAAACAGGCCGATTTGCCCGACTTGCGGCACATGCGTGCCACCGCATAATTCGGTAGAGAATTCACCCATGCCGATGACGCGCACCACGTCCGTGTATTTCTCACCGAACAACGCCATCGCGCCGCGCTTGATCGCGTCGTCGTATTTCATTGACGCCGATTCCACCACCCAGTTATTGCGGATTTGTTCGTTGACCAGGCGCTCGGTTTCGCGGATTTCATCGGTGCTCATCGGTGCGTTGTGCGAGAAATCGAAGCGCAGCCGGTTGGGATCGACCAGCGAGCCTTTTTGTGTGACGTGCGTACCGAGTACTTTACGCAGTGCGGCGTGCAACAGATGGGTTGCGGAGTGGTTGTTGGCGGTGCTGATGCGGGTTTGCGGATTGACCCGGGCTTGCACGCTGTCGCGAATGACCAAGCGGCCGCTGCGCAGCAAGCCTTTGTGCCCGAACACCCCGGCCTGGATTTTCTGCGTGTCGGTGACTTCGAACGTGCCGTTGGCGGCGAGCAATTCGCCGCAATCGCCGGCCTGACCGCCGGATTCGGCGTAGAACGGTGTTTGATCGAGTACCACCACGGCTTCATCGCCCGCTTCGACAAAATCCACCGCGCTGCCTTGTTTGTAAATGGCGAGTACCTGACCGTCGTGCTGCAAAGTATCGTAACCGTAGAACGTGGTTTGACCGCCTTTATAGTCGAGACCTTCCTGCATCGCGAATTTGTTTGCAGCGCGCGCTTGCTCGCGCTGACGCGCCATGGCTTGTTCAAACCCATCATGATCGACGGTGATGCCGCGCTCGCGGGCGATGTCGGCGGTCAGATCGATCGGAAACCCGAAGGTGTCATAGAGACGGAACGCGGTTTCGCCATCCAGTGTTTTACTGTTTTGGCTAAGCGCAGCTTCCAGAATTTGCATGCCGTTCTCCAGCGTCTCGGCGAAGCGTTCCTCTTCTTGCAGCAACACCGCTGCAACACGGGTTTTGGCTGCGGTCAGTTCGGGATACGCTTGTCCCATCGCTTGACTCAAGTCTTCCACCAATTGATGAAAAAACGGCTGTTTTTGTCCGAGCTTGTAACCATGCCGGATCGCGCGGCGGATGATGCGCCGCAGCACATAACCACGGCCTTCGCTGCCCGGAATGACACCGTCGGTGATCAGGAACGAACACGCGCGGATATGGTCGGCGATGACTTTGAGCGAATTGTCGGCGAGATTCTTGGTGTTGGTTACGCGCGCCGCTGCTTTGATCAGGCTTTGAAACAGATCGATATCGTAATTGCTGTGCACATGCTGCATCACCGCGGAAATACGCTCCAACCCCATGCCGGTATCGACCGATGGTTTCGGCAGTGGATGCAATGTACCAGCGCTGTCACGGTTGTATTGCATGAACACCAGATTCCAGATTTCGATGTAGCGGTCGCCGTCGGCATCGGCGGAACCCGGCGGGCCACCGGCAACGTCCGGGCCGTGATCGTAGAAAATCTCGGAACAGGGGCCGCACGGGCCGGTATCGCCCATTTGCCAAAAATTGTCCATGGTGGCGATGCGCACCACGCGTGCCGGTTCGACGCCGACTTCGTTGAGCCAAATATCGGCGGCTTCGTCGTCTTCCGCGTACACCGTGATCCATAATTTTTCACGCGGGATATTAAGCGTGCCGGTTAGAAAATCCCAGGCAAACAAAATGGCGTTGCGCTTGAAATAATCGCCGAAACTGAAATTTCCCAGCATTTCAAAGAAAGTATGGTGCCGCGCGGTGTAACCGACATTTTCCAGATCATTATGCTTGCCACCAGCGCGCACGCAGCGTTGCGAACTGACGGCGCGAACGTAAGGACGCTTATCCTGCCCCAAGAATACATCCTTAAATTGCACCATGCCGGCGTTGGTAAATAATAAGGTCGGATCGTTACCGGGCACAAGCGGGCTGGAGGCTACGATGGTATGACCATGCGATTCGAAGAATTCGAGAAATTTTTGTCGTATTTCGCTGCTTTTCATAATTTTTGTATCTGTTCGTATCGTTCAAGTTCTGTAACGGTCAAGCCAACCGCTTCGCCTTTGACAATTGCCAGGCTTTTGACGACTGCGCGGATGGTAATTTCTTCGTTCATATTGGGCAGATCGGCTTCGGTTAAAACCATGATCTCACCGCTGCGGTCTTCCAGCACGTAGGCTTTGAAGTTGATCAGCGGCAACCGCGTGGGGCTTTTGGGAATGCCACGCAAGATCACTTCCTTGCCGTCAAAATTGACCGGTGCGGAAATGATCGAATTGATCGGGGTTACCGCATCGGCGCTGACCGGCATGCCGGCCATTGTGCATACCAGCATCAGCAGGATAAGTACAAAACGGAACCTCATGGATGCTCCTCGCTCGCCTGAGTCAGTACTTGTTGGATGGTTTCCATGGAAAAACCTCTATTCATCATGAATCGTATTTGTTTAGCGCGTTCTTCACGGGTGGCAGGCGGATGATCGAATTTTTTTCGCCAAATGTGCGATGCCGCTTCCAGCTCGGTTTCTTTCAGGCTTGGCAAAATATTACGGATCAAACCGTCGTCGACCCCTTTGGATTTGAGTTCTTGCACGATACGCTGACTGCCGAAACGGGAACGCCGGACTCGCGCGACTTGTTCAACCATCCGTTGTTCACTCAAGTAACCCTGCTGTTCCAATTGATCCAAGACCGCTGCCAGCTCTCCGGTTTCACGGCTATCCCGGTCAGCCGACAATTTCTGCGCCAGCTCCCGGCGTGAATACTCGCGTTGCGCCAAATAGCGCAGGGCGCGTAATTCAATCGGCGAGCGGCTATCCATTCGGGTTAATTCTCTTTGCCGGGTTTATCTTTTCCGGCTTTTTCCTTAATCGGCTTGGCCTGATCGGGAATGCCGACGATCGCGCGGATTTTTTGCTCGATTTCTTGTGCCATGTCTTTGTGCTCTTTCAAATATTCGCGCACATTATCCTTGCCTTGACCGATCTTCTCGCCTTTATAAGCGTACCAGGCGCCGGATTTATCGATCAGTTTATGCTGCACGCCCAATTCGATGATTTCGCTCTCGCGCGAAATACCCTCACCGTACAAAATGTCAAAATCGGCTTGCTTGAACGGCGGTGCGACTTTGTTTTTAACCACCTTGACGCGGGTTTCGTTACCAATGGTTTCTTCACCGTCTTTGATCGAACCGGTGCGGCGGATGTCCAGACGCACCGATGCATAAAATTTCAACGCATTACCGCCGGTGGTGGTTTCAGGGTTGCCGAACATCACGCCGATTTTCATGCGGATTTGGTTGATGAAAATAACCATGGTATTGCTGCGTTTGATGTTGGCGGTTAATTTGCGCAACGCTTGCGACATCAACCGTGCTTGCAAGCCCATTTGCGGATCACCCATATCGCCCTCGATTTCGGCGCGCGGCGTCAATGCGGCCACCGAGTCGATCACGATGATGTCGACTGAACCGGAGCGCACCAGCATGTCGGCGATTTCCAAAGCTTGCTCACCGTTATCCGGTTGCGAAATCAGCAATTCCTGAACGTTGACACCGATTTTCTGCGCATATTGCGGATCCAGCGCATGTTCCGCGTCAATAAACGCTGCCGTGCCGCCCAGTTTTTGCATTTCCGCGATGACTTGCAAAGTCAGCGTGGTTTTCCCGGAAGATTCCGGGCCGTAAATCTCGATGATCCGTCCGCGAGGTAACCCTCCGACGCCCAATGCAATATCCAGCCCGAGCGAACCGGTGGAAACGACCTGTATGTCGTAGGCGACATCATTCGCCCCGAGCCGCATGATGGAGCCTTTCCCAAATTGTTTCTCGATTTGCGCCAATGCCGCATCTAAAGCTTTGCTTCTGTTATCGTCCATGCCGAATGAATCCTATTTGATGAATGGGGGAAATTATCGCATAACCGTATCCGGTCTATCTAACTTGTTTTATATCATTGTTTAAACAAGAAAAAGAATAACATAGTAAAAAACTCGAGAATCAACCGCACGTGCGCTATAATTGCGCGAAATCATGCAGCAACGGATAGTAAATTGCGCTGCCCCGGTTTTCAGCAATCATTGGTAATTCAGGGAGAACAATCATTCGCGTCATTTTGTTAGGAGGCCCCGGTGCCGGAAAAGGCACTCAGGCCAATTATATTAAGGAACATTTTGGAGTACCGCAAATTTCCACCGGCGATATGCTGCGGGCTGCGGTTAAAGCAGGAACCGAACTCGGCGTAATGGCAAAAAAAATTATGGACGCCGGCGGGTTGGTTTCGGATGATATTATTATCAATCTCGTCAAGGAGCGTATTACGCAACCGGATTGCGCAAAGGGGTTTTTATTCGACGGCTTTCCCCGGACAATTCCGCAAGCCGATGCGATGAAAGCAGCAGGCGTGCAGATTGATTTCGTCGTTGAAATCGATGTTTCGGATGCCGAGATCGTGAAGCGGATGTCAGGCCGCAGAGTACACCCCGCTTCAGGCCGGACCTATCATGTCGATTTTAATCCGCCAAAAAATAATGAAGTCGACGACATAACGGGTGAACCGTTGATTCAACGCGATGATG
This sequence comes from Proteobacteria bacterium SG_bin4, assembly GCA_002083395.1. Lineage (GTDB taxonomy): Bacteria > Pseudomonadota > Gammaproteobacteria > Burkholderiales > Nitrosomonadaceae > Nitrosomonas. The sequence continues at coordinate 22,873 of LWDH01000046.1, read as the reverse complement.
ATAAAGAAGAAACTGTCAGAAAGCGGCTTGAAGTGTATCATCAACAAACGAAACCGCTGGTTGATTACTATTCTGCGTGGTCGAGAAATGGTGAAACCGGTGCGCCTCGTTATATAAGAATCGCCGGTATCGGCACGGTTGAGGATATCCGTGATCAGATCCTCACGGCGCTAAAATAAGCTTATTTAGCTGATTTATCAATAACTTTGGAACTCTAAACTCAGGCTGCGATCTTCCGCGGCCTGGGTTTTTGTTCGTACCAATTTATACAATTTTTTATAGGTTTACGATTTTGATTTGACTGTTCAGGAGAAAATTATGGCAACAAAAAATGCATTTTATGCGCAATCCGGTGGCGTTACCGCGGTAATTAACGCATCCGCTGCCGGAGTATTGGAAGCAGCGCGCCAGCATAAAGATAAGATTGGCACTGTCTATGCGGGCCGCAACGGCATCATCGGCGCTTTAACCGAAGATCTCATTGATACCAACGCGGAATCCGCAGCAGCAATTGCCGCATTGCGTTATACCCCATCGGGCGCATTCGGCTCATGCCGCTACAAGCTCAAAAGCCTTGAGCAAAACCGGCGCGAATACGAGCGCTTGATCGAAATTTTCAAAGCACACGACATCGGCTACTTCTTCTATAATGGCGGCGGCGATTCGGCGGATACTTGCTTAAAAGTTTCGCAATTATCCAGCACTTTAGGTTATCCGATTCAGGCGATCCATGTACCCAAGACTGTCGATAACGATTTGCCGATCACCGATTGCTGCCCCGGTTTTGGTTCAGTCGCGAAGTACATTGCAGTCTCCACACGTGAAGCAAGCTTCGACGTAGCGAGCATGGCCAAAACTTCTACCAAAGTATTTGTGCTGGAAGTCATGGGACGTCATGCCGGCTGGATTGCAGCAGCAGGCGGTTTGGCATCAAGTCCGGATTGTGAAATTCCAATCGTGATTTTATTTCCGGAAGTTACATTCGACAAAGAAAAATTCCTCGCAAAAGTTGATCGCTGCGTGAAAGAATATGGTTATTGCTCCGTGGTTGTGTCTGAAGGTGTAAAAGGCGCGGACGGTAACTTCCTGTCCGATCAAGGGTTGCGCGATGCGTTTGGGCACGCGCAATTAGGCGGCGTCGCACCGGTCGTAGCCAACATCATTAAAGATGGCTTGGGTTTGAAATACCACTGGGGGGTCGCGGATTATCTGCAACGTGCCGCGCGCCATATCGCATCCAAAACTGATGTCGACCAAGCCTATGCAATGGGTAAAGCCGCCGTTGAGTACGCCATCGCCGGCCATAATTCAGTAATGCCAACAATCGTTCGTGAATCCAATGCACCGTATAAGTGGTCAGTCGGCATGGCGCAGCTTTCAAATGTTGCGAATGTCGAAAAAATGATGCCGGCGGAATTCATAAGCGCCGATGGTTTCGGCATTAGCGAATCTTGCAGGGAATATCTCGCGCCATTGATTGAAGGCGAAGATTATCCGCCTTACAAAAACGGCTTGCCGGATTATGTACGGTTAAAAAATGTGGCTGTTCCAAAGAAATTGAGCGAATTCAAAATTTAACTAGAAATATATAAAAACGATCATGGTTCCAGGTGTTGTAAGGAAGCCAAACTTAGCTGAATGCAATTACCTAACGATCTAAATTTTATAAATATTTGATGCACTCAATGAACAAGAACAGATAAAATACGTTTTGATTTTAGTCTAAAATAAGTGGTTGATAATGTGAAATTAATGAGGCCAGAATTTCACATCTCTTTTTTATGGTCTGATTTTAATTGGAGTTCTCTATGGCTAGTGGTTTAGTTATCGCAATTATTAGCGCGATTGTAGCCCTTGTATTCAGTGGTATATGGATTAAGGGCATTTTTGAACAATCTACAGGCAATCAGCGAATGCAAGAAATTGCAAAAGCGATTCAGGAAGGTGCTTCCGCGTATCTCAAACGTCAATATATGACGATCGGGATGGTTGGCGCTATCCTGTTTTTCGCGCTTTGGCTGGCATTAGGCTGGGATACCGCTGTTGGTTTCGCACTGGGTGCGATTCTTTCCGGTGCCGCAGGCTTCCTGGGAATGACGGTATCGGTGCAATCGAACGTCCGTACAGCCCAAGCAGCGAGTGTCGGATTGAACGAAGCGCTTGCGATCGCTTTCCGGGGTGGCGCGGTAACCGGTATGCTGGTTGTCGCACTTGGTCTGCTGGGTGTGGCTGGTTACTGTGCGATGTTATTCAACGGCGCGGATGCCGATCAGGCAGTCAGCGATATCATTAAACCTCTGGTAGGTTTTGCCTTCGGCGGATCGCTGATCTCCATCTTTGCGCGTCTGGGTGGTGGTATTTTCACCAAAGGCGCAGACGTTGGCGCGGATCTGGTAGGTAAAGTAGAAGCCGGTATTCCTGAGGATGATCCTCGTAATCCGGCAGTGATTGCAGATAACGTAGGCGATAACGTCGGCGACTGCGCCGGTATGGCCGCAGATTTGTTTGAGACCTATGCTGTTACCATTATCGCAACGATGATTCTAGGTGCATTGTTATTTACGGCAAACGCTGTTGATGCTGTGATTTACCCGCTGATGCTGGGTGCGGTTTCAATTGTTGCATCGATTATCGGTTGTTACTACGTCAAAATGCGCGAAGGCGGCAAGATCATGAATGCACTCTACCGCGGATTGGCAGTTGCTGGCGGGATTGCATTATTGGCGTATCTTCCCGTGACAGTTTGGTTTATGAGCGGCATGTCGTTGGATCTTGATGGTACCGAAGTTGCGGGCGGCATGCTGGTTATGCGCGTTTTCCTGGCGGCTGCGCTTGGATTGGTGTTAACCGGACTGATGGTTGTCATCACCGAATATTACACTTCCACCGATTTTCCGCCGGTACAACACGTTGCCGAAGCATCGACCACCGGTCATGCGACCAACATCATCGCAGGTCTCGGCGTTTCAATGCGTGCTACCGCTGCGCCGGTGCTGGCTGTTTGCATTACCATCCTGCTGGCGTATGCACTAGCCGGTTTGTACGGTATCGCTATTGCAGCTACTTCGATGCTGTCGATGACCGGTATCATCGTCGCATTGGATGCTTATGGCCCGATTACCGATAACGCCGGTGGTATCGCCGAAATGTCGGAAATGCCGGATTCGGTTCGTGCCATTACCGATCCACTGGATGCCGTTGGCAACACCACCAAAGCGGTTACCAAAGGCTATGCAATCGGTTCTGCTGGTTTGGCGGCACTGGTATTATTTGCCGATTACACCCACGCATTGGAACACGCTGGATTGGAGTTATCGTTTGACTTATCCAACCACATGGTCATTATCGGTCTGTTTATCGGCGGTATGATTCCATATTTGTTCGGTGCGATGTCGATGGAAGCAGTCGGACGTGCGGCAGGTTCTGTTGTTATCGAAGTACGCCGTCAATTTAAAGAAATCCCAGGAATCATGGAAGGCACGGCCAAGCCGGATTATTCCCGTGCAGTGGATATGCTCACTAAAGCAGCTATTAAGGAAATGATGATTCCTTCGTTGCTGCCGGTATTGATTCCGCTGCTGGTAGGTGTAATTCTGGGACCGCAAGCATTGGGCGGCGTATTGATGGGTTCGATCGTAACCGGCTTGTTTGTTGCAATCTCGATGACAACCGGTGGCGGTGCTTGGGATAACGCTAAAAAACATATTGAAGATGGTCATTTTGGCGGCAAAGGCAGCGAAGCTCACAAAGCATCGGTAACCGGTGATACCGTGGGCGACCCTTACAAAGACACCGCTGGTCCAGCAATCAATCCATTGATTAAAATCATCAATATCGTGGCATTGCTGATTATTCCATTGCTGTAATCCGATAGTTCTAAGCAGTAATAAAAAAGCACATCAGAAATCTGATGTGCTTTTTTGCTTTATTGGTAAACACCGCTTGGAAAAGATACCGCAACAACGGCAATAAAAAATAAAATGCAGAATCTACTTCGGTTCCCGGATCCGACTCATACTGATTTTCCAAACAAGTACTAAAATCTACCAGCAATAGGTAACCGATGCGCCGCCAATGATAATGGTTTTACAAGGACGCGTACTCGCAGCTGGAGGGGTTCCGAGGCCGCCCGCCGGATTGAGTGGCGCAGCTGCAGTGGCTGCCGATGGTTCAGCATGTTCGACAATGCTGATGGTCTGAACCCCGGTAGTTGTGGTTGTAAGCGGACGAGCGGCCGTTTGGTCACTGTCATTCACGCCCGCTCCTTTCAGTTGATGGACTTTACCGGTTTTATCGATGCACAGCATCACAACAACGTCGCTGATACCGGCTTCACTCTTTAACGCGGTTAAGGCAGCAGCAGGAATAGATGGTTTAGGCATTTCAAAACTCCTTTATTAATAGTTTAAAGTAAGGCGTACAAAGAACGTACGAGTCGGAATGAAACGGGAAGAAGTATTCATCTCGTTAAACTGGAAGTTATAGCTGCGATAGTAGAACTGCTCATCGCTGAGATTTCTTCCTTCAAAACTCAGAATTCCCCTGCGATTGGGTAATCGATAACCCAGCGCCGTATCCAGCAGCACAAAATCACTATTGCCTTCCGCTAAGCGAGGATCTGCATCCGGCAAACGCTTCAAGCTCTGCTGCAAATAGGTCGTGCTAACTTTGCCGAAAAACCCGGTCGGATGAAAATAATTGATTGTAAACGGGGCGCTGAGCGAGTGGATTTCATAAGGTTTGTTGGGATCGTTCACAGTAACTGCGGCACGATCATATTGTTCGTACTGGAACTCCCCGTTAACCGCCCAATGCGCGTGCGGCAGCCAGTACAGATACGAGCGATACAGCCTTTCCTGTTGCTGCTCACCGGCAAATTGCCTGAAATCGCCATTGAGGTAAGGAACTTTCAGATCCCGATCCGACACTTCCATGCCGCCGTATATATTTTTACTAAAAGCAGCATCCAACCCGGCGCCCATGCGCCTCGATCGTGTGCCATTCAAATCGTCAAACATCTGATTAAATCCGGCTACTTGCGTCGGCTCCAGCGTCTGATTCGCGATCAGCGCGGATTTCACCGCCTCGAACCAAGCTAACCGCAGCCGAAGACCAGGCGTAAGATCCCATTGCAATCCGAACTTCGGATTTACCGCGTCAAAATTCTGATTGACAGCGTCTCTGAAAGCATCGTAACTCACTCCCAAGGTTGCATTAATATTCTGAAAATAATTCAGATTCGAATAAAAATAGGCATTTTCTCGTTCCCGGGTGAAATTCACGGTATTGGAAGAACACACATCGCCATTGCATCGAAGCTTCGCGTCAATATCATAAGCGCCGGCGCCGGTCACCAGATTCATAAATTTATCCCGGTGCAGAAATTGTCCTTCCAGTTGATAACCTTGATCTTTCAACCTGTTATTGAATGCGGGAAAGGGGACATCGAACGGAATCCCTGCGATTTTCATCAGTTCCGCCGGATGTGCCGTATTCTCGCGGCGATCAAAATAAATACCGGAAATCAGAAAATCCTGCTTGGAAGAGAGCGAATAGCGGATACCGCCACGAGCGGTATCCTGATCCAACTGCCTCCGATCTCGCGAATGGAATGACGGATTAAAATCGAGCAGCAAATCGCCGTGATCCGAATTACGCCGGCGAAACTCAGCCTGGACATTCAATTTCGGGGTTAATGCATACTGCGCGAAGGCATTGTAGATATTATGATTCTGATCATTATTGGGACGGAATCCATCGGATTGGAAGTGATACTGACCAAGGCTGATCGAAGCTTTGTCATAAACCGCCGAAAGCGTTGCTTCATTGCCAAACGTGCTGTTACTGCCGGCAACCCCGGAAGCAACCAGTTGCGGCTTATTGCGCTCCATCAGTGGCGCAAATTCATTAAATCCTGCTCTGGTCGGACCGGTATTGTTGATAATGTTAAGATCCGCGACCGCCAAATGCGGTTGTACCGGATTCACGTTAATAGGTTGCAATAACTGCGCTTGCAATAACTCACTGACGCGCGCCACTTCATGGCGCGGAATATTCGCATAAGCATCTGAAAGAAAACGATGCGAAGAGTGATTCGCCGGATCGATGCTCAGCGATTTGGCCGTTTCCACCAGCGCGCGCTTTTCGAATCCCAAATTATCATAAATCCGCGCCAAACTCGAGCCGCGCGCGGCTTCGTCCTGATCCAGCAAGAATTTCGACCGGTAAACTGCACGGTTATTATTCAGCTCGATGGATTTCTGCAAATCCATCAAAGTCTCGACCGGTCTGTTTTGGGTTTGCTTTTGGATAGCATCATAAAACCATGGCGTTGGATCTTGCGGGTCTTTTTCCTTGGCCAGATCAAACTGTGTTGCAGCCAGCGGATAGCGTCTCTCCTCGAAATAGGCTTTACCCAGGTAGCTGCGAATCAAGGAATTGGCCGGATCCAAACTGGCCGCTACTTCCAGCTCAACCCGGCCAGCCTCGATTTCACCTTCACGGATAAGCGCCAACCCCATCCCTAGCCTTGGCATCGGATCTGCTTGATCCAATGCGATTGCTTCAGAAAATTCAGCCTTGGCTTGCTGGGTTCGCACCTGCAACAACTGTGCAAAACCTAAGACTGTCTTTGTCCTGGCAAAACGAGGATTCAAGCTGACCGCCCGTTGTGCAGCATCCAGCGCACGATCGAGATCCCCATGCGACATTTGCAGCTTGGCCAATCTCGCCCACGCCAGCGCATTGTCCGGATCGATTGCAATGGCTTGTTGAGTGCTTGCCAGCGCATCATCTATTTTAAAATGCGCCTGTTGCGCATAAGAAAGCGCCAGTTTTGCAGCCGCAGAATCCCCTTTTAAAGTGACGGCGCGCGTGGCTAGTTCCAGCGCCCGATCTTTATTATTTTGAACGACTGCAATCATTGCTAACAAGGCATGCGCATCACTATTATCCGGCTGGGTGCGGAGTATTTCTTCAATCTCCGTTCTGGCTTCGCTGGCTTGCCCCACTGCCAATAACAACCCCGCTTGGAATAAATGGAGGTTAATACCGGAATCGTGCTTTGGGATGTTCTCGAGTATTGACAGCGCCTCGTATGTTTTGCCTTGCTGATAAAGCTCGACCGACCGCCTCAGTTCCGGATGTAGCGCCAATTCATCGGTCAATTGAGCCAGTTGATAATCGATGATTACCGGATAATACAACGCCCATTGCACCGCATCGGTCGGATTAATAGTCGTTACGCGCTGCGGCGCGGCATTGCGCGTGGCGATTGCAGTTTGATGATCTTCCAGCACCAAGCTGCCTTGTTCATTGCTGGCGGTAACCTTTCCTTCGTAAATCACCAGTTGCGTACTGGTTTCATCGACGCCGACAAAAAATTCGGTACCGTCGACACCCGCATTAACAAACGGCGTTCTGACTTTAAAAGGTTTCGGCGTGCGCGTAATGATATGAATAGCGCCAGAAAATAATTCCAGTATCGAACGGACCTTTTCCGGGTTCTCCGGTTTTGAGAAAGTCATACTGGTTTTCTGATCCAGCCGCAACACGCTCGCGTTGCTCAGCAAAAATGCCGCGCGGCTGTGCGTCCTGGCGCGAACACTATCGCCCGGGCAGATAGCGGTATGAAGCGTCATCGCTTGCCAGGTTGAACTGGAAGCACGGCGCAATTCGATGATTCCTTGAATTGAAATAATCTCTGCCACAGCCGATTCACAAGCTCCTCCAGCGAAAGATTCATCAGTACCCGTCAGCAGCATGACGAAAAAACAAACAACAGCCAGTAAGCGCGCCAGATAACTCCGGTAACGTAAGTTAGGCTTAATGCTCTGGCTCGGTCTCATTATTGTTATTTTTCCAGATCTGAAGTACGTTGTGATGCGTGGCCCTCAGTCCAAAGGAAAGCGCTTTTACAAAACCCTTCTTTAGACAGAACTCGAATTATACGAGAGAAATAACCTTGGCACTAGCTTGGATATTTAATCTTTTGATAATAATCAAACTAACTCGAATTTTAGGCGGAATCTTATTAACAGCTTGTGACAAAACTCACATAAATCGCTTTAACAAAAAATCAGCCGCATCACTTGTTGCTGATGCGCATGGTCGGATCCCACGAATCGGTTGGAGCAGTCGATCGATATTGCTGACAAGCAGCCAGGAAAAAACGGGCAGGACCGTCTTCGGGCATTGCATCCAGTATTTTATTAAAACCTTCAAAGGCTTCCTCCCACTGCTGGCGCTGGTAGGCATTTAAAGCACGGCTGAAAACTTCACATAACCATAATTGCCGCTCACTGGCTGAATCTCTGTGCGCCATCAATTCAAACAAATTAACCGGCGTTGATTTTCCGGTTAAGAGAAAATCACCGAGCGGGCGCGTTAGAAATTCGTCCAGCCCCGTGATTACTTCGCTGGATACCAGAATGCGGGTACCCAAATATTTGTTGGCGCCTTGGATGCGGTTAGTGGTATTGACGATATCGCCGATCGCACGGTATTCGTAATGATGAAGCGCGCCGATATTCCCTAATAGCATCTCACCGAAATGCAAACCTACCCGCGTCGGCAAAGGTAAATGCGTACTGAATTGGTTAAAGTGATCGATGGCCGCTGCAATATCGAGACAGGCATAGCAGGCCTCTTTTCTCAGATCGATTTTCGATGAAGTCTTTGACCAGATAGCCAGCATCGCGTCTCCAACCACATCGGAAACAATGCCGTGATGCCGCCTGACAGGCTCAAACAAAGCCGCGTAATAATCATTCATCAGTTGCGCCAACTGCTGCGGTTCAAGCTTTTCCGCAAGCGCGGTATACTTCTCCGCGTCAGTCGCCAGACAGGCGCCATAAACCAATTGATTCGAGAATGCCATGGCGCCCGCATTTTTGACGATGTCGTTGACAACTCGCTCAGGCAAAAAGTAGCCAAATGCCTCCTTCAGCTGCTGACGATCGAGCTTAGCTTCGTAATATCTTAGCAATACGGCGCCAAAGAATGCCGCGGGTATCTGCAAACCAAGCGGATTCACCAAAGGCAGCCAAATGCCGGCATCTTTAAAGTAATAATACGCGGCACCTGCGTAAAGCAACACCAACGCCGCACAGGCAATCGCTACGCCTCGTTTCTGCTGGATTAAAAAAATGACGCCTAACGCAAAACCAAAAACAAACAACAACCCCAAGCTTCCCATCCGGGGGAGCGGCCTGACCGGTTTATTCTCCAGCAAATTGGCAAATGCCGTTGCCGCAATCTCGACACCGCTGATGTAGAGTCCGTCCGGATTCGAGAAAACCGTATGATAATCATCCCGGACCACATCTTGCTCCGGTTGATTGGCAGCCGAGAAACCGACAAATATCACACTATCCTTAAAATCATCGATTCCGGAATGCATGTCGCCGGTATTGCCGCCTTTACCGTGCAATGCCTGAACATATGGAATAGTTTTGATACTGCGCGGCGGGCCATAGAAATTCAGGTACTGCGTATCCCCTCCCGAATACAAACTGATCAATGCCTGGATCGTTTACTTGTCAGTGGAATTCAGAACGGAATCGCGATTTAATTCCGCTTGCAAGCGGGCAGCGATTTGAGGATCGTGACTGAATAGATCGTGCAGAGAAAAAATCAGATCTTCGATATCAATCGTTGTTTCTTCTTGAACGGGCAGTGCCTCGGCATACGCCGGATTTACCTTATGCAACAGCCGCACAAAATCATCGTAAAGCGGCATTGTTACCAGCTGAAAAACCACTGAGGGGATTGTCGGAATATCTCCGGCATCGGCTTTGAATACCCAATAATGATCAACCCTTGCGGATTTAGGCAAAGGAAACGGCGCATGGGCTTTAATCGCATTTGCTACCGCCGGCAGCAATTGAATCGGTCCCTCTTTGGTTACCCGATGTTCGTTCCGTTCCTGCAAATCGCCGTAAAACGCGCTGTCGTCGTGAACCAAACGTTCCACCAGAACAATATTGCCCGCCGCTTCCATACTGGCAACCAGCTGTTCATCGTGCGCAATGATATCGCTCGGTTTATCGAAAATAAGATCGAATACCACCATGCGCGCACCGGCTTGCGTGAGCCGATCGATCAGTTGCGCATGCAAATTGCGCGGCCACAACCGTGGCGTCAGCGGTAAATCCAATTGCGTCGCAGAATATTGGTCGATCGCCACAACCATTACTTTTTCGGGTGCTGTCACAGCGCCGCGCAGGTGAAAAAGCCAATACAACCCATATTTCTCTTCCAGCCAAAGACCTGCGGGAGATATATAAACCATAACGCCCAGCAGACCGATAAAAACGCCCAGATAAAGGTGTTTAAGCCAAATGGCCATAATTGTTATTTGTAACCAATAATTGGAAACTTAGATTAGCATCATTCGGCTATGCCGTCATTTTAAGGAATGTTGACTGAGCAATATAAATCGACATTCCCAGAAAAAATCTGCTTGGGAAACACTGATTAATTCACCGAGCAAGATCAGATGCAAGGCGGATGAAGCGCAAGAAACAAGACATATCATAACGATAGGCGAGTTTCTGAGCGCCACCCAACACAGCAAATCGCTTGCGCAGGTAATTAATCAGATTTTCCTTGACCTTCCCATCATGGCAAGGATCATGATCGAGACTCCTTTAACTTATCACCTAGGAGCTCAACATGAAAACTCATATACATCATCAAGACCCATCGCTCAATGCAATAGCAGCAATCGCCACTTTGCACTGTTTATCGGGTTGCGCCATCGGCGAAGTTGCGGGTATGGTCATCGGCACAGCACTCGGTTGGAGCAATACCGAAACTATCGTGCTGGCAGTTTTACTCGCCTTTTTCTCCGGCTATGCGCTTACAATGTTACCAATGCTGCGTGGCGGCTACCCGCTTCGAACCGCGATGAAAATTGCACTCGCCGCTGATACGGCTTCGATCACGATCATGGAAATCGTCGATAATCTGTTGATGGTGATCATTCCGGGTGCGATGGATGCGCCGCTTGATTCGTGGCTGTTCTGGAGCAGTCTGTTGGCTGCGCTGATAATCGCCGGTATCGCCGCTTTTCCGCTTAACCGTTGGCTGATAGCACGCGGCCGCGGACATGCGCTGGCACACTGTCATCATTGAGAGGACGAAATGAACATTGGACAAGCAGCAAGCGCTTCCGGCGTATCCGTCAAAATGATCCGCCACTACGAAGCGATCGGATTGATTCCGAAAATATCGCGCACATTCGCCGGTTACCGGCATTATCAGGCGCGCGACATACATTTGTTGCGTTTCATACGCCGGGCGCGGGATGCCGGATTCAGTACGGCGCAAATCAAAAAATTGCTATCGCTATGGCAGGACCAGCAACGGCCGGCGCGCGAGGTAAAACAACTGGCGGCAGCGCATTTGGCTGATTTGCAAACGCGCATCTCCGAACTGGAATCGATTGCGCAGGCATTAACGCAATTGGTCGCGCATTGCCACGGCGATGAGCGCCCGCAATGTCCAATACTTGATAATCTGGCTGGTGGCGATACCGGCCGCTGATCCCTACGATTTGGAGATTAACTATGACATCACTGACACGCTTTTTTATTTCCGCAAGCTTGCTGTTACTGACCGGAGTGGCTCTTGCCGATGGTGATCATCACCATGCGGGTGGCTTCGATCAGGAAAACCTCGGTAAAGTTAACTTTCCGGTTTCCTGCACGCCTGCCGCACAAACACAATTCAACCAGGCCGTGGCGATGTTGCATTCGTTCTGGTATGAGGAAGCCGAAAGAACCTTCCGCCAGGTCACCGTCACCGATCCTCAATGCGCCATGGGCTATTGGGGCATCGCCATGAGCCTTTACCAGCAATTGTGGGCCACGACCCCGAGTCCTGGTGAATTACAGCAAGGGCGGGACGCCATCCAGCAAGCACAGTCATTAAATGTTCAAACCGCGCGTGAGAAAGCCTATTTGGAAGCTGCCGCAACATTGTATCCGGCGAACGCCAGCAACGATTACAGCGCCCGGAAGCTGGCGTATGAGCAGGCGATGCAGCGCATCGTCGCAGAATTTCCAGACGATCACGAAGCAGCGGTGTTTTATGCGCTGGCGCTGATTTCAAATGCTTCGCCGAATGACAAAACTTTCACAAGGCAAAAACAAGCGCTGCAATTGCTGCAACGTGTCTTGAAAGACGAACCGCAACACCCCGGTGTCGCGCATTACATCATCCACAGCAGCGATTACCCGGAACTGGCGGAACTCGGACTCGATGCCGCGCGGGCGTATACCCAAATCGCCCCCGCCGTGCCGCATGCCTTGCACATGCCGTCGCATATCTTTATCCGCCTCGGCCAATGGCCGGATGCAGCGCAATCCAATCGGATGGCGTACGAGACTGCACAAGAACACGCCCGGCTGCACGCTCCGGATAATCACTGGGATCAACGCTTTCACTTCATGGATTATCTGTTGTACGCGTATTTACAGATGGCTGAAACCGATAAAGCCCGGCAGATTGTGCAACAACTGAAGGCCATTCATAACGCGCAACCGCAAAATACCACGATTGCCTATGCCTATGCCGCAATTCCGGCACGCTTCGCGGTCGAACGCGGTGACTGGTACGAAGCGGCAAAACTGAACATCCAGCCAGCGGATTTCCCGTGGCAACGATTCGGATGGTGCGAAGCGATTATCCATTTTGCCAAGGGTGTCGGCGCCGCCAGAACCGGTAACCCCGCTGACGCGAAAAACAGCTTGAAACGCCTGGAAGTATTGCGCGATAGTGACCGCTCCGCTGATAAAAACTACACCGCCGATCAAATCGAAATTCAGCGCTTGGCGGTTGCCGCCTGGATCGCCGCTGCCGAGAATCGACCCGCAGAAGCATTACGATGGATGCGCGCATCCGCCGATCTGGAAGACTCGACCGAGAAAGACAACGTCACCCCCGGCGCCATCATTCCTGCACGGGAACTGCTCGGCGAATTGCTGTTGATGCTGAACCAGCCAGCCGCCGCACTGAAGGAACTGGAAGCCTCGCTGCAGCGCACTCCGAATCGCCGCAATGCGCTATATCGCGCAGCCCAAGCGGCGAGAGAAGCCGGTAACGAGTTAAAAATAATCCGCTATGAGCAGCAATTGCATGAATTGACGCAAACCGGTCATTCGCATTGACCAATCAGCGGCTTTTACAAATTTGATCTACCAAATTCAGACATCGCCGATAGTGAACATCGAATTTCAGGCGGGTAGTGATGGTAGGAAGTGGATTCCGCTGCAGTTGATGACTTGTAAATAACTATAAACAGTAGGATGGATAAGCGTAGCACCACTCACCGAAGATTATGCGTTAGTGCGGAGAATAGGAGCGTCGACTGCAAGATCTGACCCATTTCCCCATGAACGACTAGCGAACTCTCGTTCCGCAAGAATTGGTTAGATTGATTTGAATTCTTTCAATATACTTTCCGATAGCTTGAGCGCGATTCCTGAATCACGCGAAGTGAGATTTTTGTCAATTTGGTAGTCAGCGTCATTACGCCTAGTTCTGAGATCATCAAGTTGATTAGCAATTTTGGCTTTCCCCGAACTCCGGAAATAATCACGAACCTCTTGATGAACATCCTTTGTAGATTTATTGATTCCAGATTGGTTTCTTGCGACAAGAAATGCGCTGTAATAGGCTCTGGAAATTACAGTTCGTGTGAAAGATTCGGAATATTGAGCGGCTCCTTTTTGCTGCCCAAATAAGATACTGGCGAGTTGATAAAATTCAACAGGATTAAAAGACATCTATGCTTGTGAAATTATTACATGAGGAAGTATTGAAAGAAGTCTGGAGTCGCTTTCAGCTTTAATAAAAAAATGATCTTCTCTCTTCATGAGATCATCTAAATCCTGTATTTCGGAGTGAATCTTAACAATCAATTTTGCCCACCCTTCCTCAGGATCATTATGAATAATGGTTTCAATTTTTACATCTCCAAAAATGATATAAATCTGCGTTAGCAGATACTCTAAAGACGCAAGCGAGACACTTGTTGATCTAGCTAGATATTCCTTTAGTTCATGTGTTAACCATAAAGAATCAGATCTCTTTTCGGGAATGCTATAGTTATCTCCAAATAAGTTAGTTAATTGAGAAAAAGATGATGTATTAGCTAGTGTGTGATAAATAGTCAAGAATAGACTATTTCTGTTGCTTGAAGATTCATCCTTAGCGTAGTTAGTATCAATAGCCCTTTTATAGAAAGAAACCGGAGAATATGTACCATCTAATTGATTAATAGTTATATCAGTCATTATATTTGGGCTTCAAGCTAGTTATGGTTTCTTCTTTCAGGCATTCAAAAAATACCTGTTTATTTTCTGTGTGAATTGCTTCTAATTTTTTAGTTAATTTTTTATTGAAATCTTCAATCCTAGTTTCATTCAGGTTGGCTATGGTATCAATATCTATAATTAATCCTTGGATGGTTTCTGCCTTGTTTTTAGCGGCATTATGTAGATTAACTACAGCCGATGAAACAATCTTAATTATATGGATAAAATCCTCAGTAAGAACATCCATGCGGACATTGAAGTTATTATTTTCTAATTTATTATTTCCGATGGTTAAGTCAAGATTTATGGCGTTTATTTGAGCCTGAATTTCAGAGAAAGGCAATAAATCAACATACTTAAGAGAGTATCGATCAATATTTTTAATTAAACCTGAATCATTAAGTATTTTCATAACCTTAATAATCATTGGTCTAAATTCTGGCCAACCAGGGTATGGATACTTACAACCAACAGAAACGCATCTATCACCAATGTTTATATAAAAATTTTCCAATCCGAGTTTATGCAATGGTGCATATTGAAGGTTCGGATCAGAGTCACGTAAGGCTTGTGGGATGTCTATTGTTGAAAGTTGTCCAAATTCTTTAATTTCATCCTTAAGTGATTGATATAGGAATCCAGGAAAAATTTGAGAAAAGTTCTGAGCATGAGCAAATCGTACTTCAAAAATTGCATCAACTAGAGGCTCTATTTCTAGCTTGATAGGGAGTTTGCTCATTTGGAAAATTTTAAAATCGACATGCCATATCCAATCTAATAAATTGAGGTTACAGTACTTAATATAAAGTAGTCAATCTGAAGCCCTGAATATCTACCATTGCACGCGATGAATCCAAGCTATACAATTTTGACAAAAAAAATCAATAGGGTCGGATTCGATTGATTCTGATAATGGATCTCTAGTTTCTTTATCTGGCCTAGCCTTGTTTTGCATTTTACTCACTAAGTGCCGCCGCAAATTCATTTAAAATCCAGGAATTTCTTGTTAGTCACTTGTATCAACAACATTCTGTACCGTCGCGTCGTACAAACTTCCGGAAGCGTATTTATGAATGATGCTTGCAATCAAGGTTTGATACGGCATGCCTTGTTCCATCGCTCGTCTTTGAATTGCCGTCAGATCTCTGCCGGAAATTCTGATGTTGATCCGTTTGTCTTTTTTGAACGTTTGTGCTGCCGCTGCCTCGATCATTTTTTTGCGCGACGGCGTCAATCCGGATTGAAATTCATCCGCTTCGAAAGCTTCAAGCAGCGCTTCTTCTTCCTTATCCAGTTTTGTTTTTTTCATCGTTTGTCACCAAGGTATTGTTTTGTTGCCTTTCGGCTGGGTATGATCGTCTTAAGGAATATTTCTTCTTCGGTTTCCACATAAGGAACCAAATAAACATATTCGCCGATCGAGACTACAAAAATCCGTTGCTGCGGATACTTATCTTTATTCGGATGGAACATATCGTCCAGCAACCCACCCGATTGAAGTGAAAAAATGACACTCTCAAATGAAATATTTCTTTCTTCGATAAGCTTGCGATTTTTGTCAGCATCCCAGTTGATCGGCTTCATGTGGAAAACTATAGCACAATTGTGTGCCTATTGCCCTCAACTTTGATGCTACCGCCAAATTTGAATGATCGGTTCCATCGGTCATGAGATATGCTGCAATACTTGATGGCTTATGATCCCGGGAATTTAACTGACAGCTTAACCCGAAAACCACAAAGTTAATACCGATCGCTCAAATTCCCGGCAGGCTGGAACCATTGCTATTAATTTTCTTTGTAAAATCCGCGGATTGTTTATAATAAAAAAATGAAAGCACATAACTACAAATGGCTATTGGTCTTTTTCATGCTGTGGTTCCCGGTGCAGGGTGCCGTGGCGGCTATTTTGTCGGTATGTGTGCAAGAAACCAAATTCGATCATCCGCGCGCCGCCATCGACAACTCGCATCACCACGATGGCTGCCACAAGCAAGCGGCTGAGAATACAACCGGTCATTGGCTGGATAGTCTGCCGTGCGACGATACTTCTTGCAATGCCTACAGCAGCACGCCGATTCTTTCCGGCACCGCGCCACCAGTGAGTGCTCATGTGATTTCTGCAATTACTCCTTATGAATCCGGCTTCACTTCTTTTGTACCGGATCAACCGCAACACCCTCCTCTGATCGTTTCCCTATAGCAACTCGTCGGTCGTTCAGGCGAAAGACAACGCATTAATTCGCATTCATTCCGTGCGTTCTTTATCTCGCGAAAAATGCCAAGCGCCGATGATCACTGGTTTTGGTGCGTCATTGGCAGAATCGATCAAATGATGTTCAGGAGGCAATCATGTTCCTTCCAATTAAGGATAAATATCAGCAATTGCAAAATTTCACTGGGTGGTTGCAATGAACCGCACCGCGCTGCTGTTTTTATTGTGGATTGCTACCGCAGCGATCGCACAAGCCCAAGAGCAAAGCATCCCACTTAACAGCACGGGTTCCCGCGTTTTTTCACCGTTGATCACGGAGACCACCGATGCAGCCCTAGTAGTGCATGATGTACCGTTAATGTCCGATCTAATCGCGGAAACCTTGACCAACAATCCCGAAATCCGCGCGGCGGCGCAGGAACTCGAGGCTGCGCAACAGCGCATCGCCCCGGCGGGCGCACTGGACGATCCGCAAGTCGAGATCGGCGTGTTGTATATGCCGATTGCTGCATCACCGTTCCGTACCGAAGATATGACGATGAAAATGATCGGCTTGGCGCAAACATTGCCTTTTCCGGGCAAGCGCGATTTGCGCGAAGCGGTGGCCAGCAAGGACGTGGAAGCAATCGAGTTCGGTTATCAGGAAACCGTTAACCGCGTCGTGCACGACCTCAAAACCGCGTATTTCGATTCTGGATTAACACTGGAACTGATTAAGCTGGTCGAGAAAAACAAGCAAACGCTCGAACATTTCTTACGCATTGCGGAACAACGTTACCAAGTCGGGCAAGGCAGCCAGGCGGATGTGTTAAAAGCGCAAACACAAGTATCGCGCATGACGGACCGGTTGATCGACCTCGGGCGCGAACAGCGCATATTCGAATCGAATTTGCTGCGTGCATTGGGGCGCGGTTTCGGCAGCCAAACGCCGGTGCCGTCGCCGGTGCAGCTTTATCACGAACCGGCGCTGAAATTCGAAGCGCTGTATCAAGCCGCTTTGATTCAACGTCCGCGTTTGCTGGCGCTGGCAAGCCTGATCGCGCGCAGCGACAAGGTACTGGAGCTGGCGAAGAAAGATTATTACCCCGACTTCACGCCGCGGGTGATGTACGGGCAGCGCGACAGCCGCTTGGACGGCACCGGACGCGCCGATGAAGTCAGTTTCACCGTGACCATGAATCTGCCGGTTTGGCGCAAGAGCAAGCTGGAGCCGCGCGTTTCCGAAGCGTTGGCGCTGCGCGATCAGGCAATGAGCCTGCACCAAGCGCAAATCAACGAAATTGCCGCGACGTTGCGGCAACAATTGGCAATCGCCGAGCAAAGCTATAAATCGGCGCAACTGTATCAATCGACTATTCTGCCGCAAGCAAGGCTGACCGTCGAATCGTCGCTGGCGGCTTACAAAGTCAATCGCGTCGATTTCCTGACCTTGCTCGACAATCAGATGACGGTGTTCGATTACGAAACCAGTTTGGTCACTGCAGTCGCCACCTACCACAAATCGCTGGCCGAAATCGAGCTGTTGGTCGGCAAGCGTCACGACAAGCACCGTTAAGGGAGGCTCGCCATGAAATCAATCGTAAAATTATTGCCGACTGTTTTAACGATGGCAGCCCTGCTGTTTGCCGGTTATTGGCTGGGCAGCACGCAATCGCAAAATGCCGCAAACGGTGTTGCCGAGGACACGGAAAAAAGCAGAAAAATTTTGTACTACCGCAATCCGATGGGAATGCCGGATACGTCGCCGGTGCCGAAAAAAGACCCGATGGGCATGGATTATCTGCCAGTTTACGAAGGCGAGGAACAACCATCCGGCGATCCCGGCTGGGTAAGCATCAGCCCCGATAAGGTGCAAAAACTCGGGGTGCGCACCGAGACTACGGCGATGCGCGAACTGATGCGCACCGTGCGCGCGGTGGCGACGGTGCAAACCGATGAGCGCCGTCAATTCACGCTGGTGACCAAGTTCGAAGGCTGGATACAGCGGTTGTATGTCAATACCACCGGCCAGGCGGTGAAAAAGGGCGATGCGTTGATGGATGTGTACAGCCCCGACTTGATTACCGCGCAGCAGGAATATCTGATCGCGCTGAAAGGCCTGCAATCGACCGCTGACGGCACGCCCGACGTGCGTCAGGCAATGCAGCGCCTGGTGGAAAGCGCGTTGCAGCGGCTGCGTAATCTGGATATTGCGGAAACCGAGATACGCCGCCTGCAACGCGAAGGTCAGGTGCAGCAATATCTGACATTACGTTCCAAAGCCGGTGGCGTGGTGCTGGAAAAGATGGCTGTCGAAGGCCAACGCTTCATGCCCGGCGATACCTTGTATCAGATCGCCGATTTGTCGCAGGTGTGGCTGCTGGCCGATGTGTTCGAGCAGGATCTGGGCATGATCCACACCGGACAATCGGCGACGGTGCGCGTCGATGCCTATCCCGGTAACGTGTTCAACGGCGAAGTGGCGTTCATTTATCCGTCGATCACGCCGGAGACACGCACTGCGGTGGTGCGCATCGTATTACCCAACCCAAATGGTTTATTGAAACCGGCGATGTACGCGCGCGTCGAATTCGCTTCCTCGCATAGCAAGGACAAGGTGCTGACGGTGCCGGATTCCGCCGTGCTCGATACCGGCACCCGGCGCGTGGTGCTGGTCGAACGCGGCGCCGGCCTGTTTGAACCGCGCACCGTCAAACTCGGTTTCCATGCCGATGGCTACGCCGAAGTGCTGGGCGGATTGCGTCTCGGCGAAGCGGTCGTGATCAAGGCGAATTTCCTGATCGACGCGGAAAGCAATTTCAAAGGCGCGCTCAGCGGCTTCGGCCACAGCAGTTTTGAAGCGGTGACGCACGAACACGATGCCGCCGGATCGCACACTGGTGAATCCGCCCGCCCCACGCATCGCGGCGAAGGCGTGATTCGCGCGCTGGATTTCGCGCACGGCGTGGTGACATTGGCGCACGAACCGATCGCCAGTTTGAACTGGCCGGCGATGACGATGGATTTCCGCGTGCTCGAGCCGTCGCTGTTGCCAGCGTTCAAGCCGGGGCAACACATCGTTTTTGAGATGACGGAAGAATCCGCCGGCGAATTCGTGCTGGTGCATATCGAAGCCGCCGCAGCGCATCACGATCATTCAGCCCATTGAGCGAGGATAATCATGCTGAAAACAATTATCGAATGGTCGATCCGGCATGTGTTTCTGGTGTTGCTTGGCACGGCTTTTATCGTCGGCTGGGGGATTTATTCGCTGTGGAAAATGCCGGTCGATGCGATTCCCGATCTGTCCGACGTGCAAGTCATCATTTATACCGAATACCCCGGCCAGGCGCCGCAAGTGGTCGAGGATCAGGTCACTTATCCATTGACCACGGCGATGCTCGCGGTACCGCGCGCCAAGGTGGTGCGCGGTTTGTCGGCGTTCGGCGTGTCGTTCATTTATGTCATTTTCGAGGACGGCACCGATATTTATTGGGCGCGTTCGCGCGTGCTGGAATACCTGAGCTTCGCCGCCAACCAGTTACCGCGCGACGTGCGTCCGGCGCTTGGTCCTGACGCCACCGGCGTCGGTTGGGTTTATCAGTACGTGGTGCAAGGCAAAGAACGCACGCTCGACGAATTGCGCGCGTTGCAGGATTGGTTCCTACGCTACCAGCTCACCACCACCGAGGGCGTATCGGAAATCGCCAGCGTCGGCGGTTTCGTCAAGACTTACCAAATCACCGTCGATCCGCGCCGTCTGCAAGCCTACAACATTCCGCTGAAACGCATCACCGAGGTCATAACCGCCAGCAACCGCGACGTCGGCGGGCGCGTGATCGAGTTGACCGAAACCGAATATATGGTGCGCGGGCGCGGCTATTTGCGCGGCATCGCCGATCTGGAAAATCTAGTGGTCAACGCGCATCAAGGCATGCCGGTGTTGCTGCGCGACGTTGCCCGAGTCGAATTGGCGCCGGGCGAGCGGCGCGGCATTACCGAACTGAACGGCGAAGGCGAAGCGGTTTCCGGCATTGCGGTGGCGCGCTACGGCGAGAACGCGCTGGACGTGATCCACAATCTCGAGCAAAAACTCGAGCAAATCCGCACCGGCTTGCCGGACAACGTGTCGTTGGAACCGGTGTACAACCGCTCGGAACTGATTCATCGCGCCATCGAAACGTTGCGCGAAGTGTTCATCGAGCAAATCGTCATCATCGCGCTGGTATGCGCAATTTTTCTGATGCACGCGCGCAGCGCCCTGGTCGCGATCATCATGCTGCCGATCGGCGTGTTGATTGCGTTCATCGCGATGACGTATTTGGGCATCAATTCCAACATCATGAGCCTGGCCGGTATCGCGCTGGCGATCGCGGAAATGACCGACGCCGCGATCGTGATGGTGGAAAACGCACACAAGCATCTGGCGCGCGCCGGGCCCGGAGAATCGCGCGTTCGCGCGGTGATCACGTCATGCCAGGAAGTCGGGCCGTCGCTGTTTTTCAGCCTGCTGATCATCACGGTGTCGTTTCTGCCGGTATTTGCGCTGGAAGCGCAGGAAGGCCGCATGTTCCAGCCGCTCGCGTATACCAAAACCTTTGCCATGGCAGGCGCGGCGCTCCTGTCGATCACGCTGGTGCCGGTATTGATCTTGCTGCTGATCCGCGGGCGCATTCCGCGCGAGGAAGATAACCTGCTCGGACGCATCATGATCCGCAGTTATCAACCGCTGATCGGCTGGGTGTTGCGCTGGAAAAAAACAATTGTGGTGATCGCGCTCGGCGTGCTGGCCGCAACGATTTATCCGGCGATGCGGCTGGGCAGCGAATTCATGCCAACCCTGAACGAGGGCACATTGCTGTACATGCCCGTGACCCTGCCCGGCATTTCCGTGACCAAAGCGGCGGAAACCATGCAAACGCAAAATAAGCTCATCATGAGCTTTCCCGAAGTCGCGTCGGTGTTCGGCAAAGCAGGCCGCGCCGATACCGCCACCGACCCGGCGCCGTTGGAGATGACCGAAACCATCATCAATCTGAAACCGGAAAGCGCCTGGCGCCCCGGCATGACCATCGACAAGCTGATCGCCGAACTCGACCAGGCGTTACAAATCCCCGGCGTCGCGAACGCCTGGACTATGCCGATCAAAAACCGCATCGACATGCTCGCGACCGGCATCCGCACGCCGGTCGGCATCAAAGTGTTCGGTAACGATTTGAACCAGATCGAAGCCATCGCCAAACAGATCGAAGCGGCGGTCAAAACCGTGCCCGGCACCACCAGCGCGTATGCGGAGCGCATCACCGGCGGCTATTACCTCGACATCGAACCCGATCGCATGGCGCTGGCGCGCTACGGCCTGACCGTCGGCGATTTGCTCGACGTGGTATCGGTGGC
The DNA here is from genome assembly GCA_002083395.1 of Proteobacteria bacterium SG_bin4. Lineage (GTDB taxonomy): Bacteria > Pseudomonadota > Gammaproteobacteria > Burkholderiales > Nitrosomonadaceae > Nitrosomonas. The sequence goes on along the minus strand of LWDH01000046.1, from coordinate 962 downwards.
TTTGGGCGGCGAAGTGATCACCACCACGGTAGAAGGCCGCGAGCGTTTCGACGTCGCCATCCGCTATCCGCGCGAACTGCGCAGCGACCCGCAAGCCATTGCCACGCAAGTGCTGGTACCCGCGATGGGCGGAACCATGATCCCGCTCGGTCAGCTAGCCGCTGTGAAGCTGATGCAAGGCCCACCCAGCATCCGCACCGAAAACGCGCTGCTGTCGGCGTATATCTTCATCGACATCCGCGACCGCGACATCGGCGGCTACATCGCCGACGCGCAACGGGCGGTGCGCGAACAAGTGCAATTTCCGCAAGGCTATTACGCCACCTGGAGCGGGCAGTTCGAGTACATGAAACGCGCCACTGAAAAACTCAAAATCGTCGTGCCGCTGACCGTGTCGCTGGTGTTTTTGCTGGTGTATTTGAATTTTGGCCGCCTGACCGAGACGCTGATCGTGATGTTGTCGGTGCCGTTCTCGCTGGTCGGCGGCATTTGGCTGATGTACTGGCTCGACTACAACCTGAGCATCGCCGCGGTAGTCGGTTTCATCGGCCTGATCGGCATCGCCGCCGAATCCGGCATGGTGATGCTGGCGTTCATCGACCAGGCGCTGACCACCATCGCGCGGCAACGCAAAGCGATGGCCGAACAAATCGCATTATCGGACTTGTACGACGCCGTGATTCAAGGCGCCGTATACCGCATCCGCCCGGTGATGATGACCATCGCCGGCAGCGTCATCGGCCTGCTGCCAGTCATGCTCAGCACCGGCAGCGGCTCCGAAATCATGCGCCGCATCGCCGCACCGATGGTCGGCGGCATGGTCTCGGCGACGATCCTGACGCTGATCATTTTCCCGGCGGTTTATGCAGTGGTGAAGGAGATTCCGTTGCGACGAATGGGTCGCAAGTAGCACCATGCGATGGACAACCAATCGAGTCTGACCCTGAGGTCTCCCCACAAAA
>LWDH01000045.1:54813-172856 GCA_002083395.1 Proteobacteria bacterium SG_bin4 | reverse complement strand
GAATTTCGATTGAATCATCGTCGTGATAATCTCTACCTTGCAGTTCTTAAATGATTACGCCTAAACCCGCTTTAACTTCCTAAGACCCTTTCTTTTTTAGCTTCAGCAGTGACCATGAGCACAGGGATTTTCTTTAACGCTTCGTTGGCGCGAACATTTTGGAGCATTGTTAGGCCATCCATGTTTGGCATATTCCAATCTGAAACAATAAAATCAAAATTGCCATCTTGTAATTTTCTTAATGCGACTGCACCATCTTCAGCCTCATCAACATTGACAAAACCAAGTTCTTTTAGAAGGTTGCGAACAATTCTACGCATTGTAGAAAAATCATCCACAACTAAGAATTTTAAATTTTTGTCAGGCATTCTATTTCTCCGTAATTTAACTAAATTATCTTTGTCTTAGTGCAGTCTCTTCTGGGCACAATCCACAATCGTTTAACTGTTTAGATTTAATTGTATGCTGTTAACTTTACCGCTATTTTTACGACAATCAGCTTTGAAAGTTTAGGAGAAATCTCAAAATTAATTTTCTGAGTCAGGCGATCAGTATTCACAACTTATTTGAATCTATTGTTCTTTTTTTATTGATGAAGCTATGAGTGGCTTTATTGTGTCTAGCTCTTTAACCTATGATATCGATCAGTATTTTGGGGTTATTTTGCATTTAACTCATTTTGGTGATTCATGCTGTTTTGGAAAAGTTATAGAATCCATGATTTCACTTGAATCTCAAGTAATAGTTAAGGAAAAATTATGAGTAGTAGTATTTGGTTTAAAGAATATTCTGTTGATTATTTGGAAGGTTTACGAAATGCCAATATGGGGGAACATATCGGTATCCAATTTGTTGAGCTTGGTTCCGATTTTCTGAAAGGAAGAATGCCGGTTGATAAGCGGACAACACAACCTTTTGGCATCTTGCACGGTGGTGCCAGCTGTGTGTTATCAGAAACATTGGGCAGTGTCTCGGGGTGGATGACAATTGACCCTGAGAAATATCGAGCGGTTGGATTGGAACTGAACATAAATCACATTCGCGCAGTCACCCAAGGTCATGTCATAGGTATCTGTACACCGCTGCATACTGGCCGCCGCACACAAGTCTGGCAGACAGATATATTGGAAGAAGCAACCGGAAAACGTGTAGCTATTTCCCGATTGACATTAGCGATCATTGATCATGGAACATTAAGTGCTCAGAAGGAGCATGTAATAGTTGACAGGAAACGCGAAAGTGATTAAGTTTTTGATAAAAAAAGACTAGATCCGGGTCTCTTGAAATTGGTTAATTAGCTTTTGCCGCCACCGCTTAGGTCGTGATCAGTTTTGTCGTTTTTTTGCTTCTCTTCTAATAATTCAGTAACTTCGGTTTCCGCAATGATTTGTGCAGGTGAATCTGTTTGCTGATCTTGGGTTGCGGGGGATTCAGAGGTGACGGATTCAGTATCAGCATTTGTTTTAGTTGGCACATTAGCTGCACGATTATCTGGATTTGCTTTGCTGTTCCACATGAAATAAATCGCTCCCATTGTCACAAGCACGACAGGTAGGGCGACAAATTCAAAGAGAGCAAACTCGACTGTTACATCTTTTCCTGGCGGCAGAGGTTTGGTGACAATCATGTAGGCATGCATAAAGGCAACCCCGTAAACCGGTATCAATGCTGCGATAAACCGATTGGTTACGATCGGACGCACCGTCAGCATGTTCAATACATTCGAGCCATAGTACCCGAGAAAATAGATAAACACATAAAAGAAAATAGCGCCCATAAGTTCCTCTTTTGTTTGATTGATTTATTTGTAAACGATTTTATCGATACCGACAAGTACTGATCTATGATACACAGATCGAAATAAAAAATGTACAGAGTGAAATTTTGCAGCGAATAGTTATCTTGCAAATATAAACTGAGTGGGGTTCTTTGTCGGAGCTGAGGTTGACTGGAGGGACAATCAATTGCGATTCGAGGTTATCCGTTCTTAATCACAAATCCTTCACAATTATCATGTTAGACTGTTTACGTATCTTCCAAATGTTAATCGATAAACGCCCTTATGGGCGTTTTTTTTAAATTGACTCTCAACTTAAACTGATATGTCAGTGTTTATCATCAGAGAAGTTATAAGGGTATTGAAATCGCTGGCGAGCAGATTCGAACTCGATTCACCGCAATATTTGGATCAGTTGAGTGCCAATAATGCGGCTGTCTATTGATGAGGATTGTTAACACTCGGTAATACTCACAGCCAGTCCGCCCAGTGAAGTTTCTTTATATTTTACAGACATTTCCAGCCCAGTTTGTTTCATCGCCGCAATGCAATTATCCAGCGACATAAAATGTTGGCCATCGCCACGAATCGCCAGTGATGCTGCAGTATAAGCCTTAATGGCACCAAATCCATTGCGTTCGATGCAGGGAACTTGCACCAAGCCGCCAACCGGATCACAGGTCATGCCTAAGTGATGTTCCAATGCGATTTCCGCGGCATTTTCGATTTGCGCGGTAGAGCCGCCTTTGATAGCGCATAAGCCAGCGGCAGCCATTGATGAAGCCGAACCGACTTCACCTTGGCAACCGACTTCAGCACCGGAAATTGAGCTGTTGTGCTTAATTAAGCCACCGATGGCGCCGGCAACCAGCAAAAAGTCGCGCACTTGTTCCAGCGTTGCACCCTCGTGCTTGAACGCGTAGTAAATAACCGCAGGTATTACCCCGGCGGCGCCATTGGTTGGTGCAGTGACTACCAAGTGTCCGGCAGCATTTTCCTCGTTGACCGCCATCGCGTAAGCACATAGCCAATCATTAAGGGTGGCTTTCTGCGGATTATTTTGCAGCTGCTGGTATAACGCATGTGCGCGCCGCTTGATTTTTAAGCCGCCCGGAAGCTGGCCTTCGGCAACCAAGCCATTTTCCAGGCAGGTACGCATGGCATTCCAAATCGCATCAAGCCCGGCGTTTAATGCTTGCTCGCTAATACGTTCCAGCTCATTGCTGCGTTTCATGGCTGCGATCGTTAAGCCGCTGTCGGCAGACATTTTCATCATCTGGTTCGCCGAATCAAATGGAAAGCCGCAAGAGCGGGTTGCTTCCATTTTGATCGGCGCTACGATTTGTCCGATTTCCGCAATCGTCGTGATAAAACCGCCACCGATTGAAAAATAAGTTTCGGTCAGAAGTGTCCGTCCGGTGCCATCCAGTAACTGGAAGATCATGCCATTGGGGTGTTCCGGCAATGGTTCGCCCTTATCAAAAATTATGTCATCAGGAGGGGAAAAATGGATGGTAACCGAATGAGCAACTTGAAACGAAGTTTGTCGCCACAATTTTTCAAACAGTTCATTAACGTTTTCAGTAGCCAAACCTTGCGGCGTATGTCCATTCATGCCTAAGGTTACGGCGCGATCGGTGGCGTGACCTTTTCCGGTGAAAGCCAACGAGCCGCGCAAAGTGCAGCGCACTTGTAAATAAGATGGCGCTGGATTGTTTGCGATGAATGTCGAAATCCGGTTGCGAAAATCATTGGCTGCTACCATTGGACCCATGGTATGAGAACTGGATGGGCCAATACCGATTTTGAAAAGATCAAGAACGCTAATAAACATTGTAATGCCTGTAAAAAAAGAATTCGAATAGTTAGATCAGTATATATATATAGATTTAGAGAGTGGTAATCTGAAAATTAAAGCGCAATTAGTATGCAGTATGTCATGGGGCGACTCAAATTTTTTTGAATTGTCACATAGCCTTTCAGTATGCATATTCAAAGTGCAGATTGGGCATCATGGTTTTTCCGGAAGTATATTCCTATTTTTGTTTGATCAATCGCTGAATTTGCCTGAGATAGGGGTAGTAATGAACTTCAAGCGAATGGCGGGGACGAGCCAGGAATTTGCGCGCCCAATATTTTCCCTCTGTAACTGCGAGTGTGCGCCAATTATCAGGCAGGTGAATTTTGCCAGTTAAAAATTTAGATACGAGTCTTGACTGCGCTTCTGCCAATGTCCAAATACAGCCTTGCGGTTGTATTAGACCGATAAAGAACAAACTGGGGTGATCCGGGTGAAAAATCCGCAAATAAAGCGGTATGTGAGCCGTGTTCTCCCAATTTATGAAGGTGCGATCAAAAAAAGGAAAGGTGGTGATATAACCGGTAGCGGCTATGATGGCATCGTATTCTGCAGTCGATCCGTCAGCAAAGCAGACTGTTTTTTCAGAAACATTTTCAATTCCGGGGCGTGGACGTATTTTGCCATGCCGTATTCTGTCGAAAATTTCCGAATTCACGGTTGGGTGCGCTTGTGTCGGTGAAAAAACTGGCTCCGGTAGCCCATAATCACGGTAACGTCCGATTTGAATGCGCAAGGAAAGCTTTTGTAACCAATTCTGCAGATATTGCGGAAACCAGCGCATGGAGGCCGCGAAAGTATCGGTGGGTTTTCCCATGATAAGCTTGGGTATAATATATTGCGGTGAACGTAAACTAATGTCGACGGAAGCCGCATTGCGGCTTGATTCAATTGCGCAATCACAGCCGGAGTTTCCGGCTCCTACGACGAGTACACGCTGGTTTTCTAATCCCTGATTGCTCTTGAAATCATGAGAATGCAGATATGTTCCTGAAAAATTTTTTTTCCAGTCAGGATGACGAGGAATCGACAAATGCCCATTTGCAACGAAGAGATAATCAAACTCGGGTTGAGTACCATCGCTTAAGGTTAAACGCCATCGTTCGTTTTGGATTTTGTGCGCTTGCAAAACAGTAACTTGGAAATGAATATATTTTTCCAGCCGAAAATGCCGCGCGTAAGCTTGAAAGTAAGCGAGTATTTGTTGGTGACTGGGATAATCGGGGTAGTCCTGCGGCATAGGGAAATCACTGAATTGGGACATTTGTTTGCTGGAAATCGTGTGGGTTGTATTGCAGATACTGCTATGACTTGGCGTTGCCGTGTAGATCCAATTGCCTCCGATTTGATCGTTTCTTTCAAAACAAACGATATCTTTCAATCCCGCTTCTGTGAGTTGTTTGATGGCGGTGAGTCCGGAGCAACCGGCGCCGATGATTGCAATGCGCATATTGTTTGGGATACTTGAGTCTCGGTTTATCGAAGATGGGCTATTCTATCTCAGCAGTACTGCTAACAATTAATCTCGGCCTGATATTCCTTATTTGCCGATTGTGTAATTAATAATACTGCGTATGTGCGATACGATACTCACTTTAGCTAAAGGCGTAACCATACCGTTGGGTGAAATCGACATACAAGCTGTGCGCTCGCAGGGTTCCGGTGGACAGAATGTCAACAAAGTATCGACTGCGATTCACTTGCGTTTTGATATCAAAGCTTCTTCGCTGCCAGAGCCATATAAAGAAAGGTTATTGCATTTTAAGGATCATAGAATTTCTAGCGATGGCATTGTTGTCATTAAAGCGCAGCGTTTTCGCAGCCAGGCCAAGAACAAGGCTGATGCGCTGGCGCGGTTGCAAAACTTGATCAATGATGTTCTTGCCGAGGTCAAGCCAAGAAAAGCTACTCGACCGACCCTTGCTTCAAAGACCAAACGATTGGAAGAAAAAAACTTACATAGTCGGAAAAAAATCTTGCGTGGAAAAATAGTAGCTGAATGATATCCGCGGATTGATCGATTTCCCATCAGCCTGAGATTCCGGCATGGAAGCTTGCTAAGTGGCTTAGTTCTATGAAAAATGATATTTATTCACCGCCGATTAATTGATTTTTAATTGAAATTGTATGAGTGGTTTAGTAAAATCACCAGTTTTCAACCTTGTCTTACTGCCATGCGCGGGAGACTTTACCCATAAGGAAAATATGCGACATTACGAAATCGTGTTTATTGTTCACCCTGATCAAAGTGAACAAGTGCCAGCCATGATCGAACGTTATCGCGGTATTGTTACTGCAAGAAATGGTAAGATTCATCGTGTTGAGGATTGGGGGCGCCGTCAGCTTGCTTACCTAATCCAGAAAGTTCATAAAGCACATTATGTTTTAATGAACATAGAGTGTGATCAAGAAACACTGGGCGACTTGGATCATGCGTTCAAGTTCAGCGATGCCATTCTGCGGCATTTGACCATTCGTACAGATACTCCAATTACGGAACCGTCTCCAATGATGCGTCAGGAAGAAAGATCAAGCGCAAGTGGTGGGGATGCTTCAGAATCAGCGATTGATGATATAGAAGCTGAAGATGAAACCAGTGCCTCCGCATAGTTAATTGGTTGCAATTGGAATGTAATCAAACAGTTATTTGTGGGAAACTCATTAAACTGGGCGCTTTGCGTTATACACCCGTCGGTATTGCCGTGATCGAATTCACCGTTCATCATGAATCGCGGCAAAGGGAAGCAGGAGCAATGAGGCAAATAATTTTTGATGTTTTTGTGATAGCGATGGATCAATTAGCTCTGCAAGTTGCTGAGTTTAAAGTCGATAGTATGGTGAAATTGAGCGGTTTCTTGAATAGGAAAAGCCATATGAATCAACAGCTCGTTTTGCATGCTAGCCAGATCGAACTTATTTAATCAGACATTAGGAATCAACGAATATGACACGTTTTACCAGACGAAAAGATAGTAAAGACAAAGAAAAAGATAAAAAAGCAAATCGTCCGTTATTCAAGCGCAAGAAATTCTGCAGATTTACTGCGGAGGGTATTAAGCAAGTGGACTATAAGGACATTGATCTTTTAAAAGACTTTATCAGTGAAAATGGCAAAATTATTCCGGCTCGTATAACCGGCACCAGTGCTTTTTATCAGCGGCAATTGAGCACGGCGATTGAACGTGCACGTTTTTTAGCATTATTGCCCTACACCGATCGTCACTAAGGAGTCATTGCAATGCAAATTATTTTGATGGAAAAAATTGTGAATTTGGGACAACTGGGAGACATCGTTAATGTTAAAAGTGGCTTTGCTCGCAACTATCTCATTCCTCAAGGAAAAGCAAAGCGTGCGACCGAGCAGGCGATAGCCGAGTTTCAAACGAAGCGAGCAGAACTGGAGAAAAAACAAGCGGCTGCTCTTGAAGCTGCTAAAGCAGTTGCAACAAAACTTGAAGGGTTATTGGTACAAATTACCCAGAAAGCCGGAAGTGATGGGAAGTTATTCGGTTCTGTGTCCAATGCGAATATTGCGGAAGCGTTGGTTGGTTTAGGATTTTCCATCGAAAGATCCATGATCCGTATGCCGCATGGCCAATTGAAACAAGTTGGCGATTATCCGTTGACTATCGCGCTTCATAGTGATGTAACTGCCAATATTACGGTTTCGGTACTTGGGGAAGCATCTTTGTAACATATTGTTTATAAATATTAATTGTAAAAAAGGACTATTTCGGTAGTCCTTTTTTATTTGCAGTGCAGCTTAATGATAGAATGAAAAAACTTCCATTCGCATAGTTGAATTCCATGGCGCAATCACCGATCAGCTTTTTGCAGGATCAAATTACAGACCCTTACAAAACGCCTCCTCACTCGATAGAAAGTGAGCAGTCAGTTCTCGGCGGGTTGATGCTGGACAATGATGCCTGGGAAAAAGTCGCGGATATAATCACCGAGAATGATTTTTACCGGTACGATCACCGGATGATTTATCACCACATCTGTAAATTGATCGAGCAAAGTAAACCAGCGGATGTGATAACGGTGGCGGAATCATTGGAAACATCCGCGGAGCTTCAAACCGTCGGCGGGCTTGCTTATATCGGCGCGATGGTGCAGAACACGCCGTCCGCTGCGAATATCAAACGCTACGCAGAAATTGTCCGTGAGCGCTCCATCATGCGCAATCTGGCGCAAATCGGCGTGCAAATAACAGATTCGGCTTACAATCCGGTCGGGCGATCTGCTGCGGATTTACTGGACGAAGCGGAAGCCAAGGTTTTTGAAATCGCCGAAGAAGGTGCACGCGGAAAAGAAGGATTCGTCGGCATCCAACCGTTACTGAAACAAGTTGTGGAACGGATAGAATTGTTATATGGTCAGGATAATCCGAGCAATGTGACCGGCGTGGCATCCGGATTTCATGATCTTGACCAGAAAACATCCGGTTTCCAGCCGGGTGATCTGATTATTGTCGCAGGTCGCCCCTCAATGGGTAAAACCGCCTTTTCGTTAAATATTGCCGAGTATGTTGCGCTGGAATTGAACAAGCCGGTTGCGGTATTCAGTATGGAAATGGGAGGCGCTCAACTGGCGATGCGGTTATTGGGATCCGTCGGTAAGCTTGATCAGCATAAAGTGCGAACGGGGCGTCTAGCCGATGAAGATTGGCCCAAATTGACCCATGCCTTAGGCAAATTAAATGAAGCGCCCATTTATATTGATGAAACCGCGGCGCTCAATGCATTGGAACTGCGAGCGCGGGCAAGGCGGCTATATCGCCAATACGGGGAATTAGGATTGATTGTGGTTGATTATTTACAGCTCATGTCTTCCACCAGTCAAGGAGAAAACCGGGCTACGGAAATCTCTGAGATATCACGGGCATTGAAAGGACTGGCCAAGGAACTTAAAGTGCCGGTAATTGCGTTATCGCAACTGAATCGCAGTCTCGAGCAACGCCCCAACAAGCGTCCGGTCATGTCGGATTTACGAGAATCCGGGGCCATTGAACAAGATGCCGATGTAATCCTTTTTATTTATCGAGACGAAGTCTATAACCCGGATTCGCCAGACAAAGGCATCGCAGAGATAATCATCGGTAAGCAGCGCAATGGACCGATTGGGAAAGTTGATTTAACTTTCCTGGGAGAATATACACGTTTCGAAAACCATGCCAGACCGGAATATTATTAACCTGTCAGTGTGGGATGTTAAAACTGGTTAGTAATCTCACAATTTCATTTCTTATAAAAGTTATGAATTTGATTAATAACAAAAAATTATCATCAATTTTTCTTAAGTCAGAGACGGATTCTCTAAAGTTTTTGCAAGAAAATGGCAACCGTATTGATCTCAAGGTAGTGCTGATATGTTTGATCGTTGCCTTGTCTTTGACTTGTACGCGCTATTTGGGAAATCCTTGGTTTGTGATTTCCATCCTGGACGATTTGAACCTGCTCCGGCTTGCGGAAATGTTGCAAGGCATGATTGACGATCCAGTGAATGGTCAACTTTACATGCTGACGTATTGGGCAACAGTCGTTATTTTCTTCTATCTGGTTGTGCCCATCGGTATTATTTGGTTTGTATTTAAGGAAAAGCTGTCGGATTATGGCTTAAGATCTGAAGGGGCGCTGAAAGATTATCCGCTGTATCTGTACATGCTGGTTTTCATGATTCCGCTGGTAATTTATTTTTCGGGCTCCGAGAGTTTCCTGGAACGCTACCCTTTTTATGAAGTTGGGAAGAATGAAAGTTTATTTCCCAAGTTTTTTATTTGGGAAATGATTTATTTCTTGCAGTTCGCAGCTTTGGAATTTTTCTTTCGGGGTTTTATTCTGCACGGAACAAAGCAGCGCTTTGGGTTCTACGCCATATTTGTCATGGTCATTCCGTATTGTATGATCCATTTTGGCAAGCCGATGGCGGAAACCATTGCTGCAATTTTTGCCGGGGTTGTGCTGGGGTATTTTAGTTTAAAAAGCAAAAGTATCTGGTTGGGTGTTATGATTCATTGCAGTGTTGCACTGACGATGGATTTATGCGCACTTTACAGGAAAAGCGAATTTCAAATGAGCGGGATGTTTGGGTGAAGCGTAAAAATACGAAACTGGATCTACATAGATTGCGGGAATACTTTTCGTATTTTTTCATCCTGATTTTCTTAACCGGCTGTGTATCCCCGATTGCCCTGAATCGTGCTGTCATCGCATACGATGAAGCAGTAACCGATGCCATTTCGCAACAACTGCTCGTCAATATCGTCCGTGCGCATTACCGGCAACCGATTCATTTTACCGGTGTATCCAATATTGCGGCTACCTTTACTTTTGCTGCCAATGCCGGCGCAACCCCAGCGCTGGGAGGGCTTGCCGGAACAACTTTGATGCCGATTTTTGGCGGCAGTCTTGCCGAAAGCCCGACCATCAGTATTGTTCCGATCGAGGGGGAAGAATTTACCAAGCGCCTGTTGACTCCCTTTCCGCAAAGCAAGCTGACATTGTTATTGCGTCAACACTATGATGTCGACATGTTGCTGCGTATGATGGCGCAGGAAGTGCGTTTGGAGGATTCCGGCCAACACGGTGTTTACCGCAATAGCCCGGCGGACAGGATCGGTTATGAAATGTTTCGCCGCGTTGCGCTCCATCTTTCAGCGATCCAGGATCACAATCAACTATACGCGGAACCGTTGTTACTGACGCATACTTGGACTATTCCAGCCGCTACCATTGCGCCAGACAGTTTTCAGTCGTTGCAAAAGGAATTTATCGTGCACTATAACACCGCAGACGATACCTTTTCGTTACGCAAACAAATTCCTGGGCCGATTCTGATCACCAATTACGACCCCGATTCACTGACTGAAGCAGAGCGTGAGAAATTGAACGAACGCGCTCGTGAATGGGATGTGAGCGATATCGCGTTCGATATCCGTGCCGGTTATTCCGGTGGCGAATGGCCGATGAGCGGTTTTTTCCGGTTAAGAAGTTTTCATGCCATTCTGAGTTTCCTGGGTAAGTCGCTGGGTCATGAAGCCGGTTATCATGTCGAAAAAGACCCCAGAACGCCGCCCATACTGGGTAATGAAAACCCCGATTTAACCATGGAATTTTTGGTTTCCAGTACACCACCGCCAGGAACAGATTTCTCTATTCGTTGGGATAGCCGCTATTATGCGGTTAATACTTCAGGACCCTATGCACGTTGGAATCGCGATGCTTTCCAGTTGTTATTCTTGTTGTTTCAGATGACCGTTACCGATTTGCCGCGCATCGGCGTGCCCAGCATCACCATCGCTAAATAGTTTTTCACTACAATAGCTCTTTTTAATCTTTCGAAGTCAGGTGTTCAGCTGCAGATTGCTGTTGTGCGGAGAGATATTTAATGAGTAGCGCATTAAGCGCGGAGATATCGATCGGTTTAGTAATAAAATCGTTCATCCCGGCAGCGATGCACGCGGTTTTATCGTCTTGATAGGCATTGGCCGTGCAAGCAATAATCGGCACCAGGATTCCTGCTTCCCTAAGCATCTGCGTCGATTTCAGGCCATCCATTCCAGGCATTTGCATATCCATCAGAATTAGATCAAATTCGTTCTCTAACGCCAGATCAAGCGCTTCCTTGCCATTCCCGGCTTTGGTCACGTTTAATTCAAACTGAAGTAATATTTGTTCAAGAATTAGTTGATTCAGCACATTATCTTCCGCTATCAGCACATGAAAGCGGTGGCCGAACTTATGCAGCGGATTATTATTGGCGATGCGATTTTGCACTTCTGGTGCGGGGGATAGCGGAATTGACAAGATAAAAGTCGACCCTTTGCCGATAGTAGATTCAACCTTGATCGATCCATCCATTTTGTCAACGATATTTTTTGAAATTGCCAAACCTAGTCCGGTCCCGCCGAATTTCCGGCTTATCGAACCGTCCGCTTGATAAAACGGTTTAAAGAGATTTCTGACGACCTCTGCATTCATGCCGATACCGTTATCTTTGATGATGACGGAAAGCAAGCCGTCGCGATAACCGGCACAAATCTCAACGATGCCGTCTTCTGAGAATTTGATGGCATTCGATGCGATGTTATTGACGATCTGTTTCAGCCGGATTTCATCGCCTTCTACATAGCAGTCTTCAGCAATTTTCTGATAATCGAACCGGAGGTTTACGCGTTTTTCCTCCGCCAGTCCGAGCAGTATCGCATGGCAATCCTTGAAAACTTTGATGAGCGGTAGCCGCGCTTTCTCAATTTGAAACTTACCCGCCTGCATTTTCGAGAAATCGAGCAATTCATTCACGATATCGCGCAAATGGCTGCCGGATAAATGGATGCTCTGCGCATAGTTTCTGATTTTCTCATAATCGGTTTCCGCTTTAATCAATGCCGACAAACCCATGACAGCATTCAGCGGGATGCGCAACTCGTGACTGACATTGGCTAGAAATTCATCTTTCATTTGTTGCGCTTTCTGCCATTCTTTGAGTGCCGTAATATCCTCAAAGACACCCACATATCCGATCAAATGGTCGTTGGCATCTCTTAATGCGCTGATCGATAAATAAGTCACAAATGTCGATCGATCTTTGCGGATATACGTCCATTCCCTGGTTTCAACTTCGCGTTTTTCCCGGGGGTTTTTGACGAAAACATCAAAACCCGGTTCGATGCCGAGTTCTGCGGCACGGGCTGCAATTTCTTCGGGTACATGAATAATGGCAGGTGTCAATTTGCCGATCACTTCCTCTGCGCGGTAGCCCAGCATTTTTTCGGCTGCAGGGTTAAAGATCAGAATGGTTCCGTTTAAATCCGTTTCGATGACTCCGTAGCGGGTCGTTTGAATGATGGCCTCAATAGCGCGTACACGCATCGATTCCTGGCTGCTGTTGTAACGCCGGTGGAGATATACGATATAGCCGATACAAGCCAGCGAGAATATAACGAGTAAAGCAATCATAAATTCGTTATGGGGGAACAATCGCGGTGTTATAGCAGATTGAGGATTCAAAAATGAATAAAAATTAAAGGGTAAAAATTTGAAATCGGCTCGTCACAATTAATCGCTGAATCTGCATCGCGTTATGTGCAGATCATGCGATTGTAACTCATGACGGGAGCAGAAGAAGCAAAAAGCTGAAGAAGTTGCCGGTTTTAGATGCGATGGCAGGCTTGAAGCGGTTTCAAAAAAGCGCTACAGAAGATTGGATGTGCCTTTGGCAATGGGAGCTTGATATCGCTCCAAAGCTTCACGAACCACTAAATCCATCAAATCCGGAGCGCGTACGCCAATATGCCGCCACGCCATGACGAACGGAGCCCAGGCGGATAATCCCGGCATGGTGTTGACCTCATTGAGCACCGGGCCTTGGGGACCCAAGAAACAGTCGATACGGGCGATTCCGCGCATATCCAATGCCCGCCATACTTTAAGAGCAAAGTCCTGCAGCTTGACGGTATCGGTTTCGCTTAAGCGAGCGGGGACGATGTCGTCGAGCGCATCGGCGCTGTATTTGGCATCGTAGTCGAAACTGTCGGCACGAAGCGTGGATTCGGCAATCGCAGATATTCTGGGTTGTGCTAGGTTTCCGGCGACGCCGATACCATATTCGATGCCTTGAACCTGCGCCTCGACCAGGATACGGCTATCCCATTTCAATGCTTCTTCGATTGCGGGTGCAAGATCTTCGAAGCGGACAACACGGTGCAAACCGATCGACGAGCCCAAGCGGGCAGGTTTGATGAACAGAGGGAAGCCTAAAGATCGGCAACGCTCCAAGCAGGCTTGTTTTTCACGAGTCCAGGTAATCGTGGTAACTCCAGTCCACGGTGCTACGGTCAATCCGCTTGCTTCGCAGAATTGTTTGGTCAGGATTTTGTCGATCCCTAGCGCCGAGCCTTCCAGATTACAACCGCCATAAGGCAACCGCATGAATTCGAGGAATCCTTGAATACTGCCGTCCTCACCGCCCTGACCATGGAAAACCGGCAAGAAGAGTCCCCAATCCCCTTGACCGTCGTCGTGAAGACAAGTCTCGCCGGATGGATGTGCACGTTCCTGCAACCATGCACAAAGATCATCCGATGGCGGGGTTTCGCCAGGTCCGAAAAAAGTAACTTCGTTACGGGCAAAAAAGGTTGCGATCGCTTCGCGATAAACAGCAGCGGACGTCGGCTTGCCTTGTTGGTCAAAATAAACGCCGCGGGCCAGATAGCGCGATGGATCAAGATGCAATAACGCGAACAATCCGGATTTGACGCTGACCCAGTGTTCCGGGCTTTTTCCACCGAAAAGCACCGTGATAGTTTGACGGATTCCGTTCATAGCCGATCCTTAAAACCGAAATTAAGCCGATTGCGTCGGCGATAACGTTCCAAACCGGCCGCCATGATTTCATCCAATAGGGCTGTTGGCGGTAATCCAGCTTTGGTAAAGGCTTCTGCGTAGACGCTATGCGCGCCAAAGCCTGGCATCGTGTTGACTTCGTTGATTGCGAACTGACCATTTTCATAGAAACAGTCGATCCGTGCGCAGCTTTCCAGATCCAGTGCATGCCAGGCAGCCACGGCAAGCTCCTGAAGCTGATGCATTTGGTTATTGTCGAGATGCGCCGGAATGGCATCTTCTTGCGCCTGGTCGCCGAATTTGGCTTCATAATCAAAAAAATCAGGGTTCAGTGCATATCCGACTACTAATGAAACCTTCGGCTCGTCAAGGCCGCACAATCCGATGCCATACTCCGGCCAGTTGCATTGCGGTTCTATCAGCACACGCCGGTCTAACGATAATGATTGAATCAGCGCGGCGATCAATTCCTGGCGATTGGAAGCTTTAGTGACACCCAGCGACGATCCTAAGCTGGCCGGTTTGACGAAAACCGGATAATGCAGGCATTGCTCCGATTCGACTATGCGCTCAGCCAGTGTTGGACTGATGGCTTGGATTGCATCAAAACTTGACCCGGATTCTGTTTGATGATGCTCTGGCAGTTCAATCAATACTGAAAGCACGTCATCAGCGCCTAATTCCCAATCGTCGATCGTGATCTGCGGCAATACCGGCAGCCCGGAAACACGCAAGATTGATTTGGTTTTTATTTTATCGACGCTGATAACGGAAGCCGCGATACCGCAACCGGCATAAGGCAAGTCCAGAATTTCGCAAAAACCCTGGAAGCTGCCGTCTTCACCGCCACGGCCATGGAAGGCCGGCCATACCAAATCCCATTGGTTATTTGTCAATGTGGTCCATGGTGCTCCGCTCCAGGCTGTTGCTTGCCGGAAGATGGCTCGGCAGCGTTCGGCGCCTGACTGATCGCTCCAAGCTTTGATATAAGGATGTGTTGCCCAAGTTTCGAACAAAGCCGGTAATTCAGCGGCTTCTGCCAGGCGACCGTCGGGATGCTGGTAGAAGAAAGCAGGATGGTGATCGGCGCGGAATTGACTCAATAGCCACAGCGCGCTTTCGATACTACCGATATGTTCAGCGCCGGTGCCGCCGCAAACCAGCGCCAGCTTCAGCGAAGGCAATTGAATTGTCACGTATTTTAAACCCCAACATAAAACTTTCTTGTTTATCGTCTACCGTCATACCAGATCGGTAATTTCTTTTTGTCGAGTAACGTTTTACGAGGGCTAAAGATGACACGCAATAACTGTCCGGCAATTTCACGTCCGGTATATAGTTGGGTTTTTCGTGGAGAGGTTTCCAATGGGTGGCGGGTCAAGATCGTAAACTTCAATCCGCGTTGGCGTCCCCACTTTTTAAGTAGTTGACTTAAATCGATTTCATCAGCAGCGAACATCTCCTGGTTAAAGCCGCCCACGTCACGGAATGCATCCGTGCGGCAAACCACCAATGCACCTGCAGCCCAATGGAAAGTCACCGAAAGTGCAGTCCAAAGCCGCATCGCAGCGTTACCCCACCAGGGTAAGCCGGGCATGTGCAGGACACTGCCGCAGCCGACATATCGTCCGTTTTCGATGAGTTGCAGGATGTCAGCGATCATACCGGGATTCAGTAAGCTGTCGGCATCGACAAACAGCAGCCAATCACCGGTTGCGACGGCAGCACCGGCATTACGCGCGCGGCCAATTTGGTTGACCGGTTCGAAAACCACAGTGGCACCAGCTTGTTTGGCAAGTTCTGCAGTTTTATCGGTCGAGTTGTTATCTACGACAATGACTTCGTGGGTAAAACCGGGGCGCTGATTGGCGCCAACTGATTGCTGGATCGATTGCAAGCAATCCAGAATCAATTGCTCTTCGTTGAACGCCGGGATAACGATCGAAAGGTGCATTAAATAGTGCGGGAGAAAAGGTGAGTAGCTGTTTGTGGTTTGTGTAAGGATCAATGGGGAGCAGCGTTGCCGCTCCCCGGCATCCATTAAAACTCGCCCGATTTAATGTAAGGTTGTGACCACAGAATCACTTGCATCAGCACCGATTTGCGCCATGCGTCTTGCATACGATCGACATCATCACGTGAATGGCCGCCTTTTTCCAGGAACGGACGCAGCGTGGTAGTGATCGGAATCAGTAATGCAAAGATGTAGTGCACGTGAATGATCGGTACCGCTTTCACATTGTCGGTGGTGTTTTTCTTCGTGCTGTGATGACGCAAGCCGATTTCGTGTTGATAATTCAGCCAATCCTGATTGTAATCGGCGTTGGCGGTATCCAGGATCCATTGACCGAAACGTTTGCGCACACCGCCGAGGTAATCCATATTCGGTTGGCCGTCGGAGGCATTGGTAAAGTAGTGGAGCAGGAACGGGGTTGAACCGACGAATCCATACCATACATCGAGAATTTGCTCGACTTGATCTTTCAGCACGTCATGCGACATTTTCAAGTAACGCACATCGTCGTCACCAAACAATGTTGCTTGTTTGAGTTTGGCAAAATCATCCATGGATACAGGAGATTTCGCAACGGCAGCGGTGCCGTAGGTATAACCGGGTATATTTGCCATAAGATTTCCTTTTTAATAATTAAGAGATTGATTGTTAGCGGTAACAACACGAGTTGTTACTCAATCATTCAATACCATGCGATGATGCATTCAATCTTGGTTCGAAAAGAATCATTCCAATGAACCGATATTCGCGGTGCGAATTTTACAGGATTGATTATTTATAAGGCTAGATTTTTCATGTCAACTGCGAGGGATTTTCAGCAGAACATTCAGCCACTGTTTCCAGTGCAAGTATTTCTCGTTGAGCTTGCTATTGGCTTGTTCGACCATTATTTTTTTTCTCGCCGTGCGGTTGATAACCGTTAATCCGGCAGCCAGTATGGCGGCACCCTGTAGACTGGCTTCCTTTTGCTGCAAGAGGAAAACCGGTACTGAGCTACACTGAGCGATACCCTGTTGGAGGCAGGGCAATTCGGATAAGCCACCGGATAATAAGACTGCCGACAAAGGGGCATGCCGATGAAATTCTTCGACGATGCGCGTTACCCTGAAAATTATCGCTTCGAGTAACAGCGAAGCGACTTGCTGCTGGTTTAAATGGGTGATTGCTTGAGAAAAATAAAGTCCCCAGTCACTGCGGAAATATGGTGCGCCCAAGCCGCTGGGCTCGGCCAAACAATAAATATCGCTGATTGCAAGCTCTTGCAAGGTGCACGATTTCACCGGATAAGGCGCGAGCGCTGCGGCAATCGAATTAAGCGTTCCTTCGATGGCAAAATGCGCTGGCTGATCGGTTTGACATACCAGCGTTTGCAGATAACCGTTAAATGCCGATTCGCCGCTTTTAAGCGAGCGGATGACAAATCCGCCCGTTCCAAGATTGACCAATGCTTCACTGCGGTTATCCGCCAGACTGGCGAATAATGCCGCGGACTGATCGCCGACACTGGCTTGCAATGTCAATCTATTGCTTAATGGTAGATTGAAGCCGGTTGAAGGTTGAATTTCCGGTAAAACCGAGCGTGGAACATCGAATAACCGGCATAGATCCTCCGACCATTGCAGCTGGTGAATATCCATCAATAGCGTTCGCGCGGCCATTGAAACATCGGTGATGAAATGTTGCTGGTTGGTCCAGCGCCAAATCAGAAAGGTATCCAATGTTCCGACTCGCCATTCACTTTCAATGAGTTTCTTGCGCCATAACGGGTTTTGCTGCAATAACACATTGAGTTTTGGAGCGAAGTAATAGGGTGTTAGCCGTAGGCCGGTCAGTGATTGAATCGTGCCGGCCGATGCGTGCAATCGGTCGCAGCAATTGGCTCCACGGTCATCTTGCCACGAAATTAACGGTGTTACTGGTTGACCGCTGGTGGTATCCCAAATCAAAAAAGATGAGCGTTGACTGCATAAGCCTAACGGCGGTTTCGAGGGGGTGCCCGCAAGACACTGTGCGAGCACTGCATCGACTGACTCAGCATATTGCAAGGCATCGCTTTCATAGCGACCCTGTTGTCCATTGATAACCGGTGCCGGGCGTGAAACGATGGAAGAGAGATTGCCGCAGGGGTCCATCAAAGCTGCTTTGATGGAAGTAGTGCCTAGATCCAAAGCGATCGCCGCGATCATTCCACGTTCTGGAAGTTGCTGCAACGGGATATTTCTTGCGCGATGCATGCGTTGTCCCACTGTAAGGGACTGGCAATCAACTGAGCGATTGGGTTGAGTTGTTCTTCGCTGAGCTTGGTTAGAATGAGCAACGGCAAGCGGCGGCGCAGCAGATCGTCCAAATGTACGACCATTTCATTGGTGGCGCAGTGCAGCAGGTCGGCGAGAATGAATGGCAAAGACGGCACAATACGCTGTGCCAGTTGTTGATTTGATTGGACTTGTTGCAGAATTTCGGCCGCTTTGCTGCCGTGACGGCGCAGCAGCCAGTGTATGCTGGCCGCATCGACTCCAAGCTGTGCCGCTTGGGCCGTCATCTGTGAGAACCAGGTTGCAAAATTGCCGGAGGGCGTCCACGGTAACAATTTTTCCTGGGTGATGCACGTTGCGGCGATGCCGAGTTGCTCACATACGGTATCCACGATGCGGGCAGCATCTTGCCGGGAGGAAGTGATTTTTCCGCCAATGGCGTAATGCACGCCGTTCGGAGCGGTTTTTAATTCCCAGTCGCGGCTCAAGGCAGATGGTGATCCGCTTGCAGCCGATTGCAATGGTTGTTTAAAAACCCGCACACCGGCAAAACTGCCGATGATGTCGCGACGAGTCCAGGGTACTCGCAGATAGTGATTGGCAGCAGCAAGCAAATAATCAATATCGCTGGTTTCAACCGCAACCTGTCCGGTATCGGCGTTGAAATCGGTATCGGTGGTTCCGAGCAAGGTCAAACCGTACCAAGGAATCATGAAAAACACCCGGCCATCGGCAGGTGCCGTCAATAACAGCGCATCGGTATCGAGTACGGCAGGCATGATCAAATGCACGCCTTTGGCGAGCCGGCACCAATCCCGCCCCGGCGGTTCTTTGGCTAACCACAAACCGGTGGTGAACACGATTTGGCGGGCATGAATCGGGAGTTCGTGACCGGTCAATTGGTCGCGAACGATTGCGCTGTTAGCCTTGCTTTCTGCTTCCAGAATTTGCAACAACTGGCAATAGTTGATGCAGCAAGCGCCAGCCGCTTGCGCACCGGCGATCAATTCCAGTACCAGGCGAGCATCGTCGGTTTGCGCGTCGGCGTAGGTGAACCCACCTTTCAGTTGATTTTGCTTGATTGCAGGAAAATGCGCGCTGAATTGCTCGGGATTGAAATATCGATGCCGCATGGATGGATCGGTATCGTCCGCTAGATAATCGTATAGCGACAACCCCAATTTCAGTTGTAACCGGTTGATTCGTTGCCGGGCAAAGACCGGCACGCCGAAGCGTAACGGCCAAACGCGGTGCGGCGCAATGCGCAACAGCCGGGTACGTTCCTGGAGCGATTTGCTGACCAGCTTGAAATCGTACGTTTCCAGATAACGCAAACCGCCGTGGATCAATTTGGTCGAAGCGGAAGAAGTCGCGCTGGCCCAATCGTTTTGCTCGACGATGGCGACTTTCAGTCCGCGCAATGCGGCGTCATACGCAGTCCAGGCACCGTAAATACCGCCGCCGCAAATCAAAAGATCGAATTTCTGCTGTCCTAAAGCGGCGAAGTCACGTTTCATCGATCGCGCAATATCAATGCTTGCTGCGGCACGTCGCTGATCAGGATATCCACGCCCAGCTCCAGTGCTTTAGTAATCTCGGCATCGCTGTTACAGGTGTAGACACCGGCACATTTGCCATGATCGTGCAATAAATCGACGATGGCTTGATCAGTAGTATCGATCGGCAAGCAGAAGCCGTGCAGAAATTCATGTGAAGTCAATAGCTCGTGCGCATCATCGATGGTTTGACCGGTTTCAAAATTGTAGATCAATGGAGAATCTGCTCGGTATCGATGCGCATATTCCAGGCTTGCGAGATTGAACGACGATACCAGCATGTGCCGATCAGGATCGTTACCGATTAAATCGAGCGTTTGCCGCATTTTGCTATGATGACGCGAAACCGGTTCCCAATCGCGATTCTTGATTTCGATCAGTAACCGGCAACGCTGCCGGTACTCGCGCAAAAAATCCGCTAGCGTCATGATACTTTCACTACCGGAATCGGGATTAATCAGTGCGCGCAGTTGCTGATAATCAAAATCGTCGATGTGCTTGCCGTTCAATCCGATTTTGTCGAGAAAACGGTCATGCCAAAGCACAGTCACGTCATCGCGGCTTAACTGCACATCGGTTTCGATACCGTCGATGGCGTAGCGCAGCGCTTTGTCGAAAGCGCTGCGGGTGTTTTCCATGGCTTCACGATTGGCGCCGCGATGCGCGAACACTTGGCATTTTTCAGGTGGCGAGTGCTCAGGCATCGAGTTCATACAAGTATCCGTGATTATTTTTTAGCGGCTTGCAGCGACTCGACAATTGCGGGGTCTTTTGCAATTTCTGCCGCGGTTTTCCCGGTTTTACTTTTGATCGAAGTGTCCGCGCCTTTTGCCAAGAGCAATTTGACCGCATCAGCGTGATCATGCAAGCTTGCCCACATGAGTGCGGTGATGCCGTCTTCGTTTTGCAAATCAATTTTTGCGCCGTTTTCCAATAAAATTTCGATGACCGGCGTATGGCCGTTCTGTGCGGCTAGAATTAATGGAGTGAATCCATTCGTGGCTTTGTGATCAATGGTGGCGCCGTGCTTGATGAGTGTTTTTACGATTTCGCTGTGTCCCATCAGAGCCGCCAAAGTCAATGGTGTGGCACTATTTTGATCTTGCGCATCAACCTTGACGTTCTTTGCCAGTAGCGCATTCACGATGTCGCTATGACCATTTTGAGCTGCGATAAATAATGGCGTAGTATTGTCGACGGCCACTATATCCGCGGCTGCATTTTTTGCTAACAGAGTTTCAACGATTGCGGTATGGCCATTCCGCGCGGCCATATACAGTGCCGTGGTATTGTCTGATGCTTGATCATCAACTTTGGCGCCTTTTGCCAGCAGCTTCTCGACGATAGAGCTTTTGCCTTCCATGGCGGCAATGATCAGGGCCGTGAGTTTCTCCTGGGTGTGCAGATGGATGTCAGCGCCTTTATCCAGCAAGGTATCGACGATGGCGTCCCGTCCTTTCTGGATGCCCAGCATCAGCGGAGTAATGCCATCAGTGGTTTGGGCATTGATATCAGCGCCCTTAGCTAAGAGCATATCAACAATATCCGCATGGCCGTTTTTGGTAGCAATGGTCAGCGCCGTTACGCCGCCTGCATTCTTGTGATTGACATCAGCATTGCTTTCCAGCAATTTTTTGACGATGTCGCTATGACCGAATTGCGAAGCAACGATCAGTGCGGTAAATCCCATTTCATTTTGATAATTGACATTAATGCCTTTTTCCAGAAACTGCGTGATGGTCTCGGTTTTTCCCGAAAATGCAGCTTTAAGGAATTCGGTTTCGTCTTCGGTTGCGGCATGCGCCAAGGGTATGATTATCGCTATGGTTACGATGGTGCGAGCTAAAGATTTCAGTATTATCAAAAGGTAGTTCTTTATATAATTCATCGATTACACCTATTACGGGCTTGTTATTGTCAATTGAGGGTTATTAAGGAGATAACGGATCAGTGCATGTGCATTGAGTTTGATTGTTACTTCTTATCTTTCATATTTTAACTCAGAAATATCCGGTTAAAGATTGAATTGGGATTGGAATTTTTTTCAGGGGCAGCAGAAATTTTGTGAACCGGGTCAAAATTCTCAAATTTTATTAAGGGATATGCAGGTGATCACAACCAACGATTGGATTGTTCCCGATTGGCCGGCGCCGGACAACGTCAGAGCGTTGTTTACCACGCGTAACGGTGGTGTTAGTAGCGGTGCGCACGGAATGTATACATCATTGAATCTCGGTGCGCATGTGAATGACAAACCGGAAAATGTAACGCAGAACCGGGCTTTATTGCGCCATCATTTGCCGCAGGAACCGAAATGGCTAAACCAAGTGCATGGCGCGCAGCCGGTTCAAATTGAACATGCTGCAGCGGAGATTCCCGAGGCAGATGCTGCTTTCAGCCGTCGGCAACAAACAGTGTGCGCAGTGATGGTGGCCGATTGCTTGCCGGTATTGCTGTGTGATCAGGCTGGAACGGGAGTGGGTATTGCGCATGCCGGTTGGCGCGGCTTGGCTGGTGGCGTCATCGAAAATACCATTGAAGCGATGCAAATGGACCCACGCCGGCTAATGGCGTGGCTGGGGCCAGCGATTGGTCCGGATCATTTTGAAGTCGGCGCGGAGGTTTATGCGGCATTCGTACAGCATGATGACCGCGCGCAGCAAGCTTTTCAACCCAAGTACTCTAACGGCCAGGCAAAGTGGCTTGCAGACATTTTTTTATTGGCGCGGCAGCGGCTCAGCAATTGCGGCGTAACAAAAATTTATGGCGGAGGAGTCTGTACCTATAGCGACCCCGCCCGCTTTTATTCTTACCGTCGCGATGGCGAAACCGGGCGGATGGCAGCGTTGATCTGGCTTGAATGAAATTTATTAACATGTGATTCTATCCAGTTAGCTGCAACAGCGTATAATCCCGCCTTTCCTTTTCGATTAGTTTTATGTCGACGCTTACCTGGATCATCACCGCCAGCCTGCTGGGCGGGGTGTTGAGTATATTGTTTGCCGCTGTGTTGGCGCTCAATGCCAGGATATCCTGGCTATCCTTGCTGGTGTCCTATGCGATCGGCGCATTGCTGGGAGCCGCTTTCTTGAATACTCTGCCGGAAGCGCTTGAGCACTCCGATAATCCCGTGCAAGTATCTATGACGGTGCTGTTTGGTATTCTGGCTTTTTTTATTTTAGAGAAGCTGGTGTTATGGCGGCACTGTCATCTGGAAAATTGCGAGGCGCATGATCCTTCGCATGACCATGCATCAGCAGCGTCAGCATCGCATTACCATCAGCACGATCACGGCCGCAGCGGAATGATGGTGATTGTCGGCGATACCTTTCATAATTTCGTTGATGGAATACTGATTGCGGCTGCTTTTATGGTCGACGTGCAATTAGGCATCGTAACTTCGATTGCCATCATCGCGCATGAGATTCCGCAAGAAGCCGGGGATTTTATCATTTTGCTAAATTCCGGCTACACGCGCCATAAAGCGTTTCTACTGAACTTATTTTCCAGTTTTGCAACACTGGTTGGCGGCGTTCTGGCCTACTTTACTTTGCATAATATGAATTTCCTGGTACAACCGCTACTGGCGATTGCAACCGCCAGTATGATCTACGTAGCGATGTCTGACTTAATCCCAGGATTGCATAAACGTCCGGAAATTCATGCGACCATCCAGCAAGTGACTTTAATTTTGCTCGGAATTGCTTCAATCTGGATCATTGGAAATATTTTTCCCCATGCGCAGTGATTATCTGAGTAATACGCAAATGAGGGTTTGATAATTGAGGAGTTTAATAATGAAAAAATGGTTCATGCTTATGCTGTTACTTGTTTGCAGTAACTTTGCGCAAGCGGATGACAGCGAAGTCTTAAAAGCGGTGGAAAGTGCTGCGCGATCCTGGTTTGAGTTGGTGGATGACGGAAAATACAAAGAAAGCTGGGAAATGTCGTCGGTTTTATTTAAAAATAAAACTCCGGAAGCAGACTGGCTCAAATCGATAACTGGGATCAGAACCCCCCGTGGTGCAATGACTGCCCGGTATTTGGCTACCGCAGGGGTGACCAAATCAATCTCCGGATTTCCCGATGGCGAATATGTCGTGCTGCAGTTTTATACGACATTCGCTGAAAAAGGACTGGCAATGGAGACAGTCACGCTGGCTAAAACTGTGGAAAATACCTGGCAGATGGCTGATTATGCAATCAAATAACTTTTGATCGCTTAGTTTTCCGGCGTTATGCCTCTGAATCCTTCCGAAATCCGGTAGTAGACTCGTCTTACTGGCGTGCCATAGCGTTCTATCACGCGATACTCAATCGATCCGGGTTGTATCAGCATGGGTTTGAGATCGGTGCCCTGCCTGGTTTTTTCCAGGTGCCGACGTTTCATGCCAACCTGGATGACCGGGCGATTCACCGGTGCTTGTGAAGGCAACCAGTATTCATACATGGCGCCGCTATCGCCAAACATATTGCGTGAGCGGATATCCAATGCCGACTCTTCATGGGTGTAAAATGCCAGCGCACTGGCCACAGACCACTTGCTCATGCCAACAATGACCGGTTCTTTACCGGTTTGATTCCTGACATCCGCTGCAATCTGTTGGATTTCATCGGCCGTTTCCCGCCAGAAATAATGCTCGGTGAACAGATGATAGGGAATGCCGGGTATTCCCAATACGACATAATGCAATACAAATGCATAGACAAGAATGCAGCTAACGGCCGTGAGCCGCCAGCCTTTTAGTATGCGCTTGCCGAGTGTTCCAAGTTGCTCGCTATGGCCGATCATCCAGGCGAGGGTGGGTAAAATTGCCAGCCAGATAGGGCCGGTCCAGTGAAAGCGTGGTGCATCCGACAGGCTTGCAATGATGAAGATGATCAGAGGAACGCCGGTGAAAATTTGCACAAATAGGTGTTGTCTGCGTTCCAGCGGCTGATCGATTGGCTTCTTGATTGAAAACAACGCGAACGCCGCAGCGGCAAAGCCGATGGGTGTTAATAATACGATGATGTGAAGCAATAACTGATGAACGGCAAACTGATAGCGGTCCGTCAACACCCGGTTGGATTGAAAAGCAAACGAGGCCCAATCATTTTCATAATTCCACAGTATTACCGGTGAAAATAGCAGCAGCGCCAGCAGCGAAGCTAAATAAGGATGAGGACGTAACATCCAGCGGCGCGCGGTTGGATCGATCATCACGAATATCAGTGCGGCAATTCCTAATAGCCCCAAGGTATACTTGGATAACAGTCCGAGACCAAAAGCAATCCCCATGCCGAGCCAAGCGGAACGTTGCCCTGCAACCAATGCGCGTTCCATGTAATAGAGGGTAGCCGCCCACGCCGCGACTAACGGCGCATCCGGAATCATCAGAAAACCCGAGCCGAATCCCAGCGGTAATATGACCAGCAACAGCATGGTGCGCATCGCAGTGGATTTGTCATATAAATTCAGCGCCATGGCATACAAATAACCCATTGCGATCAAGCCACTGAGCAGTGCGCCGATTCGAACGCCGAATTCGTTGTGACCCAAGATCGATGTGCCCATCCAAATCAGCCAGGCGACCATGGGTGGGTGGTCGTAAAAACTGAGATCCATGTGCTGCGCGTATTGCCAATAGTAGGTTTCATCCGGGATTAGCTGGGCCAGGCCGAAATAAACCAAACGCAGCAATACTGCAAATAGCACAATGCCAATCGCTGCCGTACGCCACTGGATATCGAGGGATGGCGGATTCTTTTGATCCGGGAAGACATAAAAAGCGGAACCGAGATAATTCACGACAGCGGTAGCGGCAATCGCCGGAAAAATCGCCAGTGCGGGTGGAACCTGCAAGACATAAACCAGCAATGCCAGAACGCCGCCACGCAGTAATAGGGCTAACAAACCAATCGTCAGGAATCGGCCGAATTGATGCCAGTGTAAATAACCCGCATGATGATCCCGGAAAGACCACTTGGAATTGAACGCGTAATTGGTGGTTGCGGCGACAAAGAAACTGACAAAGTGTGACATCGCAAGACCCGCGTCACGGCTCATCATCCATTGGAAAATCAAAGCGTCGATGATCACGCCAAACAGACCTACCACTGCAAATCGGCCAGCCGTATTGAGCGAGGCGGTGCCGCCGGCTAATGTAATCAAACGCTGTATGTACGCCTGTTGATGCGAAAACGATAATTTCGATGCACCGTGCGTACGGTCGCTAAAGCAGATTGGAATTTCCGTGACCCGGATTTTCCCTTGATTGGCCATCAACAGTTCCAGCAAGATCTTGTAACCGCGCGCATGGTCTGAAATGTTATTAGCCAGTTCACGCCGGAATGCAAAAAAGCCGGAGGTCGCGTCATTGACATCGCAAATGGGGCGAGCAATCAAGCCGCCAATGCGTGACAGCAATTGACGGTATAGCGGCCAATTTTCGGTTTTCCCGCCTGCAATATAGCGGCTGCCGATGGCAACATCGAAAGAACGGTTCAACACCGGTGCGACAATATCCGGTAATTGTTCGGGTGGATGGCTAAGATCCGCATCCATAACAACAATGACATTACTACCGGCTGCAGCAACACCCGCCAAAATCGAGCCGGTTAAATCGGGTTTTTCGCGCCGCTCGATCAGGCGGACACAGGATTGCTTGCTCCAATTTCGTACTTTTTCCGGTGTGCCGTCGGAGGAACCGTCATCCACAAAGATGATTTCAAAGGATCCAGGAGAAAGGTCCAGAGCTAGGAGGCGAGTGACGAGTGCATCAATATTCTCAGCTTCGTTGAGTGTGGGCACTACGATGGAAAAATCGGTCATGCAGCTCCACAGGCGGGTTTAGGGATAGTTGGCATACTTTTATTTTGGTTGTTTCTGGTATTTATTGACTGCTTTATTATGATCTGCCAAGTTTGTGGAAAAATGGGATTCGCCATTGCCTTTTGCAACAAAATAGAGAGAATCGGTTTCTGCCGGATTCAGCGCCGCACGAATAGAGGCAAGACCTGGCATGGCGATAGGGGTGGGCGGTAAGCCATGACGTGTATACGTGTTGTAGGCTTGGTCAGTGAGAAGGTCTTTTTTGCGAAGATTTCCATCAAACTGCTCACCCAAACCGTAGATGACCGTAGGATCCGTTTGCAATCGCATTCCTTGCCGCAGCCGGTTAATGAACACGCCGGCGATTTCGGCGCGGTCGGTTTCCACACCGGTTTCCTTTTCGACGATCGACGCCAGAATCAGCGCTTCATAAGGTGTCGTTAATGGTAATGACTGGGTGCGCGATGCCCACTCTGATTGCAAGTGCTTATGCATGGTGCGATAAGCGCGCTGCAAAATCTCGATATCGCTGCTGTCCTTCAAAAAATAGTAGGTATCGGGGAAAAAAATCCCTTCCGCGGCGGTTTCGGATGCACCGATCATGCGTAAGATCTCTGGTTCACTCAAATCAGTGGTCAGTTTTTTTATTGACGGATGTGCATTCAAGACTTGCCGTAATTGCGCGAATGTCCAGCCTTCAATGAATCTTACTGCATTGCGCTTGGCATCGCCTGAAGTTAAGTAATTTAGAAGCGCCAGCTGAGTAACTGTTTCATTGAGCAGATAATCACCTGCTTTGATTGCAGATTCTTGATCCAAGTAACGAGCAAGTAGAATGAAGGTCCACTTATTAAGAATAACCCCATCGTCTTCCAACTGCTGTGCAACCTGTTTTAGATTGCTGCCTGCGCGGACGGAAAACTCATAAGGCAGGGTTGGAAGCGTGATACTCGAATGAACATGAAGATAAAACCATGCCACAAGCAGCATGGCCATAAGCACACTAATATAGAGGAGGCGTCTTAGCGTGCGCATGCATCGGATGGATAAGATTACACACTTCGGAAAACAAGCGTGCCGTTGGTTCCACCAAATCCGAAGGAGTTGGATAAAGCAACTTTGATATCCATATCCCGGGCAGCATTGGGAATATAGTCCAGATCACATTGCGGGTCTTGATTGATCAGATTGATCGTAGGCGGTGCAATTTTATGATGGATGGCCAGAACCGAGAAAATTGCTTCTACGCCTCCGGCAGCACCCAGTAAGTGACCTGTCATGGATTTTGTGGAGTTAACAGCCAACTTCCGGGCATGATCGCCAAAGCAGCGCTTAACCGCGATTGTTTCCGCAATATCTCCCAATGGTGTCGAAGTACCGTGTGCATTAATGTAATCAACTGCAGTCGTATCAATACCTGCATTTTTGAGTGCATTGGACATGCAGCGCGCGGCGCCTTCTCCGTCGTCGCAGGGTGCGGTCATATGAAAAGCGTCCGCGCTCATTCCAAAACCGGCAAGTTCGGCATAAATTTTCGCTCCGCGTTTTTTGGCATGTTCCATTTCTTCCAGTACCAAAACGCCAGCGCCTTCACCTAACACAAAACCGTCGCGATCAATATCCCAAGGGCGGCTTGCGGATTCCGGATTGTCATTTTGGCTGGATAAAGCTTTTGCGGCCGCGAAGCCGCCGATGGCCAATGGCGTAACACAAGATTCCGCGCCGCCACAAACCATCACATCGGCATCGCCGTATTCAATCATGCGTGCGGAATTGCCAATGCTGTGCGTCGCCGTTGTACAAGCGGTTACAATCGCAAAATTAGGTCCTTTATAACCATACATGATGGATAAATTACCGGCGATCATGTTGATAATTGTGCTGGGAATAAAGAAAGGGGAGATTTTACGCGGTCCCCCGGCATGATAAGCGGTATCGGTATTCTCAATCATCGGCAATCCCCCGATACCTGAACCGATATTCACGCCAATCCTTTCCGGATTGAGATGGGAGATATCGTCAATACCCGCATTTTTTACGGCTTGGATAGCCGCTGCCATGCCGTAATGAATGAAAATATCCATCCGGCGAGCCTCTTTGGGCGAGAGGTATTGGTGAATATCAAAATCTTTTACTTCACCAGCAATCTGTGAAGCAAAAGCGGATGCATCGAAACGAGTAATCCGGGTGATTCCGGATTTTCCTGAAATAATGTTATCCCATGCGCTGGAAATTGTGCTTCCTACAGGCGAGACGATACCCAGTCCGGTTACTACTACCTTGCGTTTGGACAAAATGACTCCGCGTGAATGTGCTTATCTTATGAAGAAACTAATACTAATTCGTGGTGTGTGCTGTGACGTAGTCTATCGCTTCCTGGACGGTATTGATTTTCTCAGCTTGTTCATCCGGAATTTCACATTCGAATTCTTCTTCCAACGCCATTACCAGTTCAACCGTATCGAGTGAATCGGCTCCAAGATCATTGACAAAGGACGATTCATTTTTAACTTCCGCTTCGTTTACGCCCAGTTGTTCAGCAACAATTTTTTTAATACGCTGTTCAATATTTTCCATCTAGGTATTTCCTTATCAGGTAAGATAAACTCGATTATTTTAACAAATTTTCAATCTCAACAACACTGCAACTTAGGTAATAATCCTCCCTCGTAGATCTCAATCTGGAGGTTAATCCATATACATTCCGCCGTTTACGTGAAGCGTTGCACCCGTAATGTAAGCGGCTGCTGAGGAAGCTAGAAAAGCCACGGCTGAAGCGACTTCTTCAGGACGTCCTAATCTTCCCAGCGGGACATGTTGGATCAGGTTTTGTTGGAAGGCATCAGCCAGCGACCGGGTCATATCGGTATCGATAAAGCCGGGAGCAACGCAGTTAACCGTGATATTGCGGCTGCCAACTTCACGCGCCAGCGATTTGCTGAATCCAAAAATGCCAGCTTTGGCCGCAGCATAATTCGTTTGCCCCATGTTTCCCATAGCACCGACAACCGATGAAATATTGATGATACGGCCGTAACGGGCTTTCATCATTGCGCGAAGCACCGCGCGGCTTAAGCGGAATACCGATTTTAAATCGGTTTCCATAATGTCATCCCATTCTTCGTCTTTCATGCGAACGAGCAGATTATCGCGGGTAATTCCAGCGTTATTGATTAATATCTCGACATCACCGAATTTTTCACGAATATCCGCGATAGTACTTTCGATTTGCGCAGCATCATTGACATTCAGGATCACGCCATATCCTTTGATCCCGGCTTTTTCCAAGTACTGGCTAATTGCGTTGGCGCCATTTTCACTAGTGGCTGTGCCAATTACCACTGCGCCGTGTTGACCGAGTTTAAGCGCTACCGCTTGTCCGATTCCACGGCTGGCACCGGTAACTAACGTTATTCTATTTTCCATATCATTTCCCCATCATTACCAGAGCCATGACAATTTATTATTAATATTCATTTTTTAATTAACCTTTAATTGATTGACAGCTTGCGCGATGGCTTCACTATCCGCCAGCGAGAGCTGCTGCAAATTTTGATCGATACGCTTATTTAACCCAGCCAGCACTTTCCCTGGTCCGCATTCAATCACGTGCGTGACACCTTTAGCGGCGATAGCTTGGATCGTGTCGACCCAGCGCACCGGACTTACGAGTTGTTGCACCAATATAGCTTTGATGGTTGCCGGATCGGTGTGAGATTTTACATCGGCGTTGTGCAGAATTGGTAAGTGCGGCGCATGCAGCACCACTTTATCCAGTTGTTGTTTCATCTGTTCGGCGGCTGGCTTCATCAGCGAGCAATGCGAAGGGATGCTCATCGGCAGCATGATCGCTCTTTTAGCGCCCTTCACCTTTGCCAGATCGATACCCTGTTGAATGGCGCTTTTGTGTCCGGCAATAACGACTTGACCCGGAGCGTTGAAATTAGCCGGTTCCAGCGATTCACCATTACTTCGGGTGGTAATTTCCCGGCAGATGGTTTCGATGCTTGTATCATCCAATCCCAAGATTGCGGCCATACCACCTGTACCTTCCGGGACTGCCTGCTGCATTGCTTGTGCCCGGTAGCGGACCAGTGCCAATGCATCGGAAAAAGTTAAAGCTTCTGCTGCGACTAATGCCGTGTATTCACCCAGGCTATGCCCGGCGATAATTGCCGGTTTTGTTCCGCCAAGGCTCGTCCATGCCCGATAGACCGCAACACCAGCGGTCAACATGACCGGTTGTGTATTGACAGTAAGATTCAGATCGTCGGCGGAGCCATTATTAACCAGGGACCATAAATCTTGCTTGAGAATATCGGAAGCTTCTGAAAAAGTTTCCTGAATGACGGGTAACCCGGTGTAACCGTTCATCATGCCAACCGATTGCGAACCTTGCCCAGGAAATACAAATGCAAATGTCATAAATCACCAACGCAGTAGCACTGCTCCCCATGTAAAACCACCGCCGACTCCTTCAAGTAATAGCAATTGATCCCGCTGTATACGGCCATCTCGAACTGCGATATCTAATGCAAGCGGAATCGAAGCTGCGGATGTATTACCATGTTTGTCGACCGATACGACGACTCTGTCCATCGGTAATCCTAATTTCTTGGCGGTCGACTGTATTATTCTGATATTCGCTTGGTGCGGAATCAACCAGTCGATGTCGGTCGATTGCAGATTATTTTTCTCGACGGCTTCTTGTACGACTTCTTCCAGGACTTTGACGGCAAATTTAAAAACTGCATTCCCTTCCATATTGATATAGGGATTGCCTTGCACTCTTCCACCGCTGATACACCCGGGGGCTGACAAAATATTGCTATGGCTGCCGCTGGCATGGAGATGGCTTGATAAGATGCCGGGCTGATCGCTTTGTGACAGAACCACTGCGCCAGCGCCGTCACCGAACAAAACACACGTATTGCGATCATTCCAGTCGAGTATTTTGGAGTAAATTTCACTGCCTACCACTAAGGCATTGCGGCATTTTCCTGAACTGACGAACATATCGGCCGTAGCCAGTGCGTATACAAAGCCGCTGCAAACCGCCTGCACATCGAATGCCGGGCAATTTTCAATGCCCAGCTTATTTTGCAGGATGCACGCAGTGCTGGGAAATATCATGTCCGGCGTTGTCGTAGCAACGATAATCAAGTCGATGTCTTCACTGCTGACACCGGCAGCCTGCATGGCATTCTGGCTGGCATACAACGCTAAGTCGCTGGCAACCTGATCATCACGTGCTATATGTCGCTGGGTGATGCCGGTGCGGGTGCGTATCCATTCATCACTGGTATCGACCATACGTTCCAGATCGGCGTTGGTGAGAATTTTTTCCGGTAAGTAACTACCTGTGCCTGTGATTCTTGAATACATTTATCGGGTCAATTTAATTAGAAGTGGATTGAGCGTGACGGGAAAACTCTGCGACCCGCTCACTGATACGCCGCAGCATGCCGCCTCGCACTTCATCGGCGGCGCGTTTGATTGCGAAACTGAAGGCATATTTATCTGCCGATCCATGGCTTTTGATGACGATACCTCGCAAACCCAAAAAACTGGCGCCATTATAACGACGATGATCCACTCGGCGCTTGAAGGATTTAATCACCGGCATTGCAATCACCCCGGCCAGTTTGGTTAAAAGATTGCGCTTGAATTCTTGCCGTAAATAAGTTCCCAGCATTTGAGCCAGACCTTCCGATGTTTTTAACGTGATGTTTCCAACAAACCCATCACATACTACAACATCCGTTGTTCCTTTATAAATATCCGTGCCTTCAACGTTACCATAAAAATTGAGTCCGCTACGGCGCAATAGCTCGGCAGCCTGTTTTACGACTTCATTGCCTTTGATTTCTTCTTCGCCGACATTGAGCAACCCGACACTGGGAAATGCTTTATTTTCCACAGAGGATACCAGCGAAGCGCCCATAATACCGAATTGAAACAAATGCTCGGCAGTGCAATCGATATTGGCTCCCAGATCCAGAACGTAGGTGTGGCCGGTGCTGGTGGGTAATACCACTGCAAGCGCTGGCCGATCAACACCAGGGATTGTCTTCAAGACAAACCGGGACGTAGCCAATAGCGCACCGGTATTTCCGGCGCTAATACAAGCCTGCGCTTCTCCTGTTTTGACAAGATTAATCGCCACGCGCATCGATGAATCTTTTTTGCCGCGTAATGCCGCTGAAGGGGATTCGTCCATGCTGACGACTTCACTGGCAGGGTGCAGTCGGATTCTCGGGCCAAAATCTGCCTTTGCAGCGTGCAATTCGGCTTCAATGGCATCGGGAATTCCAACCAGGATGATGTTGGCTTCGGGGTCTTGCTGCAAATAATCCAACGCAGATGGAACGGTGACATGGGGACCATGGTCACCGCCCATACAATCTATTGCTACAGTGATATCCAATTTCGGTGCTCTTGAGACTCGGAAAAGCTATATTTCAATATGGTTTGTAGCAATAGAAAATAGTTTAATCGTTTTTGGTTTTGACTACTTTCTTGCCGCGATAATACCCGTTAGGGCTGATATGATGGCGTAAATGAGTTTCCCCGGTACTGGGTTCTACGGCCAATGGCGGATTGGTCAGAAAATCATGAGCGCGATGCATGCCGCGTTTCGAGGGGGATTTCTTATTTTGTTGAACAGCCATGTGAATTACTCCTTAAACTTAGTTTGCCTTTTTTAATGCTGCCAATGCCGCAAAAGGGTGTGCCGATTTTGGGCTATCGTCCGGATTATTGTCAGTCGGTTTCAATTTTAGCGTGCTACATTCACCTTCGGCGTGACGTGATGAAATGGAAAGGCTTAATATGACTTCTTCTTCGATTAAACCAAGAATATCCAGCTCAGGCGTCGCTAATATCGCATCCACATTGTCATCGTCGTCTGCCTGATCCAATTCAAATTCATCTTTTGCAAGTAGCAGGAAAGTTTCAAGATCAACGGTATGAACTAATTTGTCAAGACAGCGCTGGCAATTAAGATGAATTTTTCCATTAATCCGCAAATGCAAGCCCGGCTTTTCATTTTGATCAAGCCGTCCGGTGATGTGATAAATTATTTCCCCTTCCCGGTCAAACAACAAGTCATGCAAGCGCGCAAGTTCATCCAACGGGATTTTATCATGGCGATTACCCGCATTTTTTACAAATTCGAGGGGATCGATAACAAACCGTACAGACATAAGGCGCGCATGTTATAGTTTTTAATCGTAAGTGTCAAAAAATACAGAAGGAAATTTTGAAAACACAACAGATTACCCCAAAAATAATACTGGGTTCTGGTTCAATTTATCGGAAAGAATTGCTGCAACGTTTACAGATTCCTTTCGATACCTGCAGTCCACAGATTGATGAAGCTCCGCTAGATCAAGAATTACCCCAACAAACCGCTTGCCGCTTGGCCGAAGCGAAAGCGCGCGCAGTTGCCGGTATTTATCCGCGTGCGTTGGTTATCGGTTCCGATCAAGTGGCTGCCTTGGATGACAGGCACTTGGGAAAACCATTAAATCACAGCAATGCAACCCAGCAGTTGCGTTTGATTCAAGGTCGGGAAGTGGTTTTTTATACGGCGCTTTGTCTTTTGAACAGCGAAACCAACCGGTTGCAGATCCATCTCTCACGCTACTATGTGAAGTATCGGCCCTTGGATGATCAGCAAATCGATCACTATCTGCGCATGGAACAACCTTATCATTGCGCTGGTAGCGCGAAATCAGAAGGACTGGGGATTGCGTTGATCGAAAAAATGACGGGTGACGATCCCACCGGATTGATCGGATTGCCGTTGACCGTTCTGGTGACAATGCTGTCGGCGGAAGGAGTGCGAATTATTTGATATGTGTCAATAAAAGCGTTTTATTAGGCTGATTCATAATTGCAAACCGTAGCATAATATGAAATGATTATATCAAAGTGAGACTTTCACTGATCTTTAATTGAGACATTCATGAGGAAATACAGAGCTTATCCGCTAATCGCTATGCTAATTGTCAGCATATTGACGAACGGGCTGAGTTTATCATTCCGGGGCGAGGTTTTCGCACATGAACTGGATCATATTCGCCATGCACTTTCCGCGGATCCCGCAACCCATCTGGAAATGCATCGCAACAACGTTTCCTGGGACGGCGTTGAACTGGATGCGGCAACGCATCTGTGCTTACATTCCGCAGGACAATATCAACCATTTTTCTTTAATTCCTTCCCTCCGGTTCCTAGTCAGAATATGACGGAAGTGATGACCGTCTTTATTTCTGAAGCGGTACCTGAAGCAATCCCGGATTTGCCGCTCCGGCCACCCCGCAATATCTCTGCAAGCTAACGACGTTATGGCTGTTTATGCGTTGATTGCTAACGTATAGTCAGCTAAGGAACAGTTCAGTATGGCTCTGAACAAGAGCACGGTTCATACATGTTATAGCTCTGTGGGAGAATTTCATGAAATTAAGCGACCTGAATTTCACACGATGGGTTGCATCCGGGCTGCGAGTCTTGCAGCTATGTGTCATCCTGATCATGATTGTTCCGTTTCGCATTGAAGCGGGTGCTGACACTTTCAGCATCGTAGCAGAATCTTCGAAGGAACGGCTATCGACCATGCCGGTGCGTGATAACGGTGATTTGACTTTACGCGATGCGATCAATTTGGCTTTAACGCTTAATCCCGAATTGGCGGCATTTGTCAAAGAAATGAAGGCGCTCGAAGGAGCGACATTACAAGCCGGGTTATTGCGAAACCCGGAACTCACAGCAAATGTAGAAAACCCTGGAAACATACAGAAGCTGAGCGGTGATATCAATTCGCCTGATTCAGTTGCGCAGGAGGTCGTTCAACAGCTCACGACCATTCGTATCGGCCAGTTAATTGAGCTCGGCGGTAAGCGTGCCGCCCGGGTCAATGCTGCACTGCTGGGCGAGGAGTTGGCTGCGAAGGATTACGAATCGAGGCGCATCGAAATCATGGCTCGGGTCGCCAATTTGTTTACCGATGTGCTGGCTGGTCAGGAGAGGCTCCGATTGGCTGAAGAAACCCGGCGGTTGGCACAAACGGTCTTTGATGCGGTAGTTCGCAGAGTGCAAGCAGGCAAAGTGCCGCCAATCGAAGAAACCCGCGCCAAGGTTGGTTTATCCGCGACCAACATTGAATACGAGCAAGCTTACCGGGATTTGACTTCGGCCCGCAAGCGTTTAGCGTTGATGTGGGATAGCGTCACGCCTCAATTTGATAAAGCACTGGGTGTTCTGGAAATCGCAACCCCTCCGCCAGATTTTGAATTACTACAACAGCGTGTTTTGGATAATCCATTGGCGCTGCGTGCACTGAAGAATATCGAACATCGCAAAGCCTTGCTCAAGGTCGAAGAAACGCGCCGTATCCCGAATCTAACCTTGAATGCCGGTGCAGTGCATCACGCGCAATTGGGAGGTACAACTGCGGTGGCAAGCGTGATGATTCCATTGCCGTTATTTGATCGAAACCAAGGTAATTTGAAAGATGCTTATCACCGGGTCAGCAAAGCCGAGGATGAACAGCAAGCGATGGAGTTGCGTTTGAGAACGGAGCTGGCGCTGTCGTATGAAGCGATGTCAGCCGCATGGAATGAAATCAATATCTTGCGAGATGAGATTTTGCCAGGTGCCAAAAGTGCTTTTGATGTCATGCGCAGAGGTTATGAATTGGGCAAATTTGGCTTACTGGAGTTACTCGATGCGCAACGGGTGCTGTTTCAGAATCAAGTGCTTTATGTGCGTGCCTTGGCGAATTATCAACGCTTGGTCAATGATATCGAGCGGTTGATAGCGGCTCCGATCGAAAGTGTCAAACCGGGAAGCAAAACCAAGCAACAATTACTGGAGTTACCATAATGAAAATGGGCGACATGATGAATAAAGCACGATGGATGCCAATGTTGATCGTAATCGTGGTTGGCTTGGTATTGGCAATATTGATTCTGACGTTGGAGAAACCGTCGGCAATGACAGCGACAGAGGGAAGTATTGATAGTCATGGAGAATTAGCGGGAGCTGTTCAAGAAACCGGGCCGAGAGGCGGGAAATTGTTTGCTGAAAACGGTTTTACTGTTGAATTAACGATTTTCGAAAAAGGTGTTCCGCCGCAATTCCGGGTCTATTTGTATGACAAAGGGAAGCCGCTGCCGCCGACTGCTGCCAACGTAGCCATCAGCATGACACGGCTTGGCGCGCCCGTTCAGTTTTTCAAGTTTTCCCCCGAAGCGGATTACCTGCTCGGCGATCAAGTCGTGGAAGAACCGCACTCGTTTGATCTGGCGATTACCGCCGAGCGCAACGGCCAAACGTTCCGGTGGGGTTACAGTCAAGTCGAAGCACGGTTGGAAATGACCGATGACACACTGCGCACAATCGGCGTGGAAATATTGACGGCAGGCCCTGCGGTGATTCATTCGACGCTGAAATTGCCGGGTGAGATCGTGGTCAACCCGAACAGCGTCGTGCAGGTCGTGCCGCGCTTGCCAGGTGTTGTGGCCGCAGTGAATTTCGAAGCCGGACAGTCAGTGAAAAAAGGCGACGTAATGGCAGTGATCGAAAGTCAGTTGCTGGCGGATTTGCAAAGCCAGTACCTGGCGGCGCAACGTCGGCTAGCGCTGGCTAAAACCGTGTACGAACGCGAAAAACAGTTGTGGCAAGAAAAAATTTCCGCCAAGCAGGATTATTTGGCGGCGGAACTGGTATTCAGCGAAGCTCGGATTGCATCCGATCTGGCTGCGGAAAAGCTGCGTGCTTTGGGGGTGCGGCCTGAGCCGGGCTTGCATGCTAAGGATCTGACACGCTATGAGGTGCGTGCGCCGATTTCCGGATTGATTTTGTCAAAAACAGTCGCGTTGGGAGCAGTCTATAAGGACGATGCGCCTATCTTTACTGTGGCGGATATGTCTACTGTCTGGACTGCCGTGACGGTCTATCCGAAGGATCTGAGCATAGTCAGAACCGGGCAGAAGGCGCACGTGAAAGCGACGGCTTACGATGTTGAAGGGGATGGCGTTGTTACCTACATTACTACATTGATCGGCGGTCAAACGCGAACCGCCACTGCCCGGGTGATTTTAGATAATCCGGATGGCCGCTGGCACCCGGGTATGTTTGTCAATGTCGAATTGATATCCGACGAAATCGAAGTGCCGGTTGCAGTGGCAGCGCAGGCGGTGCAAACGTATCGCGACTGGACCGTGGTATTTGGTCGTTACGGCAATTATTTTGAAGCGCGCCCGCTGGAATTGGGGCGTAGCGACGGGCGCATGGTGGAAGTGCTGAAAGGAATTCCAGCAGGGGAGCATTATGCATCCGGCAACAGTTTCGCGATTAAAGCCGACATGGACAAAGCGGGAGCCAGCCATGATCACTAAGCGATCAATAATGCTTGCAAGGAGCCGCCATGTTTGAGCGCTTACTGAAACTATCCATTTATCAGCGCGGCTTGATATTGGTGGCGGTCGCGGCAATGGCCGGGTTCGGCATGTACAACTACATGAAATTGCCGATCGATGCCGTGCCGGATATCACTAACGTGCAAGTGCAAATTAATACCAACGCACCGGGCTATACCCCGCTTGAAGCGGAACAGCGCATTACTTTCCCGATCGAAATGGCGATGTCCGGCTTGCCCAATCTCGAATATACCCGCTCTTTGTCGCGTTATGGCTTGTCGCAAGTGACGGTAATTTTTAAAGACGGCACCGATATTTACTTAGTGCGGCAACTCGTCAGCCAGCGCATACAGGAAGTCAGAAGCCGCCTGCCGGTAGGAATCGTACCGACAATGGGGCCGATTTCCACCGGGCTGGGTGAAATTTTCATGTGGACCGTCGATGCCGAGCCCGATGCACGCAAGCCCGACGGTACGCCTTATACATCGATGGATTTGCGCGAATTGCAGGACTGGGTCATTAAGCCGCGCATGCGCATGGTGAAAGGCGTGACCGAAGTCAATTCTGTCGGCGGATACGTTAAACAATATCACGTAGCGCCATACCCGGAGAAATTGCTCGCGGTCGGCTTGACGCTGCAAGATTTGATACTGGCACTGGAGCGCAATAATCTCAATGTCGGCGCCGGTTATATCGAAAAAAGCGGTGAACAGTATCTGGTCAGAGTACCGGGGCAGGTGGCGAATCTGATCGAGATCGGCGAAATCATACTTGGCAGTAATCAAGGCGTGCCGATTCGCGTGAAAAACGTCGCTGATGTATTGATCGGCAAGGAGTTGCGCACTGGCGCTGCTACCCAGAATGGCCACGAAGTAGTGCTGGGTACGGCATTCATGCTGATGGGTGAAAACAGTCGCATCGTATCGCAAGCGGCTGCCGAGAAACTGATCGAGATCAATCGCAGCTTGCCAGCCGGCGTTTCGGCGACGGCTGTGTATGATCGAACCACGCTGGTCGACAAGACTATCAGCACGGTTTCCAATAACTTGCTGGAAGGCGCCGCGCTGGTAATCGTGGTGCTGTTCATTTCGCTCGGAAATCTGCGCGCGGCTTTGATCACGGCGTTGATTATTCCGTTGTCGATGCTGTTTACCATCAGCGGCATGGTCGCTAGTAATGTCAGCGCAAACTTGTTGAGTTTGGGGGCGCTCGATTTCGGCATCATCGTCGATGGCGCCGTCATTATTGTCGAGAATTGCATCCGTCGGTTGTCGCTGGAGCAGCAAAAGCTGCAACGGCAATTGACACCGGACGAGCGCTTCGAGATTGTCTTCGATGCTTCCAAGGAAGTGCGGCGCGCGTTGTTATTCGGACAGATCATCATCATGGTAGTGTATTTGCCGGTGTTTGCATTGTCCGGCGTGGAAGGCAAAATGTTTCACCCGATGGCTTTTACGGTGTTACTGGCGCTGCTGGGCGCGGTGTTTTTGTCGGTGACGTTCGTGCCGGCCGCGGTGGCGATGTTTTTATCCGGCAGAATGATGGAGAAAGAGGGCGCTGCGGTGCAATGGGCCAAAACCATTTACGCGCCTGCGCTGGATTTTTCGCTGAATAACAAAGGACTGACAGTCACCGTCGCAGTGGTCATCGTGATTCTTTCATTGTTACTCACCACGCGCATGGGCAGTGAATTCATTCCCAGTCTCGATGAAGAAGATATCGCATTACACGCGCTGCGTATCCCCGGCACCAGTTTGAGCACTGCGATCGACATGCAGAACGAGCTGGAACATACTATCAAGCAATTTGCCGAAGTCAGCCGTGTGTTTTCCAAAATCGGCACAGCGGAAATTGCTACCGACCCGATGCCGCCAAGCGTTGCCGATATTTTTATCATCATCAAGCCGCAATCCGAATGGTCGGGCAAGTATCGCAACAAGGAAGAATTGATCGCTGCATTGGATCAAGCGGTACGCAAAATTCCGGGAAACAACTTTGAATTCACGCAACCGATCGAAATGCGGTTTAATGAACTGATTTCCGGTGTGCGTGCCGATGTCGGGATAAAAGTGTTCGGCGACGATCTGGATGTGATGTTGACGTTAGCCGAACAGATCGAAAGAATCGTCAAAGCGGTACCCGGCGCGGCGGATGTGCGCATTGAGCAAATTACCGGTTTGCCGGTGTTGTCGGTGCAAATGAACCGGGAAAAAATGGCGCGTTATGGCCTCAATGGCAGTGACGTGCAGGATGCTATCAATATCGCCATCGGCGGTAGAACCACCGGCCTGATTTTTGAAGGCGACCGGCGTTTCGAATTGCAGGTGCGCTTGCCGGAACAGATCCGCGGCGATATCGAGGCGCTTAAACGGCTGCCGATCAAACTTCCGGCACTTGTCATGCCGGGTGCGCAGAATATGCCGATGAATCCAATGTTGGCTGATGGTCAAAATGTTCCAGCTGCGCCACTGCCGGTTTATGTCGCTTTAGGCGAAGTGGCTGACTTGCACATTGCCAAAGGCCCTAATCAAGTCAGCCGTGAAAACGGCAAGCGCCGCGTGGTGGTTACCGCTAACGTGCGGGGCCGCGACATTGGCTCATTCGTGCTGGAAGCGGAGAAGAAAATTGAACAGCAAGTCAAAATTCCACCGGGGTATTGGTTGTCGTGGGGCGGACAGTTCGAACAATTGCTGATGGCGGCGGATCGTTTGAAAATCGTGATTCCTTTAGCGCTCGGATTGGTATTTTTTCTGCTCTATACCATGCTCGGCAGTATGCGCGATAGCCTGCTGGTGTTCAGCGCGGTGCCGCTGGCGATTACCGGTGGTATCGTCGCATTGTGGTTGCGCGATATTCCGTTGTCGATTTCCGCCGGTGTTGGCTTTATCGCCATGTCCGGTGTCGCAGTGCTGGACGGCTTGGTGTTGCTGTCATTCATTCGTGACCTGCGGCAACAGGGATTGCCGCTGCAAGAGGCGATCCGCACCGGCTCGCTGCTGCGGCTGCGTCCGGTGCTCATCACTACTTGGGTCGAATCGCTTGGTTTCTTGCCGATGGCGCTTAGCACCACGACCGGTGCTGAAGTGCAGCGCACGCTGGCGACCGTGATGATCGGCAGCACCTTGTCGCAATCGTTACTGTCTTTATTGGTGGTGCCGGTGTTGTATTTGCTGGTGCACAGGGGCAGCGCAAGCACTAAGTGACACTTGGCGATTCCTTATTGCAGCGTGTCATTTTCCTGCTTCATGGGGACGGTCCGGTTATTGATCAGTGAAATGTAAATCGCTGTTAGTTCTTGTTGCCCACGCTGAGATAAAGTCAACGGTGTAACCATCAAACTGCATTTCATGGTGTTCGGATGCGCGGTTATTGTTTGATGTCTCTCGAATTTCTTGCGCTATGCATACTACGCCAACGAAAGTGTTGCACAGAAGCAACATGTCAATTTATATGATACATGCAAAGAATTAGAGCACGAAAAGCTGTATCTACGATGAAGCCTGTAGTTTTTCAGCGCTGACGTTAGTGTGAGTAGAAATAGGGCAATCGCAACTCTAAGTATTTGATAGTTTTTGTGACAATAATCACAATACCCTGATTCATAGCAGGAGTATTATAGGCACCTATTTTTAATCATCTGCCTTGCTTCGATTTTCTCAAAAAATATCTTTGTGTGGCAGGTAGTTATTACGGCATTGCAATTACCGGAAT
This sequence comes from Proteobacteria bacterium SG_bin4, assembly GCA_002083395.1. Lineage (GTDB taxonomy): Bacteria > Pseudomonadota > Gammaproteobacteria > Burkholderiales > Nitrosomonadaceae > Nitrosomonas. Next base: position 131,099 of record LWDH01000045.1, on the reverse strand, counting down.
TTCCCTGATTGGGTGAATATTGGAAAGTCGAGCAAGTGGCATGAATCAAGAAACCGCTACAGATGTATTGACCAGCAAGGATTACCAGATTGCCTTGGTTATCATCAAGTGGTTGAACAACTGTCAAACAAGAGATGAATTCAATCAGGCGGTGCAAACTGCATTACTGCCTCTGATCGATTGCAATGGAGCATTTTACGGACGGATTGCGGGCGGCTTTCATTCATTGCAATTGCTTGGCAGCATAAACCAATCCAATTGTTGTCCGAACGGCTGGAATCGATTTCTCGCTTCCACCTTGGCAATTGCTTCCAATATGCTGTCATCGATATCGATAACCAATAGCACTTTGCCTTGCCAAAGTAACTCAGACTGCCAGCAGCTTACTGCCGATCCGTTTCGGCAACAGCCGCATCACAATTGTTCCTTCATCACATTATTTGACGATGATCAATCGGCATACCAACTTTTTTTCTGCCGGTTGGATGCACAACATCAAATATTCAAACAACGTGATATCGAACTGTTGAAATTACTCCGGCCGATCTTGCTGCAAACTTTGCGATTTATTATGTTCCGGGAAGAAAGTATACATCCTCGTCAGACTCTCAAATTTTGGTCCGACAACACCGAGCCGGTTATTGTCATCCGGGATGATGGCGCAGTCCTTTTTCAAAGCTATACCTTTACACAGCTTATCGAACGGGAAAAGCAATCATTCCATGCCACGGTGCTGACTCTTATGCAATTCGTTCAATGCAATCAAATCGGAGAATACAATTTTTTGTCAAAACTGGGTAAACGCCTTTATGAAGTGAAACTGACATTAGTTTGCGCGGATGCCAATTATCAACAATGTATTTACTTCCTGCACTTAAACCGCGTTGCCTGCAAAATCGGGAAAATCTTCAATCGACTGAACAGAACCGGTTTAACCAACCGCGAGCTGGAAATTGCCACACTGATTTACCAAGGAAACTCTCCCAAGGAAATTGCTGAAGAGATTAGTCTCAGTTATCACACCGTACGTAACCACATCAAAAGTATATACAGCAAACTGGGCGTTTCAACACGCAGCGAAATGCTGGTGAAACTAGCAAGCTGATTCCTGGCGATAACTCTTTGCACCATCTTATTCAAAATAACCCAATTGGGTTATTTTATTTAGACTCATATCGTTATATAACAACAAAATGTTACATCAGCAAAAGTTAGGTTAGCGGGTTCGAGTACTAAGTGCACAAAGATAAAATTTATAAAACACACAATGACACGAGATTATTTTATGGACAGATAAATATGTTGAAAAGCAAAAAGCACTTCAAGGGATGTTTAAAGCAATCTATTCATTCACTGATGAATTTAGTATTTTTAACTGGAATTATTAGTGTAAATAAAAAATTTATAATACTTTGACATGTAAAAGGAAATAAGGAAATCGAAATGAAGAAAATAATTTTTTTATTCTCAATAATCGCAATTCTTTCAGGATGTGGCCTTACTCCAGTACAACAAGAAGCTGTTTCAAGGTTTGCAAAAGCTTCTGGTGCGATTGGAGAAATCTCAGCCTCATCATTTTCCCAATCTAGAGATGCTGTAATAAAAATGAACGTTATGAGCATTGCTGTTAACGGTACAGGAGATATAAAGAATCTGGATGGTCCCTTAGATCCAGATCGTATTGTTCAAAGAATTAGTGCAACAACATCGTTGAAATCATATGGAGAACTTCTCCTTGCGCTTGCCGAAAATACTCAAGAGGCAGAGTTAAAAGAGGCTTCCGATAATTTTGTGGATAGTTTTAAATCTGTAAGCAATAGAAAATTAACCAATGAGCAATTAGAATCACTCGGAATTATAGTTCGAGAAATTGGCGGTTTACTTGTCGAATATAAAAAAGCCCAAGCCATTAAGAAAATTGTTTTGGAAACAGAGGATGATGTTCAACTCATTTGCACCCTTTTAGAAAACGAATTTGATAAACATTACCCTGGGACTGCAATGGTATTTAATGATGCGATTACTCGTTTGAGAGCAGATGCTAATATAGCTTTAAGTGAAGAAAAAGGAATTCAAAACAGGCTTATTGCAATTGAAGCTTATCAGTTTGCTATTACTAATAAAGAAAAACTTGACGATCTGGCGAAAAGGATAAAAAGTTTAGTGTCATCGCTTAAAAAAGCAAATACTCAACTTGTTGGCGCAATTAAAAATGAAAGTCATTCTATATCAGACATAAGAGCTATGGGCGCTCAATTCAAAGAATTGAGCGATGCAATCAGAGTATTTTCTGGAAAATAATTAGGACTAAGGAGATATAAATGAAGCTTGGTGAACAATTGTCAAGAGCAAGTAATCTGATTGTAGATCTAATAGAAGCTACGAATGATATCGATCAGAAAAAGAAATTGCGTAACTATCTAACGATAATTTTAGATATATCCGGGAAGCTTGTTGATGAGATTATTAACAGTGATACAGAAAAATATAAACAGGCAAATAATGCATTTGAAGAGGCTAATGGAAAAATAGAAGAAGCAATCGAAGATATTAAGAAAGTTGCTGAAACTATCAATAAAATCGCGAAAGCTATTGATCTGGCTGCAAAAGTGGCAGATACAGCAGCTTGAACTATCGCAGCCATTAATTTGTAGTAATTGCGGTTCGATCTGACGGTTAACTGATTGTCGGAGTGACTGTCAGATCAAAAAAACGAAGACCTTTTAGTAAAGGCTTGCGATTGACGCAGCGCAAAAGGGAGGAGCTTGTCTTGACTTCATCTAATGGTGATGAGCAGCACTTTCATCGTGCGCACAAGTAGGTAAAGGTTATATACGGTTTTTTCTTAGACAAATTCCAGCTGCGAACCCTACGCTGGGCATTAATTAAGTTGTAAGAATTTCTATTGTTTTGACTAAGTGCCTGTGAGTTTAGATATTTTAAGGAAAATGTGATGAAAATGTGTAAGAGCATTGCAAAATGGATGGCAGTTTTTTTGGTCATAATTTCTCATAATATATTTGCGGAGACTGTAGCCCCACCAGCTGCCCTCCCTCCAGTTGCAGCCATACCAGCTTCAACAGCACCAGTTGCTGCTCCCCTTCCAGTTGCAGCTTCACCGATTCCAGCGTCAACGGGAGTATCAGAATCGAATAAAACTAAATCTAATTCATCATGGGAACCTGCAAACCAATGGGTCATTTATGGAGTAATCCTATCGATTTTATTTGGTGGGCTTGTCATTTTATTGAAGATTATATCTGCTCTTTCGAATTCAAAATGGTCATTGGCAGATGCATTATCTGAGGAAGCCAGTGTCGTATCTCTTGAAAGTGACGGTAACAGCGGTTTTAGGCCCAGGCTCGGCGTTGATGGCAAACCAATAATGGTCACTGAATTACGTGCAAGCTCAAGCCGAATGATTGCATTTGTTGGAATGGTGCTAATTTTATTGATGTTTCTGGGATTTGGAATTTTTTCAATTTATTCGTTCGCGAAAACTGGGGTAATGCCAAACACTGATTACATAATCAATTTCTTAACTGCTGGAATGACACTTTTTGCCCCTTATCTTGTTAATCAGTTTTCAGCAATATTCGAAAAACTTGCACCAAAGAAAAGTTAAAACTGATTCTAAGAGAAGTGATGGAACAACGATTAACCGTCCGCAATCAAGAACCTGATTTAGGGTAAGGAAATAGCGGGTTTTTGGTGGATTCCTCGTTGCATTTTTTTCGCTGCAACGAGGAAATGAGGTAATTACGATGTGCCGTTAAGGCACAAGTGAATTATCTTTTGCGGCGTAAGCTGAATCCGACCAAGCCTAAACCTGCCAGCAGCATTGCGTATGTTTCAGGTTCAGGAACAGCCGATACCGTCATCGAGCTGATGTAGAACTGATCTGCATCTTTACCGCCAAATTTAAAGTAGAAATCCTGACCGGTATGATCCAAGGCGAATTGGCCAACATTTTTAGGCAACAAACCCGTAAACCAGGTAGCGTTGTCGAAACTGTATTGGAAAGTTGCATTAGAAATCCAGCCGGTAGTGTTGTGTCCTTCCGCCCGGAAGCCGACGGACGACAAGTCGACTACTTGGTCAAAATGCAGCCAAATGGCTTCTTTAGAAGTAATGTTATCGTCGCTGGTATCGCTTTTCTTATGATAAACACCCAGACCGGCTCCAATCGCATCTACTCCCGAGAGTTTGCCATTGTAACCATTATCGTGATCTTGAACGACCGCCGCTCCTGAACCATAAGCGCTGCCATTGTAGGAACCTTTGGCGTGAACGGTCAAACCACCATTTGAAAAGGTCAAGTCGCCGCTTAATGAAGATGCAATGTTGGAACTGCACAAATCGCCGCCGCTGCATGCAACGCCATCGGTCGGCAGGAATCCGGTGTTAACGCCACCGCTATACTTGAGATTGGCAAAGTCGAAAACCACGGTTGGTGCCGCAGCAACCGGTGCGCTTGTCAAAGCAAGCAATGTTAAAGCTGAAAAAATACGCATTTTTATTAAAGTCCTTTAAGAGTTGTTCTTTAGTTATTGATTCTCAATTTTTTATTCACAGAAAAATTTTATAAATATTGTATTTATTTATCATATAGTTACGAGTTCTGTGCGTGCGGGATTATATCCAACTTCATTGTATAAATGTCATTTTTTTTGTAAATAGAACAACTTTCCTGATCTTTTGGTGCGAATGTACTAATGTTGTCCTGCTTTTTCAGCCATTCAGTTTTCTTGCACGCCGGTTAATTGTTATGAGGTGCTTCAAGCCACGATTTCATACAAAGGCTGCACATTGGTATCTGCTGCAATGTGTTCGGGGAAAATGAAGCCCCTGGAATCACGCGGAAAGACGATGCCGATTTCGCGGAAGCAGATATCGACGAATTCAGAACAAATATAGGCATCGTTATCGCCATGCTTACCGAGCCCGATGGTGATCCGGGCGATGATTTTGGAAATTTCGTCTTTATCGTATTTCTTGTTCAACGTATCGGCAGCTTTGCCGAGCATACGGTTGATGTTTGCCGTATCGAACGCAGTGTTGTACCGGCCAAGAAAGAGCCGGCCGTTGTAGGGTTCACCGGAATTTTCGTAATCGCTCAAATAATGACTGAGCGGCACCATACGCACGCCGTCGTCTTCGACGCTTTCGAGCAACAGCACGCGTTCGTTCCAGGTGAACACGAAGCCGACGTGGCTGAACATCGAATTGGAGAAATGCTCGATGATCCGGCTGATCGGATAATTGCCCGAAGCAAAGAAAATATCGCCAGTTTGAATACTGTTGCGGATTTGCAGATAAGCTTTACGTTCCACGCCTTCGAATTTTTTCGTTCCCATATAATCTCTCCTTGGTTGAGATAAATCCCGCAGATTAATGCTTCGTTTTCGTACTATCGCCCAGCCGCATCGTCAACGCAATCCTTTTACGCTTTTCATCGACTTCCAGCACCTTGACGGTGACCACCTGACCCACCTTGACAACGCTGTGCGGGTCTTTGACGAATTTGTCCGCCAGCGCCGAAATATGTACCAGGCCATCCTGATGCACGCCGATGTCGACGAATGCGCCGAACGCGGCGACGTTGGTGACCACGCCTTCGAGTACCATGCCGGGGTGCAGGTCTTGCAGCGTTTCGATGCCTTCTTTGAACGTGGCGGTTTTGAACGTGGAGCGCGGGTCGCGGCCAGGTTTTTCCAGTTCATGCAGGATGTCTTTTACGGTTGGCAGGCCGAATTGACCGGTGGCGTAGCGTTCCGGGCGGATGGTTTTCAGCACTGTAGTATTGCCGATCAACGCGGCGACGTTGAGCTTTACGTCTTTTAAGATTTGCTCGACCAGCGGGTACGATTCCGGGTGCACCGCGGAGGCGTCGAGCGGATTGTCACCATCGGGAATACGCAGGAATCCGGCGGCCTGTTCGAAAGTTTTTTCGCCCAATCCGGGCACTTTGAGCAATTCGCCGCGTTTCGCAATTCGGCCTTTGTTGTCGCGGTACGTCACAATGTTGTGCGCGATTTTGCCGTTGAGCCCGGCGACGTAACGCAGCAAAGCGGGGGAGGCGGTATTGACATCGACACCGACGGCGTTGACGCTGTCTTCCACCACCGCATCGAGCGATTGCGCCAGTTGGTTTTGATTGACGTCGTGCTGATACTGGCCGACGCCGATCGATTTCGGGTCGATCTTAACCAATTCGGCGAGCGGATCTTGCAAGCGCCGCGCGATCGACACCGCGCCGCGCAGCGATACGTCCAGCTCCGGCAGTTCTGCGGAGGCCAATTCGGACGCGGAATACACCGACGCACCGGCTTCCGACACCATGATCGATGTCAGTTTAAGCTGCGGATAACGCTTGATCAGATCCTTTGCCAATTGATCGGTTTCGCGCGATGCGGTGCCGTTGCCGATGGCAATCAGCGAGGCCTGGTGGCGTTGCGCCAGTTGTTGCAAGGTGTGTAACGCGCCGTCCCAATCGTTTTTCGGCGCATGCGGATAAATCGTGGTTGTTTCCAGCACTTTGCCGGTGGCGCCGACCACCGCTACCTTTACGCCAGTGCGCAAACCGGGATCGAGCCCGATGGTCACGCGTGTTCCGGCGGGCGGCGCCAGCAGCAATGCTTTGAGATTTTGCGCGAATACCCCGATCGCCTCGGTTTCTGCGCGCTCTTGCAAGCTGCCCATCAATTCGGTTTCCAAGTGCGAAAAGATTTTGCTGCGCCACGCGGCACGCACGGTATCGATCAGCCAGCCGTCGGCCGCGCGTTTCTGGTCGCGGATGTTGAATTGCCGCGCGATCTGCGCTTCGCAAGGATTCAGCGTCGCATCGCGGGATTTGTCTTCCAGTTCGGAATCGAGCAGCAACTTGAGCTTCAACACTCCTTCGCGCTCGCCGCGCAGCAACGCCAATGCGCGGTGCGATGGAATTTTGGCGATGGCTTCGCTGTATTCGTGATAATCGGTGTATTTGGTGTCGCTGTCTTTCTTGTCCTTGACGGCTTTGGCGGTCAGCACGCCATGCATGCGCAAATAATCGCGCAAGGTTTGCAACAGCGGCGCATGCTCGGCAAAACGCTCGATCAGGATATGCTGTGCGCCTTCCAACGCGGCAGCGGCATCCGCCACACCGGGATTGTCGCCTTCTTCGGTGGTGAACGGCGCTTTCAGATACTTGGCTGCCTCCACAAGCGGATCGAGCCGCGGATCGTTCAGCAAGGTATCCGCCAGCGGCTGCAATCCCGCTTCCAGCGCAATTTGCGCCTTGGTGCGGCGTTTCTTGCGGTACGGCAGGTACAAATCTTCCAGATGCGCTTTATCCGTCGCGTGTGTCAACGCATCGAGCAATGGCGGCGTCATCTTGCCGAGCTTCTCAATCGCTGTAATGATCGCCGCACGCCGCTTTTCCAATTCGCGCAAACTGTGCAACCGCTCCGCCAGCTGGCGCAACTGCGCATCGTCCAACCCGCCGGTCGCCTCCTTGCGATAACGCGCGATAAACGGCACCGTCGCCCCGTCGTCGAGCAATTCGACGGTGGCCTGGATTTGTGAGGTTTTTACCGACAGCTCGGTGGCGAGGCGTTGTTCGATGGAAGGCAACATGAGGTTGTGTCTGGTGATTGAATGCGGGGTAGGGATAGTAAACCAAGTGACTACGAGATCGCAATGGATTGGACCTACCAAGTAAAATTGACTCAACAGGTCATAATCAGATATTTTGAATCGCTTGTTTTCTGGCAGTCACGGTAGAAAAAACAACTTTTGAAGTTTTAGAAGAAGAAACCGATTCGATGAACAAAAAGCAGCTTTCCGAGCGCGACATTTGCAGTAAATTCATTACACCCGCCCTGACACAGGCCGGATGGGATATAGCAACTCAAATCAGAGAAGAATTCCCGCTCACCAAAGGGCGCATCATCGTTCGCGGCAAGTTGCATACTCGGGCCAAGCATAAGCGCGCCGATTACGTCTTGTTCTATAGGCCAAACATTCCTATCGCCATCATCGAAGCCAAGGACAACAATCATTCCATCGGCGACGGCATGCAACAGGCATTAGGTTATGCCGAAATGCTGCAAGTCCCGTTTGTATTCAGTTCCAATGGTGACGGTTTCCTGTTTCACAACAAAATCGCTCAAGACGGTATCGTCGAACGCGAGCTTGCGTTGCACGAATTTCCTGCTGCAGACATTCTATGGCAATGGTGGGCGAAATGTCGGGGCTTGAACGATCAGCAAAATGCGCTGGTAACCCAGGATTACTATAGCGACGGCAGCGATAAAACTCCGCGCTATTACCAACTGCTGGCCATCAACAAAACCATCGAAGCGATTGCCCGCGGACAAGACCGCATCCTCCTGGTCATGGCGACCGGTACCGGCAAAACATTTACCGCGTTTCAGATCATTTGGCGGCTATGGAAATCCAAAACAAAAAAGCGCATCCTGTTTCTCGCCGATCGCAATATCCTGGTTGATCAGACCATGACCAACGATTTCAAGCCCTTCGGGTCGGCCATGACCAAGATTCAGAAGCGGCAAGCGAACAAATCCTACGAAATCTATCTTTCGCTCTATCAGGCGGTGACCGGCACCGAAGAAGAAAAAAACATCTACAAGCAATTCAGCCCCAACTTTTTCGATCTGATCGTCATCGACGAATGCCATCGAGGCAGTGCCGCTGCCGATTCGGCTTGGCGCGAGATCCTCGAATATTTTTCTGCAGCCACGCAGATCGGTTTGACCGCTACCCCGAAAGAGACAAAAGACATTTCCAACATCGATTATTTTGGCGATCCGATTTATACCTATTCACTCAAACAAGGTATCGACGATGGTTTTCTTGCGCCTTACAAAGTGGTTCGGATCGATCTGGACAAAGATTTGACCGGCTGGCGGCCTGAAAAGGGGATGCTGGATAAACACGGCTTTGAAATCGAGGATCGTATCTACAACCAACAGGATTTCGACAAAACGTTGGTATTAGAGAAACGCACGCAGTTGGTGGCAAAGAAAATCACCGAGTTTCTCAAACAAACCCATCGGTTCGACAAGACCATCGTGTTTTGCGAAAACATCGATCACGCCGAGCGCATGCGCCAGGCACTGGTGAACGAAAACGCCGACCTCGTTGCGCAAAACAGCAAATACATTATGCGCATCACCGGCGATAACGAAGAAGGCAAGGCCGAACTCGACAATTTCATCTTTCCGGAAAGCAAATACCCGGTCATCGCCATCACGTCCAAACTGATGACTACCGGCGTCGATGCGCAAACTTGTAAATTGATCGTGCTCGATCAGCGCATTCAATCCATGACCGAATTCAAGCAAATCATCGGTCGCGGCACCCGCATCAACGAAGATTACGGCAAGTACTACTTCACCATTCTCGATTTCAAGAAAGCCACCGAACTGTTCGCCGATCCCGATTTTGACGGCGATCCGGTGCAAATATACGAACCGCAAGGAAATGATTCTCCGGTACCGCCGGAAATTCCGGTTGAAGATGCGGATGGCACCGGTATGATTTACCCGATGGTGGATGCCAATCAAGTTTGGACAGGCGCAATGGAACCCGCTCAGGAAGAGGATGGTTACCAGATCCGCCGCTTTGTAGTCGCCAATGTCGAAGTCAAGGTGGCCGCCGAGCGGGTGCAGTACTTCGATGCGGCTGGCCGGTTGATCACCGAGTCGCTCAAGGATTACACACGCAAAGCGGTAGCCAAGGAATACGCCTCGCTCGACGATTTCCTGCACCGCTGGAACAGCGCGGAGAAGAAACAAGCGATCATCGATGAATTAGCGGAACATGGAGTATTCTTCGATGCCCTTGCCGACGAGATCGGGCAGCAATCCGGCAAGGTGTTCGATCCTTTCGATTTGGTCTGCCATGTTGCTTGGGATATGCCGCCGCTCACCCGCAAGGAGCGAGCTGAGCAGGTAAAAAAACGCAACTACTTTACCCGCTACGGCGAACAAGCTCGCCGGGTGCTGGAAGCCCTCCTCGACAAATACGCCGACGAAGGCGTGGCGCAGCTCGAAGAGACGCAAATTCTCACCATCGCCCCGTTTACCGGATTCGGCACCCCCATGGAAATCATCCGTGCCTTTGGTGGATTGGATCAATACCAGCAAGCCATCCATGACCTGGAAAGTGCGCTTTACCTTTCTAACGAATAACAAATAAAGAGATATGCCCCTTACCACACTCATCAAATCCATTCAGGACATCATGCGCAAGGATGTCGGCGTCGATGGCGACGCGCAGCGCATCAGCCAGATGGTATGGCTGATCTTCCTGAAAATCTTCGACGACAAGGAGCAGGAATGGCAGCTCACCGTGCCCGGTTACAAATCACCGCTGCCGAGCCGCTTCCGCTGGTCGAACTGGGCCAAAGATGCGGAAGGCATGACCGGCGAGGAATTGATCGATTTCGTCAACAACGATCTTTTCCCAGCGCTGAAAAAACTGGCGACCGCTGCCGGTGTCTCGCCGCATGGTAAAGTGGTCGGCTCGGTGTTCGAAGATGCTTATAACTACATGAAGTCGGGTACGCTGCTGCGCCAAGTGATCAACGCCATCGAAGCGGAGGTCGATTTCAATAAATCCAGCGACCGGCACCTGTTCAACGACATCTACGAAAAAATTCTCGCCGACCTGCAATCCGCCGGGAACGCGGGCGAGTACTACACCCCCCGCGCCGTCACCCAGTTCATGGTCGATATGCTCGATCCGCAGCTTGGCCAAACCATACTCGATCCAGCCTGCGGCACCGGCGGTTTTCTTACCTGTGCCATCGAACATCTGAAGCAACAAGTTAAAACCGCCGACGACCGCAAGCTGCTGCAGCAAAGCATCTGCGGCGTGGAAAAGAAACCGCTGCCGCACATGCTGGCGATGACCAACATGATGCTGCACGACATCGACGTACCCACCAACATCCGCCACGACAATACCCTGAGCCGTCCGCTCAAGGATTACGGCCCAAGCGACCGAGTGGATTTGATCGTCACCAACCCGCCGTTCGGTGGCATGGAAGAAGATGGCATCGAGAACAATTTTCCGCGCAAATACCAGACCCGCGAAACCGCCGACCTGTTCATGGCGCTGATCATGCACCTGCTGAAGCACCCAGTGCAAAGCGGCACCGGCGGCAAAGCTGCCGTGGTGCTACCCGATGGTTTCCTGTTCGGCGAAGGTGTCAAAACCACGCTCAAGCGCGAATTACTGGAAGAATTCAACCTGCACACCATCGTGCGTCTGCCCAAAGGAGTATTCAGCCCATACACCAGCATCGCGACCAATATTTTGTTCTTCGACAGAAGCGAGCCGACCCAGGACATCTGGTTTTTCGAGCACCCGTATCCCGAGGGTTACAAGTCCTATTCCCGCTCCAAGCCGCTGACCATCGCCGAATTCGACCGGGAGAAAAGCTGGTGGGGCGGAGCAGCACGCCGCGATCGCAAGACTACCGAATACGCCTGGAAAGTCAGCGCGCAACAGATTGCCGAACGCAATTACAATCTCGATTGCAAGAACCCGCACCAAGTCGAAATCAATCACCGCAACCCGGAAGAACTGATGGCGGAATACCAGGAAATCGTTCACCAACTCGAAGCGGCGCAGCAAGCCTTGAAAGCCGAATTGATGGCCTGCCTGGGGGATAAGGCATGAGCGACAAACCCATCTCTCTGATTCAGGCATCGGAAGGCTACGCCGATTGGCTGACAGAATATGCGCAGTGCGATAAAACCCAGCTCATGAGCATTGCCAAATACGAATTACTGGGATTCTTATCCGAACCGTTACAGACCAGCCTGCCCAGCATCGAGCAGCTCGGGAAGGAACTGAAGGGAGGGGATGACGGCAGGAGAGCATTGCCATGATGGAATTATTACAACAGCACTTCGACACCGCTTTCGCCGCACCCGACGGCATCAAAAAATTGCGCGAACTGATCTTGACGCTGGCGATGCAGGGCAAGCTGGTGGCACAAGACCCGAACGACCCGCCCGCCAGCGAATTGCTGAAACAAATCGAAGCCGAAAAACAACGCCTCCACGCCTCGCCGTCATCCCCGCGCAGGCGGGGATCCAGTCAATCCAAGCCCCTGCCGCCGATTAGGCCGGAGGAAATGCCTTATGAATTGCCGCAAGGGTGGGAGTGGGTGAGAATTAACGAAATTTGCCATGACTGGGGTCAAAAGATTCCAAATGCCAAATTCACTTATATTGACGTTGGAGCAATTGACAATAAATTAGGCACAATTAGCCCTAGCACACAGATTCTTGATGCAACTGATGCACCGTCGCGAGCACGAAAAATCGTTAAACAAGGAACCGTGATTTACTCGACAGTAAGACCATATTTGCTCAACATTGCAATCCTTGAAAATGAATATGATCCTGAGCCTATCGCGAGTACAGCCTTTGCTGTTTTACACCCATTCGCTTCTGTGAGTGCTCGTTTTATTTATCATTACTTACGCTCACCTATTTTTATCCGGTATGTTGAAAACACACAAAAAGGGGTTGCATATCCTGCGATTAACGATGGAGATTTTTTTAATGGACTATTTCCTCTTTCTCCCCTCCCCGAGCAACACCGCATCGTCGCCAAGATCGATCAATTGATGGCGAAATGCAATGAATTGGAGGCGCTGCGTAAGGCGCGGGAGGAAAAGCGGCGGACTGTTCATGCCGCTGCCATCAAACAACTGCTTGACACCACCTCGTCATTCCCGCAAGCCTGTCCCCGTGCAGACGGGGAACAGGAATCCAGCAGTTCGAAAGAATCGGACCTCCGTTCTCCCTCTACACGGGAACAGACATACAGGGGTGACGGCGTTTCTGCCCATGGCTGGAACTTCATCCAGCAGCATTTTGACGAACTCTACACCGTCAAGGAAAACGTCGCCGAACTGCGCAAAACCATCCTGCAACTCGCCGTCATGGGCTGCCTCGTCCCCCAAGACCCGAACGACCCACCCGTCAGCGAATTGCTGAAACAAATCGAAGCCGAAAAACAACGCCTCCACGCCTCGTCATCCCCGCGCAGGCGGGGATCCAGTGGGCTAAAAGATCTGGATTCCCGCTTCCGCGGGAATGACGGCATAAAAACCAAGTCCTTGCCGCCAATCAAGCCAGAAGAAGTGCCTTATGAACTGCCGAAGGGGTGGGAGTGGGTAAGTCTTGAAGACGTTTCAGAAAAAATCCATTATGGTTACACGGCATCAGCAGATCACAGCAATCAGAAAGTCAGATTGCTGCGTATTACAGACATACAAGACAACAAAGTTGACTGGGAAACTGTGCCTGGATGCAATGCTAGAAAAGAAGAAGTTGCTCAATATTTGCTTGCTGATAACGACATTTTAATTGCACGAACCGGCGGCACTGTTGGAAAATCGTTTTTGGTTAAAGGTATAAACGTAGATGCAGTCTTTGCTTCCTACTTGATTCGTGTTGTTCCTTCAATTCATATGGATGTTAGATACATCAAATATTTTGCAGAAGGTCCATTATATTGGAGGCAACTTTATGCTGCTTGTTCTGGAACCGGACAACCAAACGTTAATGGCACATCGTTGAGTCAGTTGCTCTTGGCACTCCCCCCCCTCCCCGAACAACACCGCATCGTCGCCAAAATCGACCAATTGATGGCCCTGTGCGACAGGTTGGAGCAGCAAATCGATGCCGCCACCGGCAAGCAAACCGAGCTGCTCAATGCCGTGATGGCGGCGGTGTAGCCGACAAATGTGCGGATGCGCGGCAGTCATCACCGATCAAGTAACCGACCAAGTAGCGGCGTTGTTCTGGGAGATAGGATGGCGGAGCCGATGCTCGACTCAGGTATTGCGCTCCCCAACAACCTCCAACCCGCCGCCGCATTTCCAGCACAACTGAAAATTCGCCGGGTTGTCTTCGCCGCAGGATGGGCATTGCACGTTGGCGGTGTTGACCGGGGTGTTTTCGTAGGTGTCGATGATGCGCTTGGCGCGCTCCAAATCGTCTTCGCGGGTAATCCAAATTTCCGGGTAGGCGTGGGTGAAGGGGATTTCACCGGCGACGCCTTGCGCGTGCTGGTTAAAAATTTTCGCCGGAATGTAGGCGTGTTCGAGCAGATCCAGTACTATCTGCGCTTCCATCAAATTGCTGGCGGAATAGATTTTTTTCATGCCAAAGCGAATTAAAGAGAAATCAAACAGTTAATCGAGCAAAACTATGTGGTTCAAAAACTTACAAGCCTATCGTATCACCAGCGGCAATATTATATTAAATAACCTGGAAGAAGCGTTGCAGCAACATGCCTTGCAGCCGTGCACGCAAATGGAGCTGCAAAGCCGCGGCTGGCTGCCGCCGCGCGACGAACAGGATAATTTTGTGCACGCGTTCGGTCAACAGTGGCTGATCGCGTTTGCGGTCGACAAGAAATTACTGCCGGCGTCGGTGGTGAATCAGCACGCCAAGGACCGGCTGTCGAAAATCGCCGAAATGCAGGGCTACAAGCCGGGCAAGAAACAAGTCCGCGACATCAAGGAAGCGACGTTGATCGAGCTGTTGCCGCGCGCGTTTTCGCAACGGCAAAAGACTTATGCGTGGATCGACGGCGTCAGCAACCGCCTGATCATCGATACCGCCAGTCCCAGCAAGGCGGAAGAATTTGTCGAGTGTTTGATCAAATCGGTGCACGGGCTGACGCTGGCGCCGCTGGAGACGAAATTTTCACCGTCAACGATGATGACGCGCTGGCTGTCCGGCGACGATCTATCGACCGCGTTCACCATCGACCGCGATTGCGAATTGCAGGGCATGACCGATGAGAAGGAAATCATCAAGTATTCGCATCATCGCCTGGATGCGGAAGAGACCGGGCGGCATATCCGCGCCGGCAAGAAAGTGATCAAGCTGGCGATGACCTGGGATAGCAAAATCTCGTTTGTATTGCACGACACCTTGCAACTGCGCCGGATCGCGCCGCAGGATATTCTGAAGGAATCCGCCGAGAGCGCGGAGGAATTGTTCATCAGCGATTTCGCCATCATGACCGGCGAATTGAGTCAGCTCATTAATGAGCTGGTTGAGGCGTTGGGCGGCGAGGATCGCGATTAGGGAAGCATCTTGTCATTCCGAACACGGTGAGGAATCTTTAATTATCAAAGTAATAGATTTCTCGCGCGGCTCGAAATGACACCGGGTCAGCTTTCTCAGTGATGATTGCGATCCTTGATGCCGGATAACACGCCGCTGGCGAATTTGCCGACGAATTCGGCGGTTTTTTGCGCCAGGGTGACGCCGCTTTCCAGTTGCGCATGACCGACCGCGGCAACTTGTTGCGCCAGTGTCGCCAAAGTCTCTCGCAATTGCGAACCGACTGCCGTGCCGTTATTGCGCGCGTGCTTGCCGAGATCGTGCAAGATGTCGGCGATCAAGCCTTGCGCCGTGGACGCGGTGTGGTGCAGGGTATCGAGAAACAGATTTTCCAAACCTTCCAGATCCGAGCGCGTGCGCGATAATTCGGTGTCCGAATATTTGCGTGCCTGACCGGCGGCTTCTTCGATCGCCAATTTGGACGCTTGCGCGAAACCGGCCAGTGCGGTGTCGAGTCCGGCAATGGCGGCAGCGATCTGGGCTTTGGCGGCTTGCGCCTGATTGGCGGTGTGCAGCAAATGCTGCGTGGCGCCGTCGTGGACGCCTTGCACGACAGCTGAAATAATGCGCCGTAGCGAATCCGGATCGACGTGGCGGGCGTGCATCGCTTTCAGTGTCAAACGATGCACCGTTTCCTGAACATGTTCGCCGCTCGCGAGCGCTTCGCGGACATCGGCGGCTAAATTATCGATATCGGTGATTGGGTCATTGTTCATCGCGGTGTATCCTTTTTCAGTGAAGAATGAGTACGGAACTCATTTTCCTCCGTTGATCGCCAGCCGGTCAAGACCATTCATGTACGGGCGCAAAACTTCCGGAATGGTGACGCTGCCGTCGGCGTTTTGATAGTTTTCCAGCACTGCCACCAGCGTGCGGCCGACCGCCAGGCCGGAGCCGTTTAACGTGTGCAGCAACACCGGTTTCCCGTTTTCGTTGCGGTAGCGGGCTTGCATGCGGCGCGCCTGGAATGCTTCGCAATTGCTGCACGAGGAAATTTCGCGGTAGGTGTTTTGCGCTGGCAGCCAGACTTCGATGTCGTAGGTTTTTGCCGCGGAAAAGCCCATATCGCCGGTGCACAGCGTCATCACGCGGTACGGCAGTTCGAGTTTCTGCAGGATTTTTTCGGCGTGGCCGACCAGTTGTTCCAGCGCGTCGTACGATTGGTCGGGGTGGACGATATGCACCAGTTCGACTTTATCGAATTGATGCTGGCGGATCAATCCGCGGGTGTCTCGGCCATAGCTGCCGGCTTCAGAGCGGAAACACGGGGTGTGCGACACGTATTTCAGCGGCAATGCTTGCAGCGGAACGATTTCGTCGCGCACCATGTTGGTGATCGGAACTTCGGCGGTCGGAATCAGATGATATTCCGGCGTACCGGCGGAATCTACGCCACCGGCATGCACGGCGAACAAATCCTGCTCGAATTTCGGCAATTGCCCGGTACCGCGCAAGCTGTCGCGGCTGACCAGATAGGGCACGTAGGTTTCGACATAGCCGTGTTCCTGCGTGTGCGTATCCAGCATGAACTGCGCCAGTGCGCGGTGCAGGCGGGCGAGGCCGCCTTTCATCAAACTGAAGCGCGCGCCGCTGAGCTTGGCGGCGGTTTCAAAGTCCAGCAGCTCCAGCCCTTCGCCGATGCTGACGTGATCCTTGACGTCGAAATCGAATTGGCGCGGCTCGCCCCAACGGCGGATTTGCACGTTGCCGGTTTCGTCGCTGCCTTCCGGTACGCTGGCGTGCGGCAGATTCGGCACTTCCAGCAAGATTTTCTGCAGTTGCTGCTGGATCCGTTCGAGATGATCTTCCGCTTGTTTCAATGCATCGCCGAGGTTGGCAACTTCCGCCATGATCGCCGAGGCGTCTTCGCCTTTGCTTTTAGCCTGGCCGATTTTCTTCGATGCGGCGTTGCGTTGCGCTTGCAACTCTTGCGTCTGGGTTTGAATGATTTTCCGCTCCGCTTCCAGGGCGTTGAACGCTTCCACGGGGAAAGCGAAGCCGCGCTTGGCGAGTTGGCGGGTGACGTTGTCCAAATCGGTGCGTAGTTGCTGAATCTCTAGCATGCGAACTCCAAAATAGCCGGTATCGTTGAAAAGTTATATTTTATGCTTGGCTTGCTCATCCAGGCTATGCAAATAAGCCAGTTTTTCCCGGATTTTTTGCTCCAGGCCGTAAGCGGTGGGTTGGTAGAAACTGACGTCGGGCATGTCATCCGGAAAATAATTCTCGCCGGCGGCGTAGGCGTTCGGGCAATCGTGCGCGTAGCGGTAGGCTTTGCCGTAGCCGATGTCTTTCATCAGCTTGGTCGGCGCGTTGCGCAGGTGCAGCGGCACGTTGCGCGATTTGTCGCGGGCGATGAAAGCGCGCGCCTGGTTGTATGCCATGTAAGCGGCGTTGCTTTTCGGCGCGCTAGCCAGATACAGCGCCGCTTGCGCCAATGCCAATTCACCTTCGGGACTGCCGAGCCGTTCAAAGGTTTCGCAGGCATCGAGCGTCAAACGCAACGCGCGCGGGTCGGCCAGGCCGATATCCTCGACCGCCATACGGATCAGGCGGCGACCGATATAGAGCGGATCGGCGCCGCCATCGAGTATGCGGCACAACCAGTACAGCGCGGCATCGGGCGACGAGCCGCGCACCGATTTGTGCAGCGCGGAAATCTGATCGTAAAACGCATCGCCGCTTTTGTCGAATGCGCGGGTGTTGCGCGATAACGCATTAATGACCAGATCCTGGTCGATCTGTGTAACGGCCCCGGTGGTGGCCGCGGTTTGGATTTGTTCCAGCAGATTGAGCAAACGCCGGGCATCGCCATCGGCAAATTCGATCAACAACCGCCGGGCGGCATCGGAAAATTGCAACTGCGGCATCGCCAATTGATGCGCGCGATCGAACAGTTGCGCCAGTTCCTGCCCGGATAGCGCGGTCAGAATGTAAACCTGCGCGCGTGACAGCAGCGCGTGATTGACTTCGAACGACGGATTTTCGGTGGTGGCGCCGATGAAGGTGATCAGACCTTGCTCGACAAACGGCAAAAAAGCGTCCTGTTGCGATTTGTTGAAGCGGTGCACTTCATCGACGAACAAAATGGTATGGCGGCCGCTTTGCTGCAACGTGAGCTGCGCTTGTTCGACCGCGTTGCGGATATCTTTGGTGCCGGACAGTACGGCGGAAAGCGCGATGAATTCGCAGTTGAATTCGGTCGACATTAACCGCGCCAGCGTGGTTTTGCCGGTTCCCGGCGGTCCCCACAAGATCATCGAATGCGGTTTGCCGGCTTCAAACGCCAGCCGCAGCGGTTTACCCGCGCCTAACAGATGCTCCTGGCCGATGACATCGCTCAGATGCTTGGGGCGCAGTTGTTCCGCGAGCGGCGCCTGGGGTGCGTGACTGGCAAACAGATCGGGATCATTCACTGATGACATCGGCGTTGTCGGGCGGTACGAATTTGAACAAGTCGGCGGATAGCGCAGGATTCTTGTTCCAGCCGGCAAACGACAGCAGCGTGGTTTGGCCGAAGTTATCGCGCAATGCCATGATTTTTAACTCGCCATCCCGGGAGAACGCCATTTGAATGAATTCAAACGCGCTTTCTTTACTTTTCGGGATCGCTTCGAGCCACTCCAGATCGTTTTGCACCCCCAGCTCGACCAGCTCGAAATTTTCCTCGATGGTGCTGCTGCCCGCGAGCAGCGCCGCCGGGCTGCTGCCGATGGCGATGCTGAATTGCCGCACGGTGACTTGATTGAGATCGGGATCGTAAAACCAGACTTGCGTGCCGTCACCGACGATCATTTGCTCGTAGGGTTTTTCATAGACCCAGCGGAATTTCTCCGGGCGTTCGAATTGCATCGTGCCTTTGGATTCCTGGACGACCCGGGCGCTCTGATCATAGAGCGTTTGGGAAAAGTCGGCACGGACGGTGCGCGTTTCCCGGATGAATGTTTTCAGGCTTTCGATTGCGGTCGCTTCCGCAAAAACGGGCAGCAAGCAGCCCAGCAAAAGCAGCAAAACGGAACAACGTGAACGGGCCATAGTGTGCCTACTGTGAGATGATTGAAAAAGGAGCGGCATCGGAATGCGCATGATCATTCATTGCGCGACGGCGTCAGCACTTCGCGATTGCCGTTGCTTTGCATCGCGGAAACCAGCCCGGCGCGTTCCATGTCCTCGATCAGGCGCGCTGCGCGATTATAGCCGATGCGCAAGTTTCTTTGCACCAGCGAGATCGACGCGCGGCGGGTTTTGACGACAATGGCGACAGCTTCGTCATACAACGGATCGGATTCGCCGTTGGATGGTTTTTTCAGATCGGTTGCGCCATTGGCGTCGGTTTCTTCGTCGCTGGATTGCAAAATTTCTTCGATGTAATCCGGTTCGCCGTGCTGTTTCAGGTATTCGACCACTTTATGGACTTCGTGATCGGCGACAAACGCGCCGTGTATACGTTGCGGATAACCGCTGCCAGGCGGCAAATACAGCATATCGCCCTGGCCCAGCAGCGCTTCTGCGCCCATCTGATCGAGAATGGTGCGCGAATCGATTTTGCTCGATACCTGAAATGCGATCCGCGTCGGGATATTGGCTTTGATCAAACCGGTGATGACATCGACCGATGGCCGCTGCGTCGCGAGCAGCAGGTGAATCCCGGAGGCGCGGGCTTTTTGAGCAAGGCGGGCGATGAGTTGTTCGACTTTCTTGCCCGCAACCATCATCAGGTCGGCCAATTCGTCGATCACCACGACGATCAGCGGCAGCTCTTCCAGATATTCGGGTTCTTGTTCGGGAGGCAGCAACGGATTGGCCACCGGTTGTTCGGTTTTCGCGGCATCGCGGATTTTCTGATTGTAACCCGCGAGATTGCGCACGCCCAACGCCGACATCAGTTTGTAGCGCCGTTCCATTTCATTGACACACCAGCGCAGCGCATTGGCGGCTTCGCGCATATCGGTGACCACTGGCGTCAGTAAATGCGGAATGCCTTCGTAGACCGACAATTCGAGCATTTTGGGATCGATCAAGATCAAGCGGGTTTGCTCCGGCGTGGCTTTGTAAACGAGGCTCAGGATTACCGCATTGATGGCGACCGATTTGCCGGAGCCAGTGGTACCCGCGACCAGCGCATGCGGCATTTTCGCCAAATCGGAGACCATCGGACGGCCGCTGATGTCTTTACCCAGCGCGATGGTCAAAGGCGACGCCGAATCGGCGTAGACTTGCGAGCTCAAAATTTCCTGCAACCTTACAATTTCACGTTTGGGATTGGGGATTTCCAGACCCATGCTGGTTTTACCCGGTATGGTTTCGACCACGCGGATACTGGCGACGGATAACGCCCGCGCCAGATCTTTGACGAGATTGATGACCTGATTACCTTTGACGCCGACCGCCGGCTCGATTTCGTAGCGGGTAATGACCGGTCCCGGGAAAGCCGCGACGACTTTGACATCGACGCCGAATTCCTTGAGTTTGCGTTCGATCAGGCGCGAAGTGAATTCCAGTGTTTCCTTGGATAATATTTCAAAGTTTTTTTCCGGTTCATCGAGCAAATGCAGCGGCGGCAGCGGGGAATCCGGCAGGTCGGAAAACAACGACGGCTGCTTTTCCTTGACGATGCGCTGCGATTTGACGATGGTGGTTGCGGGCGGTTCGATGTGCAGATGCGGAGTGCTTTCGATGCGTTTCTTTTCGGTTTCTACGGTTTTTTCGCGCACATGCGCGGCGATGACGCCGATGAATTTGTCTTGCCGGGTTTCCCAGGTGTTTTTTATAAGGATCAATAAATTCTCGACGCTTTCACCGATCTTCTCCACGAAACGGACCCATGATAAGCCGGTAAACTGACTGAAGCCGATTGCGATCAGGATCAATAATGTCAATGTTGCGCCGGTAAAGCCGAGGATCTGCGACAGATAATGGCTGATGGTGTTGCCGAGCATGCCGCCGGGCATGAGCGGTAACGACAGACTGAGTGAATAAAACCGTAACGATTCGAGTCCGCTGCTGGCGGTTAGCAGCAGCAAGAAGCCTCCCATTGATAGCAGCATCGAATGGCGATCAAAGATTCCGGCGGTATCGATGCGGCGATAGCTCCAGGCGATTGCCGACAAAAAGAAAGCGATCCACCACCAGGCCGATGCGCCGAATAAAAACAATAACAAGTCGGCTACCCATGCACCGACGTGGCCACCGGCATTTTGGATCTGATCAGTTTCGCCGCTATGCGACCAACCGGCATCGCCACGGTCGTAACTGGCAAAAATCATAATCAGATAAAGGGCAGCTCCCATCAAAACCAGTAAACCGGATTCGCGCAACAATCGGGCGACTCTGGGGGAAAAATTGCGGCCGGTTGATTTCTTGGCCATTGGTTTGTTCAATAAACTCATGAGTATCTCAGCAACGTAGAGGTGTCTGATTGATACACCGGATTATATAAGAGAATTGAAAGTAAATACTTTAAGCAGACAATGATTAATTGCCTGCACGAGCGAATGACTTCGATGCGTGGTGCTCGTTTTGGTGTCTATCTTGTTGATTTGTCTCGGTTGCTGCGAAGAACATAAAGAAATGCAAGTGCATGAGATGCGACAAACGATATATATCAATCCAATAGGTGAAAGGAAACTCGCACGTTTTGCAATGAAGCGATTTGTTCGAGCTGAGGATTATTCGGTGTTTCCCTAATCAATTCGTGATCGCGACAGGATAGCGGCAACCGGCGGTTTATCCTTGCAGGATACGGAGGGTAACGTTGAAACCTGGTTGCCACCGTTGCGTTTCGAAATGAATAAGGCTTCTTCCGCGCGTTTGCATAAGTGCATTTGATCATCGGTTTCTTCCAGAGTGGCGATGCCAATGCTTAGCAGAATCTTATTTTCAGCGTGCTTACCCATTTGTGCCGCTATTTTTTTTCGTACCGATTCGCATACTTTCTTGGCTTCCGCCAGTTCGGTTTCAGGAAACAGGATTGCGAATACATTGATATCAATGCGATAGAAGAAATCAGTGGCTCTGATATTGATACGGATATCGTTGGAGATCCGTTGAATGTAATCATTGTTGTTGCGGTAGTTATAGTTATCATTGAATAACTTAAACAAATCAATATCGATGATGGCAACCGATAAGTGATGGTGATATCGCTTGCAACGCAATATCTCGGTTTCCAATTCCGACTCAAAAGATTGCCGGTTTCTATATCCGGTGAGAGGATCTGTCGCTACTTGGTTCATTAACGAGGAAATATCAATGTTGGCTCGTTTGATTCGAGTGACCATAATAGCCGTGGCGATGATCAATAACACGGTGAGCCCGCGATTGATCAGTACGATATGCATAGGCGCTTCAATACCCGGAGAGAGATACAAGCCGGAAATAGTAAAAACAAGACTGAGAGTGGCGATAAGGTAGGAGAATCCGATGCTGCTGACCCACAGACTGGCAAAAATCACTAAGACATAAGGTGCGCCCGCGGCGACCCCGAGCGGTAAATGCAGATCGATGATGAAAATAAAAAACGTGGCGGCGACAATAATTAAACTGTTCGCATGTCCGGCCCATTCCCGAAACAGGACTTTTGCTGCGGCTGTTGAAGCAAATAAATGATCACGCATCGTTAGTTTGTCCTACCAATAAAACCAATACCCATTCATTTGTATAGATCAGGAGTTCGATTTTAGCCGTTAAAAACTGAACGGTAACATCAAACTCAGAACCGGGTAATTATTACACATCTCTGATAACAGTACTAAATTTCTTTAGTTTTCATCCGGAATCGCGGGGATTTCTTTGGTTTAGTTTTCTAGCCTGATAATGCGGGTTCCGGCGATGCGATCGTGCAAATATTGATGGTCGCGATCAAACAATGCCCAGATAATTCCGATACCGAATAAGAAAATGCCTATCACGGCCAGTAAAAAGCGCGTAATCGCTTGCCTTTTATTCAGGATTTTACCGTCGGCTGTCACCACGCGCATTTTCCAAGTTTGCATTGCCAACGTTTGACCGCCATGGGTCCAGAACCAGGTGAAGTAGTATCCCATTATCGCAAGCAAGTAGAATTGAAACAGCGGTTTGAAATAAGCAGCTTGGGTATCCCTGAAAATGAAATGAAATAGAAAGCTGGCCATAAACAATACTGCCAATAACAACAGCAGTTCATATATTAAGCAAACTGTTCGTCGCCAAAAACCGGGTGTGGAGTATGTCATGATAGCAGTAGACTGATGTTTGATCTGATTAAACTATTGATTGGTAGCGGAAATAAGAATCGAGAAAATACTGGATTCCGGGGTTTCTGAATGCCTTGGGAGATTGATAATTATTATCGTTTGCGTTATTATACGTAAGTAATCGGAAATGATTTTGTTAGTTGCGAATTCTATATCAAAACGCAATCTTTGCAGTTTTTCTCTGCAAAGAAATTAAGGATCTCCGGTTTATAAGGAAATTCTGATTAATTCGGCGAACGGGAGAAAGCACGAGGCGAACGGAACGCAGCATCAAGACCTATCAACAAGATAGGCGAGGATGCGAGTACCGAGTAACGAAGTGATTCGCCCGTGCAGTCAATTAATTATCGTTTCCATAAATCAAGTTAGCTAAAAGTTTGTTTAGGCCTGTTATTCTGAAATGCAATCATTATCTCGGAAAAATATTGAGTATTTAGAGCAGCGGCGGCCGTTCATCTCATTACCCGGTTTAGTTTTTGTATTGATGGTTCATGCCGGGTTATTTTATTTTTTATGGAATCAGAAGCTTATCCCGGCACCTGATCAGGCGTTAACGTTGTTTGCTGAATTGATCACACCGCCAATACCGGCAATCGCTCCGCCAGCACCGCCCGAACCGGCTCCGGTTAAATTGCAGCCCGCAAAAAAACCGGTCATCCAACCTAAGCAGGAAAAGCTGGTTGCAAAATCCCCTGTCACACCCAAACAAGAGTATGTTGAACCTGCGCCGCAACCGGTTCCCGCTCCGGTAGCCGAGCCAGTGAAAGAATCAGCGATGACGGCGGAAGCATCGCCGGCTCCGGTATCGTCCAGTCCGGTTACTTTAACTTCGGAATTATCGGTTTCATGCCCCAAGCTTACCCCGCCGACCTACCCGGCAATTTCCAGGCGCATGGGCGAGGAAGGCAAACTGGTGCTGCGTGTGGAGCTGGATGAAAGAGGACGTATCGATGATGCGAAAGTTATAAACAGCAGCGGTTACGAGCGGTTGGATACTGCGGCGCTGACGGCAGTCAAAGACTGGCAGTGCAACCCTTCGTTGCGTAACGGCCAGCCGGTCCGGGCTGTTGCTTTACAGCCTTTTAATTTTGTATTGCAAGGAAATTAATTAACATGGAACAAGGTCTCGGTTTCTCCCATTTTCTCGAGCAGATCGACGGCGTCGGTATCAGTGTGCTGGTGCTATTGTTGTCGCTGTCCGTGGCAAGCTGGTATCTGATCATCACAAAAAGCATCGCGAATCTTATCGCTACGCGCCGCGCCGAGGCTTTTTTAAAGCATTTCTGGAATGTCGATTCTTTGCAAATTGTTAGCAATGAATTGAAAAATACACCACCAAATAATGCTTTTGCCGAGCTTGCAAAATTGGCGATCGACGCAGCAGCAGATGCTAAGATTCATAGTTCTCATAAATTAGCAGCCGCAGGTGGTACCAGCGAGTTCCTGACACGGACTTTGCGAAACGGTATCGATCAAGAAGCAAATCGTGTGGAGAATGGACTGACATTAATCGCATCAGCGGGATCCGCCGCGCCTTATATCGGTTTATTTGGGACGGTGTGGGGGATTTATCATGCGTTGATCCAGATTGGTTTATCCGGTCAAGGTACCTTGGATAAAGTTGCTGGTCCGGTCGGTGAAGCGCTGATCATGACCGCGCTTGGCCTTGCGGTGGCTATCCCAGCCGTACTTGCTTATAACGCATTTGTGCGCCGGAACCGGATATGGCTTGCCCGGTTGGAAGCTTTTGCCCATGATTTATTTACATTAGTTACCGTGGGCGATGAGAATCATCAAGGCTCTATTCCAGCATCCGAAGCGACGCAATCATATCCCGCCGACACCGTTAACATTGCTGAGAGGGCGCAATAATGGCATTCGGAAGCATGCAGGATAGCGGGCGTCAAGCTCCCATGGCGGAAATCAACGTCGTGCCTTTGGTCGATGTGATGCTGGTTTTGCTGATAATTTTTATCATTACCGCGCCGCTTCTGACGCATTCCGTCAAAATTGATCTGCCGAAGGCGGAAAATACACCCAATATTACGCAACCGGAGCATGTCGAATTGGCGATACGTGCCGGCGGGGAATTATTCTGGAATGGCGAACCGGTGATATTGGAGCAACTCGCAGGACGCTTTTCCGCTAAGGTCGCTGAAGAGCCTGCAACCGAATTGCATATTCGAGCCGACAAGCTGTCGCACTATGAGCATGTTGCACGTGTGATGAGTATAGCCGCGAAAGCAGGCATGACAAAAATCGGTTTTATTACAGACCCCACTGAGAACTGAGCAATTCATAAATTTGTTGCATTTTTCCAATTTTAAGGTATAATTGCGAATCATTCTCATTAGTAATAACTGATTCATTTTAGTCAAAGAGCGCATCGCTATTCGTTTTAAGGTGTCGATATGTACGTATGTATATGCAGGGGAGTAACGGAAAAAGCTATTCGGGAAGCGGTTTATGACGGCGCAGACCGGATGAGGGATTTGAAAGAGTGTCTCGGCGTTACTGAGCAATGTGGAATCTGCGCGTGTCACGCAAAACAAATTCTTGATGAGACCTTGCGGGAGCGGCCGCCACAAATGAATAATTTTCTCTCCGCATCGGCATGCATGTGCGAAACACCGGCATAATGAGTGAGGTTCTGGGTTATTTGCTGTAACATACGCCAAATTTTATTTCGATCTAACTATTAGCGATTATTTTCCTATCCGATAGCTCATAATAAAATATTCTTCTTCAAGCCTGGTTAAGAATTATAAAAAATGTTTCAGTGCTTTAATAAAATCCAAATCCCGATCGGGAGGATTTTTTTTGTAATCTTAACCAGTTTAGCCAGCACCTTTCTTTTTCCCCATCATCGCAGCTTGGCGGAATCTTCGGCTGCAACGGTATCGCCAGTACGCTCTTATAATATCCAGGCCGGTCTTTTGGAAGATGCGCTTAAGCAATTCGCCGAGCAAGCAGGAATTAAGCTTGCTTTCGATCCGGCCTTGTTACAGGGCAAAGTGACCTTTGGGCTGGAAGGTGACTTTGAAATGCAACAAGCGCTTGATCGTTTGCTTGAGAATTCTGGCTTACAAGTAGCCCGGTTAGGTGAGAGCTTTGCGATCACTCCGATTCCCGCTGCAAACGGCGCGGAACAGGTGGTGACATTGCCATCGATACAGATTTCGGCTACTAATACCAATCGTTATGCTGCTACCAGTACCAGCACCGCGACGAAAACCAACACGCTGCTGCGTGATGTACCGCAATCCATCACGGTGATTACAAGTGATTTAATCAAAGATCAATCCATCCGGAGTCTTGCAGACGCGGTCCGGTATGTTCCCGGTGTCGGTGTTTCACAAGGCGAAGGCAATCGGGACGCATTGGTATTTCGGGGTAATCGCTCGACTGGAGATTTTTTTATTGATGGCATCCGTGACGATGCCGAGTTTTATCGCGATCTCTATAACATCGAACGTGTGGAAGTGCTCAAAGGCGCCAATGGCATGATCTTTGGGCGGGGTGGCTCGGGCGGTGTGGTGAATCGCGTCACCAAGGAAGCCAACTGGAATCCGGTCAGGGAATTTTCATTCCAGGGTGGTTCGTTCAACCAGAAAAGAATGACCGGGGATGTCGGATATGTCATTAACGATGTCGCCGCCATCCGTTTGAACGCGCTTTATGAAGATGCCGGGAGTTTTCGTGATGGCGTCGATATGGAACGGCTGGGGATTGCTCCTACCGTAACCGTCAAACCGACCAACCGCACTAAAGTGGTTCTGAATATGGAACGCTTTCATGATGACCGTACCGCCGATCGCGGGATCACATCGGTCGTGGGGAGAACCGGGCAAGTCACCGGTCCTGTCGATGTAGGACGTTCGCAGTTTTTCGGAGATCCGCGGCGGAGTAACGCGAATATCGACGTATTATCATTCGGTTCCTTCATTGAGCACAAGTTCGATTCGGGATTTACACTGCAGAACCGCACGCTTTACACGACCTACGACAAGTTTTATCAAAATGTATTTGCCAGCGGCGGACTTAACCCGCTGACGGGGCTGTTGCCGGTTGGCGCCTATAACAACACCACAGCTCGCGATAATGTTTTCAATCAAACCAATTTACTTTATTCGCTTAATACCGGTCCGATAGCGCACACGCTTTTGGCCGGGGTCGAGGTCGGGCGGCAGGAAACGCATAACCGCCGTGAAACCGGGTTGTTTAATAATAGCGTTTCCAGCACCAACATTTTTGTACCGATCAGTAATCCGATCACCAATTTACCGATCACTTTCCGCAACCGGGATGCTGGTGGTGATCTAGACGCGCTGAATCGCAGTATCGTGAATGTCACTTCGCTGTATATTCAGGATCAGATTGAGATATTGCCGCAACTTCAGGTGATTGCAGGGGTCCGTTATGATTTGTTCGAAGTCGATTTTCAGCAAAAGAATGGCCCAAGAGATCATCTAAAGACACGGGACGATTTGATTGCACCGCGTTTTGGCGTGATTTATAAGCCGATTGAACCGCTTTCATTCTATGGCAGCTATAGCCAGGCTTTCGTGCCTCGTGCGGGAGATCAATTGACGGCATTAAATGTGACGGTGGAAACATTGAAGCCGGAAAAATTCACCACGCTTGAAACCGGTGTGAAATGGGATATCCGGCCGGATTTGGCATTCACCGCGGCAGTCTATCAACTGGATCGCACCAATGTTATTAATTCCGTGATCGGAGGGCAGACATTTTTAACCAAGGGGCAACGTACCGAGGGTGTTGAAATCAGTCTGGCCGGTCAACTGACTTCCAATTGGAGTGTGATGGGCGGCTATGCTTATCAAGTTGGAGAAATCAGCAGTGACATCTTGGGGATCGCGAGAAAAGGGGCGACTGTCGCGGAGCTGCCGAAACACACCTTTTCAGTGTGGAGCCGCTACGATATTACGCCCCGTATCGGTGCTGCGTTTGGCGTGATACATCGCGACAATATGTACGCTTCCCTGACCAATCGCGTCGTTTTGCCGGATTTCACCCGAGTTGATGCCGCGCTTTTTGCGCAATTTTCTAAGAGTTTCCGGGGTCAGCTAAACATTGAAAATTTGTTTGATACGAAGTATTTCGCCTCAGCGCATAACGATTTTAATATAACCCCGGGTTCTCCCATCGCCGTCAGGGCCAGTTTGATCGCGAATTTCTAAGGAATATAAAACGACTGGAAAAATTTTATTTGTATTAATTAATAAGAATCATTATCATTAGTATTAGCGTTAGTATTTATCAATAAAAAGGAGTTTTATAATGCTTAAGTTGAAGAAACTCGGTCGGTCATTGATTCAATCAATGATTGTGAGTTTATGTTTGTTTTCAGTGTATATCAGTCAAGCCACGGCAGCAGCGAATGTTGCCACGATCGAATCGGCCGTGACCGCTTTCAAGACAATCGGAACATTGCGCAGAGAATTTCCGATTAACGGAGAAGCAATTGCGGCGGCGTATGCCGGGGCTTTGCAAACACTCACCCAGGAGATCGATACCGCCAATTCCTTGACTCTGGATAACGATACTCTGGCAGCGATAGACGATCTCATCGATGACCGCGAGCCGAGTTTGGCGGCGCAAACCATCGATAAGACCCTGCAGCGGGTTTTTTATCAAAGCATTTGGAATCGCATTTCCGCGATCCGGGATCAATTTAAAACCGCGTCGTCTGCGGAGTTGATTGCCATGCTGGATGAGTCCGTAGCGGCATTTCAAGCCATTTCATCGACAGTTGCAAGAGAGAATCAAGTATTGACGGCGGATCGGCAAGGACTCGTAGCGGGCAGCAAGCCGGGTCTAGATGTTGATGTGAATAATTTCTTCACGCAGGTAAGAACGGCATTAAACAAAAGCAATCCCGACCAAGATTTCAACACCGTGCAAATTGCCCGCTATGGCATCCGTTTGTCGCTCACGCGCGCTTATTATATCGGTGTACTGCGCGAAGTTTCCGGCATCCTGAGCAATCGCACGACAGACCCGGATGAAGCGCGCATTGCCCAAAAGGAAGGGGAAATTTTTTATCGTATTATTGAACCGTTGGTCGCGCGAGGAAATCCTGCCGGTAGCCTGATTATTAAGAAACAATTGACGGGCGCTTTTTCAAATGTTGCAGCCGATGAGATTGTGAGTGAATTGGGTAAAGGTTTCATCCCCCGAGCCATTGCGGAGTTGACCGGCCAAGAGCGTGCAATCACGTCGGGCGATCGCGCGGTGGCGCTGGCGGAAGCTGCAGGTGCCAAATATTATGCCAGGATTTTTTTACCGGATCTGGAACTGCGGATAGGCGCTACGGAGCGCGCTAATCTGGAACAACAACTGGAGAACCTGCTGGCTGCCAGCGAGGAATTAAGCGCAACCAAATCCAAGGAAGCGCGCGATGCAATTACCGCAATCCTGACGAAATACGAGAATCAACTCAATCGCGCCAAATACGAAGTGGTGCATCACACCGCGCTCATTGATAACGCCGTTGCAAACTTTCAGAAGATTGGTGTATTGAGAGGCAAGATTCCGATTGATGTAGACGAAATCGCTGCAAACTACGCCGGTGATTTGCAGCAATTGACGAAGATCGTCGATCAAATCTATGGAACAACGATCGACCAGGATGTTTCGAATGCCATCAATCAAGCGAAAAGCGGCAGCCAGCTCGCCCAAGCGCTTCAGAAAATTGATAAATCATTACAACGCGTGTTCGCTTTGGTTATTTATAACCGTGTGACGCTGGTAGCCGAGCAATTTGCGGATTTATCAACGGATGCGCTGGCGCTTGAATGGGACCGGGCCTATGCGGCGTATACCGCGATTGCCGGAACGGCAAACCGGCCGGAAAAAGTACTGTCAGCGGATAAGAAATCCATCGTTTCCGGCGCAGATCCGGATTTGGATTATCAAATCGTGTCCGCATTTGTTCAAGGTAAGCAAGCGCTCAACAAAGAAAACACCGATGATCGTTTGGCTTTGACGCTGGCACGCGAGAATATCGTCATTCCATTGGTAAGAAGCTTCCTGATCGGTGTTTTACGTGAAGTCGAAGGTATTATCACCAACCGGGGTTCGGATATCGATAAAGCCAAAGAGCAGCAGGTCGAAGGTGAATTTTTCTTCCGCATCATCGAAGCCTTCATCTCTCCGGATAATCCTACAGGCAGCAGCCGTATCCATGCGCAATTTACCGGTGATTTGACCAGTGTCGTTGCCGATACCATCGTCAGTGACATCAGCAAGGGGATTCTGGGTCAAATCAAAAGAAATATGAATCAGGTAGAAGCAAACTTCCGGGCTGACAAGAATCAGGCTTTGCTGGCGGTAGAACGGTTATCGCTCTACGCCGGGATCTTCGCCGCGGATCTTCAGCTTCGTTTGAATGCGCTGCAACGCGCCAAATTGGAAAATGCAATCAGAGACCTGCGGGAAGCGGTTCTTGCCGGAGATGCCGATCGTGCGGTTGCATTGCGATCCATACTGATGCAGGTGATTGTCGAGTATGAAAGCAAGTTAAGTTAGGAGCACGTACCAGAGCCTCGCAGTCAAAGCCCTTCTGCGAGGCTCGCTCCATTCAAGGATGTGTCTATTAAGTTCCCCCAGCCAGCCACGGTTTTTCCTTTCCGGTAGCCAGCCAGCATAACGCGAGCATTTTTGGTGCTCCATCGCGATTGCACGAATAACGATTGTTATTCGTGCAGTGAGCGAATGTTTGTAAAAATAGGAGAGAATAATCAATGTGGCAGAAGAAGATTTACTGCACGGCTTTCGCGATCATCTGGCTTGGCTGGTTCGCTAATTCCGCTTTTGCAGCCCGGGAATATTGGATTGCCGCCGATGAAGTTCAATGGGATTATGCCCCGACTTTTCCGATGAATCCGATGACCGGCAAGGAATTTACTGCAGATCAACGTGTATTCGTAGAGCAGGGAATAGGGCGGCGTTATCAGAAATCGGTTTATCGCGAATACACCGAAGGGTTCCGTGCGCTGAAACCTCGCTTAGCCGAAGAGCAACATCTCGGTATTCTTGGACCGGTCATTCGTGCAGCAGTGGGTGATAAGATTATCGTCCACTTTAAGAACAATACCCGTTATCCCGCCAGCATCCATCCGCATGGAGTGTCCTACACCATGGCGCATGAAGGTGCGCCGCATTCGCAAGCGGCCGGCAACGAGCATAAACCGGACGGCGTCGTGGCGCCGGGCGGAGAATATACCTATGCCTGGGATGTGCCCGAGCGTGCCGGACCAGGCCCGAACGATCCTTCCTCGATCGCCTGGATTTACCACAGCCATGTCGATGAAACTGCCGATACCAATGCCGGCTTGATCGGCGCGATTATCATCACCAAAAAAGGGTTCGAGGATGCGGACCGTACGCCGGTCGATGTCGATCGTGAATTCATTTCTCTGTTCACCGTGTTCGATGAAAACGCCAGCTTACATTTGCAAAGCAATCTGGCGGCTTGCACCGGATTGTGCGATCCCGATGATGAAGAATTTCAGGAAAGCAATTTGATGCATAGCATCAATGGCTTAGTTTACGGCCATAATCATGGCTATGCCATGCGCAAAGGCGAACGCGTGCGCTGGTACATTCTGGGGATGGGGACGGAAGTCGATCTGCATTCCCCGCATTGGCACGGCGCCACGCTATTGCATAACGGCAACCGGCTGGATGTGACCGAGGTGTTGCCCGCCGCGACTAAAACGCTCGATATGCAACCTGACGTTCGTGGCCGCTGGATGTATCACTGCCATGTTAATGATCACATCAATGCCGGGATGATGACAAATTTCATCGTTTATTGATATTGATTTTTATGCCGAGAAAACCAATCTTGGGAGATCAAGATTGGTTTTTTCAGAGAGGAGAAGCTAAAAGAGAGGAAGGAAGAAATGAAACTACAGATTAAAAACGATCATATCGGCAGTGATCGAATTAAGATCTCCGCCAATGATGATCAACTCGATAGTGGCAACGCCCCCCAAAAATTCAACCACGTGGCCATTAGTGCCGCTGGGCGGTTTGATATTTGTAATGAATGAGAGTAGTTCCGGTACTGAATCGATGCCGAGTGTTTGCGAGTCGAAAAATAACCGATCCTGGCCGATGGTAAAATCGGAAATTTCGAATTGTCCGGCGCCATAAAAACCGAAAGTGTCATTGCCGGCGCCGCCGTTCAGCCGGTCATAATCATTCGAAGCGCCGCCTGCGCGCAGTATATCGTTGCCGGCCTCGCCAAAGAGTTTTTCGGTGCCTGCTTGACCGTCGAGATCGTCATCGCCGTCTCCGCCGATCAAAATGCCGTTCCCATCGCCGCCGCGGATGACGTCGTTGCCGCCTTCGCCGCGGATCTCGTCATGACCGGTGCCGCCGGTCAGTGTGTTATCTGCCTCGTCGCCGATGATGAGTAAATCGTTCTCGCCGAATCCTGCGGAACCCAGTCCTTCAAAAGCAATGCCATCGATAAACTCGATGGCGCCGGAACTTAAATTCGGGCGAGGTGTTCTAGTTACTGCCATGATATTGTCTCCTGCGATGATGCGTTAAAAGTCGATTGCTCTCATTATATTTGTAGAAATAAAAATGAGAATGATTCCTATTATATTAAGAAGTGATTAAAATGCAATCCTTTTTATTAATTGTTTTTCTAATTGATTGTCTTCACAATGCGTTAAATTAGGCAAACTTAACAAAATAATAAGCGATATTCGGTTATGACTGTGGATGGACTGTTGTTAAAAGCGCGGGATTTAATTGCTGCAGGCAGATTAAATGACGCGGATGCCATTCTGGAGCCCTTGAAAAGCGAGCAGCCGCTGTCGCAGGATGTTGCAAGGTTATGGTGTTCCGTGGCGATGCGTACAAACCGCACGGTTGAAGCGCTTGCCTATGCCGCCCAGATTTATGCGCATGTTAATGGCGATTTTTATAAGGCGCACTGGGCGCATGTGCTGGGTACCGCGAGTTTCGTGTTGCTGGATTTACCCTCGGCGCAATCACATTTCAGCCGTTCACTGAATCATCTGATGGCGCTGGCAAAATCCGGCAAAGTCCCACCGCAGAAAAGAGAAGCCAAATCACGGCGGCCGGATAATAATATTTTTCTTTCCGGAGAAGCGGAATCATTGCTCTGGTCAACCTGCGCGCAGCTAGCCAAACAAGACATCCCTGCCTTTCCTTACGCCGGCACGTTGCTAGGTTTGACGCGTAGCGGGCGGTTGCTGGAATTCGATAAGGATCTGGATATCGCAGTGTGGATGGAATCCTGGGAAGCCTGCTGCGCGGAACTGGAAAGTGCAGGGTGGGTGCGTTCGTCCATGCGCATCGACTACGCCAATTACCGCGACTATATTCATCCGGAATTGGGCATCACGCTCGATGTGTGCGGTTTGCAGAGAGAAGGCAGTCAGCGCATCACCGGCGGGTTTGAGTTGCCGGATTATCCGCCGGAATATCAACGGATCTCGGTTTTCCCACCGTTTGATTTGATCCAGCGTGAAACAGCTTTTGGCTTTTGCTGGTATCCCCGGCAACCTGAAATAATCCTGAGCGCTTTTTACGGTGACTGGCGCACACCAAATCCCCATTGGGACACCGTTATCTCCGCGCAAAATTTGCAGGATTTCTCAGTGCTGGTGCGGTGCTATGCCTATCACCGGCTGGCGCAAAACTGGCTATTGGGCGATTTATCAAAAGCCTGGAGCTATGCTCACCAGGTTGTCCTGAAAGATCCCGACGACACGATTGCATTGCGTAGCCGGCAGTGGATTGAACGCGCGCTCAACCGGCTAAACCGCCCGATCCCCGATTGGCCGAAAAATCAAAAACAAAAGCGTGTATTCACGCGCATGGTCGCCGATCTGTTTCATGAGGGTCATGCAAACTTCTTAAAAGCCGCGCGCGAGTTGGGTACGCATCTCACGGTATGCGTGGTATCGGATCAACGCGTGGTGGAGAATAAAGGCAAATTACCGGTTATGAATCAGGCCGAACGCGCCGCGGTCGTGGCCGCCTGTAAACATGTCGATGCAGTCTTGACCGAAACCCCGGCCAGCGTCACGCTGGAATACATGCAACAGCATGGCTTCGATGTATATACCTTCGCCTGCGCCTCGGAACAGGAGCGCCAGGAAAAACGTAAGCTCTGCACATCGCTCCCGGCTGAGATGATTCAGGAATTGCCTTATACGACCGGTATATCCACGTCGGATTTGGTGATGCGGGTGCTGGATGGCGTGGGTAGTAAGGAAGCCGATTTAAAAACGCAGCGCTCTTGAAGCATAATTGCAGTATCAGCACGCCGGTTTAAATCCCCAGGATTTCCGTTGCATTTTGTCATTCTGTGCCTGAGAATGATTGCTTCCCAGAGCTTTGTGAGTTTTCCGGTTCTTAAGCAAAGAAGAAAGCATTTTGCGCACATTTTCCAAATCCAGACTTCTGGCGCTGCGGCAATGTCCGAAAAAGTTGTGGCTCGAAGTTCATCGCCCTGTTTTATTGGAGTATTCCACTGAAACGGACGCTCGCTTACAAATAGGACGTCAAGTCGGCGAGATTGCCCGGCGTATCTATGATCGTGACGGAAACGGTGTATTGATTGACGTGCAGGCCGATGGGTTCGATCGCGCTTTTGAACGTACCACGGAGTTGTTGCGTACCTGCCAGCCGATCTTTGAAGCCGGATTCTCAGCCGGTGGCGCGTTAACGTTTATCGATATTCTGCTGCCGGAAAAGGAAGGCGATGAGCTGGCATGGCACATGATCGAGGTCAAATCTTCCACCAGCGTGAAGGGCTATCACTACGACGATCTGGTGGTACAGGCTTTCGCGGTAAAAGCAGCAGGCATACCGCTGGCCTCCATTTCGCTCGCGCATATCGACAGTTCATGGATTTTTCCAGGAAGCGCTGATTACCGGGGATTGCTGAAAGAAAATGATCTCACAGCAGAAACGTTGTCACGTACAAACGAAGTTAACGAATGGATCATTCAAGCCCAGAACATCGTCGACCAACCAACTGAGCCTTTGATACAAACAGGCAGCCAATGTCTCTCGCCGTTTGAATGCAGTTTCTACGATTATTGCAGCCGCAATGAACCCAAAGCGGAGTATCCGGTTGCTTGGCTTCCGCGCTTTTCTTCGGCCAAGGCTGAGAAGCTGGCGGCGCAAGGCATTGACGATCTGAGAAATGTTCCCGATGAATGGCTGAACGGGAAGCAACTTAGGGTGAAAACGCATACCTTGACCGGTGCGGTGTTTTTTGATGCCGCCGGCGCGGCATCCGATCTCGCCGTCCATCCGCTTCCTGCCTGCTTCCTTGATTTTGAAACCATTCAGTTCGCCGTGCCGGTATGGAAAGGAACCCGTCCTTATCAACAAATACCCTTTCAATTTAGCATGCACCGCCTCGATGCGTTGGGTCAGCTTGCGCATATTGAATTTTTGGATCTGTCAGGTAACAATCCATCGGAATCTTTCGCGCAATCACTGATTGCCGCTTGTGGAGAGCAAGGGCCGGTATTTGTGTACAACGCTGGATTTGAGATGGCGCGCATACGCGAATTGGCAGAGCGCTTCCCTGCTTTAAGCCAGCCGTTGCTGGCGATCAATGATCGAATCGTCGATCTGCTGCCGGTCGCGCGTGAACGCTACTACCACCCGAGCCAGCAAGGCAGCTGGAGCATCAAGAAAGTGCTGCCCGCCGTGGTGCCTGAATTGCGATACGATGCCTTGGATGGCGTGCAGGATGGCGGCATGGCGATGAATGCTTTTCTGGAAGGCATTCATCCGGATACCACGCCGGAACGCAAAACCCAAATCGAACAACAGCTTCTGGCTTATTGCAAGCTCGATACCTACGCCATGGTGCGCCTGTGGCAAGTATTTTCCGGCTGGATTGATCGTAAGGTATGAGCCATGTTTAAACATTTACGATTAGATATCGCGCTTATTGATATGGAGAAATAAGATGAACAGCAATGAAAATCAATCATTTAAAGATGACCAGAAAGTACAAGGGATGAAATTACCTGAATACTTGGATTGGGCAACCGGAAAACAGGGATACGAGAAACCTCTCAAACTGCCGCCAATTCAACGTGGATTTGTATGGAAACCAAAGCAAATTGTTGATTTATGGGATTCGTTGTTAAGAGGGATGCCAATCGGCAGCATGATGGTTATTAAATTAGTAGGGACAGGATGTGATCTCATGACAAAGAATACGGAAGAAATAAAAGAAGAAGCTATTGGATTACTTGATGGTCAGCAAAGAACGTTAGCAATGATGATCGGTTGGCTCCCTTCAGCCTCTAGCCAGTATTGCTTGTGGATTGATCTTGCTGAAGAAGGATATAAAGGGGCACCTTTTAAGATTCGTCTTACAACTCGCGCGCAGCCCTTCGGTTTTGATCACATTTCGCACAACAAACTCTCCAAATATGAAAAGAAAAGAGCTAGAGAAAAATATGATGAGAAACATAAAAATTATTTAACGAAACCTGATTATGAATTATTCGATTTGAGTAAAGAAGGCGAAAGTGAGCAACCACGTCCATGGAAGGCTGATGGCA
Organism: Proteobacteria bacterium SG_bin4; assembly: GCA_002083395.1. Taxonomy (GTDB): domain Bacteria; phylum Pseudomonadota; class Gammaproteobacteria; order Burkholderiales; family Nitrosomonadaceae; genus Nitrosomonas. The sequence goes on along the minus strand of LWDH01000045.1, from coordinate 94,091 downwards.
AAACAGATTTATTTGTCAGGATTCAAGATCTATGGAAAGCATTCAGAAAAAGCAGCAACAACCAATCGGCATTTTCAGATGAAGTCAAATCAATGATCAAGTTAACTCGAGATTCTTCCGGATCACTCGCGAATGATCAATTAAGTAAACTGTACAACGCATTCGTTCGTATGGAATCTCTTGAGGTACCACTAATATTGATTCCAGAACATATAAGCATTTCCAAGCCTGAAGCTTCTCCAAACGATGCAACTGACCCATTGGTTTTGCTATTTGAGCGCATTGGTAGAAGTGGCGCTAGTCTGAGTGCAGAAGATTTGCTGTTTTCCATGATCAAACGGCAGTGGTCGGGAGCGCAAGATCTGGTCAACAATATTCATAACAAGACAGAGGTAAAAGCATTCATGAGCGCGACAGATTATGTCATGACAGCGTTTCGATTGGCTGTAGCGCAATATAATGATTGTGAGGGTAAACATAAGATTGCGGATACGCCACACCCCAACCCCAGCGATTTTCATCGTCATCTTAATAATCTTCTCGGAAAAGAAGAGGATGAAGACAAGCCATTAGGTAATTATCTTAAAAAGGATGACTCATTAATTAATAAAGCTTTTGAAAATTTATATAACACCTTATTGTATCGAAGAGATAGTGAGCAAGTAGATATTGGCTTACCTTCACTGATGATGCCTCACCTGCCGCGCGGTCTGATTCAAGTTCTGTTACGCTGGGTCATGCTCAATTCGTCCGATGAACAGGTTATTAAAGATAATCGGCAAGCAATCATTTCATTCACATTGTTTTGGTATCTGAATATCTGGCATGAAGATAAGGCCAGTAAAAAAGCATTTCAGATCATAACAAAAGAAGATAAGTCAGGTACTTTTCCAGCATTAAAGCTGCTGGAAGAACTGACTGCTGCCCCAGAGGGAGAAATAGGATTGGCGCTCCCCTTAATGTCGTATGAAAGACTAAGAGAAATCCTGAATCGTGAAGATTCGACATTACTCCGATCATATGATGAAATCTTTGATAAAAAATCAAGCCTTGCGGAGCGCGAGCTCTATAAGCGTTTCTGCTGGTGGCGTAATAAGCCTGTGTTACTATGGTTACAACGAGCCTATGTCCATGATCGATTTGCTTCGTCACTCGACAAATTCGCGGGGCTTATCGATGAAGATACTGTCCCTTATGATTACGACCATTTGTGCCCACAGAAACATTGGGGCAGTGATTGGCGAAATATCATTAAAAAATCTGATGAAAACTCCCCAGTAATAAAAGCCTTTCGAGACAATCGAAGTGTTGTCGGCAACTGCATTGGTAATCTACATGTGCTGGAATCCAGTCTTAATCGAAGCTATGGTGATGATCCGCTTGCATTAAAAATCAAAAAAGGATTTGAATCTGAGATTGAATTAGAAAAATGGTCTCCTGAAAATAGCTTACTCTACCACTGTGACGAACATAAAAAATTGTGGGAGATGGCATCTCCCTGTGTTGGTAGTAAGGATAGCGATGAATCAAATAGAACTTGGGATGAAGTGCGTTTGCAGAATTTTCAAAGTGCAATTTATCGCAGGGCGGAAGGGCTTTATCACCAATACTACGAAGCGTGTAAGCACATAATAAAATAGCGAGGAGAAATTTGTTATGAGTTTAAAGATTGATTTTCCCAAGAGTTGGGTTTGTGATGGACGAGAATTGAAGCCAAAGAGCGGGGCTTTATCATCCAATACTTGGATATGTGATGGCAAAGAGATCAAACCTAAAAGTAACTCATATTCTTCAAACACATGGCTCTGGGACGGCAAAGAACTCAAACCAAAAAGCGGCGCTTCTTCAAGCAATACTTGGGTGGTAGAAGGTAGGAAAATAAAGCCTAAGAATGGCGCGAATTCATCCAACACCTATGACATGGGTAATCATTCTATTCTGGCTGTTGCGGGGAAGCTTATTTTGCGCCTTTATTAATCAGTAGTCCCTTGGTGGCTAAAAGATCCTAAAAATCATGATCTACAGACACGCATCATGACAAATTTCCAATTCACCGCCTTCAGCCAGCGTGGTCGAGGAAAATCACGGAACGAGGACGCTGTTTTGCTGGATAACCAGGTGTATCAAGGCGGTGTTCGCGAAGGTGGAATGGTGGATACCGCTCAGCCACGCTATTTTGCCATTGCCGACGGGGTTGCCATCGGGACGTTGCCGCGTTTGGCCAGCCGGCGTTTGCTGGAAATTTTGCGCGATCATCTTGCATCGGCATCTGCGACGGAATCATTGCCGCCGTTGCTGCACCGCGTGCAGCAAGATTACGTGGCGTTGAGCGCTAATCCCCGATTCCACGGCATGGCTTCTACCTTGGTGGGGGTGCGCTTGCTTGGAAATACGGCGGCCATTTTTAATGTCGGTGATTCGCGGGCTTATCTTTTGGCGGATGGGCGGGCGGATCTGTTGAGCCGCGATCATAGCTTGCTGAACGATCTGATGGATGACGGTGAAATCACCGCGGAACAAACCAAAGATGCCGCGAGTATTCTGCAAGGTCTTACTTGCCAGTTCCTCGCGGATGCCGAATGTGCCGATTTCCGGGTAAATACCGCCACGCATGAATTGCAACGTGGTGAGCGTATTCTGTTGTGTAGCGACGGATTGAACGAAGCCTTGGACGATGCGCAGATTGCATCGCTCTTTTCCAATCAAAATGAAACGGATCTTGCCGAAGTATTCAAAGCTGCGCGCCGCGCGGGCGGCAGCGATGATTTCTCAGTCATTGTATTGGCGGGTGAAAACTAGCAGACTATTTCATCGATCTGCTTTCTCGATTTTTCCATATCATTCTCCCGGTTGCAGCGTCACCGGTATTTCAAACGGCTCGCCTTTGCGCAATATCGTCAGTGTGATGGTGGCGCCAACTTTGTACGAGTCCACGCGGGCGAGCAGTTTTTCCACGGAATCGACCGGTTTGCCGTCGACGGCGATGATGATGTCGTTGGCGATGATGTTGCCTTCCGGTGTCAATGTCGCACCGCGCAATCCGGCTTCATCGGCGGCTGAGCCAGGGCTGATGCTGAGGATGACGACACCGCTGACTTTCAGGAATTGGGTCAGGCGGTTGTTCAGCTTGCTATCGACGGTAATGCCCATCGCCGGGCGGATGTACTTGCCGCGGCTGATGATTTGCGGCACCACGCGGTTAACGGTGTCGACCGGCACGGCGAAACCGATACCGGCACTGGCGCCGCTCGGGCTGTAAATCGCGGTGTTGATGCCGATCAAACGGCCGGCGGAATCGAGCAGCGGCCCGCCGGAATTACCCGGATTGATCGCGGCATCGGTTTGAATCAGATTGTCGATGGTACGGCCATCGCCGCCAGGCAGCGAGCGATCCAATGCGGAAACAATGCCGGTGGTGAGCGTCCAGTCCAGACCGAACGGGTTGCCGATGGCGAAAACTTTCTGTCCGACTTTCAGATCGTGGCTGCTGCCGATCGGCACCGGCGCAGGCCGCTGGAAGCCAATGCCGATTCGCAATACGGCAATGTCGTGCGCCGGGCTGGCGCCGACCAGCGAAGCCTTGTAATCGCGTCCATCCGCCAGGCGCACGGTCGCTTCGCTGGCGCCTTTGATGACGTGCAAGTTGGTAATGATATGGCCATGATCGTCCCAGATAAATCCGGAACCGGTGCCGCTCGGGACCGAGAAAATATTACGGGTCCAGGCATCCATCACCCGTTGGCGGGTGGTGATGAACACTACTGAATCGCGCGAGTTTTCAAACAGTTCGATGGTGCTTTTTTCATCTTCTGCAAGATTGCCGCGTGCCTGAATAGCTCTCGGTTCGGCGCCTTCGCGTTTCTCATCCGCGGAAAAATAGCCTGGTTGCAATATGTCCGGGAAATAGTGATACAGGAAACTATGAAGAAATAACACCAGCAATACGCCTGCCAGCGTGAACAGTATCAGACGGGGAAGATTGCCGTTAGTGGGCATGAATATTGACTCCTTGATGGATTTTCTCATTATTGGCGATTGGCTTGCGCCCAGCGCACGATATCGTGTTCGCTCAGGGTGCCCGACTGCCGGGCAATTTCCCGGCCTCCTTTAAATAATACCAGCGTCGGAATGCTGCGGATGTGATAACGAGCGGCTAAATTTTGCTCTTCTTCGGTGTTGACTTTTGCCAGCCGCACGGTGGGTTCCAAGGCGGCGGCTGCTTGCACGAACGCCGGTGCCATCATGCGGCACGGGCCGCACCAAGGCGCCCAGAAATCGACCAGCACGGGAATGTCGTTGTTGGCGATATGCTTATTGAAAAGCGTTTCTGTTAACTCCACCGGATGCGCCGTGAAAAGCGGCTGATGACACGAGCCGCATTTGGGCGATGATCCCAAGCGGTCATCGGGGACGCGATTGGTGGCATGGCAGTGCGGACAGACAATATGTAAAGGCATGGTTGATTTCCTTGCGAGACGGGTGATTTTTAATATTCGTCCAAACCCGAAGTTTTCAAGCGTGCGCGTAACGTTTCGATTTCCTCGATTAAATCGGCGACCAGGCCGGCGAGCTCCGGATTACTGTCGAAATCGCGTTCGATCGCAATGATTCGTTTGATCCGTATCAGACTGCGGCTGTCGAAAATCCATGAATCCGGATCGGCTTGAAGCCTTTCGCTATCCGGCAACAAGCCCCATTGGATATGCTCGATGATCCATTCCCGGCTTACGCGGCAGCTGCGGGCCAGTTCATCCAGATTGAGCATCGTTTCTTCCAGTAATAGGGCATCAATCACACGTGACATAGCTTAGACTCCCAGATGCTGGCGCGGATCAAATGCAAGCTCCCGCGCCATATTTTGGTAAAACTCACGTGCCTTTTCCGTTGCGGCAGGCGGCAGCACCACTTCCAGTATCAAATAGAGATCGCCTGGCGTAGCGGCGGGGATGCCGCGGCCTTTTAAGCGGAGTTTGCGGCCGCTTTGCGAGTTTTCCGGGACACGCACTTCGACCAGGCCGTCCGGCACCGGCACTTTGACGGTTGCACCCAATGCCGCTTCCCAAGGTGTAACCGGCAAGGTGATATGGATATCCTTGCCTTCGATGCGGTAGCGGCTATGCGGCTTGAACTGGACTTCCAGGAACAAGTCGCCGGCGGGCTCGCCGGCATGTCCCGGCGCGCCTTGTCCGGCCAGCCGTATTACCTGGCCGGCATGCACGCCTTTGGGAATGCGGACATTCAATGTATGCTCGGAAAGTACCGGCCGTCCTTGGTTATCGAGTTTCGGCATGCGCAAGGCGATGCTGCGGGTAGCGCCGCGATAGCTGTCTTCCAGATCAAGCATGATTTTGGCATGATGATCTTCGCCGCGCATGCGCTGATGCGCATGACGCGTACCGCTACCCATACCGTGGCCGAATAATTCCGCAAAGAAATCGCTGAAATCCGCTGCTTGCGCACCGCTGAAACCGCGTCCGCTAAACTCGAAATTCGCGTCCCAGCCGGGCGGCGGCTGGAAATCGCTGCCAGCCTGAAAACCGCGCTGACCCAATTGATCATAAGCCGCGCGCTTTTCCGGGTCGGATAACACTGTGTAAGCTTCGTTGACTTCTTTCATTTTGTGCTCGGCGTCCGTTTCCTTGGAAACGTCGGGATGATATTTGCGCGCCAAGCGGCGGAACGCTTTCTTGATGTCATCCGCCGAGGCGTCGCGGGGAACGCCGAGCGTTTGATAGTAATCTTTGAATTCCAAATCGATACCCCCGTTTATACCGCCGTTATTCTATGTCAATTGCTGCTGTTTGATGATAGCGTTTCCTTCGTACAGGATGATTGCTACATGGGTGCATGACCTGGATTTATCAAGAGCCGGGAAGCCGGGCAATAAATCGAGACCTTTGCACGGTTACTACGCGGCACGATAATTGCGTTAAAAATTCGCGAAAAATGCTCATTTACCCCGTGTAAACTCCGCTTTTTCGCAAATTTTTGCCTTATTCTCGTATCGCTCATGACACCGTGCAAAGGTCTCAAATCATCAGAACGGTCCGGTGATTTCGAATGTCATGCCGCCGTCCGCTTTTCCGCTGGCGCCGCGCTGCGAGCTGAAATATAACCGTGAGCCGCCGGGGCTGAACGCCGGACCGGTGATCTCCGAGCCATCATGACCAGTCAATTGCAGCAAGGGCAATACCTTGCCGTGCGTTAAAACCACGATTTGCATATCGCCGCCGTCCTCGGCAACCAATAATTCACCGGCAGCATTACCGGTGATATTGTCGACACCGGTTAATACCGGTGACAGATAAAGCGATGCGTTATACAGCACGGAAATCCGGTTTTGCTGAACATCGTAAGCCCACACCCGGTTATCGCCTTTGGTGGTAAAGTAAACAACGCCTTGGTGATACCAGATGCCTTCACCGCCGTTAAACCGGGTACTGGCGGGAACTTGCCGGCGTGTCGGTATTTTGATCGCCAAAGGATCGGGAAGCTTATGCCAGTGGATTGAGCCAACCCGTCCGTCGATGACTTCGGCGACTTCCAGAAATCCGTCATCGAGACTGGGATGGCCCGCACGATCAAAAGAATGGGCGGTATACCGGTACAGGCAGCCGTCGGTTTGATCTTCAGTCAGGTAGAGTTGCTTATTCTGGGTGTCGACCGCCACTGCTTCATGCTTGAAAACTCCCAATGCGTTTCTCACTTGCGCCGCATTGCGGCCAAACGGATCGCATTCCCAGACCCGGCCGTTATCGGTTTCCTCGCACGATAACCAGGTTTGCCACGGCGTATGTCCGCCGGCACAATTGCGGTTGGTATGCTGCAGGATCGGATAGGCATCGGCAATGTCACCGGCGGCATTGAAGCGCAATGCACCTGCGCCACCCGCTTGATGATCCAGTTCGCTATTGGAAACATAAATCCAGCCGCCGTCCTCGGTCGCAAAAGTCGCGCCGCCATCGGGCGCGGCGTGCCAGGCATAGTCAAAAATTTTTTGACCGGAGCGCGCCACGATGCGAGACGTGAACCCCGCGGGCAAGCGCACGCCGTTTTGATCCGGCGGCAACAGCTCGCGCTGCGAAGTCAACAGTGCGTTAAGTGCTGCCGCACTGCTTAATGATGGTAACAACGCGCTACCGGCGAAAGCGCCCAGGCTCAGGAAGCTGTATTGCAACAAGGCGCGCCGATCTGTATTGAATGTATTCATGCCTTAACCTCGGGGTTAATCCCGCCGCTCGGTGAGATAGTTTACAATGCGATGCTGTTAATGACTCCTTTGATGAAAGCACCCGGCCATGTTTCAAATTCTAAAACCGATTGTATCCCTGCTGATGTTTCTAACGGTATTGTTTTTTATCCATACCATGTTAACGATTACCACCAGTTTTGCACCCTGGCTGAGCGTAGCTGTTTCATCAGGCTGCGCCGCGCTGGCGGCGTGGTTTGCCTGGATACTGATCTCTGGCAAAAAAACCGGCACGCTGATGGCGATTGCCGGTGGCGCGTTACTTTTGGGCGGCTTGTTTTTTACCGTCGGATTTCTCGGCCCCATGGTTGTCGCTAAGGATACCAGCCAAGGACCGATGATCGGGATCTTTATTGCCGCGCCACTGGGTGTGATTGTCGGGGCGATTGGGGGGTATGTGTATGCATCGAAGCAGAATGGGTAGGAGGTTAGATTTTTTATATCGCCAGCACTAATGAAACTCAGAAAAATAAGCTAATCAGAAAACAGGCCAAATTCATTGATCTACGAACTTGGACTGTTTTTCAGAAGTTATTCCAAAATATTAATGCCCATGTTTCTTCTGTGAGGATTGATGATTTCCGGATGACGGCAGAATCCTCACCAATTCCATCATGCCATTATCTTCATGAAAAACATTATGGCGACGCATCACCAGGGAGCCGGTCTGTGCGTGAGTTTTATGCCGCGCGCTTTAACCACCGGGTTTTGGCTGGGACTGTTTGACGCTGTCGGTGAGGGGCCGGAAAGCGTATAAGTACTCGAATCAACATCCAACTGTACGCCTAAGGATTTTGTGGCGCCCGAACTGGCGGATACCGGCATTTGCAACGATGCCGCGTGAATTGGCGTAGTCATCATAGCGGTGGCCGTAACGAGGAAAACAAAAAACAGGATTTGCATAACAGAAGTCCGCTGATTGCTTTTTCTCATTGGGTTGTTTCCTGATGAGTGATTGATTAACCAGTGCTGATGCAAGTGAATGCAGTGACTGATTTCGGAAAAACAAATCGATTGAACTTAAGAATCTGTTCAGATTGAACAATTAGGCCGCATTGGCAAGCTGCTTCGCTTGCGCCGCAACAGCTCCGATTTCTTCCAGGATTTTGCCGGCTTTACCCGGGTCTATGCCCAGTTGATTCCATTCCTGTTCGGTAACTTCGTGAACTGCATGTTCTACAAAGGCAAAATCCGGCAGCAATTTTTCGGCAATATAGGCGAGTTTGACTAACGGTTGAACATCCGCAGCATCAGGGTGGTCCGGGGTATGATGATAGCGGATTACGGTGATGATTTCTGTCGGTAATCCCCAGTGCGCGCCGAGTTGCGCGCCGATTTCTCCGTGATGCGTGCCGAGTAGTTCTCGCTCGATTTCAAGCAGTGAGGCCTCGCCTGGCGTATTCAGTTTCTCGTATAGAACGTTGCTGAGGTCTTTGGCGATAAAACTGAGAACATTGTAGCCAATGTCATGCAGCAATCCGGCCAGGAATATCTGATCTTCCATCGGGCGCTGCCGTGCCGGCATATACCGGGCGATGGTGCGCATCGCGGAAGCGATGGCAAGGCTATGCGCCCAAAGATCCGACGCTTTGAACTTTCCCTCCGCCGCTTTGGAAAATGCCGCGATCGTGGCCATGCCAATCGCAACCGCTTTAATCTGTGTTAATCCAAGGCGCATCGCCGCATCGCTGATGGAGGAAATCATGCCCGGAGCACCGAATAAGGAAGCATTGGATAAGCCGATGATGCGCGCCGAGATTTGCGGATCCTGTGCGATCAATTTCAACAATTGTGCTTCACCTTCATCGGTATTGAGCGGTAATGCCAGCATTTTTCTGGCGATGGCCGGCATTGCAGGGAGTTCATGAATCCGCTCCAGGGATTTTTGCAAGTCTGAACTGTTGGAAAGTGTGCGCCCATTCGGCGAGTTATTCACTTCGGTCAATGCGATTTCACTCATTTTTAAAACCTATTTAAAAAGATAGCCAATAAACGTAATCCGTTGCGGATGGTCCATCATGATGGAATCGCCGTTGTTCAGGGCTGGTTGTAATGCACCTCCGGACGACTCATCACGTTTCGAGAGACTATGATCACGCTATCCATTATAGGAAGTATCGGTAGCCCGCAATGGCTGAATAACGCTGTAAAAGGTTATCTTTTTTTAGAATGATTCAATAACGCCGGTTATCGCTGCGCGAGACGTTTTTTACTCGGGAAAAACAGTGCGGAGTCTGGAAATGGACGTGAAGGAAACGCGAATTAATTCGTCGGGTGAGATGAAGCACAAGGCGCACGGAACGCAGCAACCAAGGCCTATCAACAAGATAGGCGAGGGAGCGAGCGCCGTGCAAAGAAGTGACTCGCTCGTATAGTCAATGAATCAGCGCTTCCCTAAGCTTCCTGCACGATCATGAGCGTTTGGCCGGCGGCGATGTAACTGCCTTGCTGGCAAAAAATTTGGCGGATTTTTCCGCTAACGGGGGATTCAACCGTAAATTCCATTTTCATGGATTCAATGATCGCCAGCGGTTTTCCCGCTTCGATCGATTCGTTTTCCTTCACTAACAGTTTCCAGACAGTGCCGGTCACTTGAGAACTGATGAGTTGAGCGCCATCCGGCAAGTCCAGCTCGCTTTGGCTGCCGGCTTCTTCCAGCACATCCTCATTGATCGTCGATGCTTGCTGGTTTTCAGCCCAGCGTTGACGCTCGGCTTCAAACGCGGCTTTTTGCTTGGTCTTGAATGCATGGATGCTGTCCGCGTGTTGCTTTAAGAAGTTGTTGTACTGCTTCAGATCCAGTACGGTGTCTTCGGTATTCAGTTTGAAATGTCCGCTGATGAAATCTTTGCGCAATGCCAACAATTCATTTTCGTTGACCGGATAAAAGCGGATTTGATCAAAGAAGCGTAATAACCAAGGTTTATCTTCCTTGAAGTCGGCGGTTTGACGGTAACGATTCCACATTTGCACGGTGCGTCCGACGAACTGATAACCGCCCGGACCTTCCATGCCGTACACGCACAGATACGCGCCACCGATGCCGACGGCATTTTCCGGTGTCCAGGTGCGCGCCGGATTGTACTTGGTAGTGACCAGCCGGTGGCGTGGATCGAGGGGCGTAGCAACCGGCGCGCCGAGATACACATCACCCAATCCCATCACCAGATAACTGGCGGAGAACACAATATCACGGACTTCGTCAATACTATCCAAGCCATTGATGCGGCGTATGAATTCGATATTGCTCGGACACCAGGGCGCATCGCGCCGCACCGATTGCATGTATTTGTCGATCGCCAGCCGCGTCGCGGCGTCGTCCCACGATAACGGCAGGTGGATAATGCGTGAAGGTACTTCCATCTCGGCAATCGCGGGTAATTGCTTTTCGGCGGCAATCAATTGTTGCAGCAGCGCATCGCGCGGCAGCCGGATCGAATCGAAATGAATCTGCAGCGAGCGGATACCGGGGGTCAGATCGACGATGCCGTGCAATTCATGCACGTCGATGTGTTGTTGCAGCCAATTCATCAACGCATGCACGCGGAAACGCAAATTCAGATCGAGAACCGGCGGGCCGTATTCGATCAGCAAATATTTGTCGCCGGATTGACGATACACCACTTCCAATTGGTGATCGCTAGCGGCAATGCGATGCAATACCGGGTGTTCCAGTTGCCGGTTGGCGGGCGGAAGCGTTTCCCGGAAATTGTTGCCGAGTTGTTCGATCAAGTGATTTTGCTGCTGCTCCAGCCGGCTGGCGTATTCAATTGACACCGGGTAGAAGCGGAGGCTGTCGCCGGGGCGGAGTTGCCCGATTTTCCAGAGTTCCGCGTGCGCCACGGTTACCGGACAAACGAAGCCGCCGAGACTGGGGCCGTCGGGGCCAAGGATGATCGGCATATCGCCGGTGAAATCGACCGCGCCGATGGCGTAGGCATTGTCATGGATGTTGGAAGGATGCAATCCGGCTTCACCGCCATCGGTTCGCGCCCATTGCGGTTTCGGTCCGATCAGGCGCACGCCGGTACGGCTGGAATTGTGATGCACTTTCCATTCCGCGGCAAAGAATTGCTCGATATCGGATTCGGTAAAGAAGTCCGGCGCGCCGTGCGGGCCGTACAATACTGCAATTTCCCAGTGGTTGCTGTAGTGAGGAATCGAATCACTCGGTAGCCGTTGCAACATTGCTGGGCACGATTTTGGTAGTGGCGGGACGTGCAACACATCGCCAGCACGCAGCGCGCGGCCAGCGTGCCCGCCGAATTGTCCGAGCGTAAACGTGGCTTTGCTACCGAGGTAATCCGGCACTTCGAAGCCTCCGTGTACTGCCAGATAAGCCCGGCTGCCGGCTTGCCGGATTTTGCCGAGCTGCAGGACTGCATCCGCTTTGACCGAATGTGCTTGCCATTGCGCCAGCGGCTCGCTGTCGAGCAGTACATCCATCGGTGCGCCGCAAACGGCGATGATACTGTCGCAATTAAACCGCAATACCGGACCGGCGATGGTGATTTCCAGTCCGGTACAGTTGTCGAGGTTGTTCACTAAGCGGTTGGCCAAGCGGAAAGCCAGATTGTCCATCGGCCCGGACGGTGGCACACCGACATTCCAGTAACCGATCCGTCCCGGATAGTCTTGAATCGTGGTTTGCACGCCAGGGTTCAGAATGTCGATGGTGTGCGTGCGGTAATGAAAACCGTTAAGGAACTGCGTGGTCGATTCACCGTTGCAGAAAGCCGCACTTTGCAGAATTTGCCGGAGATAATCGAGATTGGTTTCGATGCCGTGCAGCGCGGTTTGCTGCAATGCGGCCAACAGTTTGATTCTGGCGGTTTCCCGGTCGGGTGCATGCACGATGATTTTTGCCAGCATCGGATCGTAATACGCCGATATCTCGGTGCCACGTTCAACCCAGGTTTCGACGCGCGCGGTTGCAGCGAATTCCACGGCGGTCAACGTGCCGCTCGACGGCTGAAAATCCCTGGCCGGATTCTCGGCGTAAACCCGCGCCTGAATCGAAGCGCCGCTGGGTTTAATGTCAAAAGAATCGAGCGGCGGCAGATCGCCGGCGGCTTGCCGCACCATCCATTCGACCAGATCGATGCCGGTGACTTCTTCGGTCACGCCGTGTTCGACCTGCAAACGGGTATTCACTTCAAGAAAATAAAACTCGCCGCTGACGGCATCGACAATGAACTCCACCGTGCCGGCGGATTGATAGCGCACCGCTTTGCCGAGGCGCACTGCCGTATCGAGCAATGCCTGGCGCAGGGAAGGTGGCAAATTCGGAGCGGGGGTCTCCTCGATGACTTTCTGGTTGCGCCGTTGCATCGAACAATCGCGTTCGCCCAGTGCTACAACTTGTCCCCGGCCGTCACCGAAAATCTGTACTTCGATATGCCTTGCGCGGTCGACGTATTTCTCCAGAAACAAACCGGCATCCTTGAAATTGTTTTGCGCTAACGTTTTTACCGCTTCGTAGGCGCCGCTCAATTCATCCGCATTCCAGCACAAGCGCATGCCGATGCCGCCGCCGCCAGCGGTGCTTTTCAGCATCACCGGATAACCGATATGTTTCGCTTGGTGCAGCGCTTCGTCCAAATTGGCCAGCAAACCGGTGCCCGGTAGCAGCGGCACTTGGTTTTCCATTGCCAGCGACCGAGCGGTGTGTTTCAAACCGAAATCGCGCATTTGCTGCGGTGTCGGACCAATGAAGCGAATTCCCTGCATTTCGCAGTGTTCGGCAAAATCCGCTTTCTCGCTCAGAAAACCGTAACCGGGGTGGATGGCTGCAGCGCCGGTTTTTTGTGCGATTTCAAGAATCTTGCCGGCATTCAGATAACTTTCAGCGGCAAGGCCGTCGCCGATGCAATAGGCTTCATCGGCAGCAGCGGTATGCTGCGACAATGCGTCGGCTTCGGTGTATACCGCGACACTGGTTACTTTCAACCGGCGCAGCGTGCGGATGATGCGGCACGCGATCGCGCCGCGATTGGCGATCAGTACTTTGTTAAACATATTGTTCCTCCGTTAGGGGAAACGCTGCTTAATTGACTATACGAGCAAATCACTTCGTTGCGCGGTACTCGCTCCCTTGCCTATCTCGTTGATATGTCTCGGTTGCTGCGTTCCGTGCGCCTCGTGCTTCATCTCGTTAGTAGAATTAATCAGCGTCTCCTTCGCGAGCTAATCCCAGATCAGCAAACGGATCGGCGTCGGGTTATAGGCATTGCACGGATTGTTCAATTGCGGACAATTCGAGATCAATACCACGACATCCATTTCTGCACGCATTTCGACATATTTGCCGGGTGCGGAAACGCCATCGGCAAACTCCAATCCGCCGGTCTCGGTGACCGGCACATTCATGAAGAAATTGATGTTGCTCGGCAGGTCGCGCTTGCTCATGTCGAGTTGCTGGCACAGTGGATGATGCGCCAAGGCATGCAAAAAATTATCGCGGCAACTGTGCATCGGAAATTTTTCCAATGCGTAGCGCACGGTATTGCTCTCCGCGGCGCATGCGCCGCCCAGGGTATCATGGCGGCCGCAGGTATCGGCGGTGATGGTCAGCATGACTTGTCCAAAGTTGGAGTAGAGTTTGCTGCCGGTTGTCAGGTACAGTTGACCCTGACGGTTGATGGTATCGGTGGCGCTGTAACGTTCTTGGGCATCTTGCGCATTGTAGAACAGGGTATCGACCGCTTGATTGCCTTCCAGGTCGACGATGCGGAACGTTTGTCCTTGTTTGATGAGGTGCGCCCAGGGTTCGCCCGCGGGGCAGATTTCGTTGACGGTGGCTTGTGCCGGATCGAGTTGATTGGCGAACAATTGAGTTGTATTCATAGCACACGCTCCCCATAAAAATTTTGCGCGTTTTGCAGTGCGCGGATATTTTCGTTGATATGCAAGCATTCCTTGATGGCATCCGATGGCGTATCGAAAACCTCCAGCAAGATTGCGCCGGGCTGGTAGGTTTTTTGGGTATCGAGCGGGTGCGGCGCAGCCGACAACACCACCAGCGTGTTCATGACAAAACTCAAGTCGACAAAGTCGCCCGCCTTGCTATGATCGGGGTGATAGGTCAATTCACCAAAGGCATTGGTGGTGACTTTGCTAAAAAAATTGATGTTCGCGACGACATCACGCATACCCAATCCCCATTTGCCCAATTCGATCAGCATGCCGCTCAGGCCGCTGCGGTACATTTGATTGCGATGTTCCTGGTAGCGCGCTTCACCGTATTTGCGCCGGATCAGTTCATCGTCGCTCAAGCCGCAGACGGTATCGTGCCAACCGGCGGTATCGGCTGTGATGCAGCAGAAAATCCGGCCCATGTCGGAGTGGCATGCATGACCTTTGGTCAAACGGAAGGTGTGCTGCGATTTCAGTGTGTCGGCCATGTTGTAGCGCTCCAGTTTTTCTTCTTGATTGAAGAACAGGATAGCTGCATTTGCGCCACCGTCAGCATCGGTCAAACGTAATGTCGTGCCGCGGCGGATAACACCGGACCAATGGCAGCCTCCCGGAATGACTTGTTTCCAGATAATGGTGTGCTGTTTCATGACCGGCTCCTTGTTAGTTTGCTGATAAAAAGATAGAGGGTGGTGATTGCTAAAATACTGCCGAGCACCAGCGGTGTTGCCCAAAGCTGCCACCACGGCGCATCGGCGGAAATGGCATAGGGACGTGGCCAGGCGATGTTGATCAGTTCAAACAAGGCCCAAATAAACGCCAAGGTGTTGATGATTAATCCCCATTTTCCCAGCTTCAGTTGCCCTAATGCCGGATTCCAACGTCCGGACAAGCGCGCAAACAGCGCGATTCCGGTAGTGAAAGCAAACATTGCGTAAAGGCCACCTGTGCCGAACGCGATGATGGTCGCGACAGCGTCGTCGTTGAGCCCGAAAATCAATCCGCAAGCGGCTAGCGATACGGTGAACAGCACGGCGTTGCGCGGCATCTGACTGGCAGTAACTTTACTGAGGATAACTGGCATGTTGCCTTCGCGCGCCATCGAAAACACGATGCGCGAGGTATATTTGACGACCGATGCGCCGCACGCGAGAAACGCAACCATCACGATTGCCAGAAACGGTTTTTCGATCCACTCGCCAAAGTGGCTGACGATCAGCGGCGTGATCGGATCGGCCGTGACGCTGCTGTGGATCAGTGTTTCACGATCAAACGCCAACACCAGCGAAGCCGAATTGAATACCACGACGGTACCGACGGTGCACAACGAGAAAAAAATTGCACGCGGAACTGCCCGCTTTGGCTCGTGCGTTTCCTCCGCCGTCGTCGAGCAAGCGTCGAAACCGATGAATGCCCAACCGGCCGTGGCAAGCGCCGCTAGAAATGCAGCGGTCTGGTTGGGAGCGGTGCCGGTGCCTAAATGTTGAAATAGTTCGAAGAATGAATGCTGGCGAAAAAACAAAAACAGCAAGATGGCGATTCCGAGCGAGCCGACCACTTCGGCATAGACGCCGAGCTTGATCGTCAACTTGAAGACATTGACGTGCACCAGATTCAGCAATGTGCACAAAGCCAGAAATACCACTGCCCACATTACTTTTTCTGTACCGCTGTCGCCGGAAGATCCGAAAAAGCCGGCAAACCAGATACCTCCTGCATATGCGGTCGTGGTCAGCATGGCGATGGTTGAACTGATGTAAATGACACCGGCGTAGTGACCGGCAGTGATGCCGAAGAACTGACGCGCCCACTTGTATGCGCCACCGGCGATCGGGAATTGCGATGACAATTCGGCATAGACCGTCGCCACCAGCAATTGCATCAACAGGCAAATGACTAATGCTGCAAACCAGCCGCCGCCAGTGACCGTCGTTTGTACGCCGATGATCGCGTATAAGCCGACGATTGGCGATACCACAGCAAACCCCAGCGTAAAGCTGTTCCAGATGGTCATGCTGGCGCGCAACGAACGCGCTTCCGACGTCGTGGATGGATTAAGTGATTTTGATACTTCCGACATAGCGAGCCTCCATTTTCAGAATATTACCGAAAGACCCATGTATCAACGATACATGACTTCATCTCCCGGGCTTTTATCCCTCCGTGAAGTCTCGTTCTAAGAGACCGGAAACTCTCGGACCTGGCGTCAAACAAACTTGACCGGAACCCTAGTTCCCATGCGAAACATCGCTTTTTTATGCGATTCAAACACCGACAAATGTAAAAAGCAAGCGCAAGCGGGATTGTATGGATACTTTTAGAAAAAAGCAATGAGGGATAGATGGTGGATGAAAAGAATAGTTGGTATTCCGGTTTCAGCCACGGTTGCTATTTGAAACAAACATCAATCAAAACAGCGATCGATTGTTTCCGCTTTGAATAAGCGTTGAGACAGTGATGCGTTAGGGTCTGGGGTATACGAATCCGGCGGGTAGTCATGCAGCGGATTTGCGTTGCTGCGAATTTCGATGCCGGATTGGGTTTTTTGAGCAGTGCTCATGTCTTTGATGGTCATGATCCAGTTGCCATTGCCATGCGTGATTGGTTTTCCGGTTTGCTGCGGCGAATCGGTACCGTGAATCTCGGTGATGTAATAAGTTTTTGCGGTTTCATCGTGAAAGCGCGGATATCCATCCACCTGCATGGATTCGTGATAAATGAAATAGGTGTTGAGATCACGGACGGTCTGGCGATGCCATTCAGGCAGCGGAAAATTATCTTTGGTTTGCAAGCATTCCACAATCGCCAAATAGTGTTTGTCGCTCATGCGGCTATAAATAACTTTTTGAGCCAGTAACGCTTCACGAGTGGGAGGCGTCGTGCAAGCGGTTAATAGGATAGCCACTGTCAGGGTAAACACTGCTGTGATTGTTAGAGAAGTATTCATGGGAAGCGTAGTTTGTTAACTGATCGGTATTTTATCAAATAACCGGCGGCTGATTTCCGATTACTTCCGCAAAAGCTGATTTTAAAATTAGTATCAGGCTGTATCCGGAATTGTTGATAAAAATGCCAAGGTAAAGCACGGGTATTTCGAGTAAAGCTTTGCGTCCGCTAAGTCGTAACAATCCGGACGTAAGATGCCGATTGTCCGAATATGTCCAGTAAACAATTGAAAACCGGAAAAACAATGTCTTGTGTGGCTGGAACCATTGATTCCCGCTGTGATTTTATGCAGCAATGCAATGAATTGCTGGCGCAACGATCGCGGTTGCAGGCTATCGCTGCTATGCTACGGATCCGCTTGAAGCGTTGGAAACAGATTAAAGAGATTTATGGTTCGGATTTAGTTGAACAGCTTTCGCGGCAGTTATCGAACCGGTTATCCCTCCAGATTAACGAATATACCCTGATGGCGGGCATGGAAGACGATCAGCTTGCAATCTTCAAAGCAGATTTCGCCGATGACGAGCAAGTGCGATTGTTTGCCGCTACACTTGCAAAAACGGTCATTGCACCGATAAATATCGGCCATTTGCAGTTTCGCATAGCGATTGAAGTAGGAGTCAGTATTTACCGGCAGGGCGAAGAAGATGCGTTACCTTTATTAATTTCGAATGCATCGGCAGCGTTATCAAGCAATCGCAGTGTATGGAGTGGCAATTGTTGCTACTATTCCAAGGAGATCGCCGAAGCATCAACTAGACAAGCAGCGCTCGGAAAATCGCTGCAATCCGCGATTCGAAAAAAAGAACTCGTACTGCTTTACCAACCGGTGGTGGATTTGCAATCGGGTGATTTGACCGGTATTGAAGCGCTGGTGCGTTGGAATCATCCTGAATTGGGAATGCTGCTGCCCGAAGATTTTATTCCGTTGGCCCAAGCAAGCGGAATGGTGATAGAACTCGGCCGATGGGTGCTGCGGCAGGCCTGTGAGCAGCTTCAAAGCTGGCATAAAGCCGGATATACTTCTTTGTCGGTCTCGGTCAATGTTTCTGCGGTTGAATTTGATCAAGCGCAATGGATAAGTACGATCTCGCAAGTACTCGCTGAGACGGGCATATCACCGGCGCTTCTGGAACTGGATATCGCCGAATCGACGTTGATGCGGCATGCGGAAACGAGTCTCCAGGTCATACGCTCACTCAAGAGCCTGGGTGTGAGAATCGTGATGGATAATTTTGGAAGCGGTTATTCGTCAGCACGCTATATAAAGCATTTTTCTGTGGATATTCTGAAGATCGACAGGTCCTTGACACATGATATGATCGCGGATCCTGATGGTTTGATAATTATTTCGTCCATCATCGGACTCGCAAAAAACCTGGGTTTGCCGGTTCAAGCCGTAGGTGTTGAGACCAAGGAGCAGTTCGATTGTTTGCTGCATTCAGGATGTCATCGGGCGCAAGGCTATTTATTCAGCAAGCCGATCTTCGCGCAAGATGTGATGCAATTGTTAGTGCAACGTAAAACCGGGACGCTGGCTTAATATCCGGCTTCATCAAGCTGATAATTCCATAAATAACAAGGTGCCGCCGGTGTAGGCAAAATTCCTACATCGCGATAAGAGAATTACCTAACTTCATTTAAGCGCAACTTCCATTTACTTACACCCCTGCCATCGCCGACAATTTCACCTGCACGAAATTGTCTTTTTTGGTTTAAACATTTTTAATCGTAAGGGGAGTTGAAATGGAAGCTAATCAAATACTCGATGAAATCAGGGATATTAATTTAAGTTATTTATTGCTTGCTAAGCAGATGCTGCGGGAAGATAAAGTATCCGCAATTTACCGTTTAGGAATCAATCAGGATCTCGCGGACATTATCGACAGGCTGAGTTCCGCGCAGTTAATCAAAATGGCCGCTACCAACATGCTGCTCTGCCGTTTCCGTTTCGATGATCGCCTGATTGCCGAGATGCTCTCCAACGATAGCCGCGACCAAGCAGTTACCAAATCCCATGCAGCGATTTTGATGGCCGGAAAGCCAGCCGAAGCTGTCGCGTAATTATAATTGCTTGAATGAGGAGTAGAAAATGCGCAACCGAAGCATCATAACCGAAGCCAAACAAATCCAGCTTGCCACGGAATTGATTCAATTAGGCGCCCGGCTCCAGGTTTTAGAAATGAACACCAATCTCAGCCGCGAACGATTGGTTAAGTTATATAAAGAAATCAGAGGGGTATCGCCTCCCAAAGGCATGCTGCCCTACTCGGAAGATTGGTTTATGAGCTGGCAACCCAACATGCACTCAACGTTATTTATGAATATCTATAATTACGTGACAACCAATTCGGATGCCGAGGGAATTGATGCATTGGTAAAAAGCTACCGGCTCTATCTCGAGCATGTCAAAGTCAATCAGTTGGAGAAAGTATTAAGCCTGACACGCGCTTGGACTTTGGTGCGCTTTGTGGAAAGCGGCGTATTGTGCATCGCACCTTGCGTGAACTGTCATGGGAAATTTGTAGTCCACTCGCTGGAAATTCATTCCAATCATGTCTGCGGTTTGTGCAATATTCCTTCGCGAGCAGGAAAAACCAAGAAAGCTGCGGCGCTACATTTGCACTAGATAGGAATGAATGATTTAGAAGGCTTGTTGGTCATTTCAGCAGATTTTGAATGCGCGCCAACGCCTGCTGCAAATTGTCCATCGACGTAGCAAACGATAAACGCATGTAGCCTTCACAACCGAATGCCGAACCTGGGACAACAGCGACGCCGGCTTTTTCCAGAAGATATTCGCTGAATGCGAGATCGTTTTGTGCATTGATCAGTTTGTTAGTGTACAAATTGCCGATCGATTCACGGACGTCGGCGAACGCATAAAACGCCCCTTCCGAAGCTAAACAGCGCACGCCATTGATTTTGTTGAGTTGTTCCGTAACAAAAAGATTTCTTTCCTTGAATGCCGCAATCATTGGATTCATGCAGGATTGATCGCCGTTTAACGCGACTTCTGCGGCAACTTGGGAAATAGAACTGGGATTGGAAGTGCTTTGCGATTGAATATTCTCCATCGCCGTAATGATAGCAGCCGGTCCGCCGCAATAGCCGATCCGCCAGCCAGTCATCGAATAAGCCTTGGACACGCCGTTCAGAATAACCGCCCGTGGAAATAGCTCCGGACAAGCGTTGACGATATTGACGAATCTCTGACCGTTCAACAGGATATGTTCGTACATATCATCCGTGGCGACGAGGATCTGCGGATGTTTCAATAATACTTCACCCAAAGCTTTCAATTCTTCAAGCGTGTAAACGGAGCCGGAAGGATTGCTCGGACTATTGATGACGAACATTTTGGTTTTCGGTGTAATCGCAGCTTCCAATTGTTGCGGTGAAATCTTGAAATGTTGCTCGATTCCAGTATTGATAAACACCGGTTTGCCTTCCGCGATCAATACGATATCCGGATAAGAAACCCAGTAAGGCGCCGGAATGATCACCTCATCGCCGGGGTTGATGACCGCTAGCGCCAGATTAAAAAAACTTTGTTTGCCGCCGCAAGAAACCAGAATTTGTTTAGGTTCGAAAACGAAATTGTTTTCCCGTTTGAACTTTGCCACGATGGCATTTTTCAGTCCGGGTGTGCCGCCGACCGGGGTGTATTTGGTAAATCCCTTGTTAATGGCGGCGATCGCAGCATCTTTGATGTGCTGCGGTGTGTCAAAATCGGGTTCGCCTGCACCTAATCCTATAATGTCTTTGCCCTCGGCTTTCAGTTTCGCAGCCCGGGCGGTAACCGCAAGGGTAGGGGATGGTTTGATGGTTTGAACGCGGCTAGAGAGCTCCACAGAAAATCCTCGCACTAAAAAAATAGACAGACCGGCATGTTAGAATGGTAGAAAGAAACTATTCAATGCCGGAATTATACCCGTGATCGTAACCTTCCCCAATAGCCCCTATAAATTACATCAAGCATTTGCGCCAGCCGGTGATCAGCCTGCTGCAATTGCGCAGTTGATCGAGGGTATTGACGATGGGCTTGCGTATCAAACGTTATTGGGCGTGACCGGTTCCGGCAAGACCTACACCATCGCCAATATGATCGCGCGTTTGGGCCGACCCGCGATCGTCATCGCGCCGAACAAAACATTGGCGGCGCAATTGTACGCGGAGATGCGCGAATTCTTCCCGGAAAACGCCATCGAGTACTTCGTTTCCTACTATGATTATTATCAGCCGGAAGCGTATGTGCCGTCGCGCGATTTGTATATCGAAAAAGATTCCAGCATTAACGATCATATCGAACAGATGCGCTTGTCTGCGACCAAGTCGCTACTCGAGCGCGACGACGCCATCATCGTTGCTACCGTATCGTGTATCTACGGTATTGGCGATCCGGTGGATTATCACGGCATGATTTTGCACTTGCGTAACGGCGAAAAAATGTCGCAACGCGACATCATTAAACGTTTAACGGAGATGCAATACGCGCGTAATGAATTGGAATTCAAACGCGGAGTTTTCCGTGTGCGCGGCGATGTCGTCGATGTTTTTCCAGCGGAAAACTCGGAAGCGGCAGTGCGCATTACGTTGTTTGACGATGAAGTGGATAGCCTGGCGCTGTTCGATCCGCTCACCGGGCGTATCTTGTCAAAAATCGCACGCTTTACCGTGTATCCCTCGAGCCATTATGTTACGCCGCGCAGCACTACGCTGCGGGCAATGGAAACCATCAAAACCGAATTGCGAGAGCGGTTGGAATATTTTTATCAGGAAAACCGCCTGGTCGAAGCGCAGCGGCTGGAACAGCGCACCCGCTTCGATCTGGAAATGCTTAATGAATTGGGTTTTTGCAAAGGCATCGAAAATTATTCCCGCCACTTGTCCGGTAAAAAACCGGGAGAGCCGCCGCCGACACTGCTTGATTATCTACCGAATAATGCCTTGATGATTATCGATGAGAGTCACGTGACCGTACCGCAAATCGGCGGCATGTATAAAGGCGATCGCTCGCGCAAGGAAAATCTGGTGAATTATGGTTTTCGTCTGCCATCAGCATTGGATAACCGGCCGCTGCGCTTTGAAGAGTTTGAAAAGCGCATGCCGCAAACCGTTTTCGTATCGGCCACACCTGCTGATTATGAAAGTCAGCATAGCGGTCAAGTGGTTGAGCAAGTCGTGCGGCCAACCGGCCTGGTCGACCCGATCATCGAAGTGCGCCCGGTAGCAACCCAGGTGGATGATTTAATGTCCGAAGTAACCTTGCGCACCGCCAAAAACGAGCGGGTGCTGGTGACGACATTAACCAAGCGCATGGCGGAGGACTTGACCGATTATTTTTCCGATCATCAAATCAAAGTGCGCTATTTGCACTCGGACATTGATACCGTCGAACGTGTCGAGATCATCCGCGATTTGCGGCTCGGTCAATTCGACGTGCTGGTCGGGATTAACTTGCTGCGCGAAGGACTGGATATTCCGGAAGTGTCGCTGGTGGCGATACTGGATGCCGACAAGGAGGGGTTTTTGCGCTCGGAACGGTCGCTGATCCAAACCATTGGCCGTGCCGCGCGGCATATCAACGGTACGGCGATTTTATACGCCGATACGATTACCAAGTCGATGCGCGTTGCGATTGACGAAACCAACCGGCGGCGTCAGAAACAAATCCAATTCAACGAACAGCATCAAATTACGCCGCGATCAGTGCATAAACGCATCAAAGATTTGATTGATGGCGTCTATAACCATGAATCCGCGCAACTGCAATACAAAGCGGCGCAGGCGCAAGCCCGCTACGATGCCATGAATGAAGCGCAGCTTGCCAAGGAAATTCAGCGGGTCGAGAAGAAAATGCTCAACGCCGCGAAGAACCTGGAATTCGAGCAAGCCGCTGTTTACCGCGATGAACTCAAAAACTTGAAGAACAAGCTGCTGATCGGTTTTACCGATGTTACCTGAGCGGTTATTTCTTCACTTCCGTGGATGATACGAAAATAATCGTGCCGAAAGTACGGTTCAAGGTTTTGCTGGTGAAATTGGTCATGACCATACTCTGGGAAAAACGGATGTGATCGCCTTTGTTGACTTGAGTGGTCGGTGCGGCAATCCAGAATTTGTGTCCGCTGTTTTGCAATTCCATATAGGTATAACCGCCAGCATCCATAAAGTCGACGACAATGCCTTCATTGTCCGCCATTTTTCCCGGTGATGCGGTACCTTGTGCAGCATCGGGCTGCGCCATGCTATTGATCGGT
This sequence comes from Proteobacteria bacterium SG_bin4, assembly GCA_002083395.1. Classification (GTDB taxonomy): domain Bacteria; phylum Pseudomonadota; class Gammaproteobacteria; order Burkholderiales; family Nitrosomonadaceae; genus Nitrosomonas. Next base: position 70,718 of record LWDH01000045.1, on the reverse strand, counting down.
TGAAAAAGCAGACAGCCAATCAGAGCGATAAGGGATAAAAAAGATCGTTTCATAATTTTCAGAAGTGCTCCATCTAAAGGGAGCCGTATCATACACCGCCGCTTTGTTTTGTTCCAATGTTGGATGGCACTGCAGCTCTGTCTTGACGGACTTTCTCGAAAAAACATATCGCTGCTGCGGCTGCGGCATTGAGTGATTCGGTTTTTCCCGGCATTGGAATGATGATGTTTTCCCGTGCAGTTTGAATGAGTTCTTTGGATAGCCCGGCGCCCTCATTGCCGAACATAAAAGCCACCGGACCAGTCAGAGAGATGTCGAAAAGATTCTTGGTGGCTTGAATCGAAGTAGCAATTACCGTTCCTGGAAAGTTATGGGAGATTTGCAATAAATCGCAATCCACGTGAATGCGCAAAAGAAAATGGGCGCCCATTGCAGCCCGCAAGGTTTTAGGCGACCAGGGATCGGTACAATGTTTCGACAAGTAAATATCGCGGACACTGGCGGCTGCGGCGGAACGCAGGATTGAGCCGAGGTTGCCGGGATCTTGAATGGTTTCCAGCATGACGCTGAAAATCTCTTTGTTGCGGCCGGACTCTTTCCGCAACGAAGGAATCGCAATCAGCGCCATAATCCCGGTGGGTGTTTTAACCGGCGAAATGGCGTGAAACAAAGCATCGCTGACAACGGATACTTTCGGCAGCGTATGGCCGCAGAGGAAAGTCAAAAAGTGCTTGTTGCCGGCATTCTCAAAATAAGACTGACTGACGATCAAGTTTTCCGGATTGCCCAATACCGAGCAATAAATCTGAATCAAATGAACGCCATCGAGCAGCGTTAAGCCGGTTTTTCCGCGATATTGCGACGATCCTTCTAACTTGATCAGTTGTTTGATGAGCGGATGATTGCGTGAAGTAATGACCGGCATGATAAGCAAATCCGCTTTGAGAGATCAGTTCACGCTATCAGTTACCGGTGCTTCAGATAGCGATATTCCGCCGATTTTGCGTGCGCCTGTAAACCTTCGCCGTTAGCTAGAACCGATGCGATCTCGCCGAGTTTGGCCGCACCTTGCTGCGAGACTTGGATCAGGCTGCTGCGTTTCTGGAAATCATACACCCCCAACGGTGAAGAAAAACGGGCGGTGCGGGAAGTCGGTAATACGTGATTGGGTCCAGCGCAATAATCGCCCAGCGCTTCGCACGCATGGCGGCCGAGGAAAATAGCGCCGGCGTGACGGATTTTGTCCACCCATTTATCCGGATTCTCAATCGATAATTCCAAGTGTTCGGGAGCGATGCGATTGGCGATGTCACATGCTTCATCCAAGTTTTTAACCTGAATGAGCGCACCGCGATTTTCCAGCGAAGCACGGATCACCGCTTGACGCGGCATGGCAGATAATTGCCGCGCGATGCTTTGTTGCACTTGATCCAGAAACGCCGCATCCGGGGACAGTAAAATCGCCTGGGCAAGCTCATCATGTTCAGCTTGCGAGAACAAGTCCATCGCGATCCAATCCGGGTCGGTAGTGCCGTCGCAAATGACCAGAATTTCGGAAGGCCCCGCCACCATGTCGATGCCGACAATTCCGAAAACGCGGCGTTTGGCGGCAGCCACGTAAGCATTGCCGGGGCCGACGATTTTATCGACGGGCGGCACGGTTTCGGTGCCGTATGCCAGAGCACCGACCGCTTGCGCGCCGCCGATGGTAAATACCCGATCGACCTTGCTGATGGCCGCGGCAGCCAGCACCAATTCGTTTCGTTCACCGTTAGGCGTCGGCACCACCATGATCAATTCCGGCACGCCGGCTACTTTCGCGGGAATCGCATTCATCAGCACCGATGAAGGGTACGATGCTTTGCCGCCAGGTACGTACAAGCCGACGCGATCCAGCGGCGTGACTTTTTGTCCCAGCAGCGTGCCATCGGCATCGGTATATTGCCAGGAACTCAATGGTTGTTTTTCGTGATAGCTGCGCACCCGTTCGGCAGCCTGCTCGAGCGCCGCTCGTTCCGTTGCCGGCAAGGTATTCAGAGATTGCTGTAACTGTTGCGGCGCCAGTTCCAATTGACTGGCGGAAGTGACCGCCAAGCGGTCGAAGCGGTTAGTGTATTCGATCAATGCCGCATCTTTTCGTCTGCGGATATCGGCCAGAATATTGGCGGCCGTGGTATCGATGGCATCGTCTTGCGCATTTTCAAACGCCAGTAGTTTATCGAGTTTGGCGTTGAAATCGGGGTCGGTAGAACTGAAGCGTTTGATTTGAACCATGATTTCGATAAATATTCGATGAAAAAACTTCGGGGTTACTGCTTGACGGCTGCGGAAAATGCATCCAGCACCGGCTGAATGACCTCTCGTTTCAGTTTTAATGCCGCTTGATTGATGATCAGCCGGGACGAAATCGGCATGATTTCTTCCACCGCCTTGAGATGGTTGGCTTTTAGCGTATTGCCGCTCGATACCAGATCAACGATGGCGTCGGCCAAGCCGACCAGCGGCGCCAACTCCATCGAACCGTACAATTTGATCAAATCGACGTGCACGCCTTTGGCGGCGAAATGTTCACGCGCGGTTTGCACGTACTTGGTGGCGATGCGCAGCCGCGCGCCTTGCCGCACAGCCGATTCGTAATCGAACCCTTCAGGGGTGGCGACCATCATGCGGCAGCGCGCAATATTCAAATCGAGCGGTTGGTACAAACCATCGCCGCCGTGTTCCAGCAGCACATCCTTGCCAGCGATACCCAGATCGGCGGCGCCGTACTGCACGTAAGTCGGCACATCCGACGCGCGCACGATAATCAACCGCACATGATCGCGGTTGGTGGCGAGTATCAGTTTACGCGATGCATCAGGGTCGTCCAGTACTTCAATACCGGCGGCCCTGAGCAGCGGCACCGTGTCTTCAAAAATCCGCCCTTTGGACAGGGCGATCGTAATATCGGTCATGACTGCGGAAGTTATCCGAGATTGGCAGCGGCAAAATCCCAGTTGATCAATTTATCCAGAATGGCATTGGCGTAATCGGCGCGGCGGTTTTGGTAATCCAGATAATAGGCATGTTCCCACACGTCGATGGTCAGCAGTGGACGCACGTTTTTGGTGATCGGCGTTTCCGCGTTACCGGTTTTGGCGATGGCGATCTTGCCGCCGTCGACCACCAGCCATGCCCAGCCGCTGCCGAATTGCGTCAAGGCGGCTTGCGCAAATTCTTTTTTGCAGGCTTCGACGCTGCCGAACGCCTCTTCGATTTTCTGTTTCAATGCTCCGGACGGCTCGCCGCCGCCGTTCTGTTTCAGGCTATGCCAGTAGAACATGTGATTCCAAACTTGCGCGGCGTTGTTGAAAATCGCCACTTTGTCGGCTTGTCCGGCAGAAGCGCGGATAATGTCTTCCAGCGATTGACCGGCCAGTGCGGTATTAGCTACCAGGTTGTTCAAGTTGTCCACATAGGTTTTGTGATGCTTGCCGTAGTGGAAGCTTAAGGTATTGGCTGTGATCACCGGCTCCAATGCATTGTTGGCGTACGGCAGCGGTGCCAGCACGTATTGCGAACCGGCTTGTGCCGCCTTGGAAAAATTATCGACATTGACAACAGACATGGTGTTCTCCTTCGTAGGTTTATTGAAATAACTTTTAAGCAATTCAAACATTCGGTCACCCCTTTATTGGGATTGTTGCGTATTGTTCGTTTCGGTGGTAAATGTGATTTTACTGTAGCCCGCCAGCCGCGCGGCTTCCATAATCGTAATCACCGACTGATGCGTCGCTTTGGCATCGGCATTGATGGTAATGAACGGATCTTCCTGATTACTCGCGGCCGCTTGTAATGCATCGCGCAAGCTCTCGATACTGGAAGATTTCACCGGCACCAGATTGATGGTGTATTCACCGAGCGCCGACACGGTGATATCGATACGGTTGGGTTTCTCGATATTTTGATCGACTTGTTCCGCGCTGGTTTGCGGCAATGTCAGTTCTAGCTCGGCGAACTTCGAATACGTCGTGGTCACCACCAGAAAAATCAGGATCACCAGCAGCACGTCGATCATCGGCACCAGATTGATTTCCGGCTCGTCGTTTTGTTTTCCGCGTTGAAAATTCATTCCGTTAAAATTTGTGATTCCGGCTGTTTCTGCTCCAGGCGCATTGATAATAAAATCAATGAAGAAGAGCAATGTGTCATGAGGTTATATAATACTACCAGTTACGCTGATTGGCGAAGCCATCGAAATACATGACACAATTATTGCATAGGCTAATAAAATAGCCAGCCGTGATTTTGATGGCGTGATAGTACAACATTCTGTTGATCGTGACTGTTTAATTTTGCCGTTTGGAGTGAAATGAGTAAACCCATAGTGAGCGTTGTGATGGGCAGCACCAGTGATTGGACCGTGATGCAGCACGCAGTTGCTGTATTAAAAGAATTTGATGTGCCGCATGAAGCCCAAGTGGTGTCCGCGCACCGCACCCCGGATTTATTGTTTCAATTCGCTGAAGAAGCCAAATCGCGCGGCATCCAGTGCATCATCGCTGGCGCTGGCGGCGCAGCGCATTTGCCGAGCATGATCGCGGCTAAAACTACCGTGCCGGTGCTGGGCGTGCCGGTCAATTCCAAGTACCTGAAAGGATTGGATTCGTTGCTGTCGATCGTGCAAATGCCGAAAGGCATACCGGTTGCGACGTTTGCCATCGGTGAAGCCGGTGCGGCGAATGCCGGATTGTTCGCGGTAGCCTTGCTGGCGGTAAATAGCCACGAACTCAGCACGCAATTGAACGAATACCGGCGCAAGCAAACCGAGTCGGTTTTGAACGCCGAGCTGCCGCAATAATGCCAGTGATGCCTGGCGCCATGCTCGGTGTGCTCGGCGGCGGGCAACTCGGGCGCATGTTCGTGCAAGCCGCGCAGCAAATGGGCTACCAAGTGACGGTGTTGGACCCCGATCGCGGCAGTCCCGCCGGGCGTGTTGCCGATGTCTTTATTTGTGCTGATTATGATGACCAAGTGGCTCTGGAAAAGATCGGGCAGCAATGCGCCGCTGTTACCACCGAATTTGAAAACATTCCCGCCGGATCGTTACATGCATTGACCCGTTATTGCGTGGTTAGCCCGGATGCGAATAGTGTGTCGATCGCGCAAAACCGCGTGCGCGAGAAACAATTTCTGGTCGATTGCGGTTTTTCCGTGGCATCGTTTGCAGTCATTACGCAGCCGCAAGACATTGCCACGCAAGATGTCGCCCAGTTTCTGCCGGGTATTCTGAAAGTCAGTGAATTCGGCTACGACGGCAAGGGTCAGATCAAAGTAGCCAATGTAGTGGAATTGCAAGCAGCCTACGAGCAATTGAATCATGCCGTGTGCGTGCTGGAAAGATTCATGCCGTTGAAAAGCGAGATTTCGGTGGTGGTTGCGCGTGGCGGTAACGGTGAAGTGGTGACATTTCCGGTATCTGAAAACCAGCATGTCAACGGCATCCTCGATGTCAGCATCGTGCCCGCCCGGATTTCTCCGCTGCTGGCTGGCAAAGCGCAAACCATCGCCTGTCAGGTTGCCGAGAAACTTAATTACCAAGGCGTGCTATGCGTGGAGTTTTTCGTATTGCACGACGATACGCTGTTAATCAATGAAATCGCGCCGCGTCCGCACAACAGCGGGCATTATTCGATCGACGTCTGCGTCACCTCGCAATTCGAGCAGCAAGTGCGTACGCTGTGCGGCTTGCCGCTGGGTTCGACTGCGCAGCTCAGCCCTGCGGTGATGGTCAATCTGCTCGGCGATGTGTGGCACAGCGGCGATCCCGATTGGAATTTGGTGTTGCAACACCCATCGGCTAAATTACATTTGTACGGCAAAACCGAAGCACGCCCGGGACGTAAAATGGGGCATTTCACCGTGTTGGGCAGCGACACCGAAACCGCATTGAATGATGCGCTACGCATCAAAAAACAACTGGAACCCAAGTAAAGCGAATACCATGACCGAAACCGCACTGTTTGAAACTTCGATTAAAAGTTTGCCGTTTTTGCACCGCGGCAAAGTCCGCGACATCTACGCCGTCGGCGACGACAAACTGTTAATCGTGCAAACCGACCGCCTGTCGGCGTTCGACGTAATTCTGCCGACCGCGGTACCCGGAAAGGGCAAAATCCTGACCGCATTATCGCAATTCTGGTTCGACAAACTTGCGCATATCCTGCCGAATCACCTCACCGGCATCGCACCGGAATCGGTCGTCGCCGAGAACGAACGTAATCAGGTAGAAGGACGCACGTTCGTGATCCGTCGCCTGAAACCGCTGCCGATCGAAGCCATCGTGCGCGGTTATGTTGTTGGCTCCGGCTGGAAGGATTATCAGCAAACCGGCGCAATCTGCGGCATTCCGTTGCCTGCCGGATTGAAACTCGCCGACAAACTGCCCGGTGGCGCGATTTTCACGCCCTCGACCAAAGCCGCCGCCGGCGCGCACGATGAAAACATCGCTGTCGCCGAAGTGGAAAAACTGCTAGGCCGCGAATTGACCGCCAAAGTCAGCGCCAAAGCCATCCAACTCTATTCCGAAGCCGCCGATTATGCCTTGCAACGCGGCATCATCATCGCCGACACCAAATTTGAATTCGGTCTGGATGAACAAGGCGAACTGTACCTGATCGACGAAGTCCTCACTCCCGACTCATCGCGCTTCTGGCCCGCCGATCAATACCACCCCGGTCAAAACCCGCCCAGCTTCGACAAACAATTCGTGCGCGACTGGCTGGAAACGCTGGATTGGAATAAAAAAGCACCCGCACCGGCACTGCCGGACGATGTGTTACGGCAGACGGTGGAGAAGTATCGGGAGGCGGTGAGGTTGTTGACATAAGATGGGTGAATTGCAATAATCGAAGGATATTGCATCATTCATTGTTTCATATAGCGTATGTACATTGGTTATTAATGTCTTCCCTTTTTTGAATTGAATGAAAAAGTATTTTTTTGAAATTCCTGTCTATAGAATTTCTGAATCTGTCTATGAAAAACAAATGGATGATTTTCTAAGGAGAAAAATACCAACTTATAATGGCATGAAAGAAATTCTTCTTTCCAGAATAAAAAATCCTGGTATCAGCGATACAAATGCGATGTTGTCAGGAATGCTTTCTAAGGAATTTGGTGGGCCATGGAAATATAATGAAATCATAGGATACTTACGTCTTTACTTGTATGGTAATCAAATACGAATTGAATATTGGCAAGTGCAAGTTAAGAAAATTGTGAAATCTAGAAAAAAGCTATTTGGCTGTAAATCTTATAAGGTAGTCGATGAAGTTGCTGTTAAAGATTTAAGCAAAAATAGTGAAATAAAGGTGGCAATTGAAGCTGCGATAAAAAACTGTGAAATTAAATTTAAAAAATGGCATCTTGATCTACATCATTTTAATTTAATTAAAGATTACGTTGATTGGGTTAATTTTGTTGCAAACGCAAAATAAGCCATTAAAAATTAATCTGTTAACATAATTTCTTAATTACAACATTATTTCCCGAGGGGAGTTCATGCGAGTTTTAGTTTTACTTCTTTCTGTTATCAATGTGGGTTGTGCCATCGTGTCAGATAAGCGATTCGGAGAAGAGCTCTCCGTGCAATGGGTGGGAAAAAGCATATCGGAAGTGACTTTGCTGGAAGGTCGTCCACCGTCCCGCGTAATCAACCTACCCGATGGAGTGATTTACTATGTATGGAGCCAAGACACGAGCTATACAACTAATGTTTCATGTCAACAGAATACTCAAGGCCAAACGAATTGCAGTGGTGGTAATTACGTTACAGGTTCTTGCGACGTTACGGCACAGACAAATAGTTCCGGTATCGTGATGGCCGTTTTAACCTCTGGGTGCAGCCACTTTAGAACTGGTGAATTCAGATACCGTTAGCAAGTAGCCCGGATAAGCTTGCGCCATCCGGGATCCAGAAGTTCCATTGATAACCTGAATGGATTAAAATCAGGAACATCTTTCAAAAGCAGAGAATCACGATGTCTGTTAATGTCAAATTACCCGAAAGCCTTGTCAATCAAGCCAAACAATATGCTCAGATCGAGCATCGCTCGATACCGAAGCAGATTGAGTATTGGTCAAGAATCGGCAAAATTGCCGAGGAAAACCCTGATTTGACGTTTGCCATGATTCGTCAAATCATGATTGCCGATTTGGAAGAACCTTCCGGTGAGTACCGGTTCGATTGATGCGGATTCTGGTAACACCCTCGTTCGAACGTATTGCCAAAAAATTGCATAAGCAGCAAAAAACTGTACTCGATGAAGCCGTGCGTTCCATCGCTGCCAACTCAGCAGTTGGGGAAGAAAAAATCGGAGATCTCGCCGGAATAAGGGTTTATAAATTTGTTTTGTCCGGTCAAGTAATTCTGCTGGCTTATCGCATTCTCGATCAAGATACCATTAAGTTGTTGGCTTTGGGATCACATGAAAATTTTTATCGAGATCTGAAACGGTTGAGCAAGTAGCCTGGATAAGCTTGTGCCATCCGGCAAGTAGCTCGGATAAGCCAGCACCATCCTGAAATCCCTATCAAAGCAGAATTTCCATATACAATTTCTATTTGACATAGCGTACGCTCTAACGTACGCTCTGATTTTGGAGGTTTATTATGACGATACTGAATGCTACGGAAGCCAGGGCGAAGCTTTACAGTTTGATCGACGAAGCTGCGGAAACGCATCAACCGATTGTTATAAAGGGTAAAAGATCGAATGCGGTGTTGCTGTCGGAAGCCGATTGGAATGCGATCAACGAGACGCTTTATTTGCTTTCGATTCCCGGTATGCGTGATTCCATCGTCGAAGGGATGTCGATGGATGTGAGTGAATGCAGTAAGGATTTGGATTGGTAGATGTGGGCGCTGGTGTTTACCCATCAAGCTAAAAAAGATGCGAGAAAATTAGCTGCAGCAGGTTTAAAACTGGCAGCGCAGGATTTATTGATCATTATCCAAAAAAATCCTTACCAAAATCCGCCACCCTATGAAAAGTTAGTGGGGGATTTATCCGGCGCCTACTCCCGCCGTATCAACATTCAACACCGGTTGGTTTATCAAGTGCTTGAAGCCGAGAAAGTCATTAAGGTTTTGCGCTTGTGGACGCACTATGGGTGAAATTTTGCAAGTCATAGCAATTCATGTAAAGCGGGAGCTGGAAACGTTCCGCCTCCAATCACCTGACGATGATCACACCGAACGAAAACGCGGCAGGGTGTGTAATATCTGTGGTCTTACCTCATCGGGAATAAAAATGATTTCTGCTGTAGTGTGCTTTGCGCACTGATACGCTACTTTGGTAAGGCAATATTCCGCTTAAGCCATTTTCTCCGGCTAAAGCAAATCACAAGCAAGCTTTTAGAAATGCTATGATTTTGTTATGTCACCAACCGTTTTTCGTGAAGGTACTTTTCGCTTCTTTTTCTTTTCCCGCGAAGAGCCGCGTATCCATATCCACGTTTCCCATACCGATGGCGAAGCGAAGTATTGGCTTGAGCCGGAAATCGAGCTGGCTATGAATCAGGGGCTTTCACAAAAGCAACTGACCGAGGCAGCATCTTTAATTGAAAAGCACTACGAGGAGATACGCAATGCATGGTATGCCCACTTCGGAAATTGAAGTTTCTGTAGTGTCCAATAAAGGTTTTTGGTTGCTGTTGGGCGATGAAGAATTGTTTGTTCCTTTTTCGGAGTTTCCATGGTTTAAACATGGCACTATTGAAGCAATTACCAGCGTTGAAATGCTTTCGCCGGATCACTTGTACTGGCCTTTGTTGGATATTGATTTATCAGTAGCATCGATCCGCAATCCGAGTGCATTTCCGTTGGTATCCCGTTTGATAAGTCGTTGATAAATGATTTGTTGATTTTTCGTGGTGGTGTAATCTTTCCATCTGGTATCGGTTATTGGCGAAAAGGAAAGATAATTTATGAGCAAAAAAATCAAATATCAGGATGAACCGATTGAAGCCAGAGTCATTGAAGATTTTCTGCCCACGCCAAAGCAGCTTGCTTTCCGGGAGGAGGGAGTGAAGGTAACGATTGCACTCAGCAAGAAAAGTGTTGAATTTTTCAAAGCGGAAGCGGCGAAACACCATACGCCATATCAACGCATGATTCGAAATCTGATCGATAGCTACGTCGATGCCTACGACAAACCTCCAGTATCAGACTCCGCTTTAACCGAGCAAGAATGAGTTCGTTAGTAAATGATCCGGATTAGCTCGCGTCATCCGGGATAAAAGGGTTTTTTCGCGGAACTGTAATGGGCTAATTGGCTGTTTCAGTCAGCAGTGGAGATCTTCGGCTATGTCTGTCAATGTGAAGTTACCGGAGAATCTTGTCAATCAAGCCAAACAATATGCACAGATCGAGCATCGCGCGATGCCGGAGCAAATTGACATCAGGGTTCACATTTTTTAGCCAGATTTGGATTGTTTGCGGCTATAGAATTTCTGATTTTATACTAATAATCAGTCAATTATGTGGGGAAAGTGGCTCAAACTAAAGGCCCTGCAGGCTCGATATACTTAAATATTGTTCCTGCAAGGTATCATCTCAGTCTTACGACATTGAACGATAAAGATAATACAAAACTACTTGTCAGATGGAAGCTCGTTACGGCCTTCAGCTGGTTTGCCTTCATGGGTTGTACCGTAATTATCGGAACTTGCGCTTTCCGGTGCTGTAGGTTTGCCACATGCAACTAAGGCTAATGCGAAAAATGTTGCAACAAAAATTGTTGAAAGTTTCATTGATGAAAATGTCCTTAAAAATTGAAAAAATACAGCTAATTTTTTTCGTGACACCCAATGTGTGCTAGTGAAACGCTGATTAATTCGATGAACGTGATAAACGCAAGACGCACGAAACACAGCAACCGAGTCATATCGATCAGATAGACAGGGAAGTGAGTAACGTGCAAAAAAACGATTTTCTCGTACAGTGAAAGAATGAGTGATTCTTGATATTGACTGTCACATTGACACTATAACATGTTCCATCTGTTGTCTCAGCAGAATAACGACTTTCGTCGCAACATCAGCGGCACATAAAATTTTGAATCACTGAGCACCGTATTCTTGTTTATTGCGCGATATTGCCGGATTGCTCCGGTTTGCGGATCGGCTTGCCGGTTTCATCTGCGGAAGTTGAGCGATGGGCGCACGGAGTTGCTTTCAACTATTTCTAAATTATCAGGATACCGCCCGGGCAAGATTTTGCCTGTTCCAAACGCATCAGCGTCGATAGCAAATTGAGTCCGGTTTGTTTTTTCAATTCGAGCATCCGCTCTTTAAGCTCGCAAAGCGTGATCCGTATCGATTCTCCGCTGGCTGCCAGTGCGATGACATTGCCGCTGTCGCAGGAAGGGAAAGCCAATGCACGTTGGTCGAATGCCGTTTTGATGCGCTCCAGATTGGCTTGATAGCCGCGGCTGCGGCCCAGCAGGTTTGCAACCAGCAAACCGCGATTGCTTAATCGCGTCCGGCACAACTGGTAAAAAGGCAGTGTACTCAGTTCACCGGAGCGATCGGCCGCATCGAAACCGTCAACCAGAATCAGGTCGTAAGCTTTATCATGCCCGGCGATATAGCGGGCGCCGTCCGCGATGACAATATTCAGGCGCAGCGGATCGTCCGGCAGTTTGAAAAATTGCCTTGCGGCAGCGACCACGCGCGGCTCGATTTCAATTACCGTCAGTTTCGTTTGCGGGTAATGACGATAGAGGAACTTGGTCAGCGATGCCGCACCCAAGCCGATCAGTAATACGTTACGCGGAAAAAGCGTATCGTCTCGTAATAGCAGGCTTGTCATCATTTCCCGTGTGTAGTCGAGTTCCAGATGCCAAGGCCGCGCGATGCGCATCGCGCCCTGGATTGAATTGGAACCGAAATGCAAGCTGCGCACACCGGCTTGTTCGCGAATTTCAATGGGGAAGCTCATGGTGTGTCAGGTATAAAAGTATTGTGCTAAGCCTGGCTATTCCTGAGGCGGCTTGGCGATCTGTTCCTGCAAGCCGGTTTCGCGGATCGTTTGCCGGTCGTAAATACGTTGCCCGATCGGTACTTGGTAGCCTTGTTCCTTGATCAGAATCGCACCGACCGGGCAAATGCGTGCAGCAAGGTCGGTAACGGCCATGGACGTGTCAGCGAGTTTGCCGCTCGAAGAGTTGGCGATCAGGTGCGCATCCGTGCCGCGTCCGGCAATAGCGAATACATTCTTTTGATCGACATCGCGGCTGGCGCGTACGCATAAATCGCACAAGATGCAGCGGCTGCGATCCAGCAGGATATCCGGGTGGGATGCATCGATTTCGCGGCGTTGATAAAACTGCGGAAAATGCTCGTCGAGCATGCCGAGGTGATAAGCTATCGCTTGCAGTTTGCAGTTGCCGGTTTTCTCGCACGACGGGCAAATGTGGTTACCCTCCACAAACAGCATTTGCGTGATCGCTTTGCGTGCTTCGTTCAATTCCGGCGTATCGCTACAGATCTGCTGACCAGCCATGGCCGGTGTAGTGCATGCGGCGACGCTGCGGTTGCCGGTTTCGACTACGCACAAGCGGCAATTGCCGCTCGGCGGCAAGCCGGGATAATGACATAAGTGCGGAATATACTGGCCGGCTGCCAGTGCCGCCTCCATGATGGTTTGTCCCGGAGTGAACGGAATCTCTACATCGTCGATGCGAATAGTGTCATTGGTTGTCATCATTCATTATCCAAATGCGCGGCAGCATCATCGCGGCGGGTGATTTGCCGTGCGCTGGCCAATGCCTGGTCGAGATCAAAACGCGCAGTGAATTGGGATTGCAAGCGACTGGAAAATGCTTGCGGAAACTGCCGCAATCCGTCCAGCACGTGATTGGCGGCGGTGTGACCCAGCCCGCAATGCGATTGGTGTTTCACGATCTGTCCGAGTTTTTGCAGCTCATCAAAGGCAAAAATCGAGCCACGGCCAGCAGCGATCGTATCCAGAGCATTTTTCAATAACTGCGTACCGATCCGGCATGGTGCGCAAAAACCGCAGCTTTCGTGCGCGAAGAAATGCGCGAAATTCCGGTGGATCGCGAGCAAGTCGTGCGATTGCCCGAATATCAGCACCGATCCGCCGGTGGACACATCATCAAATGCAATGGTGCGATCGAATTCCGCCACGCCGATCAAAGCGCCGGCGGGGCCGCCGATCTGCACCGCTTGCGCATCCGTAGCGCCGCAATCGTGCAGTACTTGCCGGATGGTCACACCAAACGGGTATTCATAAATCCCTGGTTTCCGGCAATCGCCGCTGATGCTGAGGAGTTTCGTGCCTGCTGAAGTGGGGGTGCCGGAAGCTTTGAACCAACCGGCGCCGTGCACGGCGATTTGCGCGGCGGCGATGAAGGTTTCGACGTTGTTGACCACGGTCGGTTGTCCCAAATAGCCATGCGTCACCGGAAACGGCGGGCGGATGCGCGGAATCCCGGGTTTGCCTTCGAGCGATTCGATCAATGCCGATTCCTCACCGCAAATATAGGCACCGGCACCCACGACGATGCCGATGTCGAAATCAAATCCGCGTTGTCCCAGGATATTGACGCCTAACAGACCCAACCGGCGGCGATGATCCAGCCCGGTTTCCAGATGCGGCAGCAAATAGCGATATTCGCCGCGTAAATAAATAAATCCTTGTTGTGCGCCAATGACTAATGCGCACAGCGTCATGCCTTCGAACAAAGCATCGGCGTATTCGCGCAGTAAATACCGATCCTTGAATGTGCCGGGTTCGCCTTCGTCGGCGTTACAAACAACGTAACGCGTATCGCCCGGTGCTTCGCGGCAGAGTTGCCATTTCTTGCCGGTATCAAATCCCGCGCCACCGCGGCCGCGCAAACCGGATTGCTGAATAACCGCCAAGATTTCACTGATGCCTTGCTGAAAGACCTGTTGCAGCGCGTTGCCGGGTATTAGCGGGTTGCTCAGCAGCAAATCGCGGCGGTGCACGGTATCGGATATCTCAAACCATGCGGCAGGCCATTGCGGAACCGGTATTTGGTCTTGTATGAGTTGTGCGATTTGCGGCAGTTTGCCCGCGTTCAGGCCAGTCACGGGAGTGCCATTGACCAGCATGGACGGGCCATGATCGCACATGCCGGTGCACGAAGTTTCACCGATACTGACCAAGCCGTCCGCGCGTGTTGTTCCAGGGATGACTTGCAATTGCTGGCACAGTAGCTGGAGCAGGTTTTCGCCATCGGCAAGATAACCGCAACTGGTGCAATTGCTGAACAGAATATCGAAACGGCCGCGCGGTTGCGTCGAAAAGAACGAATAAAATGCAACCACTGCTGCGATTTGGCTGAGCGGCAACTGGTATTCGGCTGCGATCTGCTGCATTGCTGGCGGCGAAATATACCGGTATTGCTGCTGGGTCGCGTGCAGACGATGCAGCAGATGTTCGGGCGCGAATGAATTGGAGCGATTCATCATAACAACGAGTATAGCCGGATTACCGCCAGACCGGTAGCAATGGCAGGTAATGATTCGAGCAATCAGGAACTAGGCAAGCAGCGCTGCGACTATGCCGGTGATGAAAATGCCATCGAATGTGCCCGCGCCGCCGATCGAAGCGAACGGTGTGCCGAGCCGGGAAATATCTTTGATGCGCAACAGGTCGGCGCCGATCAGCACGCCTAAGGTGCCGCTGATGTAAGCCAGCGGCGCGCTTTGCTCGGGACTGATGAGTATGCCTACGAGCGCAGCGCTGACCGGGGCTACCAATATCGGCATGGCGATGCCAAGCCGCGGAATCGGGCGGCTGAAAAAATAGCTGATGATGGTAATGATGGTGATGCCAAGCAATGCCGGAAATACATCCAATGTGCTATGGGAAAATAAAAACATGGACAAGGTGACGGGTATTAAGCAGCCGCCGAGGTTGATGCATATCAGTGTTTCGTTGCGGAAGGGGTGCACAGGCATTCGGAGTAACCCCCAGTAAGCCTGCGGCATTAATTCCTGTACCGGTACTTCGCTCTTAATCCGTGTGATCGGTAAATTGATTGCGCTGCCGAACAGTGAGAGAAATAGTACGATCAAACCTAATTCCGGTGGCAGTCCCAGTTTTTCAAACGCATATGACAATAATTCCAGTTGAATCAGCACCATTAAGGCGCCGAGCAGAAAAACAAAGAACAGCAGGTGTACCGGGGAATAAAAATTTTTCATTGATGCCTGAGAAACATAGCCGATGCTGGAATTCTAGCGTGTGGCTGTCAAAGGGGTGCTATAACCGCAAAAACAACGGACGCGCAATGAAGAATTGCCGGATTTACCCACTCACGCAGCGGTTTGCTGCGTGAGTGGGTAAAGGTATTGCGCTAGAACTTTCATTTGGGCGGGAAGTGCTGTTTCGCTCTTTCGAACGCTTGCTCCATCGATTTGAACGATTTCCTCAAGCCGGTTTGGATATCTTCCCAAGCGCTTTCGGAGCTACTTTCAAACGCTCCCCATTTTTCCTTGGCCTGGCTTAATTCCTGTTCGAGCTCATCCAAATGCGGTTGTAATTTATCTTGTAGTTCCTTGGTTCCCAGATGCATTTGCAGTTTGACCTCGTCAACGACCGATTGCAGATTGGATAGCTCTTCTTGCAGTTTTTCGGGAATGGATTTGTCAGCCATTTTATTATCTCCTTGTTGATGTAAATCGGATATCTATTACTGTGCCATAGTACCAGCAAAAATACTGCATGTATTGTTATTGATCAAAGGATCGAGGTAATGTCTGGCATCGGATGCGTGGTTGTTTTTAACAGGCCGTTGAAAAACTATCTGCGTTGCTGCTACGGTGTTAAAAACAAGCTCAAAATGCTCATTTATACCGCATAAACTG
>LWDH01000045.1:0-54765 GCA_002083395.1 Proteobacteria bacterium SG_bin4 | reverse complement strand
ATCGGCTGCCTCGAAAACGTTTTTCAACGGCCTGTTAAGGTACCGGCCTGCGCGTTTCCTGAAACCATACGCGGTATTGCGCCATGCGGGCGCGTTGTTCCGCCGGTGCCTGACGGCGGCAAGTCGCATATTCTTCGGTATCCGGTTGCGCGCCCCAGCGTATTTCGGCGCAATCATTGGGATTATAGGCGATCTCGAATCCGGGTTTGCGCGCCAGCACCTCAGCGATCGTCAATTCCCATTCGCTGCCGTCCGAACGGATATAGCGGATGCTGCGTTCCTGGATACGCTTGGCGTGATGCTGCTCGATCATGGTCTTGGCTTGTTCCGGGCTTTGGCCGTTCAGCACGAATAATTCCGGATGATGCGAGATTTTTTCCGGAAGACCGTTCAACACATTGATCGCAATGATCAAACGCATATCTCGCGATGGCGTGGAATAATCCTCCCAAGGTCCGATCGTTTGGAAAATTGCTGCGCCGCTGGGCATCGCGATTGTGCTGCGCGGATTCTTACGGAAATACGTTTCACCGTTTTGCACCGAATTGACGCGGGTTTCCACTTGTTCGACCAGTGCCGCCAGCATGGCTTCGTACGCTTGCAATGGATCCAATCCGCGCGGATTGATCAACTGCGTTAGCCGGGCATAGAAATCATCGGGGGTGAGATAATCCTGTTCCAGCGAATAGGGCATAAAATCCGTATGCTCGCTCAATTCCTGATTCGACAACATGCGTCCCGCGCCCGATGCGGATAACACGACCGGACGGAATGCTTTAAAGCCGGGACCGGCATTTGCCGTGTTGGCAAACAACATTGTGCCTTCCCATACGCGCTTGCGTGCTACGGAGTTATCGGGCTGAGCGTCGACTGCCAGCAACATGCCGGGACGGCCGATTGTTTGTGGCACCCACTCTGCTACTACCAGAATATGGCCGTAGGGATCGGCATACACGGTACCCGGCCATAACGTCTCGCGGCTGAGGGGAATCGGGTACCAATCGGTATTATCTGCGGCAAGACCGGTTCGCACCGAACCGGAATGTACGGTGTCCGCCAGTTGCCGGTAGCGCTTGCGGAAATTGGTTTGTGATTGTATGCCCCGAGTAAACTCGCTGACGATGGTAGGCGTGCCGCAACTCGGCGGCGCTTTGGCCGAGCCGCGCCCGCACGCTCGAAAGGCCATCGGCAGGCCGATTTTCCAGGCGAAATAAGCGCGCAACGTGTAGGGCAAATCCGCGCAATCCGGTGTCAATGGCAAATTGCTATCTTCGTTAAATCCCAGATAATTATGCAGAAAATTGCGCTCATTATTGCGCAATACCGGTTCCAGCGAATTGAAACTGAGATTTTCCTCGGGCGGTGCGCCGAACAATTCCTCGATCCAGGCAGAGTAAAAGGCTTCGGTGGCCAGATTCCACGTTCCCGGTTTTTCCTGAATGGCTGATTTTCCAATGACTATCGAAAGACATCCTGCTTGTTGCTGATTCCGGTTTGCGATGATTCGATAGGGTCCGTCATCAAGGTTTTCCAAGTTTGCGATCAAACTCCAGGGCGGTCCGCCGCGCTGACGAGTTGATAGCGCTATTGGCTGATCCTGTGCGTCCATCAGAATCAGCTCCGATAACGGACTGTCAGTTGACACAGCCATGATTTTGACCGGTTGTCCGGCCTGAGGTGACAACGGCGAAATCCAGATATGTGCCGTACCGGTTTGTTCGCATGCGATATCGTTGGCCGACACTATTGGTATTTGAAGACACGCCCAGAGACAGACGGTCCAACTAATCAATCGCAGAAAATTCATGGATGACCTCGGTATATTGGTTGCCCGGAAACCCTTAATGCACTGATGAAGCGCATTGTACTTCGTATGCGCAATTGCTATTCGGCGGGTGATTGCATTGATTAAATGCGAAAACTATCATGTCAGTTGCAATGCTTGGTGCAAGCACTCAGTATAATAGCGAATATCTATCTGATTTATGGAATTTTACTATGCAGATGCATTCGATTAATCCGGCCACGGGCCAAATCATGCAATCCTTTCCGTTATGGCGGGCTGACCAAATCGATACTACATTGGCTCAAATGGAGTCGGCGCAAGCTGGCTGGGCAACGATCGATTTCGAGCAGCGCGCGCGGTGCATGCGGAATTTAGCGCAGGTATTCCGCCAGAACAGTGAAACCTATGCGCTTATGATTACCGAAGAAATGGGTAAACTGCTCAAAGAAGCGCGTGCGGAAATTGAAAAATGCGCGATCGGTTGCGAACATTACGCCGAGCATGCGGCAACATACTTAAAGGACGAAATTATCGTCTCCGATGCCAGCCGTAGCGTAGTTGTTTATCAACCGCTCGGTGTCATTTTGTGCATCATGCCGTGGAATTTTCCATTTTGGCAATTAATCCGCGCCGCCGCACCGGCGCTGATGGCGGGCAATGCGGTGGCGCTGAAACACGCATCGAATGTGCCGCGCTGTGCATTGGCGCTGGAACGAGCATTTCAGCAAGCCGGTTTTCCGGAAAATATCTTCCGCACGTTCATGATCAGTGCTGAACAAGCCGAACGTGTGATCGCCGATCGCCGATCGCCGCATTGCTGCCGTGACGTTGACGGGCAGTAGCGCCGCTGGGCGTAAAGTCGCGGCGCTTGCCGGGCAGCATCTAAAAAAATGTGTGCTGGAATTGGGTGGATCGGATCCTTTTATCGTGCTGGACGACGCCGATATCGAGTGGACGGCGCAGCAGGCGCTGATCGCCCGGCTTCAGAATATGGGGCAAAGCTGCGTTGCCGCGAAGCGCTTTATATTGCAGGACACTATCGCCGATGCGTTTGTGGAGCGGCTACGAACGCTTATCAACCAGTTGCAGAGCGGCGATCCAAAGAATGCCGAGACCACTATTGCACCCATGGCGCGTATGGATTTACGTTCCGACTTGCATGCGCAAGTAGAGCGAAGCCAGGCACTGGGTGCGCAACTGGTAACTGGCGGTTTTCCTATTGGCACACAGGGTGCCTATTACGCACCGGCGATTTTGGATCACGTGAAGCCAGGCATGCCGGCATTTGACGAAGAACTATTCGGCCCCGTAGCTGCCATCGTGCGCGTCAAAAATGCCAAAGAAGCGATTCAATTCGCCAATCGGTCCCATTTCGGTTTGGGAGGCAGTGTGTGGACACGCGATCCGTCTCACGGTGAAGCACTCGCTCGGCAAATTCATGCTGGTTGTACTTTTGTCAATGGCATCGTCAAAAGCGATCCGCGTTTGCCGTTTGGTGGCGTCAAAGATTCCGGTTTTGGCAGAGAACTGGGTTATCACGGCATTCGCGAGTTTGTAAATATTAAAACCGTGTGGGTTAGGTAGGGTTTGAAAGGGTCGTTGTTGAAGCAATACCGCCTCAGTCCGCTCGCTCGGGTTTGCATTACGGTATTGATAAAAGTAACACCAGCTTTATCTGCCATGCAGCGACAAGAAAAAAGCCACAGAGAAATCAATCTCTGCGGCTCTTAAAATTTGCTTCTGCTATTTTTTAATTACACTGCTCTACGGCGGCGTGCTGAGAAACCGATCAAACCGAGGCCAGCGAGTAACATGGCATAGGTTTCTGGCTCTGGAACAGCCATGACGTATTCATAACCAAAAGTAACTGAGTGACCATTTGGAATGGCGCCCAATTCATACGCCAAATTGATCGAGTTGTCTGCGAAACCATAGTTACCGATTCCTTGTGCTGCTGCTAGCATAAAAGCAGGATCAACCGGGCTGCAGCAAGAAAATGGATCAATATAAGGAGCTACTGTGAACGCAGCTGCGCTGGTTGTGTTATGCAGGGTTACTGACCAACCATCTAAGCTCGTCGCTCTAACGGCGGAACTATTTCCTAATGCCAGGATTTCATTGGTCGTGCCAAATCCGAGACCGACTGGAATACCTTGATCCGGGTCAAAGCCAACACCCCATTGCACGCCGGTTGCATTCGCGCCGGTGTTGTTGGTCAATTGAATTTGAACTGCGACGTGACCATCCGCAGGGATGGTAACTGTTTCAACCAAGCCCCATCCGCCGCCACCGCCCAGATTGGTAACAATCGATATGCTGCCGCCTACGCCAAAAGCTGTAGTTGCTAATGGATTGTTACCAAGAACTTGGTCAGCCACTGCAACGGATGCGCCATTGGCATTGAGCGACCAGTTGGATGCGAATGTGCCGTGATTAACAAACTCTCTTCCGTTGAAGCTTAAACCGGTAGGGCCACCTGAGTGAAAATAGCCTGCATCATCAATCGTAGCAGAAGTGGTGCCAAATCCGTTGATTGTGATAGGTGCCGCTTGTGCTGCAGAAACAAAAGAACCGCATAAAGCAATCGCTACAACTTGCGCGAGACAATTTTTTTTCAATTCGAACTTCATAATATAAACTCCCTAAATTTTATCGTTGCACTATTAAAACGTTGATAGAAACCAGCTAAAAATCAAACTACACATTAACCAATTAAACTTTGTGTTTTTGTTTACATGCAATTAGTTTAATAATTACATTGGGTTCCATTATAGGTTCGTATATTTTTAAGTACATAGAACACATTTCCTTTTTTCTTAGTACATGCATACCGTAATTGTCCTACTGCGATATCTACTGGTTAGTGTTATTTTGGTTTCGCCGTGAATCCTAAGAAAACTGATTAACTCACTGAGCAAGATTATTTGCGAAGCGGATGGGGAATAAGAAACTAGATATATCAAAAGGATAAGTGAATTTTTTAGCGCCATCCAACGCAGCAAATCGCTTGCGCGGGCGATAATCAGTGTTGCCTTAAAAATAATCTGCGATCTACTGCTTATCAAGCTTTCGATACTGAATCGCTTCCGCAATATGTTGATTAGTGATTTTCTTAACTCCAGCTAGATCCGCAATGGTCCGTGCGACTTTCAAAATGCGGTGATACGCGCGCGCTGACAGGTTCAAACGGCTGATGGCTTGTGTTAACAGATTTTCACTGGCGCTATCGAGTGCGCAGTGCTGATCGATTTCTTTCACGCCCAAGCGGCTATTCGTTTTTCCTTGTCGATCAAGTTGTAATTGATAGGCCTTTTCTACACGCTGGCGGATCGTACTGCTTTTCTCACCGGCCGCTTGTTGTTTCATCAATTCCTGCTGTGGCACTGCGGGTACTTCGATTTGCATGTCGATGCGGTCGAGTAACGGGCCGGAGATGCGTCCGCGGTAGCGGGCGATTTGGTCGGGGGTGCAGTGGCATTTGCCGGAGGGATGACCTAAATAGCCGCAAGGGCATAGTTGCGTTGCCTTTTTGCAATATGCCCGGATTTCTCTTAAGTCATTCATTCCTAAGTCTTATGATTTTGACCCAAAAACCCTTGGTGATCATGTATTAAAACGCAGGCTTTTTCTCAAACTTTCTCAACCCCAATTAGCAAAGCTATTAGGAGTTGCTGCCGAAACAATTCTGAACTGGGAATTAAATTATCGAAAGCCGGGTATCAATCACATTGGAAAGTTAATTCAGTTTCTTGGTTATGATCCTGAATCACCAAGTTCG
This sequence comes from Proteobacteria bacterium SG_bin4, assembly GCA_002083395.1. Taxonomy (GTDB): domain Bacteria; phylum Pseudomonadota; class Gammaproteobacteria; order Burkholderiales; family Nitrosomonadaceae; genus Nitrosomonas. The sequence goes on along the minus strand of LWDH01000045.1, from coordinate 49,201 downwards.
AATTCGATAGCCGATTTGTTGCTTGCCAAACGCCGAGAACTAGGCTGGTCGCAAAAAGTTGCTGCTCGGAATCTTGGTGTTGATCCTTGTACTTGGTCAAGCTGGGAGTGTGGCGGCACGATTAGGATTCATAAACACAGGAAACTAGTTGCTGCTTTTCTTGATTTACCAGGCGCAGTGTTTTTAGTAGAACGAAAAAATAGGAAAAAGCTCAGCTAACATGCAATATTAGTGTGATGTTATTATTGAAAAAATTTGCTATAAACTGTAGATTTCATGTGATTAAGAAATTTTTACTATAAATTTCACCATTCTAATTAGGAAGATAAAAATGGGGCGCAACATTATTCTCTGTTCGGATGGAACGTGTAATGCATTTGGAGGAAAACACTCCAATGTAGCTAAACTACTTCAGTTAATTAAACTGAATGCGCCAGAAAAACAAATTGTAATTTACGATCAAGGCATTGGCACGAAGAAAAGTGAATTTGAAAGAATTAAAGAGTGGAAAGATAAGTTGCTGCATACTGGAGAGGTCCATAACGATGCATTTTATTTGCTTCAGCCACCTGATTACGGGCATTTCTTTCCAATTTCGACATGCAAGCGTATTCGTGCAATAGCTTTTGGAGATGGTTTAGATGTCAACGTTAAGCAACTTTATACAAAATTGGCTGAGATATACGAAACTGGAGATAAGCTGTTTTTCTTTGGATTTAGCCGGGGTGCTTTTACAGTTAGAGCATTAGCTGGATTGTTGTGGCGTTATGGATTGCCAGATAAATGCCAAGCTGATAAGTTGTTTAACGAAGGTTGGAAGCTATTTCGTGATGAATTTCCAGATGAAAAGGGAGAAAATCGCAATAAAGCGTTAGAGTTTCGTAATAATTATGATACTCGTGACTGCCATGTTGAATTTCTTGGCTTGTGGGATACCGTTAAGTCATATGGTGGGATATGCCCCGTGATGCTACCGCATTTACGCCACAATCCCTCAGTTAGCTGTGTTCGTCATGCTCTTGCCCTTGATGAAGAGCGCGGTTGGTTTGACGTAACCCAGTGGGGATGGCTTGATAGCGATCGAGAAGATACCTGTAAAAAGGCAGCGGTAACTCGGTTAGACCCAGCTGATCGGAATATTATTTCATCGCATCAAGATGTAGAAGAGGTATGGTTCGCTGGCACACACTCAGATATTGGGGGCGATAACAATAATCGCGATACTTCAGATATAGCGTTACGCTGGATGCTTGGAGAAGCAAGAGATAAAGGTTTATTGCTTGATAGAACAGGTGAATGCTTCCTTTCTTTACCTGTTTCCAGAGAGCGCCCAGTTGTTCAATCATCACGCTCATTTGGGTGGAAGATAATAGATTCGATACCGCGACGAACTATTGATAATAGCGGGGAATGGCCAGAGTTGATTCGAACTCGAGGCGCTGCTAAACGATTACAAAAACTCACACAAACTCGTGACAATAAAATACTAGTACATGAAAGTGTCCCTATTTGTCGCCGCCCACCGCTCTCACATGTATCTCAAACTAAGCGATTACCGATAAAAGAGTGAGCTATTATCAAGCTGAAATTGCCGTGGAAGATTTAGAAAGAAAATAGATGTGTTTCACTCTCTTGTATTAGGTATTGTCTTCGACTCAATCCAATTTCGAAGGTTATATGCCATTTTCTTGGCTTTCTGCTTTGCCCCTTGACGAATTATCCAAGTAATTACTACAGATCCTAAATCAGCATAGGATTCATAAATCAGAAGTTTTTTTTCAGAACTTTGAGTTTCTCTGATTTGCCAGCTACCTTGAATATCTCTCAGATCACCAGAAACTTGGTTCCAAGTCAAGTGGTACCCTGGTTTTACGTAATTCCTCTGTAAAACATAATGTAACTTCATAAGGACTACGTCTGCCCAGAATTCGACTTGTGCGCCATTGCTATCGGTACTGATTACCTTCATTTCATCTATATCATGGAAAAATTTTTTAAAATTTACATAGTCTGTTAAGGCTGTCCAGATATCTTCTCGTGATGCTTCTACGATGAATACTGCGCGAACGCCTGGAGTACCCTGATCATTCTCTATTTCTTCAATTATGACTTCGCCTGCATTTAGGACATTCCAGTCAAAATTTATATTTTCTGAGATAGCATTAGATAAGCAGCACCAAAAAAATATGATCCCAATTGATGTATTCGTCAGGATAGAGTGCATATTGGATTCCTTACTGTGCTAAGCCTTTTATTAATTCTAAAGCATGCTGCAAGTTAAAATTATTTTTTGCCAAATCCCCTACTAATGGAATGAATAACAGTAGATTATTAAGTTCAAACTTGCGCCGAGTCTTTACATCTATAGGCCAAGTGGTGAGATTCTCGATTGCCCAATATCGTTTTGTCATTTCTTCTATCTGAGCGAGCTGAATTTTCTTTTTCTCTTCATTTTCTTCTGCATTTAACTGTTGTTGCAAATCACGAATATGATTACTCATCGCATCAGCTTCTTTGATCCATTTATTTTTCTGATCGAGCATTACGTTGTGATAGATCAGCATGGGTATGACAAAGGACAAGATTTCTATTAGGAGAGCGCCCGCGAGCAGGAATAAATATGAATCTCCCCAATGATGGTAATCACGGGGCCAAAAAGGAAAAAGAAACCACCAAATTGCCAGAAAAATTGCAGGAATGGCAACTATCATTGCTTGATGAAAAAGATAATCACCAAGAGGTTTAAGGCCTCCGACGCCATCTAAATGAAAAGGATCAATGTTAATTTTTACGGAACCGTTAACGTGTAGTCCACCTAACAAACCGTAACAAACCATCTGACCAATATAAGATCCTCCAATGTAAGCTCCGAGTGTCTCAGCAATTCCCAAAAACACTCTTGGCCATTTAAAACTTTCTTCTAATGAAATAATAAAAGCAAATGCCATGAATAAACATGCAACAAAGCCAAGAAATCGTGCCCAAATTTCTGCTTTTTTGTGCAATTGCTTAAAAAAATCTTCTCGCGTAAGTTGATTTTTAAAAATGAGAATTTTTCTATCGATAAGCCTTGATAAAGCTTTCTCAATTTTATCGGGGATACCGGCGACTAAATAAAGCCCAATAATGAATGCAACTACACCTGACAGTAGCAATAAATCCCATTGACCGAATGAGAAGCGAAAAGCGTAATACTGATAAATCAGGTATAACGCAAAAAATAGCCACAATAATTTGATGGTGAGTTTTCGACAAGTGCATCCACAAATTGGAATGAAACCAAAGCCATATTCTTTATCTTGAACCATGATGTGTCCTAAATAGATAATTTAATTGTCTAGCTAAGATTATTTATTTAGCGTCTGAGCAAACATAAAAATCAACAACACCTTATCAATTCCAAGCTGGGCGTATTCCGGTGAAGTTCATAACAACCAAAATATCATCAACCTTTCCATCCTTTAGTTGTTGCAAAATCTGGGATGCAGTTGGGTTAACTGTTATCGGAGTATCCGAAATAATAAATTGCCATTGAATATTCGAATTCGATAGGGTAGGTAAGTTATCGATAACACCATTATTATCAACTTTATGCCAACTTGCTCCAGCAGCATGACGACTGCTAGCGATACCGCCGATCGAAGGAATCGATCCCCCTGCACGGGTGGATTGATCAGGTAATGTAATGGATAGCTTTGCTTGAAATGTGCAGGCAGATCCGTCTGTAGCGCGAGCAGACAAGGCTATCTCCTTAATTTGAAGCTCAGTGAGTCCAGGTGGAAAGTTGCGTCTGGAAACAGGAATTGCGAATGAAGCACTCTCACTATTAGGATTGCTTAGATCATACCAAATATCAGGAAAATCTCGTCGAATACTAAAAGCCCGGTCTCCACTAAATTGTCGAGGAAGCTGCTTCATAACCCGATCTCGTAACTCTGGACTGAATTGAGCTGTATAGTCAATTGATATCACGACATCCATTAATGAATCAAAGTCAAAGGGATTACCGGCGGGGGGTAACTCAAGGAACCAAGTCGTGTCGACCCCCGTTCCTTCAAAGGGATAAAGCAATTCGCTTTGCTGATCCAATTCAAAGACACCTGTAGCGCTGATTGGCGAAGTTAACGCAACTAATTGCGGGTCTTGGCGAATGACCACAGTCGGGTAGCCAAAATCCGCAGTTACTACACGGGAAAATCCACCATTGGCAAGCGTCGCACGGATACCTAAATTTGGTGGAATCAAAGCTGCCACAGAGATACGCACCTTCTTGATCAGGCGCATATAATGCCCTGGAAAACCTTCATCAAACCATTGCATCGGCATTGCAAATGTGAGTGAGCCGGTACGGCGAAATGTTTCAAACTCGATGGGCATCAAATTTGCGAGTGAAAAACTCTGGGTAAGATTCAATAAGCGACGTTCTGAACTAAAAGCACGCTCATCGAGTAAATAGATATCCTGCAACAAACGAGCAGAGCCGGTAATACCTCTGGGGTTAATAGCTTTATCGTTTTCGCTATCCGATGTTGCTGCAGCAGCACTGGATGCTGCCACTTGCCAATAATCCGTTTTAATTAATCCAACAGCAGATTCCTGCCGTTCAAACGCCCATTGCAGTTCAGCTTGTTTTGCCGCTGCAGTTGCCAATCGTAAAAATACAGCGTAAACCTGCGAAAGTTCGCCTATCAGCCATTGATAAAACTTTACACTGGTAGGTTTTTCGTTGTGAAAAGCCAACATTTGCTGTGCTTGATTAAGTTGGGTGGTTGCAATCGTTGATTCTTGTTCAGCTATCAAGACACGATCATTTGCCTGATCAATCTGAGCGTTACCAATCAAAATATCCTGATCAGCCAAGTCACGCTGTAGTTGCCATTCCTGTTGACGGCGTTCTTGGGAGGCGCGGATGCTACTTAGTTGATTTTTAGTTTCATTTGCAATTATAAAGCCTTGCGCTGCGCTCCTAGCGGTTACAGCAGTCCCTATAGCACCTGCTATGGCGGCTTTTGCTCCAAAAGATTGGAAAAGATCAATTAATCCTGCAGCCGTTTGGGCTGCCTGAGATGCAGTAACGACGGCGTCAGCAACATTGCTGACTTGCCGCCATGTATCAATCTTTTCAATAGACTCAATTTGTAAACGCTCATTCTCAGTAATGCCAGCTGACAACCATTCTTGGTAACGATCCAATTGAATTTGAGATCGGGTCTTTTGTAATTCAGCTGATATTTTGCTATTCAGTGCTTCCCGAACATATAATTTTCGCAGTTCTACTGTCTGCTTAGCGATTTCAACACCAAAACCACCCCCCATTAATTTTTCTGCTTCACTATCACCTCGTTCGATCGCTGAAAGATACTGTGATTCTAGTTGTTGTGCTTGTGAAATAAGCTGCTTGGCACGATCCAGTAATACCCGAGACCGATAGGGAGTTGGTCTGACTAGGTTTGATAGCACTCCATTCCCTGCATTGCGAGCCAAGTCTGAGATCATTGGGGTACCTAAAAAACTTAGACCCCGCCTCAGTTTTCTCAGTGCAGATTCGGTATGCGAACGATATGAAGCAAGAACAGGGCTTGGTAAATAACTTTGATCAGGGCCAGCAGGTTGTATATCCATTAGCTCGTCAAAATTCAGAATATCGTTGGCTTCCAGATACAACGCTAGCGCCTTGGTCCGGCCATCTTGTGTACCGGATGCAAATGCATCATCTGCCAAAGTCAAGGTACAGCGGAGTATTTGAAACAGGGTAAAGCGTGTGTATGGATTGCTGCTGCCACCCTTGTCCGCCTGAACATGGGGATCTTCAAGTTCAGCGGCCCAGCTTTCATTGTTAAAATGCACAATGGAAGGTGAATTTATTGATTCATCTTTTAGACGTTCTACTTTACGTCTATCATTGAAATGGAGCGAAGCATCATAAACTACTCTAAACCAATCTAGTGCCTCGATATGCATCCCGGCTCGTTGAAAGCTTAGACCCATAGCAATTGGCATAAAATATTCTTTTTCGTCAGGATCAGAAATTTTCTTTTGCTCATCCGCATAAAAAGAAGAACCAGAATCTTTTTTGAGCTTTGGTTCAGAAGCTGGTTGCAACGTTCGAAGTACATCTAGAAATATTCTGAATTCTTTCGAATTACCTTTCGAGTTACTAAATCTCATCTCGGGATAAAGTACATTTTCAGGATATAAATAATTCAGAACGGCTGCCCGCCAGCGACTGTAGCTATCGATCCATGACCATTGTTTATTAGCCAATTCGAGTTTATCAGTTCGAATCATCCATCGATGCGCAGGATGATTTTCTTCGAACCAGCGGTTGCTTACTCCATTGATCAGATATTGGAGACTCGATATCGCTTGCTCAATAGGAGTAATAAGTACTTGCCCACTAGATCCGAAATCGACAAACCATCGTTCAGTGAGATCGTCTAGGAATGATTGAGCAAGGGGCAAATCAGAAATTCCCAGTAATCTATCGCGGAGCATAGGCAAAGTCACCCGATGGGTCTCAGTAATTGCGTAATCACGGGCATTCTGGGTCGCTTGCCAAGCATTTAATCTGAAGTTGAGGCGAGATTCTAGATTTGCACGCTGCTGAGCATTACCTCTCCATGGCAAGAAATCCCGTTTAAAGAAACCGGGCTTCCAGGCGGCTGGGCTAGATTGAGTAGGCCATAAACGGCTAATAAGTTCTGTTTCCTTTTTTTTCCACTCAGGGTAGCGCTTGCGTACTTTCCAAATCTGGGTCAATAAATGAGCGAGGTCTTGAATTTCTATTCCCGTCATCTGAGCATCTTTAAGAGCAAGGTATTTTGTCAGACTTCGAAACATTGGCAAGTCAAGATTGAATTGGAGTAGTTCTTGTGCAATTGACTCGCCGTTACTTTCTTTTTCTGGCAAAGTCTCCAGCTTAGATAGCTCATCTGATGAAAAGATGTCAGACACACTATCGCGAACATTTCCAGAGGTATGTAGCTGGTTAGATAGCTCATTCCATTTATAAGTTAACTCAGCCTCACGTTGACGAAATAAGGAAATCCATTCAAATTCTTTTTCTGAAATATCTGCAATATCGCTTAGATCGGGATCTAAATCAGGCACGGATCTTGTAGCATCCTCAGTTTGCCAACGAATCAAGATTCTTAGTTGTTGTTTTAACGTCAGTTTGGGGAAAATCGAGGTAATGCTGGAAGCAATTGGGGTAAACGATGTCGGCAAACCAAAAGTATCTGCAAGCCACTGCTCAAAAATTTCTGGATCTTGTTGCGTACGATCGGTAATCAAAAATTCTTCAAGAGAATCAGGCAGGACCCCGAGCTTATCCGCAAGAAGCGTACGCTCTGTAGTACTAAGAGCGTTAAGCCTGCGAAACTCTTCTAATGATGTGCCATGGTTCCGCAATAGTTGTTCATATGCAGAAAGTAAATAATCATGCAGTAATTGCGATCTGCCAAAGTTTAAGAAACGGCTTACTGCAAGTTGCGTTATTGTTTGTGGATCCAATCTAAATCCATAGATACGAACTTCTGCAATCCCGCCCTTAAAGCTGTTGGCATTAGGACTTTTGCCGATATAAAAATTTCCAAATGTCGGAAGCGCCAGAGTTTTGTCTAAACTAAAAATGCTAGAAGAACCTTTTCGATTTTCATTTTTAGTTCTTTTCTTTGGTATTTTCACAGGAACAGGAACAGGAACAGTGCCTGGATCTATTACATTTAAAGAACTTGGAAACACTTCGTTATCCAATCGCCCATTTATCCATATCTGCATCCGGCTCTGGGTCTTTATACATACAATGTGTGTCCAGCGACCAATAGGTATTTCATTTGATGATTGACAACTTACGACTGCTGTAAGATTTGAACCAGCTATGGCAACAAGAATTTTGAAAAGCACCTTGTTTGTGTTTTGGTCTAACCAAATACCACACGCAGTATTTCCACCAACATCATTTCCTTTGTAGACTATTTGCCTCCAGTTACCGCTACTGGACTCTTCAAGATATAGCCATAAAGATACGCTGAAATCACGATTGTTAAGACTTAATTCAAGCGCGGCCGATTTATCATTTTGTCGTACTTCTACTTCAGCATATGAGTTTCCATCTAAAACAAATGCTCCTTCAAGGTCGGTACCCGGTTTTCCGGCCATTTTTCCAATATCTAATCCATGATATATGCCATTCAAACCAAAGCGACTACCAATATCAATTAAGGTTGTTGAGCTGCTGTTTAGTAGCTCTGCAAAATTCCAATATGCAATTAACCCAGCTGAATCTAAAAAATCTGTGGAACTAGGCGTCGAAGACAAGTCGATATCGCGTAGAAGCCGGATTGGGAATAGTAATTCTGATACTAAATACTGTGACTCTGGGTTATTTATGAGTGCTATGTCGCCGAATTTCTGTTTAAAAGCATTCACTAAATCACTGGTGCCAACTGCAATTGGATTATCGTCACTAAGTATCAAAAAATTGCGCACAAACCGTTGTAGTTCGCTTAAATACGAAGAAGGGCTTAGTAATTCATCAATTGATTTAGCTTTAAAATTAGGTGCAACTTCAAATTGCAGCCGCTTGGTAGTTTTATTTCCAGCTTTGTCTGATGCATTCAGAAATAGCTCATGGAATCCTAAGCTAGTGACATTCAGATCAAAATTCCAGGTGTTATCAGCGTTGACTTCAATTGGAATGTTGCTTTGATCCGAATATGAATATGTAAAAGATTCAATACCCCGTTGAATATCTCTAGCAGTACCTCGGCATTTAACCTTTACTGGACTTGCTTTAGAAATCAAAGTTTGAGCCAGATACCTTTGATCTTCCTTTGGTTCGAAAATTACTAATTCAGGTGGATTTAATTCCTTTGTTCTGAATTTTATAGGCGTCTCATGGGTTACTCCGAAGTAATCGGTATCTTTAATGATTAAAGTCAATTCTTCTTTTTGTGCTGCGATTGCAGGAAAAATAAGTGGTTCTGCTGGAACAAAAGGGCTTAATTCAACTACTCCAAGAATTGCTTGAACAGTTGTTTTTTCATTTATTTCGCACTCTGCGGTTATGGTCGTAACAGGTAACCAAGCATCAACCGACAAGGAAATTGCTTGTACTGGAATGCCGATTTCGATTGGTAATGGAATTTCATTATCTGCGGCCACTTGATCGTCGAAGATGACTTGATTAATAGCGCGCTCAGTTGGTTTGACTTGTATTGTTTTACTTGATGATTGGGATGTATGAGCTTCAAACTCTGTTGTATCATGCCATTGTGCATTGGCTACTAATGTTGCTTTACCTGATTTACGAAATTTTATTTTCGCGATCCAATCACTCTCGTTTCTACTTACGTTTACCTTGTGTGCATTGACAGTATATTCAGGTAAGTCTGATTGGGAAATAACAATGGTAATAGTATCCACAACCGCCATTACCTGAGTTACAGCCACAGTAATCACATCCTCTAGACCTTTTCGCGAGTTATCAGTCGATACATTGCTGATTTCGATAATGACTTCTGGAATTTCTGGGCCATTTGGGCCATCTGGGTCGTTTGGTTTTCGATCAGCCGGTGATGTTAATTTTTTAGCCATAGGATTGTCCTCTTTATGAGTATGCAGGTTAAACTTTCACAGCTTCTCCATCACAGGCGGTCTACACGGCCGCTTGGTTCTGAATGTGTCCAGTATCAATCGAATTAAAGCCACTCCATCTCGCTGTTCAAGTGTAGCAAAGGGGTAATCTTCATATAAAAATAAAGTGCCGTTTTGTTTTACATCAAAATAAGCAGTCGGTTTGGCTGCGGTTTGTATTTCTAAAGACATTTTTTGATAGGGCAGAATGGGTATCAGTTGTAAAGGTGCATTAATGCCATCTCCAAAGGGTAACAGTCGAACTGTCACATTTTGAACTCCACTGACATCGATCCACAACGAATAACCAAGAATCTCTAACTCTGCTGAACCACTTCCCCGTAAAAAGCCATCACTTTTTACATCAAATCTGTTTTCGTAAGAAAATATCCCGTTTTTTCCGAGCTTGACCTCGAAATTTGCCGGTTCGCCGGAGCCTTGTTGGAATAAATACAAACCAGGGAGTAGATGAAGTTCTTCACGCTTTATCCATAATTGATCCTGACCAACCATTAAAACACCTTGGGGGAAACGGTTTGCATGGATCATAACTTTCAAGCCAACGATCGTTAAAACAGCGCTCCCTTTTCCCTGCAAGAAATTCTCGGAATCCGAGTCATAAGAGACCGTTCCATTAGGAATTATTCGATATGTGAAATCTGCGGGAGAGCCGGACTGATATTGCGCAAAGTATTCACCCGGTAGTAGCTGGAACGGTTGCTCGTGCATCGTTTCCGTGCTGATAAATTGAAAATCGGGCGTTCCGGCAAGCACAATTAATTTCTTAAATGTCAGGGCTCTGGCATCAATCGTGATGGCCAATCCTGCCAAGATCAGCTCGGGCGTATCTCTACCTTTCAAAAACGTATCGAAATCTGATTTATAGGTGACTGTTCCTGATGGAGTGACATGAAAGCTGAAATCAGCGGGAGGGCCGGACTGGTATTGCACAAAGTATTCACCCGGCAGCAAGTGGAACGGCTGCTCATGCATCGTATCCGTGCTGATAAATTGTGAATCGGGTATTCCGGCAAGCACAATTAATTTTTTAAAAGTAAGGGCTCTAGCATCAATCGTGATGGCCAATCCTGCCAAGATCAGCATGGAAGTATCTCTGCCTTTCAGAAACGTATCGAAATCTGTTTTATAGGTGACTGTTCCAGCCGATGTTACCTGAAAGCGAAAGTCAGCATAGAAACCGGACTGATATTGCACAGAGTATTCACCCGGCAGTAGCTGAAACGGTTGGGCAGACATGACCTCGGTGTTAATAAAATCAGGCGTGATCCCTGGGATAATGAGGTTTTTATAGGAAAGCGATCTGGCGTCGATGTTGATGGGAAAACCATGAAACCGGATCGAATTTCCACTGACCGTTGCATTGTTTGACAAGCACTCCACTGCACCAGCAGCGCTTACTGTAAAATCAATGATGAATTCGCGCTTGGCGTGAAATCGAAACTGATAGCTACCCGGTAAAATATTGATAGATTGGATAATTTCAGCAGAGATGGCGTCATGCACGTTAATCAAATCAAACAAACGCGATTTCCCCGATAATGCGGTCGCATCCAATGTAACAGGAAAGCCTTTGACGATAAGCCGGTTACTGCCACGGCCATCCAGGATGGTTGCGAACGCTTCCGAGTAAGACACCGTTCCATCCGCGAGAACTTCAAATTCAACTGGCGGAACAAGATTACTGGAGAGTGCAACTTGGTAAGTTCCAGCCTCAAAATTGATCGAATTCTTTTGCTCAGTCAACCACCATGAAGAAATAGCATTTGAAACCTTAAAGCGGGTTATGAGTAGTTTTGTGACGTCGATTTCGATTGGGAAAGACATATTCTATTACTTTGGTAGCAAAATAACGGGTTCAGCCTAAATCTTATCCAAAGAACGAAGAATTGGAACTTTAGTAAGATTAAATGGCGTCTTATGAATCGTTCCGGCATCAGTTTCCTCGAATCTCCATCCTTGGGAAGGATTACCATTTTCTTGTTTACCAGCACTAATTACTCCACTAGAGTGAAACCATGTCGTCCCTTCCACACCTATCGATACACCACCGACACGAGAAGTAAGTGCTTCTGCATAAGCCGAGGAATTGCATGTGCACATTAAAATCGATGGAGAAGGAGCGAAACTTGATCGATCATACTCAGCAGCATTACCAAAGAGAGTATTGTCATACAGGGGGCGCGAGGCGCCATGTCCAAAATAGGCATAGGTTTTGATATTTTTGTAGGAATTGATTTTAGAAACCACATCCTTTCCAGCAACCGTAACTAATTCAACTGTTGGTCGATTTTTGAATTCTCCCCATTCATCGCCCTTTTCATCGATACTCACGACAATATCATAAATTCTAGATTGCAAATCTGATAGAGCCTGATTAAGGTCATTCATGGGGGTTCCTGAAACTGACTTCATAGCAGGTGGAACGATTACTACAATGTTGTCGCCTGGTTTTACCCTATCACGAAATCGTTCTTCTGTTTTGCCGCTTAAGTATCTAACTGCAGCATTCGAGAAGTTCTTAGGATTATTATGTACGTTAATATAATCAGTACCAACCACGATAATATGAGTGGCAGGAGATTCATTAGTCTCCGATTTTTTGCTAGAAATTCCTGCATCTTCGCCAGAGAGTCCACTTGGATCGACTAGGCGTATTGGATTGCTGCTTACATACTGAAATGAGTTTAGACCATCCTTTGCTCCTAGTAAATCGCAACTTACCCAACGTGCGTAGAAACCTAAGTAGTAACGTGTTTGATGATAATATAGCCCACTTTCTTCATCTCTTTCCTTTCCCGTGAATCGATACCGCTTTCTCCCAAAGCTGCCAAAACTGGTTTCGCCATAGGGAAAGAATTCCTCGCGGTTCATCCAGTTGCCTTCTCCTGACATAACAATTGCGCTGCTACCGAGGTGGTCACCCAGGTGATACTGAATGGGGTGCTCGGCTGCGCCATCGTCATCAAACGCAGGTCCAACTCGTACAAGCGCAATGCGGCTTTTGTCATCCATGACGTGCAGCGTGCAGTTTTCTCGTTTTTGTGCGCCATTCAGATTCTGCTCGGTGTGGTGTTCAAATGCTGCACCTAGGTAAGTCGTGGTACGGTAATGGTTGCCGGTGACGACCAGTTTTTTTATTCGCTGGCCGCTTGCATCGTAAAGATATAGGGCATAGCTGCTTGGTTTACTGGTATCAATTTGGTTGCGGAATACTTTCAGGCGATTCACATGATCCCATTCGAAGTGGCGTTCGGTATGTTCCTGAACCATGTTGCCGTTCGCATCATAAAAATGACTTTGAGGAACGGTTGAGGCAGCAGCGCTGCCGCTGCTGCGATCCTGGACGTGGGTAAGTCGATTGCTCGGTTGGTTTCCCCAATCGTCAGTGAGGTGATCCGCTATTTCACGGCGCCAGCCATCCGGTGTGTGCCCATCCATGCCAAAATGCCGCGACCAAGTGGTTTCCCAGCCGGTGCTGCCGTTGCGCTGGGTACTTTGGTTGTGCCGCAAGGTCAGCATGTTGCCGGCGGCATCATAGCGGTATTCTTCCCAGTACAGTGCAGTCAGGTGCGGGGCATTGTCTTGATCGGGTGTGCCATGCCGGCCGCTGTTGTAGCCATTCCGCGGTTTATCACTCCAAGAGCGGGGTATCGGGATATCACTGCTCTCACGGCCGGTAGCAGAGATCAGGCGGTACAACGAATCATATTCAAAGCAACGTTGAAGCGCATCACCGGAAACCAGTTTTTCGCGCAATTCTCCTTGGTTATGGATCGCTTCCGGATTTCCAGCTACGCCGCACCCCGAGGTGCGGTCAAGCATGCCCAAAATATTGCCCGCGAGATCATACCAATAGGCGATGTCCTGCAATGGCGCGCCTTGCGGTTGAAAATGCAAGTACTCCGGGGAAGGAGCGGAAGGGAAATCGAACCGGTCGCTACGCAAGCGAGCCAGACGAAATGTCAGCGGGTCATAGGCATAGCGTGTCATGATGCCGTTCCCGTAGGCAATCAATGTGCGTTGCCCTTTGGCGTTATAGGCAATATAGTGCACATACGGTTTTCTCGACCCTTGTCCGGTCGTATCCAAAGGTCCTTCGAGATCAACTTGCTCCAGAACACCGGCCCGGTTGTAAATGGGGCGCAATCGATAGCGTTCACCATTGGCTGCTTCGGGATATTCCGACCATTTAATACGGTTGAGCGCATCAAAACCACTGCGTGTGCGGTAATTTATTGGATCGAGTAAGTTATCCGGCGGATTGGCCCAATCCAGTCGCGGGGCTTGTAGCTTCCATTCTTTGCCGGTTTGCGCACGAAAGCTGGCGAGCATGAAATCATCCGATACGACTTGCCGTGCCGATTCGAGGATATTGCTTTTGAAATCGTAACTGGGAATGGTAACAATACCTGCTTCATCGTGATGGCGCCACAGTTTGCCGAGCAGATTATTTGCGGTGTCATGATCTGCATCACTGGGGTTTGTAATATCGTGATCATAAAATAGCTGCTCGCGCAGCGACATCGGATCATTTTGATCATCACGCGCCCAGAGATGGGTAGGCCGGTTGAGGGTATCGTAAGTATGAAGCGTCAATGCACCCTTGGCATCGCGGCTTTCGATCGGATTTCCGGTTGCATCGAGCACTAGCAACTTGCGACCGGCATCGATGCTTTCCGTGCGCAGCGGATGCTGCGCCAGATCATACTGGTATTCAAAGGCTATGCGCCCGAGTGCATCGCGAATCTGTAGCAAATTTCCTTGGATATCATAGGTAGAGCGCGTGGTATGTTCTTCAATGGGGGGTAATGTACCATCCTCGTAGGGAGATTCCCGGTGACGGGCAACTGCGCGGATGGTGCGCCCGAGTGCATCTGTTTCAATGCTGGCGGGAGTATTCCAATGATGCGTGTAAAACGTATGTGGCTCCTGGTCACCATGCGTGCGACCGGCATTATCATTCGGATCGTAGGTGTAAGCTTCCCAGGGAGTGGGGATAAACTGATTAGTATCCCATGGCGATAAGGGCGGATTATCGAGATCGATTGGTCTGCCGTAAATCACCCGCTGTTCCGAGTCATCGGGATTGACGGTACGGATGACTTGGCCGCGTGGATCATAATACATGGTGGCATGCTGGCCGAGTTGTATTTCCTGCTCGGGCTGGTAAACCCAGCCGGTATCGTAAAACGGTTCGTATTTTTCGATGACTCGCCCTTTGTTATCGTAGCGCTGCCAACCGCTGACAATAACGTTAGTCAGAGCAGGATCGGTATTTCTAATCCCGATGATCGCCTTGTTGCTTGCCACGGTTTGATCAAGCGGTAATATTGCGTTGCCTCCACCGAACACGGAATCTCCAAAGCGGATGTCTTCTCCTTGAGTGCGTGTTTGCAGCAAGCGTCCAAAACCATCCGAATATTCACGGGCTTCAATTGTTTCGCCGGTGTCGTCCGGGTCGCTATCGTAAAATACCCGGCGAATTGCTCGTACAAAAACCGGTTGCGGATCGTTTGGCGTTAACCGTTTCGAATCGTAATATGCACGCAGATCGTATTCCATGACCAGGCTCGGTATTTCGCGATCTCCTGAATTGCGTGGATCTTGCGGTGACGCATCCCGTTTGCCGCGCATCCAAGTCTTGCTCATTAG
Source organism: Proteobacteria bacterium SG_bin4 (assembly GCA_002083395.1). Classification (GTDB taxonomy): domain Bacteria; phylum Pseudomonadota; class Gammaproteobacteria; order Burkholderiales; family Nitrosomonadaceae; genus Nitrosomonas. The sequence continues at coordinate 33,892 of LWDH01000045.1, read as the reverse complement.
ACCGCTTGGCGAATAGGTAACTTCGGAAACATTGTTGTTAGGATCAATTACCCGTTTCGGTTGAAACACCCGCATATCGTACTCGGCTTGGGTAGTAAAGCCTGTCGGTCCAGTTACCTTAACCGGCAATAATTGATAAGCATCGTAGTCTATGGTTGTTTCATGACCGAACGGATCTCGTTGGGCAAGTGTTAGACCGTGACCTTTACCGGTTGCATTATGGAAATCATACCGCTTGCTGGCAGTTAAGACGAAATACCCTTCTGCATTGCTCTGCGTGGCTTGGCGATAACGATAACCTGCCAATGGCGTGAGCGTTGAAACAAAAGCCGGTAGATATTCATCAGTTGATTGGAAAGCGATATCGGGCTGGAGATAAGGCGGAATGGATTGACCATAGGCTGCTTCAAGATGCGCTTTCGTCATAACCAACGCTTCAGTGCGAACAAGAGCGCCAAATTTTCCAACCTGACCGTTCGGTAGACCCTCGAATGCGCCATAATTCGTTGCGGCATCCTCAGTTCCATCATAAAAATTGAGTGATTCCGCAATCAATCGTAACTCAGAATTTGATTCATTTGTTTTTACGAGCTGCAAAACCGATTTGTTTGGTGTTTGAGTTAATTCAAAGCCGCGCGAACGCGCAACGCGATCGCGTAGATAAAGCTCTGCCCGTTCTGTTGTTGCATATTGCGTGTGGGTCAGGGTGGCTAAAAATCCATCGGCAGGCGTGTCTTGCAATGTGCGCCAACTCCTTGGACAAGCGATGGTCAGTTGACGGGCGGGTTGACCTACGTCGTCGTAACCGGAAATAAAGGTGAGTTGAGTTTGCGGTTCTTCACCTCGTTCCCATTGGGTGGTTCGCTGCGCAATGTTGAAAGGAAAAAAAATGCGTAGCCGTGTCGGTTCGTCTTGTGCTTCTTCTTCGCGTACATCATAGGCGTGCTCAGTGACCGTGTAAGGGCGGTCTTGTAGCGGCGAACCATCGAGTGCATAAACTTCACTGCGTAAAATACTGCCACGTAAACTGCGCTGAGCATCGCGTTGTATTTGCAGTGCATTAGGTGTTTCTGGAAATACGGACAAGAGACTTGGATCGCCATCCCAATACTCCTGTTGATAATCCATTGCATGCCAATGTCCATCGCCGTCAGGATCAATCGGGCCTTGGTGAAACCAAGTGCGCGTTAATATCGGGGGAGCAAAGTTTTCCTGTGCCAAAAGCTGCTGCAAGCTTGCAATATTGCCGGTTAAGGCGCGGCCGGAATAAGCATCAAAAACTTCTGTATCCAATTGCTCGACCATGCCAAATCCACGAAATTCACGTTCTACACCATCCCAATATCCATGGTGATAACGATATTCAGTTGTTAGGACGCCGCCGGACAATTCGTCACGTACGGTAACGCGTTCGACGACTTGAACGGGAAAAGGCAGTGTGCTGCGCCAACCTGTGGTAGGTTCTTCTTGTGTGGAAGGCTTTTTTTGTGTAGTGGGTTTTTCCTGGTCACGAAGATAGAATTTGGTGGATGAGGCGTAGGTCACTTCGGTAATTGCACCGAGGTTATTGTCCATACGATTTAGCAGGTAAGGTTTAACGTCTCCGGTAAGATCCAGAAAGAAGTGATTGGGTTGACCATTGCTACTTGTATCCCGACTCCATAAAATACCCGCTACACCTGTGCCATGCAAATCTGTTAGCCGGACTGTATCCATATTGGTTACAGATGGTGTTCCTTGTATGATCAATGGCTCAGAAAAACCATTACCGCAACGATTAATCCAAAGCATAACTTCCCGATCAGATACATATAGCAAATCAGCTAATCCGTCGCCGTCTACATCTCCTAGAATTACTCTTGCTGGATCAAATTGGAAAGGTAGGTGATCGGGAATCGACATGGTGATCCGTCCACCCCAGCGGCCATACCCTAGATTTGGCCAATAATCGATACGGCCTTCATGCACCCAGGCGATGTCTTGCAAACCGTCTCCGGAAAGATCGGCAAACTTGACACGAGGATCGGAAAAATTCACATTGGGAAAGCTATCCAAGGACTGCCGTTGGATTCGCCGGGTATTTTTGGGTAACCAGCCCGATTCTGGATCATTGAAATAGCATTCGAAGCTGGTGCTTGAGCGCAGAACATCCGAAATACCATCTCCGGTTAAATCCAAAAGCCGAACTTCAGGATCTTCCAAATTAAAACTGGGTGCCTGCACATAAGGCCGCCATGATTTGCGATTCCATTCGGCATTAAAATCGAGTGCATAATAACCAGCCCGATCACCAGTTGTAACCAACAGATCGGCGCGGCCATCACCATTGGCATCAAGCATTTGTACGCCACTATCACTGAGTCGCAGACCTGCTGGGACGGAGGGCATAGTTTTAGGCCGATCGAACTTTCCATTACCGAGATTACGCCAAAAGCGTGCGGTATCGCCTAATTCCAATATATCCGGTAAGCCGTGTCCGAATAGATCAACCAATTCCAAATTGGGATTAGCCAGTGAGGTTGCGGGGAGATCCATACCCGTTAGTGTGGAAAATTTCTGGTTGCCTGGGGTAAATCGTGTGTAGCCGAAATCAAGCGGGGGCATTTCCCGGCTAAATTCGCCTTGATCATTAAATCCAATTACATTGATGCGGGAAAGTAGCGATAGACCATTTAGGGGTAGATCAGCTTTATCTGCAATTTCATCTAAATAGATGAGTTCGTATGCGCGTACTGGGGTTACCTGATTCTTTTCAGGATGGGTGCGTACGATGATCCATTTACACCGGAATCGTGTGCGAATTTCAAAACCTGCTCGGTAATCTGAAAATGGATCGGGGCGAGTTTTAGTGCTTACTTCTGGAATTATTCCAGCAGGTGCTGGTTGATCATCATAAATAAACTCGACAGTGACCAGGAAAGGGGCTTGATTGCTGCCTTCTAAATCGACATAACTGATGCGCTCAAGATAAAGCTGATCCCATTTGCGATTTTCGTTAGATCGATCACGGTGGTATTCATAAACAATTCGGTTTCCAAAAGGATCGGTTGTTTCGGTAAGTCGCCAGGAAAAAATATGGCTTACTTCAGCTGGATCAGAAACCGTGCAAATCTTGCTAGGCTCTGCGGAACCGTAAGTACTGATTAATCCATCTTTGCTTCTTACAGTCCAATAATCGGTTTCGTCAGTAGTCCATCGTTCAATTTTGGCAAATAAACCCTCAGTTCGAGGTTTATAGCGCCGAGGTATTTCATTTGTTTGAGAGATTTCTACGAGATCTTCTGCACCGGAAAGCACAAAAATATCGGAATTACCTTCAGTGCCATGATCGCGATATTGTGGCACGCCTTTTGAAGTTAGCCGAGTTACGCCAGGAATACTGAGATTCCAACCCAAACCAAAAGATCCATTACCGGATCCTGTACTATAACCAAGATTCAATTGTGGCTGAAAACCGTTCCTACCAGGTGGAACAACAATTGGAACAGTAAAATTACCGGTTCCAGTATGTAGATCCGGTGAAAATTTCTCGCCCACCCCCTTAAGTGCTCCACCACCCTTGGGGACTGCAATTAAATCATTGATTGATCCAGCCTTGTTACTCATAAACACTCCTTGGAGTGTGGAACAGAAATTCTGGCTTTTTTACAAATAATTTTTTTCATTTTATTTGTAAGAGAATTCTTTGAATATTTTGATTCTAAGATGAAATCCAAGGCTAAGACAAGAAGGCTCTAGATAATTTTTGAAGAAAACAATTTGTATTATTTCTTATTTCAATTATTTTCTATCCAACTTGCGATACTGAATCGCTTCCGCGATATGCTGATTGTTGATTTTTTCGATTCCCGCCAAATCCGCAATGGTGCGCGCGACTTTGAGAATTCGATGATACGCACGCGCGGATAGGTTCAAGCGGCTGATCGCTTGTTTCAGAAGATTCTCGCTCGCGTTATCAAGTGCGCAGAATCGGTCGATTTCTTTAACACTCAAGCGGCTGTTGGTCTTTCCTTGCCGGTCAAGCTGCAATTGGTGGGCATTTTCAACGCGCTGGCGGACGGTGCTACTTTTCTCACTGGCCGCTTGTTGTTTCATCAATTCCTGCTGTGGCACGGCGGGTACTTCGATTTGCATGTCGATGCGGTCGAGTAACGGGCCGGAGATTCGCCCACGGTAGCGGGCGATTTGGTCGGGGGTGCAGTGGCATTTGCCGGAGGGATGACCTAAATAGCCGCAAGGGCAGGGGTTCATCGCAGTGATGAGTTGGAAACGGGCGGGGAATTCGGCTTGACGGGCGGCGCGGGAGATGGTGATTTTGCCGGATTCGAGCGGTTCGCGCAGGACTTCCAGGACTTTGCGGTCGAATTCGGCGAGTTCGTCGAGGAACAATATGCCGTGCATGGCGAGTGAAATTTCACCGGGACGCGGGTGGCTGCCACCGCCGACAAGCGCGACGCCGGATGCGGTATGGTGCGGGGCGCGAAAGGGGCGGTTTTTCCAGTTGCTGATGTCAAAGCTGCCGAAAGCAAGCGATTGGATCGCGGCGGATTCCAAGGCTTCGGCTTCGGTCATCGGCGGTAGAATGCCGGGAAAGCGCGTTGCCAGCATCGACTTGCCGGTACCTGGCGGACCGATCATCAACAGACTGTGACCGCCGGCAGCGGCAATTTCCAGCGCGCGCTTGGCGTGTGCTTGTCCTTTGACCTCATCCAAATCGGGGTAACATGTACCATGTAGGCTTGTGTTATCCCCTGCGGTATTTTGGTAAACGGGCAGCGGTTTTTGTCCGCTCAGGTGCGCGCAGATTTGCAGCAACGATTGCGCGGCGTAGATTGTGGCATTCTTGACCAACGCGGCTTCCGCGGCATTCTGTTGCGGCAGCACGAAGCTGCGTCCTGATTGCGACGCGTTATAAGTCATCGCCAGTGCGCCGTGAATCGGGCGCAGTTCTCCGGTCAATGCGAGTTCCCCGGCCCACTCGTATTGATCCAGTTTGTCGCTGGGGATTTGTCCGGTGGCCGCCAGTATTCCCAGCGCAATCGGCAGATCGAAACGGCCGCTTTCCTTGGGTAGATCGGCAGGCGCCAGATTAACGGTAATGCGTTGCGGAGGGATCTTGAATTGCGCATTCTGCAATGCTGAGCGAACGCGGTCTTTGCTTTCTTTAACTTCGGTATCGGGTAGACCGACGATCGTAAAACTCGGTAAACCGTTGGCAATGTGCGTTTCGACCGTTACCAGCGGTGCTTGGATGCCCGATAGCGCCCGGCTATAAAGAACAGCAAGTGACATCGGTGTGACAATCGAGGAAGCACCGATTAATTGCTCGCGCAAGCGATTTACTGCATTGGGTGGTGCTCAGAAATTTGTCTATCTTGATGATATCTGTCATTTCTTGCGCTTTATTAGTTTTGAACCCCATTAAGCTTGGATAGGCAGCTTAATTGGAAACCATCGAAGGGTCATCCACCACGTGTGATGTTGCGGAGCCCTTCGATGGATCTTTGAGTCAACGACTCGGATTAGTTGACGGATTCGGATTTGGCTGCAGGTGGATTCAGCCGTGCTTCGAGTTCGGCCACTTTCGCTTCGAGAATAATTAATTTTTCTCGTGTACGCTGCAGCACTTCCTGCTGGATATCAAATTCATCGCGAGTCACCAGATCCAGTTTTGAAAATGCGCCTGATAACAGCATCTTGACGTTTTTCTCGATATCCTTGGCAGGGCTGTTTTGCATGATTTCGCTGACTTTGGCATTGATTTCGTCGATGACATTTTTGTTTAACATGATTCTTCTCCTTATAAATGGATTTACCAGTTGATCAGCAAATATAGGCTACGTGTTAAAATTTGCGATGGCCCGTCTTTACAAAGTTTGATTATCCACTGTTATTGAACAAGGTTCCAGTAGCAGGGCGCAATTGTAATTTTGCCATGTGTACTGCTATTGCTGAATAGAGGTATCCCCTTAGCTACAGGACTTTTTATAACGGTTACTTGTCCGAATACATAAATGGAACGTATACACTTGCTTGAAAGTTGGATAAAAGAACAATTTCCAACACAGTCTTTTACGCTGCAACCGGCATCGGCGGATGCCAGTTTTCGCCGTTACTTTCGTATTTTCTTTAGTGACCAAACGATGATTGTCATGGATGCACCGCCGCAGCATGAGGATTGCGAACCGTTTTTGCGAGTTGCAGAGATTCTAGCAAGCAGCGGAGTGCATGTGCCGGCGATCGTGGCGCGGAATCTGGAGTGGGGATTTTTATTGCTATCGGATCTCGGCAATACAACCTTTTTGCAGGCACTGACAGATCAGCCAGAGAATGCCGATCAGTTGTACAATGCAGCCACCGATGCGCTGGTCAAAATGCAGTTATCGCATCACGCCGAAAGCTTGTCGCCTTACGATGAAGCCTTATTGCGAAGGGAACTCGATTTATTTCCGGATTGGTATATCGCTAGGCATTTGCAATTGAATTTGAACGATAACCAGCAGGGGGTGATACACGCAGTCTTTGCCAAAATTCTGCAAAACAATCTCGCGCAACCGAGGGTTCTGGTTCATCGTGATTATCATTCGCGCAATCTCATGGTAACAACGCCGAATCCGGGAATCATTGATTTTCAGGACGCGGTATTCGGTCCGATTACCTATGATTTGGTCTCGTTGTTGAAAGATGCGTATATCCGTTGGGATGAAGAGCGGTTGTTGGACTGGGTGATTCGTTACTGGGAAAAGGCGCGTAAAGCCGGCCTGCCCGTTTGCAATGACTTTGCAGCTTTTTATAGGGATTTTGAATGGATGGGGGTGCAACGTCATCTCAAAGTGCTGGGGATTTTCGCCCGGTTGAATTATCGTGATGGAAAGACCATGTACTTAAATGATATGCCACTGGTGATGGAGTATTTACGGAAAGCCTGCGAGCGCTATCTCGAGTTGAATCCATTGCTGAATCTACTCGATGAAATACATCCGGTTGCGCCGGACCGGAAAATTGGCTATACCTTCTAAGCGGGGTTCGTATAAGGCGATGATTCTCGCCGCTGGTCGCGGGGAACGTATGCGCCCGTTGACCGATGCTGTGCCGAAACCATTGTTGAAAGCGGGCGGTAAAGCGCTGATCGAGTATCAGCTCATCAACCTGGCGCGCGCGGGTTTTGTCGATATCGTCATTAACCATGCCTATCTCGGTGAAAAGATCGAGCAAACCTTGGGGTCTGGCGAGCGGTACGGTGTTAATATCCAATACTCACCGGAAGCCGTGGTTTTGGAAACCGCCGGCGGGATTACTAATGCATTGCCTTTACTGACAAAGCAAGCGGAGAGCATACCGTTTCTGGTTGTCAATGCGGATATTTACTGTGAATTCGATTATGCCTTGTTAATACCGACTCTGCGTGCGATGGAACGCCAACCCAATCAGCGATTGGCACACTTGGTTCTGGTTGGCAATCCACCGCATCATAGCGAAGGCGATTTTGCATTGCGGGATGGTTGGGTAACTCTGACAGAATCGGAGCGATTGACATTTAGCGGTATCGGCATTTATCAGCCCCAACTCTTCCAGAATATCGAACCGGGGCAAGCTGTGAAACTGGCGCCGTTGCTACGGTGCGCAATCACCGAGGGCAAAGTCACCGGACAGCATTATTCCGGGCAATGGATCGATGTGGGCACCCCGGAAAGACTGGAATTACTTGATAAGCAACTGAGCATCCAATATTGAGCTCAACGACACCTTGATATGTGACTATGACGCAAATACAACCATTTATCGCACGCCGCAAACTTTTTGCTGAAAAAATGCAAAACGGTGTTGCGATTATTCCTACGGCGCCGGAACGGTTGCGCAATCGAGATGCGCATTATCCCTATCGCTTCGATAGTTACTTTTATTATTTGACCGGCTTTCGCGAACCCGAAGCAGTGCTGGTAATTGTCGCGGCGACCGCTCAGGAACCGGCCAAGCATATTTTGTTTTGCCGTGAAAAGAATGTAGAGCGCGAAATTTGGGATGGTTACCGCTTCGGGCCAGAGGCAGCTAAAGAAGCTTTTTATTTTGATGAAGCTTATTCGCTTGCCAGGCTCGATGAATTGCTTCCAGGTTTGTTATCCGATCAACCCGCGGTTTACACTGCGTTGGGACAGGATCAGAACTGGGATCAACGCGTTGTCGGCTGGTTGAATCGCGTGCGTGATTTGGCGCGGACCGGCGTAACCGCACCACGGGAGATTTATGATTACCGGGCTATACTGGACGAAATGCGGTTGATAAAAAGCACTGAGGAATTGCAAATAATGCAACGTGCTGCGGATATTTCAGCGCAAGCTCATCAGCGCGCGATGCAAGCGGTGTGTCCCGGAATGCGGGAATATGAGATTGAAGCTGAACTACTGCATACTTTTTACCGGCATGGCGCGCAAGCGCCAGCTTATACATCGATTGTCGCGGGTGGCGCCAATGCGTGTATTCTGCATTATGTTCTGAACGATGCCGAACTCAAGCCGGGGGACTTGTTATTGATCGACGCCGGGTGTGAATTAAACGGTTATGCTTCCGACATCACCCGGACATTCCCGGTCAATGGCAAGTTTACCGCGGCACAACGCGATATTTACCAATTGGTCTTGGCGGCTCAAGCGGCCGCGATTGCCGAAGTGAGACCGGGCAGCCGCTGGAACGATCCGCATCAAGCAGCGCTGCAAGTGCTGGCGCAGGGGTTTATTGATCTGGAATTGTGCCGAGGCAGCGTCGACGAAGTGCTGGAATCGGAAGATTATAAAAGGTTTTATATGCACCGTACCGGGCACTGGCTAGGCATGGATGTGCACGATGTCGGCGAGTATAAACAAAAAGGCGAATGGCGCGAGTTGCAGCCGGGCATGGTGCTGACGGTGGAGCCGGGTTGCTATATCCGCCCAGCAGATAATGTCCCCGAGAATTTCTGGAATATTGGTATCCGTATCGAGGACGATGTGGTGGTGACGCCAGCCGGGCATGAAATACTGACAGAGGCGGCACCTAAGACCATAGCCGCCATAGAGGAGCTTATGCAATGAAAGACGAAGAGAGAAAAATAATTATCCATCGGATTTCCAACTATCAACAGGATGAATCCGGAGAGTATCGCCGGGTTCCGGTCTCCCCTCTGAATCGATGGATTACTTATGCCATTATGATTCCAGTGATTGCTCTGCTGGCGGTGCTTGGTTTTTTCTTTTTTGCCGCATTTCTTGCGTTATTGGCCGTCGCAGTGGTGGTTGTAGGCATTCGTTTTTGGTGGTGGCGGAGAAAATTTGAAAATGCAAAGCAATCCCCTGACGAAGAAATAAACCGGCAAAGTGAAACCGGACAAACGGTAATTATCGAGGATGCGCAGATCATCGAGGAAACCGAAGTCGATCGTGCCGGGAAGAAACAATAGTATTGCTTGCTGATCGTTGAGCAGCTACTTGCGCTGGCGCTTCGGCGTTTGCTTTTTATGATTTTGCGAGGTGGCAGTTTGACGTCTTGACCACAGTAAGGCGGCGATACCTGCAATAATCATGGGAATTGACAACCATTGTCCCATCGTAACACCTAAAGTCAGGATCCCCATAAATCCATCTTCGGGTTCACGGAAAAATTCTGCGATTGAGCGGAAAATACCATAACCAATCATGAACATGCCGGTGACAGCGCCGGTCGCGCGTGGTTTGGACGAATAAATCCAAATAATGATGAATAGCAATAATCCTTCCAACGCGAATTGATAGAGCTGCGAGGGATGGCGAGGCAGTTCGTCAACATGTGGGAAAACCATGCCCCACGGACCATCGGTGGGGCGCCCCCACAATTCGGCATTGATAAAATTACCGATACGGCCTGCTGCTAATCCCGGAGGAATCAACGGAATCACAAAATCAGTGACCGCAAGCCAGGATAAATGATATTTGCGAGCGAGCATAATCATGGCAATGAAGACACCCAGAAATCCCCCATGAAATGACATACCGCCTTCCCAGATGGCGAATATCTGTAATGGATGTTCCAAGTAATAGCCGAACTGGTAAAACAACACATGGCCTAGCCGTCCACCGAGGACTACTCCCAACATACCGTAAAATAATGCATCATCCAGCATTTCATAGGTGAAAAGAGCATGCGGGTGGTGTTTGATGCGATATCGTCCGAGCAAAATGAACAACGCAAAACCCAATAAATACATCAATCCATACCAGTGAATGGAAAGCGGACCCAGGGAGATGGCAACGGGATCAATTTGCGGATGAACGAGCATAGTTTCGGCCTTATTTACGGTAAAATATCAACTATTATAGCAAGTGCAGTTGTGTGCGCTTTTCTTATATTTTTCTTCTCATTCAGGAGCAAGCATGCCAGACAATAAACGTAGCCAAGCCATCACCCAGGGTGTTCAACATGCCCCCAGCCGTGCCATGTTGCGTGCGGTTGGTTTCGGCGATGAAGACTTTAATAAGCCGATTGTCGGTGTGGCCAATGGTTATTCAACAATTACACCGTGTAATAAAGGATTGAATGAATTGTCGCTAAAAGCCGAATCTGCGCTGCGGCAAGCCGGTGCCATGCCGCAGATGTTTGGTACCATCACGGTTTCGGATGGCATTTCAATGGGTACCGAAGGCATGAAATATTCTCTGGTATCGCGCGAAGTGATCGCCGATTCGATTGAAACCTGCGTGCAAGCGGAGAGCATGGATGGCGTGATTGCGATTGGTGGCTGCGATAAAAATATGCCGGGTGCGATGATTGCGATCGCCCGCATGAATGTGCCGGCGATATTTGTATACGGCGGTACGATCAAGCCGGGGCGCTATAAAAACCAGGACTTGACGATTGTCAGTGTGTTCGAGGCGGTTGGTCAGCACAGCGCGCATAAAATCGACGACGCGGAGTTGCTGCAAATCGAACGTCATGCTTGCCCGGGAGCCGGATCTTGCGGCGGTATGTTTACCGCCAATACCATGTCATCAGCGTTCGAGGCGATGGGCATGAGCTTGCCATATTCTTCGACAATGTCAGCGGAAGATGATGATAAATTGGTCAGTGCCGGGGAGTCAGCCAGGGTTTTGGTTGATGCGATAAAAAAACAGATTCTTCCTCGCGATATCATTACCCGCAAATCGATTGAAAATGCAGTGGCAGTAATCATGGCGGTCGGCGGTTCGACCAACGCTATTTTGCATTTCCTGGCAATTGCGCATGCAGCCGAAGTTGAGTGGAATATTGACGATTTCGAGCGGATGCGCGCCAAGGTGCCGGTATTGTGCGATCTGAAACCATCCGGTCGATACGTAACAGCAGATCTTCATCAGGCAGGAGGTATTCCGCAAGTGATGAAGCTGTTGTTGAATCATGGTTTGCTGCATGGCGACTGCATCACCATCAGCGGACAAACGATCGCGGAGGTTTTGAAAGACGTTCCAGATATCCCTCGTGCGGATCAGCAAGTAATTCGGCAATGGGATAATCCGTTGTATGCACAAGGCCATTTGGCTATTCTAAAAGGCAATTTATCGACGGAAGGATGTGTCGCAAAAATCTCCGGTATCAAGAATCCGAAAATTACCGGACCGGCGCGTGTATTTGAATCTGAAGAGACTTGCATGGAAGCGATTCTGGCGCGCAAAATCCAGCCCGGCGATGTGGTTGTTATTCGTTATGAAGGACCTAAAGGCGGTCCAGGTATGCGTGAGATGCTGTCACCCACTTCGGCGCTAATCGGGGAAGGATTGGGCGACTCGGTCGGTTTGATCACCGACGGGCGTTTTTCAGGCGGCACCTATGGCATGGTGGTAGGGCATGTGGCTCCCGAAGCTTATGTGGGGGGTACGATCGCTTTGGTGCAGGAAGGCGATTCCATTACCATCGATGCAGAACAACGGCTATTGCAATTAAATGTTCCGGATGATGTACTGGCGCAGCGCCGCACTGCCTGGCGGCCGCCACAACCGCGCTATTCGCGTGGGGTATTGGCGAAGTATGCGAAGCTTGTTTCAAGTGCCAGCGCTGGTGCAATAACCGGCTAATTTGGCAGTTGTTTAAATTTCATGTTCCCCGGAACTAAATTATTTTCGATAAAGTCTTAGGAACGCAGTATCATCGGAGCTAGCAGCCTGCTCAGTAAGGTAAGTAAACATTCGATTGTAAACAGCTAGTTTTATGCGGATAATTACAAACTTACAGGAATTGCTGCAAGTCTGTAAAGTTCGGGTTAGAATAACAACCCTTTTATAATTTTAACAAGGAAGAGAAATGAGAAAAATTTTAATTGGAGCAGTTGCTGCATCTGCCTTTTTGTTAGCTGGTGTCGCACAAGCTGATGCTGATCTAGCAAAAAACAGTGGTTGTTTGAATTGCCACAATGTGGATACCAAATTGGTTGGTCCTAGCCTGAAAGATATCGCTGGTAAATACGCAGGCCAAGCGGATGCTTCTGCATATTTGGCAGATAAAATCCTTAAGGGAAGCAACGGAGTTTGGGGTCCAATCCCAATGCCGCCAAATGCTAACGTTAGCCCTGAAAACGCTAAAGTATTAGCTGATTTTATTCTGACACTGAAGTAAGCTTTTCAGAATTCAGAAAAGCCGACGCTTAACACCGTCGGCTTTTTATTTGCACCACTTTTAGCTTGTTACTGGAAATTTCTATAGCACCCTTGGAAAAAAATGAAAACTCGAATCAAATGGAATGGAAATGTAAGTTTTCTAGCCGAATCGGGCAGCGGTCATTCGGTAATGATGGATGGCGCGCCGGAAGCCGGTGGACAGAATCTTGGGCCGCGTCCGATGGAAATGATGCTGATGGGACTGGGTGGATGCACGACTTTTGATGTGGTATTGATTTTGAAAAAAAGCCGGCAAGACATTACCGATTGCGTGGTGGAGATTGAAGCCGAGCGTGCGCCGGTTGATCCAAAAGTATTTACCCGTATTCATTTACATTTCATTATTACCGGACATAATTTGAATCCGCAGACGATTGAACGTGCCATCAATTTATCTGCCGAGAAGTATTGCTCGGCTTCCATCATGCTCAAGCAGACGGTAGCAATAACCCACGATTTTGAGATTGTTAATGCTTGAGCCGCGCTTGCGGGTGTTTGGCACTGATCCTTTTGGTTATTAAAGAATCAGTGCGAGATTCAAACTGAAGTTAAATGATTGTCCTGCATTAACGGGTTGTTAACGGGTGATCTTCCTTCTTTTCCTCTTTGGCCGCTGCCGTGCTGTCAGCTTCGCCGTCACTGGCTAATTTACTGCCAATATAACTGCCGACTGCACCCCCGACCAGGGCTGGCATAGCTGATTGTAACAATGAAGGGTTTTGCGCCGGAGCATTCGCGGCTGGAGATGTTGCATTTGCTGCCGGAGCCGGTGCGGACTTGTCGGCAGGAGCCGTGGTTTTATTGGTCTGCGCTGGTGCCGACTTGGCGCTGAAGCCCCCTTTACCGGCACCGCCTTTGGCTTTTTTGGCGTATACATTCGTGGAAAACATCAGCGAGATAATAATCAGTAAAAGTATTTTTTTCATAAAATTTAAATTTAAATTTAAAATATTCAATCGTTATTTAATCAAAGCGCATTCGGGAGCTTATTGCTTGCGTTGACGTTGCAAACGAATAAAGCCTGACGGATAGCGCACCATCATTTTGGGAATTTTTTCGGATCCTGTCAATTTGACAAAGCCCGGTGAGCCCCTCAACCGGCATTATTTCAACAAGCCCGATTCATGCGCCTGCAAATCCGCATGGTAACTGGAGCGAACCATCGGTCCACAGGCGGCATGACTGAACCCCATTTCAATTGCAGCGTTCTCAAATACTTTAAATCCATCCGGTGTAACGTAACGCATGACCGGCAAATGGCCGGTGCTGGGTTGCAGATATTGGCCGATTGTCAGCATTTCGACTTGATGTTCGCGCAGATCGCGCAGCACTTGTAGAATTTCTTCGTCAGTTTCCCCCAAACCAAGCATTAATCCGGATTTAGTCGGGATTTGTGGGAATAGCGCTTTAAAGTCTTTTAAAAGCTTTAATGAGTGCATGTAATCCGCGCCGGGGCGGCATTGTTTATAGAGCCGCGGTACCGTTTCAAGGTTGTGATTTAATACATCCGGCGGACTGATAGCCAGTTTTTCCAGCGCGATTTCCAAACGTCCGCGGAAATCGGGCACTAAAATTTCTATCCGCGTAGACGGCGAATGCGTGCGGATGGCTTGAATACATTCGGCGAAGTGCTGCGCGCCGCCATCCCGCAGATCGTCGCGATCAACGCTGGTGATCACGACATATTTCAGTCGCATGGCGGCGATTGATTGCGCCAGGTGCAACGGTTCATTGGCATCCGGCGGTTTGGGGCGGCCATGCGCAACATCGCAAAACGGGCACCGGCGCGTGCATAAGTCCCCCAGAATCATGAATGTTGCGGTACCCTTGCCAAAGCACTCGCCAATATTAGGGCAAGAGGCTTCCTCGCAGACGGTATGCAATTTATGCTCACGGAGTAACCGCTTGACTTCATAATAATTCTCGCTGTTGGGTGAACGAACACGAATCCACGAAGGTTTGCGGAGTAACTCATCCCGCGATTGCGGGGCAATTTTGATGGGGTTGCGAGCTGTTTTATCAGCGCCTTTTTGACGGGTATCTGCGGTCATGTTGTACGATCACTTATGTTCTTGAGAAGGTGTTGTTGAAGAGAGTTTGCTAATTTAGCGTTCAGAGTTTCCAATCCATCGGTAATACCTAAGTCTTTGGTTTGCGTTACTTGCAATCCTTGGTAGCCGCAAGGATTGATGTATGAGAATGGTGTCAGATTCATATTCACATTAAGCGCAATACCATGATAGCAATAGTTTTTCTTAATTTTCAGACCCAGCGATGCGATTTTGGCGTTTCCAACATAAACGCCGGGCGCCTCGCTGTGCCCAGAAGCAGTCACTTGATAATCCTGCAACAGATCGATCACTGCTTGTTCCATGCTTCGGACTAATTCGCGTACACCGAGTTTCAACCGGCGTAAATCCAGCAGTAAATAAGCAATTAGTTGTCCTGGTCCGTGGTAAGTGATTTGGCCGCCACGATCAGTCCGGATCACCGCAATTCCATGATCATGCAATAGATGCTCCGGTTTTCCGGCAATGCCTTGCGTAAACACCGGCGGGTGCTGCAATAACCAGATTTCGTCCGCTGTCTGTTCATCGCGTTGGAGAGTGAAATCCTTCATCGCTTGCCAGGTGGTCTGGTAATCAGACAATCCCATGATTCTGACGATGAATTGCTGAGATGTGCGCACGAGAAGTTATGAGTGTTTCAACGGAGACTATATGATCACAAGACGACTGCGATCATGGGATGGCTGGATAGAGACTGATAAAGGGCATCAAGCTGCGCGCGGGAAGTAGCGCGGATGGTGCAAGTGATGCTTAGATAAGTGCCATTTTTGCTGGCGCGGACGGACATGGTCTCGGCATCAAAATCCGGCGCATGATAACGGACAATCGCCAATGCCGTTTGCGTAAACTCGTGCTGTGCTTTTCCCATAATCTTTATCGGAAAATCGCAGGGATATTCGATTAATGAAGATTGCTCAGACATTGTGAATTACCAGCCGTGCTTTACGAATGCGTGCAGCCGCAAGAATGGCCGCGCATATGCGTGGCTTTGTAATTCTGATAAAGCGCATGCAGCCGTGCAAAGAGTTCACCGGGTTTTCCACCGCCAATGGCTTGATTATCCAGCAAAGTAATTGGCATGATCTCTTTGGTTGAAGATGTTAAAAGAATTTCATCAGCTGCGCGGACTTCGTTTTCAGAGATTTCACGGATTTCATGCGGAATGCGATTTTCCGCCGCCAGCTCCAGCACGACATCATAGGTAATTCCCGGCAACATTAAATGACTTTTAGGCGGCGCTAACAAGACGTTATTTTTTACAATAAATATATTGCTCGCGGCGCCCTCTGTTAAAAAACCGTCACGGATCAAGATAGTTTCAAGCGCGTGCACATCGACAGCGAGCTGGCGTAGCAAAACATTGGGTAACAACGAAATCGCCTTGACATCGCAACGTATCCAGCGATTATCAATGGCGGTGATGGCGGATGCGCCGCTAGCCAGCAATTCCGCTGGGGGTGGAAGCAATGGGTTGCTCATGATAAAAACTGTCGGCGGCACATTTACCGGAAAGGCATGGTCGCGTTTAGCAACGCCGCGTGTAATATGCAAGTAAATATATTGATCTTCGCTGCTATTCTTGGCAATCAGTTGCTCGAGCAGATTTTTCCATTCGTCATTGCTCATTGGATTTTTTAAGCGAATACCATCCAAACTGTGTTGCAGTCGATCAAGATGTTCTTGAAGCCGGAACGGTTTTCTGGAATAAGCGGGTATCACTTCATACACGCCATCACCGAATATAAAACCGCGATCGAGAACCGGGATGAAGGCTTCTTCAAGCGGCATGAACTTGCCATTAAGATATATCATGCGGGTAACTTTATAGTTTTGCGATGAAATTAATTGAACAACAATTTTACACTATCCCACGCGCGTCCAATGAAATTGGCGGTATCGACGCTTTCCAGCGAAACCAGCGGATAGGTTTCGACGACTTTATCATCCAGCGTGAACTTGACCGTTCCGACTTCTTGTCCTATGCGGACTGGAGCGATCAATGGCTGCTTATATTCCATGGTGGCTTTTAATTTATCGGCTTGACCTTTGGGTAAAGTAAAGTAAACATCGCGATCAAATCCGGCTTTCAATTCGTTTTGGGTGCCTTTCCATAAGTGGATGGAAGCTAATGAGTCGTTCTTTTTGTATAAATGCAAGGTATCGTAGAATTGGAAGCCATAATTGAGTAAGCGCTGGCTCTCGATACTGCGGGCATTGGCCGAGTTGGCGCCAATGATGACCGATATCAGCCGCCGCTTGTCACGTGTGGCGGAGGTGATCAAACAATAACCGGCAGTCTTGGTCCAGCCGGTTTTCATGCCGTCGACATGCGGATCGAGCCAAAGTAAGCGGTTCCGGTTCGGTTGCGTGATATTATTATAGGTGTACTCTTTCTGCGAATAGAGCGGATAAAATTCCGGGAAATCACGGATGATGGCGGTTGCCAGCAAAGTTAAATCGTAGGCTGTGGTGTAATGCTCCGGATCGGGCAGTCCGGTTGTATTGGTAAAGTGCGTATTCTTCATACCGAGCCGCTGGGCTTCGGCATTCATCAGTTTGGTGAAATTTTCTTCGGAACCTGCCACCGCTTCTGCGAGTGCAATACAGGCATCGTTGCCGGATTGCACAATCATGCCGCGGATTAACGCATCCACTGTTACCGGTTTATTCGGTTCGATGAACATGCGGGAGCCGATCATGCGCCAAGCACTCTCTGAAACCGGAACCGTCTGCTCCAGCGTAATTTGATTTTGTTTTAAAGCGGAAAATACTACGTAAGCCGTCATGAGCTTGGTCAAAGAAGCCGGCTCTATCCGCTCATGCGCATTTTGACCGGCTAATACCTGTCCTGTCTGAAAGTCCGACAGAAGGTAGGACCTGGCGGCTATTTTCAGGTCTTGTTGTTGGGCGGATACTGACGGAATAATGAGGCACACGAGCACCAATAGGAATAATCGCTTCATAAGAGTCTGAAGTCTACAAAAAAGAGCATTATAGCTTGCCATCCAATAATCTAAAACCTTCGGTTTTCTGGTTGTGAATACAATGAAATAGTTCAGGAGGGGCTGCGAGGTTTGTCGATGATCCCCATATGAAAACCTAATTCTCCCCGTCTGCGTTCCTCGAAATACTGTTTCAACGGATCATGGATTACGCGAAAAGCCATCTCATCCCAAGGCACTTCCAATTCGCTGACAAGTTTGACTTCCAAGCTCTCGATACCAGGCTTGAAATCTAGATCCAAAAGCCGCGCGCGGAATAAGAAATACACCTGGCTGATATGCGGTAAGCTGTAGACCGTGAACAGATTACCGATTTCCACCCGGGCGTTGGCTTCTTCAAGTGTTTCCCGAGCGGCTGCCTGAGCCAAAGTTTCATTGTTTTCCATAAAACCGGCGGGGAGCGTCCACCAACCGCGGCGGGGCTCGATTGCGCGTTTGCAGATCAGGATTTTATCCTCCCATTCGGGAATGCATCCGACCACCATTTTAGGATTCTGATAATGAATCGTGTTACAGGCTGTGCAAACATAGCGCGGTAAGCTATCTCCCTCAGGGATCATTAATTCGACGGAAGCACTACAATTGCTGCAGTATTTCATGATAATCCTTCAGAAACATTTATTCTGCGGCAAGGCTCAATGCGATATGACACTGAATTCCTGGACTGCCAATTGATTTTCCCGCTCGTCGATTAACTCGACACGCCATGATCCAAGCCGTCTGTGGTCCAGTTGCTTACTGGCATGGGTGCGCCAATTGTTGTTCAGAACGTGCAGGCGAAGTTGTGAATCCAATTTGTTATTGTAGTACCAGTCGATCCGGATGTTTCGTTTTTGCTGATTTTGGAGGTGTACATAGAAATGGATTGGTTTGGTTTCATCGGGTTTTAAATGAACGGTATCAATGGAATCAACAGGCTCTCTCGAAATAATGGCGCTACTCAACTGGGCTCTAAGCACGATGGGATGATCGGATGATTGGTGAGGTTTGGGCTGAATAGCGGTTTTAGGGACTGCATTGACAGCTACGGGAAGTGATGCCGTAACATTATTTTCCGGTTTTTTTCGCGGAATGATAACCGTGCGATCCTCGATATTAGGTATCTCGGAATCAATCGGGATTGATATTATCGTTTGTTCAGTGTTGCTTTCATCGGATTCAGTAACCGGTGCTTCCGCTTGTGCATTAAGTTCCAACGAGATATTTTCTGAGGAGATGGTATCGGTTTCTGCATTAACTGGATCGCTCTGGGATGATTTACCGGCTATATTGCCAAAAATTAAATAGCCCAGTAAAGAAAGGATAACTACAAGCGATATGGCTGCGGCGGCAATTTTTTTCCAATCCAGTACTTGTTCATAAACAATCTCAGGTTCTGGGTAAATTTCCTCAATGGCTTGCGGTGGCTGCTGCTGGATTTGGATACGAATTTTTAAGGTATTGTTGCTCATATTGTATTGTTCAAGACAAGCGGATGTCACAGAGTTGGTTTTCGATGGAATGCGCAGTATAAAGGATTTTCAACTAAGAACTGAAACTGCATCGTGTTGCTATTCGCTATACTATTAAATATGCATCAAAATATTGAAGAGATAAGACAACGACTGCAACAATTGCGATCCGACATCGAGCTTCATAATTATCGTTACTATGTGCTCGATCAACCCACCATTCCTGATGCGGAATATGACAAGCTGTTCAGGGAGTTGCAGCGCATCGAACAAGATTATCCATCATTAATTACTGTCGATTCGCCGACACAGCGCGTCGGCGCCGCGCCGCTCAAGGCATTTGCACAAATCGCGCACGCGATTCCGATGTTATCGCTCAGCAATGCATTTGAAAATGACGAAGTAATTGCGTTTGACCGGCGGGTCTGTGAAGGCTTATTGGTCGATAGCGTGGAATACGCAGTTGAACCAAAGTTTGATGGTCTGGCAGTGAGTTTGCGTTACGAGAACGGGGTTCTAAAAAGCGGTGCAACCCGTGGCGACGGTTATACCGGCGAGGACATCACGCTGAATCTGAAAACGATCCGGTCGATTCCGTTGAAGTTGCCGGTGGATAGTCCTCCTGCGTTGCTGGAAGTGCGCGGTGAAGTATTGATGCTGAAAAAGGATTTCCTGCGGTTGAATCAGCAGCAATCGGCCAAAGGCGAGAAGGAATTCGCCAATCCGCGCAACGCTGCGGCAGGTTCGTTGCGGCAACTGGACCCGGAAATAACAGCGACTCGCCGTTTGGCGTTCTTTGCATACGGAATCGGTGACTATGAAGATCCGCGTATGCCTCAGAACACGCATAGTCAGGTGATGGCTTATCTGGCCTCATTACATTTTCCGGTTGCTCAAGAAAGCAAAGTAGTACAGGGGGTACGAGGCTTACTCGATTACTATCAGGCGATCGCCGCGCAACGGGAAACTTTACCCTACGATATTGACGGTGTGGTTTACAAAGTCAATGCAATCGCGCAACAGGAACAATTGGGTTTCGTGTCACGTGCGCCGCGCTTTGCCATTGCGCATAAATTTCCAGCGCAAGAAGCCATGACAAAACTGCTGGATATCGATGTGCAAGTCGGTCGCACCGGGGCATTGACACCGGTTGCTCGTCTACAACCGGTATTTGTCGGCGGCGTCACAGTGACGAACGCGACCTTGCATAACGCCGATGAGGTGGAACGAAAGGATGTGCGTATCGGTGACACTGTGATCGTGCGCCGTGCCGGCGATGTGATTCCGGAGGTAGTATCAGTCGTTCCTGAGAAGCGCCCGCCGGACGCGCGGGTATTTTTAATGCCTTCGCATTGCCCGGTTTGCGGCGCGAAAGCGGTGCGATTGCCGGGCGAAGCGGTGTCGCGCTGTACCGGCGGCTTGTTTTGCCCGGCGCAACGGAAACAAGCGATATTGCATTTTGCTTCGCGCCGCGCCTTGGATGTCGACGGTCTTGGAGAAAAACTGGTTGATCAATTGGTCGACCAGGCGATTGTGCGGACACCGGCGGATCTGTACCGGTTGGGAATCGCCGCGCTGGCAAACTTGGAGCGCATGGCGGACAAGTCGGCGAATAACATTGTAAAAGCGATTGAAGCCAGTAAACATACGACATTGGCGCGATTCATTTATGCGCTGGGTATTCGCAATGTAGGCGAGGCCACTGCGAAAGACCTGGCAACGTATCTGGGAAGCCTGGATCGATTGATGGCGGCGGATAGCGAGCAGCTTCAACAAATCCCGGATGTAGGGCCGGTGGTGGCGCAAAGCATCGTGGATTTTTTTGCTGAGGCGCATAACTGTGAAGTTGTCGAACAATTGCGTGCGTGCGGTGTGTATTGGGACGAACAGGATGGAAAAGCGGTCGCGGCGATTGCCACGCCATTACAAGGTAAAACTTTTGTGCTGACAGGCACGTTGCCGCATATGAACCGTGAGGAAGCTAAAGAAAAAATCGAAGCGCTGGGCGGCAAAGTCAGCGGCAGTGTTTCCAGTAAAACGGATTATGTCATTGCGGGCGCCGATCCGGGCAGCAAGTACGATAAAGCGGTTAGCCTAGGTGTCACGATTCTGGATGAAGATGCCTTGCTGAAGCTGCTGGACCATTCGTGAAAATACCGGCGGTGCTTACAGTTGATTATCCCTGGATAAATTGAAAGTGCCTGTAAGTTCCCCATTGATACTGTACTCATAGGTCCCGGCCGGTAATCCATAAACTTGCAGTGGAATGATTTTTACAAAAGGCACCAGCGCCGCCGTACAGAAAGTTCCAGGGGGAATGAATGCATGATGCATGGCAATTTCAAATTTGTTGCTTTGCATGCGTTGATTGATTTGACCGAAACCTCCGCAACCGTTCGGAAAATTGCCGCTGATCTTCAATAGCACCTGAACAGGGAACGAAGTGGTGATGATGGTTTCAACTTGATCAAGATAAACACCTTGCCCCGGAACGATCAAAGTATCCCGGAAATTCGTTAGTGTCCAGGTATTGGTTGCGGCATTGAACTGCAATTGTATATCTTGATAGCGACCCGCTTGCGCAGACGTATCCACACGCGGAATGGTCAATTTTCCATCCTGATACAGCGGATGTTCGCTATCCAGCGTAGACTCGGAAAAAACCGGAGTCATTAACCAGAAAGAACAAGCAGTTGTTAAAAAAGACATAAAGAATCGGTACATGCGGCGTGTCCCTCCATTATTCGATCATTGCATGTTAGCATGATACCAATTGACATATTCAGGTTCAGTAATACGATGCTATTATCTCACCAACAAGCCTTGCAGATTCTCGATAACGCAGAATTGATCCATTCGGAACAAATCGTTGCGCAAACCTTGCAACGCCTGGCAGCGGACATTACCGCTGAATTATCACAGCAGCAGCCTTTGGTTTTATGCTTGATGGGCGGCGCTGTGGTATTCGCCGGTCAATTACTGCCGTTGCTCAAATTTCCACTCGACTTTGATTTTGTCCATGTGACGCGTTATGGCAATGCGTTGCACGGCAGCGAGATTCAGTGGCGGGTCGCGCCAAAGGAGAGCGTCAAGGATCGGGTAGTATTGGCTGTGGACGATATTCTGGATGAAGGAGTGACATTGGCGGCTCTGCGCGATTTTGTACTGGAAAAAGGCGCCAAAGCGTTTTATAGTGCGGTGCTGGTGGAAAAGCAGACAGGCAGACCGAAGCCGATCGCGGCCGATTTTGTGGGGATATTGGTTCCGGATCGCTATGTTTTCGGCTTTGGCATGGATATTTATGGCGCTTGGCGCAATTTGCCGGCCATTTATGCTTTGAAAGACGGTATTGGAAACAACCAAGAATGTTAGCAGTCATCGGTGGTAGCGGCCTTACGCAGTTATCCTGCCTGGAAATATCGCATCGGCAAATCATCCGCACGCCGTATGGCGAGCCTTCCGGGCCGCTAACTTTCGGCAAGCTGAATGGCGAAGATATCGTGTTTTTGGCGCGGCACGGCCATGGTCATACCATTCCACCGCATGCGATCAACTATCGCGCCAATTTATGGGCGTTGCATTCGCTGAAGCCCGCGCATGTTATCGCCGTAGCCTCAGTCGGCGGCATTCGTGACGATCTGGCGCCCGGTAACCTGATGGTGCCCGATCAAATTATCGACTATACCCACGGGCGCAATTTCACGTTTTTCGATGGCAAAGATCAACCGGTGACGCATGTCGATTTTACTTGGCCGTATTGCCACCAAACCCGCGAGCTATTGCTGCAAGCGGCGAAACATGCCGGTCAAGCCGTTGCTGATGGTGGTGTTTACGCCGCGATGCAGGGGCCACGTTTGGAAACGGCGGCGGAAATCAACCGCTTGGAACGCGATGGCGCGGACATCGTTGGCATGACCGGTATGCCCGAGACCGTACTGGCGCGGGAAATCGGTCTTAATTATGCGACACTGGCAGTGGTCGCCAACCATGCCGCCGGACGCGGAACTAATAAAAATGCTATCCCGCTTAAGGAAATTTATGCTGTGCTGGAACAAGCAATGATTAAAGTCAGAAACATTCTGGAACATTTGGTGAGGTGTCATGGCCATTAAACCGGTGCTAAAAATGGGCGAACCGTTGCTGTTGCAAGTTGCCAAACCGATCGAACGATTCGACACGGATGAATTGCATTCATTAATCCGCGACATGGAAGATACGATGGAATCTTTAAATGGCGCAGGTTTGGCTGCACCGCAAATCGGCGTAAGTCTGCAAGTTGTCATTTTTGGCTTCAATCATAACCCCCGTTATCCACGCGCCGAGGAAGTGCCTTTCACAGTGCTGATTAATCCGCAACTCACACCGCTATCGGACGATAAGGAAGATGACTGGGAAGGTTGCCTCAGTGTCCCCGGTATGCGCGGTATGGTGCCGCGCTACAAACAACTGCGCTATCGAGGTTTCGATCAATACGGCAAAACTATTGATCGCACCGCCAGCGGTTTTCACGCGCGCGTTGTGCAACATGAATGCGATCATTTGCAAGGGATTTTGTATCCGATGCGGATCCAGGATTTCCGGTTGTTCGGGTTTACCGACGTGCTGTTTCCAGGGCAGGCGGTGATTGATGACTAAATTGCAGAAATTACAGTTTCATTTCGTTCGAATGTAAATATACATGGGGCAATAGTGTTTGTTGCCTCATAAGGTGCGTAGGCTTTTGGCTAACAGCAAAATTTACCGCAGCACCTTGTCTAAACCCTTGTTACTCAGGTATAGTTCTCACTTTGCCAAATCAATCCAAGCAGAAGAGTGCGCTATTCAATAGCGCCGCCGAAGGCGTAACCTCCCCGGAATCGCTCAGGCAGGGTCAAGCTCCGCTTGTTCCTTGAGAACTGCTTGCGACAGGCGATCTGGAGAGTGCCGGAAAGGTTTCCGGCCACCGAAGGGGCACACGGATTCTATTCTGTCAATCTCTCAGGTAAAAAGGACAGAGGGGCGCTAAGTCATCTACGTTTTTATTTGCGTTTGAATGGCTTTTTATTTTTGGGAGAAAAACCGTGCTGAAAATGACACCCCTGAATCAAACTCACCGCGACATGAATGCCAAAATGGTCGATTTCGGCGGCTGGGATATGCCGTTGCATTACGGCTCGCAATTGGATGAACATCACAAAGTCCGCCAGGATGCCGGCATGTTTGACGTGTCGCACATGCTGCCGGTGGATATCAAAGGCGCTGACGTGCGCGGTTTTCTGCGGCAACTGGTCGCCAATAATGTCGATAAATTGACCGTTTCCGGAAAAGCGCTGTATTCCTGCATGCTGACTCCGCAGGGCGGCATCATTGATGATCTGATCATTTATTTTCTGACAGAAGATTGGTTCCGCATCGTCGTCAACGCCGGTACCGCGGATAAAGACCTTGCCTGGATGCTGAAACAACGCGATGCCTTGGCGCCGAAGCTGGAAATCACGCCACGCCGGGATCTGGCGATGGTGGCGGTGCAAGGCCCGAATGCGCGCGACAAAGTGTGGCAAGTCATACCGAATTCGCAAGCGGCGACCGAGGAACTGAAACCGTTCCAATCGGCAATCGTAGAAAATTATTTCATTGCCCGCACCGGTTACACTGGAGAGGACGGATTCGAGATCATGCTCCCGGCTGCCGATGCGCCCACTTTCTGGAAAGCGCTGCATGCCGCCGGTGTTGCGCCAGCCGGATTGGGTGCGCGCGATACGTTGCGGCTCGAAGCGGGAATGAATTTGTACGGCCAGGACATGGATGAAACAAAAAATCCGCTGGAATCCGGTCTGGCTTGGACAGTTGATTTGAAATCCGAGCGCGATTTTATCGGCAAGCAAGCGTTGCAAAGCATCAATGTGACGCAGCAACTGGTCGGTTTGGTACTGGTTGATCGCGGCGTTTTGCGTGGTCATCAAGAAGTGATCGGCGAGAAGGATGGTGTCGAGTATAAGGGCGAAATCACCAGCGGCGGTTTTTCACCGACCATGAATCAATCGATCGCGTTGGCGCGTATTCCGGTGCAGATTGCAATCGGCGATGAAGTTAGCGTAGTGGTGCGCGATAAGAAATTGCGCGCTAAAGTGGTAAAATATCCGTTCGTGCGTAACGGCAAAGTTTTGGTTTAAACATTTACACGTAATTTTTTCTGGAGCTAATTTATGAGTATTCCAACAAATCTGAAATATAGTAAATCCCATGAATGGGTGAAATCTGAAGCCGACGGCACGGTGACGGTCGGGATTTCCCATCATGCCCAGGAATTACTCGGCGACATGGTGTTCGTTGAATTGCCGGATGTCGGCCGTCAATTGAAGCAAAAGGAAGAATGTGCGGTTGCCGAGTCTGTTAAAGCCGCTGCCGATGTGTATGCGCCAATCTCCGGCGAAGTGATTGCCGTTAACTCACCACTGGTCGATGAGCCCGGAAAAATTAACGAAGATGCTTATTCCGCCTGGTTATTCAAAATGAAACCCAGTAATCCTGCAGAAATCGACGGTTTATTGGATGCGACCGCATATAACGAACTGGTCGAAAGCGAAGACCATTAATTGCAGTTGTATAAATTATATTTTTTAAGTTTATCGAGTTAAATCATGCCGTTTATCCCTCATACCGAAGAAGATATCGCTGAGATGCTAGCCAGCATCGGCGCCAAGTCAATCGAAGATCTGTTTGATGAAATTCCCAAGGAACTCGTCAGCGGCGAATTAACCGGTGTTCCCCCCGGCCTCAGTGAATTGGAAATTACCCGCCTGATGCTGGAGCGTGCCAATCAAGACGGTTTTTACCAGAATTTCATCGGCGCCGGTGCGTATGAGCATCACATTCCGGCGGCTGTATGGCAAATTACCACACGTGGCGAATTTTATTCTTCGTATACGCCTTATCAAGCGGAAGCCAGTCAGGGTACATTGCAGCTGCTGTACGAATACCAATCGATGATGGCGTCGCTGACCGGTATGGATGTTTCCAACGCCAGTATGTACGACGGTGCGACGGCATTGGCGGAAGCGGCGTTGATGGCGGTGCGTTCGCATAAAACATCACGCAAGATCTTGATTCCGAAAACCGTGCATCCGGTGTACCGCCAAGTAGTGCGCGCGATCGTCAGCAATCAGAAAATCGAAGTGGTTGAATTACCGTACGATGCCAAAACCGGTCAAGCCGACCTGGTCGCGATCAGCAAAACGGATTATGGCGATTTTGCCGCATTGGTGATTCCGCAGCCGAATTTTTTTGGCGTGCTGGAGCAAGTCGATGAGCTAACCGATTGGGCGCATAGCAAAAATTCGTTTGCTATCGGCGTGGTTAACCCGACTGCATTAGCGATGCTGACACCACCTGGAGAATGGGGCAGCAAAGGGGCCGATATCGCGGTTGGCGAAGGTCAGCCGTTAGGCATTCCGCTTTCCAGCGGTGGTCCTTATTTCGGTTTCATGGCATGTAAGAATGATTTGGTGCGTCAAATGCCCGGAAGGATTATTGGCCGTACTACCGATCTGGATGGCAAAGAAGGTTTTGTATTGACATTGCAAGCGCGCGAGCAGCATATCCGCCGCTCTAAAGCGACTTCCAATATTTGTACCAACCAAGGCCTGATGGTTACTGCGGCGACCATTTTTATGTCGCTGGTAGGACCGGAAGGGTTGCGCCGGATTGCAGCGCAATCGCATGCCAATACCTTGGAATTGGTCGAACAAATGGAAAAAATTAGCGGTGTGAAACGGACATTCAGCGGCATTACCTTCCATGAAGCGGCACTGACATTGCCAAAAGCGACCGCTGGCGTGTTGACGCAACTGAGACAGAAAGGCATTTTAGGCGGGTTCGATTTGCAAGCGCATTATCCGGAACTGGGCAATGCATTGCTGGTTTGTGCAACTGAAACCAAAACCACTGGTGATTTGCACAATTATGCGACCGCAATGAAACAAGCATTAAGCTAATGTCATCTTATAATCAATAGAAAGGAAACAACATGGTCACTCTTAAAGGTAAACCCATTAAAATCGAAGGCACTTTTCCCAAAGTTGGGCAACAGGCCCCTGCGTTCTCTTTGGTTAATAGAGATTTGCAAGACGTCACATTGGCAAATTTCGCGGGTAAGAAAAAAGTCTTAAGTATCCTGCCTAGCCTTGATACGCCAGTATGCGCGTTGTCGACACGGAAATTCAATCAACAGGCAAGCAACATGGACAATACCGTGGTGTTGATCATTGCGGCGGATTTGCCGTTTGCGATGAGCCGGTTTTGCGATGCCGAAGGCTTGGATAAAGTGGTTACGCTATCAACTATGCGCGGCGCCAATTTCATGAAAGATTATGGTGTTTTTATCGCCGACAGTCCGTTTGGCGGCATCACAGCGCGCGCAATCATCGTACTGGATGAAAAAGACAAAATAATCCACGCCGAACTGGTTCCAGAAATCGCCGACGAACCCAATTATGACGCAGCCATGGCTGCATTAAAGCAATAATTTTCTTTGAACATAATCATGCTGATATTCGAACACTCGCGCAAAGGACGTCTCAACTATTCTCAATCACCGGCTAAAGTAGCCGGCAAATCGGCAATTCCAAAAAACTTGTTGCGCAAATCACAGGTATTGTTGCCGGAAGTCTCCGAAATGGATACTGTGCGCCATTACACGCGGTTGTCGCAAAAGAACTTCTCGATTGATACGGAGTTTTACCCGCTGGGTTCGTGCACGATGAAATACAATCCGCGCGCATGTAACTCGCTGGCAATGTTACCGCAATATTTATCCCGGCATCCGTTGGCGCCCGAAGATACCGGACAGGGTTTTCTCGCGTGTATGTATGAGTTGCAGGAAATTCTTAAGTCCGTTACCGGTATGGCGGGAGTCAGTTTGACGCCAATGGCCGGAGCCCAAGGTGAATTGATCGGTGTGATGATGATACGCGCGTATCACGAATCGCGTGGCGATTTTGCGCGCACCGAGATCATCGTGCCGGATGCGGCGCACGGCACCAACCCGGCAACTGCGGTGATGTGCGGTTTTAAAGTGGTTGAAATCGCGACCGACAAAGACGGCAATGTCGATTTGGATGCATTGAAAGCGGCCGTTGGGCCGCAAACAGCAGGACTGATGCTGACCAATCCATCGACATTGGGAGTATTCGAGAAAAATGTTGCAGAAATGAGCCGTGTCGTACATGCCGCCGGGGGGTTGTTGTATTACGACGGCGCCAATTTGAATGCGGTACTGGGTAAAGTCAAACCGGGCGACATGGGGTTTGATGTAATTCATATCAATCTGCATAAAACCTTTTCGACACCGCACGGCGGCGGCGGCCCTGGTTCTGCACCGGTAGGTGTAGCCGAACGCTTGTTGCCATTTATGCCGATTCCATTTGTCGCGAAAGACGGCGATCGTTACCGCTGGGTGACAGAAAAAGACAAACCGCAGACGATCGGACGTTTGTCCGCACATATGGGCAATGCGGGCGTATTGCTGCGCGCATATATTTATGTCCGCTTGCTTGGAATCGACGGCATGCATCGCATTTCCGAATTCGCAACCCTGAATGCGAATTATTTGATGGCGGAATTGCGTAAAGCGGGTTTTGAAATTGCCTACCCGAATCGCCGCGCCAGTCACGAGTTTATTGTCACCATGAAGGACATTAAGGACAAGACCGGTGTAACCGCGATGAATTTGGCTAAACGCCTATTGGATAAAGGCTATCATGCGCCGACTACCTATTTCCCGCTGTTGGTGCCTGAGTGTTTGTTGATCGAGCCGGCGGAGACGGAATCAAAAGAAACGCTGGATGCATTTGTGGAATCGATGAAGGAGATTCTGCAAGAGATCGAATCGCAACCAGATATGGTCAAAGGTGCACCGCATACCATGTCGGTGCGTAAGCTGGATGATGTTAAAGCGGCGCGGGAACTGGATCTGGCCTGGAAGCCTGGCGTTTAATTAATAAAATTCGTTATTCCTCTCAATTTTGATCTTAAATCCATGCGCACTTTGATTTGCGGTTCTATCGCATACGACAATATTATGGTCTTTCCGGATCATTTCAAAAATCATATTTTGCCGGAAAAAATTCATGTTTTGAACGTCGCATTTCTGGTTCCGGAAATGCGGCGTGAGTTTGGCGGATGCGCAGGGAATATTGCTTACAATTTGAAAATGCTGGGCGGTGAACCGGTCATGATGGCTACCGTTGGTGATGATTATGCGCCTTATAAAACTCGCTTCGAACATTTGAACTTGACTCAGGAACATGTTCGTCACATTCCTGATACGTTTACCGCGCAAGCCTTCATTACTACCGATCTGGCTGATAATCAAATCACGGCGTTTCATCCGGGGGCTATGAATTTCTCTCATCTGAATTCGGTGAAAGATACGCGAGGTATTCGTTTAGGCATCATTGCACCGGATGGTCGCGACGGGATGATGCAACACGCGCGGGAATTTCATGAAGCCGGAATTCCTTTTGTCTTCGATCCGGGGCAAGGATTGCCGATGTATAATGGGGAAGAGCTTCTTAATTTTATCGACAAAGCTGATTATATTACGGTGAACGACTATGAAGGTCAGCTGTTGCAGGACCGGACTGGGTGCAGCTTGGAGAGTCTGGCGAATCATGCCAAAGCGTTGATTATTACTTTGGGTGCGGAAGGTTCGATTATCTATGCTGGTGGCAAGCAATATAAAATTCCTTGCGTCAAACCAAAAGCAATCGTTGATCCGACCGGTTGCGGCGATGCTTATCGGGCCGGCTTGTTATACGGCATTGTCAATGGCTTCGATTGGCAAACGGCTGGACAACTGGGTTCGCTGATGGGGTCGCTGAAAATTGCGCAACGTGGCGGGCAAAATCATCAATTTACCCGAGATGAAATTGATCAACATTACTTTGAGAGCTTCGGTAACCGGATTTTTTGAATGAATCCGGCAGTGATCCAATACGAAACACCGGTTAACTAAACTGATCCAATCGAGAGACGAAGCCGCGAATTCCGCGCAATGAATGGTAAACTGCGCGTGTAATAATTCAATATATCCTCAATTCAATTCCACCCAAACCGGTTGATGATCGGAAGCGGTAGTTTCCGCATCACTGCCATGTTGTTTTAAATGTTTCACTAAACCATCGGTGATTAACACAAAGTCGAAGCATTCGGGGTGATCGACAAAATCAACCGGATGAATTCCGACAGTGGGTGCATGAGGTACCCATGGATTTAACAGAGACCAAGTATCATGAAATGCCGGTGTGTCATCATCGAATGGCGCCAGGATCTGCGCATGCTCAGGAGCTGTTGCTGGGAAATTCAGATCACCGCATAAAATCGCTTCTTTGGGTCTGGGAAATACTTCGAAGGTTCCGCCTTGTTCTTCTGGTAACAATTTGCGATGCGACATGCTACATGCCTCTTGGTGTAAATGACGAATGGCATCAATTTGCATTTCACGTTGCCGCTGCGAGTAATATTCCAGATGCGTGGTCATGATACGAATCGATCCGATGCTTGTCGTTACCACGGCTTCTACCAGCACACGCTGCATGCTGGGTGTGGATAATTCCGCTTGCCAGGGCAAGAGATGCCGCCATACTTGACCGACAGGGAGACGGCTGAAAATGACATTGCCGAATTGACTGCGGCTACCAGGTCCATCCGGGATATCGGTTCCAATCCCGTAAATCACACTATAGCCAGGAAGTAACGCCGACAGTATGGCTATCTGATCGTCGCTACGGCTTCCCGGTAAACCGGGAAAATTGACCGCGACTTCCTGCAGACAGATGATATCGAAGTCACCTAATCGATGAATTGTCCGAACGATACGCTGGAGATCGACATCGCCATCCATACCGCGCCCCCATTGGATGTTCCAACTGAGTAATTTCATTATTTTCTCCGATGTGTTGTTCGAAAAATAAATATGGGGTTGTTAGACAGGAATGTTCAGGTGTTGCATCACGATATTTTAATCGGTAAAAATGCAATCGCTCGAGTTATTTGCGCGATAACTGAGGTTCGTGGATATATTTAGGGTGTGGAAATGCGCATGATCCGATTTACTTGTTCGATGCGGAAATTGCGCAATACGTTCATTCCCAGTAACGACTCTCCTGGCATGTCCGGCATGATGGCCACATCGACATTCGCGAGTTTGAATGATCCAAAAGTGATTTCAGCTGCTTTGGCGATACAGGCGTTGACTTGTCCGTTAGCGGTAGCCGCCTGAAGCGGAGTGCAATCGCGGATACCTGCAAGCAGAGCCGTAGCCGACGAAATGGAGACGGCAGTTGCGCCAGTATCGATCATAAATACGACTGGTGTACCATTTACGCTTCCTGAAGTCAGATAATGGCCGTCACGCGTCTGCTTCAGTTCAAGTTCACCGACTCCGATCGCTTCTGCAGAGTGATCCATTGTTTGTGTGTGTACAGGTATCGACTGGCTATATGCGAGCGCCAGTTGAATGGGGTGCAGACCGGAACCGCTAAAATGCAGAGAAGTTGTAGAACCAGCGGGAACAGCGATGCCATCCGCCACAGACACAGCTGCGCCGTCGGTAAAGCCGTCGTCCAGGTTGCACCATTTAGAACCAATCAATATTTTCATCCCGTAGTTTCCGATCGGCACGCTGAGTTGCATTGTATGACCGGAATGAATCGAGAGCGCGAGCAATTGTTTATTGGTCGTGATGTCCAGCAATAATGCAACCATCGGGTAATCATAATCATTGCGAATTTCCAAACCAGCATAGCCCACATCCGTGCGCTGCATGATCGATGGATCGATCATATAAGCTGATCCATGAATTGGCAATTCACTGCAGGTTTGCACTTCGAACGAAGAAATACGCGAGGTTATTGAAGAATCTAAATCAGTGCTTTGAAGTGCGCGCAATTGATCAAACAAGGTCAATACAATGAAAGCCAGTATGATCCAAGTAAGCATCCTCAAGATTAAGCTTTTCCATGGAAAATTGGACGCATTTTTTACTGACGAGCGACAAGATTGATCCTTTTTCGTATCACCATGCTTATTGTCGTGACTTTGTGGATTATGGTTGTCCATTACTTTGCTTCTTGATGATATTGGAATAGTCGATGAAGGTGAGAAATCCGTTTGTTTTTTGATTAAGTTTTTACGGTTATAGGTAAAACAACTTGAACTGCGTTTTACAAGGTTGCAGAGATTTAGTAACTCCCAAACATAATGTTCAGGCATTGTTCAGTTCGAAATCGCTATTATCAATTGCAAAGCTTGGGGGTTATGTCTGATAGATGAATATAAGCAATAGCGCAGAGTAAGGGATGTAGATAAGTGAAAAATTGGGAGAAGAATTATGATCACTCGCAGAAGTTTAAGTATTTTACTATTGACCGGCTTACTGGTCGGGTGTGTTCACTTGCCTTCAGGGCCAAGCGTTATGGCATTACCGGGCAATGGTAAAAATTTTGATCAATTTCGATTGGATGAAATGGCATGTAAGCAGTATGCGCACGAACAAATCGGCGGTGATACGCCAAGGCATGCTTCAAGGTATAGTGGGTTGCAGAGCGCTGCGCTTGGTAGTGGTTTAGGTGCAGCTGCCGGCGCTGCGATTGGAGGAGGTCACGGCGCAGCGATAGGTGCCGGGATTGGTTTGTTATTTGGTAGCTTGCTTGGATCCAATACAGCGTCGGCATCAGGTTACGCAAGTCAGGAAAGGTACGATAACAGCTATATTCAATGCATGTATGCCAAGGGGCATAAGATTCCGGTTAATGGCAAGATCATTAATAATTCATCTCTTAGAAACTCTGCAAATAAGAATATGAATGCGGTTTCGGAAAATTTTGTTCCTCCGCCACCTCCTGCCGGTAGTCCGCCACCACCTCCACAATAAACAATAGCAAATCGGTGGCATGATCTTGTTACAAACAATCAGCCACCGACGCCTCCCTTTACAACTTGAGAAAGTAAAATAAAATTGCCTTTGCTATTATGATTTTATCAATGGCGCAATTGCCTGCGTTTGAGTAGCTTATCGGTGATGAATGCAATTAACAAGAAAGTGATAATGTAGGGAATCGCTTTCAATAATAATTCCGTGTAATTGGTCATCTGTATCCGCAAAGGATACTCGTAATGCAGTGGAGGAACACCTTCACCCGTTACAAATAGCGTGTATTGGCCTTCATCCAGATCAAAGCGGCCTTTAATGACGCCATCCGAATGATTGGTAGAGTAAATGCTTGCAACTGTCTCACTCAGTGCTTGACCGCTACCCCTGACAATTTTTATAACAATTGGCATATCGCGGAGAGCCTGGTCGACGAGATCGAGTACCCAATAAGTTTCACCTTCTTTCGGGATTTCCGTGCAATATTCGGCTTCCGGATCGTACTGTGGCTGATAAGTGCTAAGGTGAATCATACTGCCCGACATATTTCGCACACAAGCATCGGTTTCTAAATTTACTTTGCCATGTGCGGTGGCGAATCCTGAATACAAAGCTGCAGAGAGAATGGCAACCGACGTCCATATTTTTATGAAATGTTTCATTCTAGAAACTCCTTTACTTGTTTGGTTCTTACTCATGGCTATTGTTTTTTGGTCCCAATAACCTGCGGGGAGCAGATCATTGGGACAGTTACTACCGGAGATGAACTTATTAGATTAAGGAACGATGCGATTGTTCAGAATTTCGCGGCTGGCGCCGTTCCAGG
>LWDH01000044.1:33565-114571 GCA_002083395.1 Proteobacteria bacterium SG_bin4 | reverse complement strand
AACTCAATGAGGTTTTGTGGGGAGACCTCAGGGTTTGACTCCGCTTTCTTCTTTCGCTACATTAACTTCTCGTAACAAAGTGTTTATTTTTAAAAACTTTCCAATAGGAGCGTTTCAATGAAAAAAACCATCGTTAGTGCGTTGATGATGTTGGGCTTGATCGGCGGTACCTCGGCACATGCCGCTGTGACGTTGTATACCTCGCAAGCGGATTATTTGGCGGCGGTCGGGGCAACCTCTACTTATATCGACTTCGCCGGATCTCCGGCAGTCACTGTCGGCGGCGGCAGCTTTAGCCCGGCGATCACCTTCGGTACCTGCGATCTCGGGCTGGCAAGCTGTAGCTCCAGCGTGTTTCATAACAGCGACGGCATCACCGATACCGGCGGCGTCGCCGCGCCGAATTTTGTCGCGGCAGTCGGCGGCTACTTTTCCAATCCGGTGCACGCCTTCGGTTTTAACTACATCAGCGGCGGTATGGGCGCCATCGAATTGAACGGCTCGACGATCGTCCCGGTTGGCAGCTCAGCTTCGGGATTTGTCGGTATTGTATCGACGGACCCGATCGACGGTTTTGTCGGACTCAATTACATTTTTCCATCCACCGGTGGACGTGACCGCTATTTCATCGACGATTTCTACATTAATGCAGTACCGGAGCCTGGCGAATGGGCGATGCTGCTCGCCGGTCTGACCTTGCTTGGATTCCGCATGGCCAGAATCCGCGGATAAGTTTTAGTCTTTGAATCGGGTGGAACCAAAGGCTGTTTCGATGGTTTCTGGTTTCACCCCGATGCGGAGAATGCGCCAATACGGCAGGGTTGTCCGGTATGATTAGAAAGCAGCATTTTGTTCAGATAGTGAAGATTCCTACCTGATTGAATCACCAACGAGGATTTTGCGATGACCTATTCCATTGTTCGAACATTACTACTCAGCCTGATATTTCTTTTAGCGGGATTCAACGCGGCTGCGCAAACTACTGCCGCATCTGCGCCCACTCGCACGACGCTGGCCGAAGTGCTAGCCAAAATTCCCGGGCCGGAAGGCGAGCGGTATGCAACCGGCATGGAACGTGGTTCCTTGCGCTTGCTGGTTTATGCCCCAAGAGGCAACGACCCGCAAACGCCGCATGGACAAGACGAAGTGTATATCGTGGTTAAAGGAACGGGCACCTTTTTCGACGGAAAACAACGCATACCGTTTGAACCGAACGATGTGCTGTTCGTACCCGCCGGTGCGCAACACCGCTTCGAGAATTTCAGCGACGATTTTGTGGCGTGGGTGGTTTTCTACGGACCGCAAGGCGGCGAGAAACAGTAAAGGAAACGCTGAGTAACTCGCCTATCCTATTGATACATCCCGTTTCTTGCGCTCCATCCGCCGCGCATCTCATCTTGTTCGGCGAATTAATCTGCGTTTCGTTAACATTTTATGGGGCGGCGCTGCTCGTCGGCTTCTAGCTCCATTTTCATTCGATTCAGCCGGTTAAGAAAAGCAAGTTGGATGTTATTGTTGCACGAATTGATGTGACCGATTTGCATGAGAGGTAATAACGATGAATCCAAAAAAAATGATCGAAGAAATTACCGCACTTCCAATAGAAGAACGCGTGATGATCGTCG
Source organism: Proteobacteria bacterium SG_bin4 (assembly GCA_002083395.1). Taxonomy (GTDB): domain Bacteria; phylum Pseudomonadota; class Gammaproteobacteria; order Burkholderiales; family Nitrosomonadaceae; genus Nitrosomonas. Next base: position 112,946 of record LWDH01000044.1, on the reverse strand, counting down.
ATTCCCTGCTTCGCAGCCTCAATCAACCTGAATCCGAAATTGATAAAAAATGGATTGCAACCGCCCGCCAGCGCTTGATGGAAATGCGCACCGGGCCGGTTGGTACAGCGATGCCGGATAATGAAGTCTTTGACAGGGTATGGCAGCGTTTTCAAAAATGAGCTACTGGTTTCACCCCGATGCGGAAAGTGAATTTAACCAAGCGATCGACTATTACGAGGAGATTGAAACCGGACTTGGTTATGATTTTGCCATCGAGGTATATACAACGATTCAACGCTCGCTTATTTATCCGAACGCATAGCCTGTTTTGGAAGGCGATATCCGGCGTTGTCTGGTCAGGCGTTTCCCGTACGGTGTTTTGTATTCGATTGAACCCAATGGATTGTTCATTCTGGCCATTATGAACCTGCATCGCGATCCGGATTATTGGAAACATCGCAGATAATTGCCTGTTCACTCCACTGTTCCGGTGCAATGCCCTGCGGTTATTGCACCTTACTATTGTTGGTTTTTGTAGGGTGGATCAGCGAAGCGTCATCCACCATAATGCGGTTACATATAGCGCCGCGAAGCGGTGCTCGATTTTTTTCGATGCAAGTCGCCTGGCTTAATGAGAAACGGTTGCAATACGTGTCGCCGCAATCCCCACGAATCGGCATAGCGCACATGATTGATCCAGCCTTGCACGCTGGCGTCGAATTCCGCAAAAGATATTTCGTCGCCGCAATAAGCTTGGTAACGTTGCCGCAAACGGCGCGTTGCGTGCGTAACTTTGCGCGACTTCACTTTGCGAAATCCGGGATAAACCACAAAACCCAGCCACGGCACACCGCTACCGGTTGGCAATACTTGCGCTTTGCTGTGATGCATGGTCAATCGCAGTACAGCCAAGCGGGAAACGATGGCAGTTTTCCAATGCCACAGTTGCTGTTTATCGTTCGAGAATAAGGCAAAGTCGTCGACATAGCGTAGATAAGCCCGGCAGCCTAATTCCCGTTTGACGAATAAATCAAAGCTGTGCAAGTAACAATTCGACCAGAATTGCGAAGTGAGATTGCCGATCGGCAATCCGCGAGGACGGCAAACGGCCAGCAAATCGTCTCCCGGAAACCAAACCATGTCGTATTCATCCGCTAATACATCGCAACCGCCCGCTACTGTTTTCTTGATCAACGTCATGATATCCGGTTCCCAAACCAGCTTATGCAGGCTTTCCAGCAGAATCGCGTGGTCGATCGACGCGAAATGCTGACGGATATCGCAGCGCAACACGTATCGATACCGGCGGCAAAAGGCTTGCAAGCGATCGATGGCGCGATGTGTGCCTTTGCCGGTGCGATTGGCATAACTATCCGGGATGAATACGCGCTCGAAACGCGGCTCAATGATGCCGCACAGCGCATGATGCACGACACGGTCGCGGAATCCGGCGGCGCTGATTTTGCGCCGTTTCGGTTCATGAATGAAAAAGTGCGTATAAGGACCCGGCGCATAGTCGCCGCGCAATAATTCCTGCTGCAATTGCAGCAAGCGATCCATCAGTTGAAACTCAAACGCGGCAACATCGATTTTCCGCCGTTTGCTCTGAGCGGCACGCTGGAATGCGTGCAATAAATGCGGCAAGCTGCAAAGCTTGCGAAACGCTTCACTCTGCCCGGAGGTTTGAGATGACACAGGATCTGGTTCTGCTGACACGATTATTCGATTTACTGACTTGGTTGCTGCCCAAAATAGAGCAATTCCCCAAACTATACCGCACCACCGTGACGCAACGCCTTATGAATGCCGCATTGGATTGCCAGGAATCGATCTTTACCGCACAAAGCGCTCGTGACGCCCGGCGTCGTGAAGCCTTGCAAGATGCAGACGCATCGCTCAATCGCCTGCGCTTGTACTTGCGGCTTGCGCATCATTGGCGTTGGCTGAGCGACGGGCAATACGCGCATGTCAGCGCTCAGGTAGCGGAAATCGGCAAACTGCTGGGCGGTTGGATCAAGCAATCCAGCCGGTAAATGGTTAACGGGTGGGCGCCGCGGGCGTTAACCAGGCGGCGCCCGGTTTCAATAGGCGCCCGACACGATAAGACCGTGTGCGGACAGGACTCACCTGCGCCATCTATCCGCTTGGGCCTCGGCCAGCAAGCCGTAACCGGCTGGCATTTCCGGCTGCAAAGCGGATGTTGATGTGGGACGAACATAACACCCGGAAACCGATATTGTTGTTGCGATTGTCCGGATGATTGTTGTTGCGCGCCGCCGAGCGCGCGTTGTCCGGATTATTGTTCCAGGAACCGCCGCGCACCACGCGGGCCTCGTCTCAGGGAACCCTGCAGAACATTGTCCTGCGCCGCCAGTATGCCAAATCCGGCAACCAAAAACAAAGCAAAATTTACGCGCGGCGCCGCTTCGCGGCGCACAGTGAACAGCAGCCCAGCGCATCAGCGTTCAGCGCGCCAGCGAACCGCTATTCGATGGGGGACGAACATAACACCCGGAAACCGATAACGCCGTCGCGATTGCCCGGACGATTGAAGCTGCGCGCCGCCGAGCGCGCGCAGTCCGGAAAAGAGTACCAGGAACCGCCGCGCACCACGCGGAATTGCGAGTCAGCATTATCATCGTTGCAGTGTTGTTCGCTGCCATCAAACCGCTCGCGCCAATTAGAACAGGTCCACTCCCAAACATTGCCGGACATATCGTGCAAGCCGTATTGGTTGGCGGGAAAACTGCCTGCTGGCGCCGCTTCCTGGTTATCCCAGGAACTGCCGCAACCGTTGCAATTGGCATTGTTGCTGCCGGATTCGTCACCCCAATGGTAAGCGCTCGCGGTTCCGGCGCGCGCCGCAAATTCCCATTCCGCTTCGGTCGGCAGACGGCATTGTTGGTCTGTTTGTTCACTCAACCATGTGGTGTAGGCTCTCGCTTCATGCCAGTTGACGTTGACCACCGGCCGGTCGCCACGCCCGCCTTTGGCGGTATTGGGAAATCCAACCTTATAGCCCGAACGATGTTGCTGCCAAACGTAATAATCGTATTGCTCGTAGGTGATTTCGGTTGTGCTCAGGTAAAAAGGCTGTGCCATTTGAATTGTTTTGCCAGGTACTCCAAAGTGCTTCTCATATTCGCCAAGATTTGCGATGAATGCCGCATCTTGCTCGCCCATATTGAAGGAACCGGAAGGAATGGCGGTTAAAGCCGGCAGTATGGGGTCTCCAAAACGGAAGCGCTGCAACGCCCAGATCATATCCGGGGATAGATCATGCTGTTGCACCCAGACAATGGATTCCACACCATACAGCACAAGCATCGCCATTATGGATGCCAATCCAAGCTGCATTCGCCGGCTCCACGCCAGAAAACGCCCTTCGATCGAATGCCCGGGAGTGCGCAATTGGCGAAATTTGTTGAGCCCGAACCAGCGCAAGTTCCAGATGCGTCCCAAACCTTTGCTTCGCTGCCATTGCTGGCTTTCATGCGCTAATAATTGCCGGTATTGGTCGCGATCGCGGTTGTCGTCGATGTAATCGAATAGCGCCGGCCAATAACCGATTAATTTTCCCGTTGTGATGTCTTTGCCGCGTGCGCGGATCAGTGTTTCGTGGATCAGGTCGGCATAGTGCCGGTCTTGCTCTTGATTGATCGTGATCAAGCGGAGCACGTCGTGATGTCCGGTATGCATGACAGAATGATCGTGTTGCCCGGAGAGCATTTCGACCACTTTGCGCCCGGTCTTGTCGTCGCCATTGCCTGCGACAAAGACCGCTTCGTCCAAGGCAATACGCTGACGGGTATGGCGGCCTTCATCGTTGATACGCGTCAGACGCAGCAGCAATTCCAGCGCGGCCAATTTGCCTTGCGGAACGGCTTGATCGATACGAGCCAGCAATGCATCGGCTTGATTGCTGAGCATACCGGCAATGCCGCCCAGTTGTTGATACAACTGACCGCTGAGCTTATGGTCTTGCCGCTGCTGCCACAGCAGCAACAATGCATTTTCCACCAGCGGCAATGCGCCGATTTCGTCTTGGGTGTCCTTCAGGATCGCGGTGGTGATTTCGCTGACATCGAGACCTGCCAGCTTGGCGGGTTGCTCAATGCAGTCTTGCAAGCCTTGCGCGGAAATCAACGGAAGGAAATAGCGCTTGCAATTTTCGTTATAGGCCGTTTGCAGTTGCGGCAGATATTCGAACCGGTCGAGAAAATCCGCGCGCACGGTGTTGATCAGAAACAAAGGACACTCCGGATCGGCCAGCGCATGGGCGAGCAATGCATCGAACTGTGTGCGCTCGGTTTCATCGGCAAAGGTGAACAATTCTTCGAATTGGTCGACGATTAAAAGATAAGCGCTGTTGGGTTGCTTAAAATCCTTGAGGGTAAACGCCAGCGCGCGTGTGTCTTCCTTGAGCCGTTTCAATCGGCCGAGCGAATCGCGCCGGGTAGGATCCTCGACCAATCCTTGTTCCAGCGTTTCCGCGAGTTTTTCCAATGGCGTTTTGCCGGGCATCATCGGCCCGAGGATGCGCCATTGCGCAAAACCGGTGCGTTCCAGCAAAAAACCTTGTTCGATCAGCGGCAGCATGCCGGCGTTGACCAGCGACGATTTGCCGGAGCCGCTGTTGCCCTCGATTTGCAGCCAGCGAAAGTATTTCTCGCCGTGGTTGCGCTGCGTTCTTTGCGGATCGATACGTTGTTGGTCACCCAAACCTTCCAAGGCTTTTAGCGTTTCCTGGCGGCGCCCGAAAAATAAGGACGCATGTTGCCTGCCAAAAGCACTTAAGCCCAGAAAAGGACAACCCTCGAACGTTATGGCGTTTCCGCTGCGGGCGGCGCGGTTTTTGATTGCTGCAATCAACTGAGGCGGCAACGATTCGGATGCATTCCAGCGAACCGATTGGAACGATGACAGAAATGCGGGGAGCGACACCGATTGCGCGTCTTGCAGCAGAACCGGAAAAATCGGTAACGAATTCGCCGCATCGGTCTTGGCATAATGCCGCCGCAGCGCCACATGGTACTCGGCGCTCACCCAGCGTTGCACACCGTCTTTACCGATCAGCAATATGAACGCCGTGCATTGCTCCAGTGCTTTCTCCAACTCGGCAATCCATTCATCACCGGGTTGGATGTTATCTTCGTCACGAAACGCGCTTAAACCGGCTTTCTCCAGTTCGGTGCGTAATTGCACGCAAGCGGCGCGGTCGGCTCGGCTGTAGCTGATGAATACCTGATCTGTTGGCATAATGGATGCTAGCGATGTCTTGGTTTTGCGATTATAAGCAAATTTCAGATTGATCGAATTGATGATTTTGGGTGTTGATGCGGGAAGCCTGGAGTGGATTCGGAAGGATGTTCCAGACTGACGCAGTAAGTTATTTTTCTTTGCAATAAATAGCAACCCCGACGCGGTCAATATGCGCGACTAAGTCAGTGTTTTCAAGCTGGTGGTATTGCGACAGATCGACGGTGTACGGCAGCATCAGGTCGTCAATTTCATTTTCGATTTGCATCAATTCATCGAACGGAATTTCGCTGCCTTTGATGGTCAGGTCGATATCGGAGCCTGCACGGTAATTTCCCTTGGCGCGCGAGCCATATAGCAGCACCGAGTCGATGGCGGCGTGTTGCGCGAATACGCTGTTGAGCTTTTCCAATGTGGCGGGAGGTAAGCCGAACGGACGTTCATCGGTCATGATCGGTATTTTCCCATTTCGTCTTTTAGCGCGACGAACAAGGGGTAATACTGATGGATGATCGCATCGGCCAATCGCTCGGCGGTGCGTTCATCGTATGTGTGCGACGAAACATTGCGGCTTTGTATCATCGCCATCCACTGTTCGCCATTCTGGATCAGTTCAACTTTGAATGCTTCCCGGGTGGCATCCCTGGAGCCTTTGATATTTTGATTGCCTTGTGCTTGCAAGAAATCTTTCAGAAGATTCCAGGCCAATTCATGCGTGAATTCGAATGCCTGGATGACACCTTGTTTTTCCAATCCGCTAAGCGGGCGTTGTTGACTGAGCTCAACGGCGCTTTGCAACTGCAGCAAGGCTTTTTGGTAGCTGGCGAAACGCTGTTGCCAGCGGATATCGAGGTTATTCATGGTCATTTACTTTTCATGCAGTATCGCGGATGTTTGCATTGTCTTGATTTTGCGATTATAAGCAAATTTCAGATCGATCGAATTGATGATTTTGGGTGTATGCGACGAGTTACTTTGCTTTGATACTTGTAGAGACTTCTGCACGGTTACTACGCGGCACGATAATTGCGTTAAAAATTCGCGAAAAATGCTCATTTACTCCGTGTAAACTCCACTTTTTCGCAAATTTTTGCCTTATTCTCGTACCGCTCATGACACCGTGCAAAGGTCTCTTGTAGTAATGTTTGGGGTATCGATAACTTAAGGATTCTTATCCATCAACTAGCGGTTCGCTGATATCATCGGTGAAAATGGTGTGCCGGTGAGAGTCACTAAGAATGAATGACATTTTTAAACAAATCATAGCCTTGGTATCTAAAGGTGAAGTGCGGATATCCGAGCACGGTTACGATGAGCTTGCCGATGATAATCTTTACGTCAGAGAGATTGTTCAAGGTTTGAGCGCAGCGATTGTCATCGAAGAATATCCGGATTATGCAAAAGGCCCGTGCGTGTTGGTGTTACAAAAAGACCGCAACGGTGAAGCCATTCATGTGGTGTGGGGGATTGCCAAAAATACGCAATCGCCCGCCGTCATGGTTACGGCTTACCGGCCCGATCCTGAGAAATGGATCGATCATTTGGTAAGGAGAACGGAATGAAAACACAGCCAAGCAGCAAACTGATTCGTGAAGGAAATTATGTGATTGAGGTTCAAGTGGATCTGCAAGTCACCCCGGAAGGCTGGTCCCCCTATTTATCGCTCGAAGAGGCTTACAAACTGGACGATGCACGCGCGGCTATCCGCCGCGGAGATCTCGTGGCGGCTGCACGGTTTGGGCGCGTTTTTACGCTGGTGCCGGTTGCGGTCTAGACTTGCAGTAATGACTTGTATGTAGCTTAAATCAGAGAGATCCGGTACGTGATATGTTAGGAAGATTCACTATGCAGAAACTGTATCTATCCCTTATCATCATTGCATTTTTGTCCGGCTGCGCAACGCTCCGGCATGACCCCGCCACCGCCTACACCCGCGCAGTTACAGACGCGGCGGTGGCGGAGGAAAGTGAGATCAGCGATCGGCTGTTTGCCATCAATTCAGAGAATCAAGCATTGAAATGGCGGGATGGTAAGGTGCTGGTGGTGACGTGGAAAAGTTGGAAGTCGTTTGGTGAAAATTTCAATGAGAAGGCTCATACCTCGCTGGAAGAAAAGTATGTTACTTGGGTGACTGCGGTGCCGCAGGTACAGGATTTTTGTCAAAGCTTTGTAAAAAATAATCCAGATGGAGACTTGAATTTACGCTTGAAACAGTATTTAGGGCTCAATGCCGAGCGGGATTACGATGTGTTTATCGAGTTGTGGGTCGATCCGGCGGATGTGTTCCGGCCTTGCGTTGATCCGGAGATTCATGACAATCGTTGTGAATTGAAATTTGCCGAGAATGAAGTGCCGCAGGTGCGGAATATTGTCAATTATCCGGCGTTTTACAAAAATCTTTATTTTGACGATTTCCGCTCCCGCCCCGGCGTGCCGTGGACGGGGCTGGGGTATACCTACGATTGGGGCAATCCGCATAGCCGAGTCGGCGCTAGCGAATATATCTTGCGCCCAGGCGCTCCTTATGAAATCAAGCGCCCCGTGACAACGGCCGAATATTGCCGCTGAGTTTCTCGGTGATAGGCAGGTTGGATGCGCCAGAACCCGTAAAATTAGAACAAATGTCCTAGTAAACTAGGAGCGTTGTTCTATTGGGTTGGCCAGTGGCGTCGATTAAGATTCTTTTCAATATCCTTATGGATATTGCATTTTTCAAAAGACTATGATGGCTGAGGATATAGAAACTGATCAGCCGTTACGAGAAGCCTACGAAAGCTTTCTTTACTTCAGACTTGAAGGAGTATCAAATGAAAAAAACGCTTTTAACAACCACATTTTGTTTATCGCTCTTGGCGTTTTCGTCTGTTACCCAAGCGGCGCCCGTTTTAATCGATTTTGACGATGTGTCCGGTTCCAGGGTTGAGATCACCAACCGCTACGCGGCATTGGGTGTGACCTTGAACGCCATTGACAATCCTTTCCCGCTTTCCGGCGCTTTCCCGGCGCCAGCGACATTGCCAACTATCCGTGGCGGCGTGTCGACCTGGACCGAAGGGTTTGCCTCCGCAGTTTCACCGCCTCAGGTTGCAGTCAGCATGCCGTATCCCGGAGTCACCGAGTATGGGGATGGCGGCATCTTGATCAGCTTTGCGTTTGACGTGAATAGCGTGTCGCTGGTTGGGGTCGATAACGGCACCAGTGGCGGTGCGGATGACGAGTCGGTAACGTTGACGGCTTATAACGCGGCGGGAAATCAAATCGGCCAGGTTTACAGCACTACCAACTTGCCAGGTTTGTATGATCAGACACCGGCTTCCATCGCGATGGACGGTATCCGCTATGTCGCGTTTAACTATACCGATTCCAATTTCGGTTTTTATTCGATCGATAACCTGGAATTTGTAGCTGCGCCGATTCCTGAACCCAATATGGTGTTTATGCTTGGCGTGGGTTTGATCGCGCTATTCGGATTCCGCAGAAAGTTAATCAAAGTTAACGCCCGCTAATTTCCTACTGGGATCGGGACGCGATTCCATTCAATCAGATTCAACAATCATCGGCGAAAGCCGGTGGTTGTTGCTGTCAAATACAGATCCAGATCCAGCATTCGCTGCCCCCTAATAACGCAAGCCTGTGGCTTGAACTTCTCAACCTTGCTGCCTCCGTAGTTTGCCGCGCAGTTCATGGCATAAGCCGGTATGATGCCGGTTGGGGAGGTGACGATGATTAAAATTCTGGTGACCGGCGCGACCGGTCAGATCGGCGCGGAATTAACGCTGGCGCTGCGGGAGCGTTACGGGGCGGATAACGTGATCGCGGCGGGGCATCGGCGTGAGCCGTCCGGCGCTCTGGCGCAAGCCGGGTCTTATTGCAGTCTCGATGTGCGCGACGCAGCCGCGCTCGAAGCGGTGGTGGCCGGGCAGGGCATTACAGTGATTTATCATTTGGCCGCGCTGCTTTCCGCCGTGGCGGAGGAACAGCCGCTACGTGCCTGGGATATCAACATGAACGGTTTGCTGAATGTGCTGGAATGCGCGCGGCAGCACGGTTGCCAGGTATTTTTTCCAAGCTCGATCGCTGCATTCGGTCCCGGCACGCCGCCGTTCAATACGCCGCAAGACACTGTGCAGCATCCGTCGACCATCTATGGCATCACCAAAGTTACCGGTGAATTGCTGTGCGATTACTACTGCCATCGCTATGGCGTCGATGCACGCGGCGTGCGCTATCCCGGCTTGATTTCGAACCAGGTGCTGCCGGGCGGCGGCACCACCGATTATGCTGTCGATATTTTTTATGCGGCGGTGAGGAAAGGGCATTACGACTGCTTTCTGCGTGCGGATACGCAGCTTGACATGATGTACATGCCGGACGCGATCGCGGCGGCGGTGCAATTGATGGAAGCCGATGCCAGCCGCTTGACGCACCGCAATGGTTTTAACGTCACTGCGATGAGTTTCACGCCGGCGCAATTGGCGGCAGCGATTCAGCAGCATTTGCCGGATTTCACCATCGGCTATATCGTCGATCCGCTGCGCCAGGGAATTGCCGATTCCTGGCCGCGCCATATGGATGATAGCGCCGCTCGCGCCGAATGGAATTGGCAGCCGCGCTACGATTTAGCGGCGATGGTAGACGATATGCTGCGGCATATCACGGCTAAACTGCATAACGAATAACCGGAGGGGTCATGACGCTTGCAAAAATCGAACCGCTGTTCCAGGCAAAACTCAATCAGTTGCAGCAGCAAGGCGTGCGCAAGGGCGACGAGAAAATTGTCAACGGCGTATTGCCGCCGTCCGATGGCTTCGGGCCGCGTTACCGGCTGCAAGGTTATGAGGATCGCGCGTTTTTGCGCATGAACTCGAATTCTTATTTGGGATTGGCGCGGCATCCGGCGGTAATCGAAGCGGAAACGCGGGCAACCGAGGAATTTGGCGCCGGGCCCGGCGCGGTGCGTTTCATCAGCGGAACCTACGCGCCGCATGTGGAATTGGAGCGGCGGCTGGCGGCGTTTCATGGGCGCGAAGCCGCGATGTTGTTCAGCGCCGCGTATGCCACGATGGTCGGGGTATTGCCGCAATTGATTTCCGAGCAAACCTTGGTGGTCAGCGATGCGCTCAATCACAACTGCATTATCAATGCGATCCGGCTGGCGCACTCCGCCGGTAAGGCGATTTATAAACACAGTACCATCAGCGAACTGGAAACCATTCTAAGTACTAACCGCGACCGCTATCAGCGCGTGTGTGTCGTCACCGACGGGATTTTCAGCATGCGCGGCGATCATGCGCCGCTGGCCGAGCTAGCTGTATGTTGCGAACAGCATCAGGGCGATTATCCGGAAGGGATCGTCACCATCGTCGACGACTCGCACGGCATCGGCGCATTCGGTAAAACCGGGCGCGGCACTGAAGAAGTCACCGATGTTCAGGCGGATGTGTTGATCGCTACGCTCGGCAAAGCATTCGGCGTCAACGGCGGTTATGTCGTGGCCAGCGCGACCACCATTGCCTATTTACGCGAAACCGCGCCGCTGTATATTTACTCGAATCCGATCACGCCCGCCGAAGCGGCTGCTGCACTGGCAGCGCTGGATATACTGAAAAGTGAGGAAGGTTTGCGTTTGCTCGAACGGTTACGCCATTTCAGCCGCAAACTCCGGACCGGCTTGCAGCAGCTCGGCTTTGAAACACTCGACGGCGAACACCCGATCGTGCCTATCTTCATTCGCGACACCGCCAAAACCGCTGCGCTGGTTGCGCATTTGTTCGAACACAACATCCTTGCCACCGGTTTGAATTATCCGGTCGTGCCGCAAGGCGACCAGGAAATCCGCTTGCAAGTCTCCGCCGAGCATACCGCGAAAGATCTGGATTATTTGCTGGAAGTGCTTGGCTGTTCTAGGGAAGCGCTGATTAATTGACTGCACGAGCGAATTGCTTCGTTGCGCGGTACTCACTCCCTTGCCTATCAGATTGATATGTCTCGGTTGTTGCGTTCCGTGCGCCTCGCCCTTCATCACGTTCGTTGAATTAATCAGCGCTTCCCTAGGAAAACGCTGTGTAATTGACGATGCGAGCGAATCATTGCGTTGCGCGGTGCTCGCTCCCTAAGATACGGTGGCGAAATCGCAATCGAAACAGTATCAAGAATTATTATCGTTTATAATCAACAATTTGCTATTGTAATTGTGTTGCATGATTCATATAATGCCGAGTGTTTGCATGAAACGTCGCTGACGCTTGCCCATTTGAACAATCCGCAGGCGTTGGCAGTTATTCAATAGAATGAGAGGGTTACGACTATGAAAGGCAATTCAAAAATTATCGATTTGCTGAACAAGCTGCTGGCGGAGGAGTTGACTGCGATGGATCAATATTTCGCCCACTCGCGGATGTACGAAGACTGGGGGTTCAACAAACTGTACGAACGCATCAATCACGAAATGGACGATGAAAAGCAACACGCGGATCAGTTGATCAAGCGGATTTTGTTGCTCGAAGGCGTGCCGGTGATCGGCAACCGCAGTCCATTGCGGATTGGCCGGGACGTGCCGGAGATGCTGCAAAACGACCTGGCGCTGGAACGCTCAGTGATTAACGAGCTACGTAGCGCCATTGCAATTTGCGAACAGGAACGCGACTATCAATCGCGGGAGATTCTCGAAGGCATGTTGGCCGAAACCGAGGAAGATCACGCCCATTGGCTGGAACAGCAGTTGGGATTGATCAACAGAGTAGGGCTACAGAATTATCTGCAATCGCAGATGTGAGTGTAGTGGCATCGCTCATGACGCAATTAGCCATTTGTGCCATGAGCGATAGATTCAGATCGGTCTCAAATTCATGAAATTAATATCAACCCGGATTCTCCGGGCGATCCGAGAAATAAACCCCAATTAACCGCCTGCTTGTTGTATTAAAGCACACCCGCTGGATCTACCATTGTTTCCGGTATCAGAAAAATCCATAACCGTTTACTTCAAGATTGTATTTCCGAATATAATCGCATCGTTCGCCAGGCTTAGCCCGCTATCGATCGTTTAATTCTATTTTATAACAAAGTGTTATTTGCATGTTGGATTAGATCCAAACATCAACTGGAGCATCTTTGAAGATCATCCGGCACAATGCTTATACGGCTACCGGTTATGCCCTGCTGGGCTTCCTGGGATTGTTGCTCGCGATCCCGTCGGGTTATGCGAGTCCGGCGTTTCCTGCCGCAGGTTTGGCGCTTGCACTGACTTTGGTGTCGGGATACCGCCTGCTGCCGGGTATCTGGATTGGCTCGCTGGGACTCAATAGTTGGGTTGCTTGGAGTCAGAACGATCTCACGGCAGACAGTATTCTGATTGCCGCATTTTTAGGCGTGGGTGCGTTGTTGCAAGCCGCGATAGGGGCTTGGCTGATTCGCAGATTTGTCAAAGATCGCTGGCAAATTTTGATGCAGGAACAAGAGATCTTCATTTTTTTTCTGCTGGGCGGTCCGTTGGCATGCATGATCTCAGCCAGTGTTGCGCATCTGGCGTTGTTTTTTTCTGGCGCTGTCAGTGCTACCGATATCGCCTGGTCATGGTGGAACTGGTGGGCTGGCGATACCTTCGGCGTGCTCGTCTTCGCACCGTTGTCGTTGGCATTTTTCGGCAATCAATTCTATTGGGAAACGCGAAAAGCCGTTATTGCGCCCATTACGCTGATTCTGTTGATATTGATCGTTGCCGGGTTTGTTAACACTTCGAAACTCGAAAATAGGCAACAACACGCCGAAGTTCAGAGTATCGGGCAGAACATTGCTTTTCAGCTACAGGAGCGTTTCAACGCTTACAACGAAATGTTATCGGCATTGCGGCGTTTGGCCGAGCTGAATCCCGATATGAGTTACCAGCAATTCGATTATTTTACGCAAGAAATATTGCAGGAATCTCAAGGTATTGCAGGGTTAAGTTACAATTATCTCGTGCGCGACCAAGATCGGGCGCGCTTCGAGCAAGCCCAGTCCGGAAATATTCCTGGGAAACCGTTCCGGATAACCGAAATGGATGCGCAGGGTGAGCTAACCATCGCTGGCAAGCGGCCGGAGTATATGGTTGTGACCTATATCACGCCGCTTAGCAGCAATCAAAGAGCGATCGGTTACGATATTTATTCCAATCCAATCCGGGCGGAAGCCATTGACCGCGCCCGGCATGCCGATCGCCCAGCGGCGACCGGCTTGATCAATCTGGTGCAGGATCAGCATAATAAAACAGGCATATTGGTACTGCATCCCGTGTACCGCCAGAATTTTGATCAGGATGGCGCGGAAGATCTCGAGTTTATTGGTTTTGTGGCAGGCGCATTGAAAATTCCCGATATGGTCAATTCTGCTGTTGGGAACCTTGCAACATCGGACATTGTTTTTCAACTGAGGGATTCTGCTGGCCAACACGGCAATCAATTGTTGTTCAGTTCAGCGCCAGGAATCGCAACAAATGCCGATCTCGATTGGCGGACAACGTTGACGATGGCCGACCGGAGTTGGGAATTAATTATTTTTCCGGATGCAAAATGGCTGAGCGCGCACCGGCCATGGCAGGCATGGGCATTGTGCTTTGCCGGGCTGCTCGTGGCCAGCATGCTGCAGATGTTGATGTTAGTTACGACGGGCCGAACCATGCTGATTCAGGAAACCGTGGATGAGCAAACGGCGCAATTGCGCACGAACAGCGAAGCGTTGCGGCTGGCTAAGGTTGCGGCGGAATCAGCAAATCAGGCCAAGAGCCAGTTTCTGGCGACCATGTCGCATGAAATTCGAACGCCGTTGAATGGCATTCTGGGGATGGCCTACCTGCTCCAATTGCCGGACATCAAAGATAGCGAACGAATGGATTATGCCCGGGTGATCGTAACGTCCGGAAACAACTTGTTGGTCGTACTCAACGATATCCTTGACTTGTCCAAAATTGAAGCGGGGCAGATCAAACTCGAAAACCAAGTTTTTGATCCCGAGCAACTGATGCTGGAAACCGCGGCTCTATTTGCCGAGAATGCGAATGAGAAAGGGCTGGCGATCGATGTGTCATGGTACGGAAAGCCTCGAATGCGATACTGTTCGGATCCGGTCAGAATCAGCCAAATGCTGGCTAATCTGGTTAACAACGCCATCAAGTTTACGCCGAGAGGTTTCGTTCGGATCGAAGCGCGCGAACTCGAAAGCCCGGCTGAGGAATCTTTGCTGGAGTTTACCGTGACCGATAGCGGCATTGGTATTCCTACCGACAAGCAAGATAGATTGTTCAAGCCTTTTTCCCAGGTGGATGCTTCGACAACCCGTCAATACGGCGGCACCGGTCTGGGTTTGTCGATCGTGCACAATTTGGCCAAATTGCTGGGAGGAAGCACCGGTATCGAAAGCCAGGAAGGCAAGGGCACGAGAATTTGGTTCCAGATCCGCGCTAACCCGGCCAGCGCCAGTAATGCGGGCAATCTGGCTACCGGCGATGCCGTTACCGGTGAGATAGCGGTTCGAAAAGCTTCTCCGGAAGCCGGGCTAATTCTGGTGGCTGAAGATAATGCAATCAGCCGCACGGTCATTGTTGCGTTATTGGAGAAACAAGGATTCCGCTGCAAGGTGGTTGAGAATGGCGAAGAAGCGGTGAATGCGGTGATGCAGGGAATGCAACCGGCGCTGCTGCTGATGGATTGCGAAATGCCGGTGATGAGTGGTTATCAAGCGGCAGAAAAAATCCGCCAATGGGAACGGGAGACCGGAAACACGCATCTGCCCATTATTGCCTTGACTGCAAATGTCTTTGAGGATAACCGTCAGCGCTGCTTTGCGGCAGGCATGGACGATTTTCTTTCCAAGCCCGTCAATATGAATCTCTTGGTGGCGACGCTTAACAAGTGGGGCAATCGGCACCCCGGCGCCTAGGTGCTGCGGGTGTTCCGTTCAAACGCCGAGCAAAAGCGTGACAGTCATTCGCCAGGCTGCTAGCATTTAAAACATGCTCTACAACGTCAATATCCCGGCAATGTCGGAATTAAACTGGTCATTGCTGGCGCCTTATGATTTGGTGATCACAGTGGCGCCGAAAGTGCGGCTGGAAATTGGCCGTTTCTCGCTCGGGCTGCTGCCGCGCATCCGTTTGATTGCCAATCCCGCCGATGAGCGGGTGTTTTCCGCCGGTGCTTTTTGCGAAATTGCGCACGATGCAACTATCGTGATCGGCGGTGAGCATCGCAATGAATCCTTGTTCAATTACACTTTCGGCGGTCCGGCGAATGTTTTCAAGCATTTCATGACGGAACAGGATTGGTCGCTGTGCACGGTCGCGCCGGTCAAGCCGGTTCACATCGGTGACAATGTGGTGATATCGACCGGTGCGATAGTAGTCGGCGGCGCGCAGATCGGTTCCGGGTCAATCGTCGGCGCCGGTGCGGTGGTAACCGGCCAGTGCGAGCCGCTGGGTATTTATGCCGGCGTACCGGCCCGGCGCTTACGCGACCGTTTTGATCAGCGCATGGCCGATTTATATACACAAGTGCAGTTACCTCGCATCTCTGCCGAGGATGTCAGCAAATTACCGGGGTTACTGGCCCGGCTGGCCAGCGGCGAGATGCCGCTGAGCGAATATGCGAGCAGCGTCCGGCTGTTGCAGGACAGGCCGAAGGTGCTGCTGGAAGGTTCGATCGGGCCGGGCAGCACGGTCAATCCGGTGAAAACTACCGGATATATCGTCGCCGGACAAACGATCGCCAACCCGGAACTGGATGCGTATTTCGCTCAGATTTGGCGCAAGCAGGGAGACAGCGTGCGCTGGAGCCCGGATATATTTGCCGAACTGAAACTGACACCACAAACCAACTGACGAGCGCTATCGGAGCGTTTTATCCGCATTCGTTGCTGAAATTGATCGATTTGCTACGGCAAATCAAGCGGATACGCCATTACGCTACCAAAAGCGCACGCGTCCGGAATCCAAGTGGATGAAATTGGAAGAAGGGTAATAACCGACGCCGCCCATTTGCAATGACAATGCGGCGCTGCGCAGATCGGCCAGTTTGCGGCCCGGCAGGCGGATATCGATGGCTTTACCTTGGGTATGCAAACTGTTTTTGGCGACACCGTCGCTGAGTTCGGCGAGTTTGGCGTTGGTGGCGGGGGAGCGGTAGGCGGAGATGACGTGAAATTCTTGGTTGGTTCTGAGGCGGTATTGCAATTGGTGCAGAAAATCGACTAAGTAAGGATCAATCGTCATACGCTCATTGGTGCGATGGTCGCGCAACACATGATTGATCGCGCGTAATCCTTCCGGAACATAGCGGCCATTCGCCCAAAAAGTCGCCCGGGTGCGTTCGCCGGTATGTAAATTCAAAAAGCTCAGTTTTTTCTCGTAAGGTTTTCTGATGGCGGCGTGCGCGGTGGTGGCCGTCATCGGCAGCGCCAGCATGGCGCAGGCGCCCAATCCCGCTTGAATCAACCGGCGGCGGCTTTGCACAGGTTCTGTTTCTGATAAATAAGCTTGCTCTAATAGTTTTCGTATCATCGTATTCTTTCTCCTGAAAAATCTGCGAATGTGTGCGAAAAATCAATTTACCAGCGAGCATAACGCAATGCGCGTAAATCACGGTCGTAAATATCGGGTGAAAAATGCACCATTTCGTGCTCATCAACCCAGGCGGTAATATACACTAAGAAGATGGGTAATGGCTTGGGTAAATGCACCGTTTTGGTGTTTTCACTATCCAAATCGGCCATGAATTTTTCCGGAAGGCTTTGTTCTTTAAGCGCAAAAGCTGCCAGTTCCATTGGCTTCTCCAGGCGGATGCAACCCGAACTGAAGGTGCGGATGTCTCGCTGGAACAGCGATTTCGACGGCGTATCGTGCAAATAAATGCTGAAAGAATTCGGAAACATGAACTTGATCCTGCCCAGCGCATTGTGCTTGCCGGGGTCTTGGCGCAGAAAATAAGGGAATCCGCCTTTCAGATCGTGCCAATCGATTGCATCCGGATCAATCGGCTCGGCATTGCGGTTATTGCCGGGAAAAATCTTGAACCCGCCATTGGAAAAGAAAGCCGGATCGCTTTTCTGCTTCGGCAGCAAATCCTTGGTGGCGATGCTGTGCGGCACATTCCAATAGGGATTCAGCACCATGTGCGACATCGCGCTGTTGAAAGTCGGCGTCGAGCGGTAGTCGCGCCCGACGATGATGCGCATCGACAAGACTTCTTGATCCTGCTCTGCGGCGGTCAGCATGAATCCGGCGGTATTCACCAGCAAGTAGCGATCCCCCAGCTTTTTCGGCAACCAGCGCAGGCGCTCCATGTTGATGCGCAACTGGCGGATTTTCCACGCCAGCGGCCGGTTCAGCGCACGCAAGGTGTTTTTGCCGATGACGCCGTCGGTATTCAAATTGTGCTGCGCCTGAAACGCTTTGACCGCACTGACCAATTCCGCGTCGTAATGCTCGCTTTTCGAGGGCTTAACCTGGAATCCGGCGATACCGTCGGCGTCGTATGCCTGCGCAATGCGTTGGCGGATCAGCGGAATATGCGGATGCGTGTCGCCCGGATGGATCGACGGCGCATCCGGAATTTTCAGCCATTCCACTTGTGCTTCCGCCAGTTTGCGGTAGCGCGCCAGGGTTTGCTTCAACAGCCGGTAATGCAGTTTGGTTGGCGGCAATTCGTCAAACGCCTGCGGCAACTGCCCGGATTGCACCGCAGTCTGCAAAAATTGCGCCGCATCAAAGTCCGGTTGGGTGATATGCCAATCCGGGTCGGCTGCGACAGCGTTAAGTCGTCCGCGCGACACATCCCGTGCCAAAGCCAGCACCGCCTGCGTGACGCGCAGCTCCAATACCACCGCTGCAACATCCGATGGATCCGCCTGCTGCCGCAATTGCTGCAACTCCGGCAAACCGTAATCGCGGCTATCCAATCCCTCGTCATCGGCGCTGGCGATAAACGTCATCGCGGATTCGAGCAACGATGGCCCGGGATTGTCCGCCAACCAGACCGGTTGAAAGCCTCGCTGCGCATAGAATTTTTGTAAACCGGCGATTTCGGTTTTGTTCAATCCCAGCGCACCGGGGTTCGAAAGCTGCCGTTCGATGGTTTTGGCGTCGATTAGTGTAGCGGTGGCAGCCTGTGACGGGAGAAGAAGAAAGATGTAACAGAAAAAAAGGGGTAGCCAAAAGAAAAGTTTGAGCTGATTACTTGCCACGAAGTCATTCCTTTGTTTTGTGCAGTGCCATCGAAATTTCAGAACTCTAATAACAGGCTGCTCAGAGATCACCTAAAACCTGCAATAACATTCCATTCGATAAATTCTCGAACGATTATCACAAGCGATTAATGCATAGATTAAATGTAAAAATAGGATCAAGTCGGGAATTATAAAAGAACCATTGAAGTGGATTCATTGTTGACTGAACGTTAAACTTTGTAAGCTCTGTCCGAATTGAACAGAGCGTCAAGTGAGAGGGTTATATTTTTCGCCGGTGCATCAAAAATCCGATAAAGCCAAGGCCGACAAGTAACATTGCATAGGTCTCAGGTTCTGGCACAGAGATAATGAATTCATGCCAAACTGGAACAGAAATTCCGGATTCTGGTGAAGAGAAGCTGAATTCATATCCAAAAGTCACTGACAAACCATCAGGAAGCCGAGCATGATACACCACACCTAGCCCAAAAGCCGGAGAGTTAATAACACCAGCAAATTGAATAGGAAAGGTATTACCAGGCGTCAGATCCGTAATTGATGCAGACCACCCATCATTACTTGTGACAGTTGCAAATCTTCCATTGCCATCAGCATGCGTGAAATTTACCGAAGGAAAAATTTGATTTAGAGGGAAATAGGCCATATGCGTTAGGCTCATCTCTCTACCGCTATTATTCGTAAAAGTATCTACATAAACAGCATGCCTAGGGATGGGAAAAGCAATCGTTTCATGGATACTGATTTGAGTATTCTCGAAATGAGATACATACACTTTATCGGGATCATGTGTGTCCGTAAAATTAATAGGCTCTGTCAAATCCGAGAGCAAAATAACTTCAGCTCTGGATTCTGTGTAAACTGAAAAAAAGATGGAAAAAAGAGCCAGCATTATCGTTTGCGTAAAATAATTTTGTTTTGATTTAACCTTTATAATCACAAGCTATCTCCTGGATTGCACGACTAAATTAGAGAGAATACCTGATTGAATCAGGCGTTGTTGTTGCTTATTCAAAAGTATAGATACTTAAAATTCTATGTCTCTGAAATCAGGCCGTAGATTTGAAACTCCATTATCTATCCATGGTTGGAAGGATGAGATCGATGTAGCGGCTGGATCAATATTATTAAAAATAAATTTCACTTCAATCGGTATTCCTTGGATAGCATTAAAAGACAATTCAAACGAGCCAGATCTATCTAATGCCGTAATAGTTGATGTGTTGTATTGCTTGCTCTGGTTATCGAAAAGCTTACTAAGAGTATTACCATTGGCGGTTATATTTTGATCCTTAGTAAGGCTGACAATTTTTGTCAAACATGTAATCTGATTTTTTCCTGATAACTTACAACCCATAAAGTCAATTTTTATACCATCTTGAGTTAATGTATCGATTGCGGTTGATGAGAAAGAGTTGTCTGCCAGCGTTGCATCCACGACGGTAAAAGTACCATTTGCAAGATTCAGTTTAAGAGTAACGCTGTCATAGAGCGTTGTTCCATCCACCGACACATCCCGCATGACAAGCGTACCGGTGCTGCTGGTGAAATTTACAATGGCGAAGCAAGAACTGCTAATTGTCAGAAGGCTTAAACCCAAAAGAAGCTTTTTCATTTTTATTAACTTTTCCATATTATGTTAAGGGAATTGAATCATAGCATTAAAAAGTAGCGGTTATCCATGCTACTAAAATAGGATGCCAGCGTTGTTGTAGCCGCCATTTGACGCCTCCGCTGCTTTCTCCTATAGTCACCCGCAGAGGTTCCTCTTCATCGCAATGACAATCGTCAACCATAAGGAGTGCCGGTCATGAGAAAAATCAGCGATTATTCCAAGTATCAGAATATCCTCCCCTACGACAGCGAGATTTTTGGCGTGTACCAGCCGATGATCGGGTGGAAATCGAAGCGCATTCAGCAGCGCATCGATAAGGGTTTCCGCGCGGATTTGCGCAAGGTGCGCGATCAGTTGTTCAAGGGCTATCGCGGCAATTTCGAGATGGCGTTGAATGAACGCGGCATGCTCGACAAGATCACGCGGCTGGACACCGGCAGCAACGAGACGCCGCGCAAAGGGGCGATGGGCAGTTTCGTGATCGAGAATCTGACGCGCGAATTGCCGCCGCTGGAGCGTTACGACGAGCGCATTTGGGATCGGTTGATCGACGAGGAGCGTATCAAAACCACGTTGAACCGCGAGGTGATTCCGAACATCATGGAGTGGTATCGCGGCGCGCAAGAGCCGCGCGCGAATAGCCGCGTGGAGCAAACCAACGCACTGGCGGCGGAGCAATTGCAACGCGAATCGGCGGTGGCGGGTTATGTGCTGCATCTGAAGCAAACCAAGCAGTTTGATGCATTGAAGCAGTTGTTCTACAAGCCGGGCAACCACTGGGCGAATTTGCAAAAGCTGTTGAGTTTTAAGGACCCGCTCGATTACATGGATCCGTTCAAGGACCTTGGCCGCGCCGGGTTGTCGCCGATCGGCATCGTACATTTGTTCCGCCAGTATTTTTTCGAGTTTGATACCTTTCTCGGCCCGGCGGTCGGACATGTGTGGCTCAGTCCCGGCAGCAGCGTCGAGCTGGTTGAAGTCAGCACGCGCCGCACCTTGGTCGAACGTACGCAGGAAACTTCGCTGGAAACGACGCTGCGCACCGAAAAATCGCTGACCGAGGAAGACGAATTGTCGCAGGCGGTGAAGGAAGATAATAAATCCGATACCAAATTCGGCATGAACGCCACCGCCAACCAAAGCTGGATCGGTGGCAGCGCCAGCGCATCCGCCAGCATCGACATGGCCAGTACGCAATCGAAAGCGCGCGAAGTCTCGCACAAGCACATGCGCCAGCAGACCGAGAAAATTTCCACCGAAATCCGCAAGAACTACAAATCCACCTTCCGCACCGTCACCGAAACCACCGATACCTCGAGCAAGCGTTACGTGCTGAACAATACCACCGCCGAGCTGCTCAATTACGAGATGCGCCGCAAAATGCGTCAGGTCGGCGTGCAAGTGCAGGATATCGGCACGTATTTGTGCTGGCAGACGTATGTCGACGATCCGGGCCGGCAATTGGGAATTTCCAAACTGGTGCATTTGGCCAAAGGGCCCGAAGTCGGCGAGACACCACCGCCGGAAGCGATTCCGATGCCGCAGGCGGTCACCACCGAGTTGAGCATGGATATTCCGTTCGTGCCGAAAACCGAAGACACCTTGCCGGAAGACGATATGGACGAAGTCTACGCCGAAGGCAAGGAAGTGAACCTGGATGACAACGAAGGTGAGCCGGAGAAGGTTCAGTGGCATTTCGGCGGCTTCAAGGCGCAATGCGATCAGCCCGGTTACGAATACGGCGAGGACGGTTTTATCACCTTCGACTACGGCGGCAACGATATCCGCTTGCAGCTCGATGACGTCGACGAGGTCTCACCCGGTTCGATCCGCTTTTCGGTCAAGGTTAAGCACGTCAATTTCCGCAACGTGTCGCCGCTGCGCGTGATCGCCAAGATTACCTGGCAACCGACCAAGAAGCTGCGCGACGATGTCACCGCGCAGAACGATCAGAAAATCAACGAATTCAACGAAAAGACCCGCATGGAGTTCGAGCAGGCATTCGTCGAAGCGGCGCGCGACCGCATCAACAAAATGTCGCGCATCGAACCGCGCAAGTACGAGGATTTGCGCGAGGAAGAGCGCATTGTGGTGTACCGCTGCCTGATTCAGGACATGCTGACCAAGGGTCTGCCGATGCCGGACGACCGCACGCGGCATGTGGTGTCGGAATTGCTCAATACGATTTTCGACATCGACAAAATGCTGTATTTCGTCGCGCCGGAATGGTGGCGTCCGCGCTTGCATCAAAGCCACCAAGGCTTGGGCGGTATCCGCAAACCTTCTACGGTCGAACCCGTACCCGCTACTGCGAGCGGTTCGGTTTACACGCAGATCAAAGGCAAGCTGAGCAAGAATCTGGTGACGTCCGCTGCGATCAAAGCCGAAGATGCGCAAATCGCGGCGACCGATACCGTTACCTGGGGCGGGGCGCACGATAACCGCGTCGACAATTATTACATCACCGAAGAATCTGCGCCCGCCAAGCTCGGCGCGTCGCTCGGCTGGTTGCTGCAACTCGACGGCGACAACATGCGCAACGCGTTTTTGAATGCGCCGTGGGTCAAAGCGGTGATTCCGATCCGGCCCGGTCAGGAACGCGCGGCGATGAATTGGCTGCAACGCTTGCATGTCGAAGGCACCGACGGTTTGGACGACAATTACGTCGCGCCGCCGCAAGAACTCGCCAAAATCCCGCACAGCGGCCCGAACGTGACAATCCGCGACGCCATCAACCACTTGTGCGACGTGGTGGCGGAAAAACACGCCAAGTCGATGCAAGTGGGACGCTATCCCGGCGACGAGATCAAC
Organism: Proteobacteria bacterium SG_bin4; assembly: GCA_002083395.1. Lineage (GTDB taxonomy): Bacteria > Pseudomonadota > Gammaproteobacteria > Burkholderiales > Nitrosomonadaceae > Nitrosomonas. Next base: position 90,067 of record LWDH01000044.1, on the reverse strand, counting down.
GACGATAACCGTGTCTCGGCGACGCCGGTCGACAAGGTCTACGAGCACGGCTTTTATCCGCTGCAGGGCGGTTTCCGCGCGTTGCAGGCGGGCGAGGATTTCGAAGTCTTTGATCAATGGGTGGAAGTGCTGCCGACCGATCAGGTCGTGCCGGTGCCGGTCGCGTACGATCCGAAAACCGGACGGCAGTTGTAGCCATGGCGGATTTCGAGGTTCAACTGAGCGATCCGTCGTTCATTGAGCCGTCAGCGAAAGAAGCGGCATTCGGCTGGAAAAACAATGAAATCGTCGTGTCACGCGGCGCACAGGAATCGCGAGTGTTGAAACCGGATGCCAACGGTGTGTGCAAATGGTCTAGTGACAACGCGGAACCGTGGCGCTTAACCGATGTCCGCCGGCAGGTGCAAAATGTGTCGAGTGCCTGGCGCCTGCTGGATCAGGCTGCATTCACCCCTCGCGTCGAAGCAGGCACACCGGTGCAAGCGGTGGTTTCGGCGCGAACCCGGTTGTCACAGTGGACGGGATTGGCCAATTTTTCCAAGCGTGTCGCCTTGGCGCATAAAATCGACGGACAAGTCCCATCGGCGCAGCAATACGAGTCGTTTATGAACAAATTTTGCGCGGGACTGGACGATCTTTCGCTGATCGCGACGATCGGCCGCCGTGCAGACGGGTCGGTCGATTTGTCACCGGAATTGGCGGTGTTCGGCCATCAAGTGGGTAAGCAGGCTGGCACAGAACGGCGTTTTGTCGAACGCGCGCTGCGCAACCTGATTGAAGCCTGTCATGCATTGGGCATTCAGATCACCGCCGGTTATGAAGTGCGTGACGATGAAAAAAAGCAAACGCAAGGTGATTTTGTATCGTTCATCACTTCGCCGGATTCCGACATGACCGATCATGCCAATCGCATTCGCGATGTGCTCGATACTTGGGATTTTGATGGTGTCGGTTTTGATATCGAAGTCAATGGGATTGGTCCGAGCGAAAAAAGCGACACCATGAAAAACTGGTTCAAGCAAGGCAAAACCATCAAGGATTGGGTTACAGCCAGACCTACGTCATCCGATCCGGCGGCCAAGAAAGAGCAAGCGGCTGCGGATAATCTGCAAAATCTGTATCGCACGCTGGGGCAGTTGTTGCTTCCAAAGAAACGGTTCGTGTCGTATGCGACGGCGGCGTTTGTCGATGCCAAATCCGGGAAATTCGAGGACGGGGTTTATATTTTCGGGCATACCCGGGTGCAGCCGCTACGTCTGGCGGCAGGCCAGGCCAATGTGATCGCGCGCATCATGGCGTATGACGAAGGTGTTCAAGCCGGCGGTTATAAGACTTCGAAAACAGCCACGGCGCAAGATGGACTGACGAAGCGTCACTTGCAAATTCTTCAATCGATCACTGCCGCCGGTATTCACCCTTCGACCGTGCAACTCGGAATCAAAATGGAAAGTTTGAAGGATCTGGGGATGAAAAGCGGTCACATGACAGTTGCGCAGGCGGTGGGGCGCTGTGCTCAATTAAGACGTTTTCGGACGGGTTTGATTACTTTTTCCGGCAGCGTCGGTTTACCTGCTGATGAGGTTGCCGCTTTCACGCGTTATGACAAAGTGTTGAACGAGTCCGAATTTGACCGGCGGCATTTTCGGGGAGTGCCATTCCAAGCGCCGCATCGGTGGTTTTTCCAGGCAGCCCCGGATAACCCAACATATTGGACCTGAAAAAGCCGGATTGCCGCTGTTCCTGGCGATCTCAGTCAGCCATTGCCTTGATGCGATTGGCTGGCCGCTTCAATTTTTAAAGGCGAAGATGGTAAGATGGGTCAATGAAATGGGACGATTCAAAAAATTGGACGGATTATTGGGAGCAACTGCGAACTGCGTTGCTCGAACCCAAAGTCGATCCGGCGTTACTGGAGGCTTCGCTGCGCGATGCGCGCGCGAAGATGCCGGTGCCGGTGATATGGTTGCTGGGTAAAACCCAATCGGGCAAGACTTCGATCATCCGCGCATTGACCGGCAGCGAAACTGCCGAGATCGGCAACGGTTTCCAGCCGTGCACACGCAGTTCGCGTTTTTATGATTTTCCTGCGGAAACGCCCATCGTTAAATTTCTCGATACGCCGGGTTTGGGCGTGGTGTCTTACGATCCGGCCGACGATATGCAATATTGCGAGGCGCAAGCGCATTTGCTGGTGGCGGTGATGAAAGCGGCGGATGCCGATCAAGCCGCGATATTCGACGTGCTGCATGCGATCCGCAAGCGTCACCCGGAATGGCCGGTGTTGCTGGTGCAAACCGGTCTGCATGATCTTTACCCGGACGGCTGCGAACACGTACAACCGTGGCCTTATGGTTCCGAACCGCTGCCGGAAACGATACCGCTGGATTTGCGCCGCGCGATTCAGGCGCAACGCGAAGCTTTGAAGCCGTTGCCGGGTTTCGGAGCCATGAGCTGGGTGGCGGTCGATCTGACCTTGCCCGAGGATGGTTTCGAGCCGCCGGATTACGGTCTGGAAGCTTTGTGGCAAGCGATTGAAACGCTGACTTCATTGGGATTGCAGCATCAACTGAGCGGCGAGAAAGATGTGCAGGATTTATACGCCCAGGCTGCGCATCCGCACATTGTCGGTTATGCATTGGTAGCTGCCGGATTGGGTGCGCTGCCGGTGGTCGATTTGGTTGCGGTATCGGCGGTGCAGGCGAAGCTGCTGCATAGTTTGGCGCAATTGTACGGACAACGCTGGGATCGCAGCACCGTTACCGAGTTTCTGGGCCTTGCGGGCGCCGGGATCGCGTCCAGTTATGTGGCGCGATGGCTTAGCCGGGCAGTGGTCAAGGTAATCCCGTTCTGGGGGCAAACGATCGGCGCGGTGTGGGGCGCGAGTTCCAGCGGCGCGACCACTTATGCATTGGGTAAAATCGCGATTTATTTTTTCGAACGGCGCAAGGATGGTTTGAACGTCGATGCCGATACCTTGCGCCGCATATATGCCGAGGAACTGGAACGCGGTGCCGCCGTGTTGAAAAGCCGGTTACGGGGGCAATCCTAGATGAAGCCGGTGCTCGCGCGAATCGATCCGCTACGGTTGCTGGTATTCATTCTGATGCTGTTGCCGGTATTGGCGTTGCTGGGTTTTGGCTTTTTCTGGTTGTGGCAAAGCGGTAACCTGCAATATTGGCTGATTGCGATGGTGATCTGCGGCGGCTTGGGTTATGGTTTGCAGCAATGGCTGGTGCGGCAGCAGCGGCAATTGCTGAATGCGCCCGTGACCGAGCCGAATCCGCAGTGGCCGCCGAGTGCGGATACGGTATGGCAGCGGGTGGAAGAGCTTGCCGAAACCTGTAATCCGCAGGATTGGCCGCTCGAGGAAGGTACTTGGATGCTGGCATTGGGACAGAAGACCTTAGAGACGGTCGCGCATTGCTATCATCCCGATGTCGAGAAGCCGCTGCTGGAGCTGACGATTCCGCACACCTTGCTGATCATCGAACGCGCGAGCCGCGATTTGCGCCGTGATTTCGCCGAAAAAATCCCGTTCAGCACGCGCCTGACCATTGGTGATTTTTTCCGGATTCAGCGCTGGAAAGCGAAAGCGGAAAGGATCGTCGACATCTATCGCGCCGGCAGCATTCTCATCAATCCGCTTAACGCATTGCTGGGCGAAGCTTGGCGGCATTTGCGCGAGCGCAGTTTCGATCAGGCCAGGGATGAGCTGCACCGTTGGCTACTGCGCGCGTATGTGTGCAAGGTCGGCTATTACGCAATCGATTTGTATAGCGGGCGCTTGACGTTAACGGATGAAGCATTGATCGAATCAACCACGCCGGAATCCCAAACCGACCTGGAACAAGCGCAAGAAGCGGCGGCAACGGTGGAACCGCTGCGGATTTTGGTGCTCGGCAAAACGAACGCGGGCAAATCGAGCTTGATCAATGCGATGTTTGGTAATCTGGCAGCTACTACCGAGCCATTGCCCGACGGCAAGCAGACCTTTAAACCGTCTGTGCTGACGCGTGAGGGATTCACGCAGGCGTTGATTTTCGATAGCCCGGGATGCGATAGCGCCGGATTCGATCCGGCGAAAATGCTGGCAGCCGCAAGAAACGCCGACTTGATCTTGTGGGTCAGCGCGGCCAATCGCCCGGACCGGCAGAGCGAACGCGAGTGTCTGGAGCAATTGCGATCGGCCCAAGCGGCCTGGACCGACCGGCGTTTGCCGCCATTACTGGTTGCCGCCAGTTTTATCGACCGCTTGCGTCCGGTGAATGAATGGCAGCCGCCGTATGATTTGACCCAGCCGTCCAATACCAAGTCACTGAATATCAACGCGGCGGTACAGGCGATTGCCGCCGATCTGGCAGTGCCGGTTGAAAAGGTGATCCCGGTCTGTTTATTGAAAGGTAAAGTTTATAATGTCGACGATACCTTGTGGGCGGCGATCCTGAATCATCAGGACGAAGCGTTACGGGTGCGCATGATGCGTTGCATGGATGCCAGGAAACGCGCTGAGGATTGGGAATTGCTGCGGCGGCAAATGCTGGATGCCGGACGGTTTTTGCGGAATTTGCCAGAGATACTGGGGAAGCGCACCGGACTGTAAAACAGTTTAAGTCAATGATTAAATGAAACGGATCGCTATCTTTTTTTCTATACTGCTGACACTGGGAGTGGTGCTGATTGCCGCGACGCCGCACCGCGCGCAGGCGCAATACTGGTGGAATGCCAGCCGCGAACCGGCCGGTATCGCGCCGGATCCGGCCACAACGCCGGAGGCGGTCGTGCAGGTATATGGCGCGCGCGCATTCAGCTGGCGCGGCTATTTGGGGATTCATACCTGGATTGCGGTCAAGCCCACGGCGGCAGAATCGTTCACGATTTACGAAGTGATCGGCTGGATGCAGCGGCGGAAGCTGCCGGTGGTGGTGATTTATGACAATGTGCCGGACCGGCGCTGGTACGGCAATATGCCCGAACTGCTGCTGGATAAGCGCGGCGAAGGCGTGGACGCGCTGATTGCGAAAATCGACGAAGCCGCGCGCAATTATCCGTATCCTAAGAATTACACGATCTGGCCGGGACCGAATTCCAATACATTTGTGGCTTGGATTTCACGCGCCGTGCCGGAATTGCAACTGGACTTGCCACCGACGGCGATCGGCAAGGATTATCTTGGTTACAAATTGATCGGCCAGGCACCGAGCGGCAGCGGTTTTCAGGTTTCGTTATTCGGTTTGATGGGGGTATTGGTCAGTGAAGTCGAAGGCATCGAATTCAATTTTCTCGGATTGTCTTTCGGTGTCGATCTCGATCCCCCGGCGATCAAGCTGCCGTTGGTCGGACGCAAGGAACTCAGCGGTTGGTTTCAACCGGTAGCGGATAATTGATAATTATTCTTATCCATACTATAGTACCGGCCATAGGTTAATCCGGTTTTTCAACATTTTTGCTTGGAAGTTTTTCATGTCACGTCTTATTAAATGCCATTTCTTGGCTGCGTTTTTTTTCCTGTTTACGCTCGTTGCTATTCAACCGGTTCATGCGGAAGAAGTGGTCGTTTATTCCGCGCGTATCGAACAACTCATAAAACCGATGTTCGATGCGTTTACCAAGGAAACCGGCATCAAAGTCAAATATACGACCGACAATGAAGGCGCGCTGCTGGCGCGGCTCGAAGCCGAAGGGAAAAACACGCCGGCTGATATGCTGATCACCGCCGATGCCGGAAATCTTTGGGCGGCAGCGCAGGCGGGGTTGTTGAAACCGGTCAAGTCGGATGTGCTGGAGAGCAATATCCCGGCGCATTTACGTGATCCGGCGAATGAATGGTTCGGTTTGTCGATCCGGGCGCGGACGCTGATTTACAACACCAAGAAAGTGAAACCGGAAGAGCTATCGACTTACGAAGATTTGGCCGATCCCAAATGGCGCAATCGTTTATGCTTGCGTACTTCAAAGAAAGTTTATAACCAGTCGCTGGTGGCGATGATGATCGCCGAGCATGGCGAAGCCAAGACCGAAGCAATCGTGAAGGGCTGGGTGGCGAATCTGGCCACCGATCCTTTATCCGACGATACCCGTGCATTGGAATTCGTGGCCGCCGGTAAATGCGATGTGACGATCGTCAATACCTATTATTTTGGCCGGCTGATGAGCAAGGATCCCAAGCTGCCGCTGGCGGTTTTCTGGCCGAATCAGAATGACGGCGGCGTGCATGTCAACATCTCCGGCGCCGGTGTCACGCGTCACGGCCGTAACGAAGCCGCCGCGATCAAACTGCTGGAATTTTTATCGTCGGACAAAGCGCAAAACCTGTTTGCCGACGTGAACATGGAATATCCGGTTAATCCGAAGATTGCAGCGGATCCGTTTGTCGCATCATGGGGCAATTTCAAACAGAATCCGATGAATCTGGCGAAAGCGGGTGAGTTACAAACGGCTGCCGTAAAGCTGATGGATCGCGCGGGCTATCGCTAAACGAGCGGTAGTTCATCGCGTTATCAGCCAATTGCAGCGTGTTCAAGCATAATGCTCTTTCTGGTGAAAAACTGTCCGCGCTGTCTCCTCGTTATCGGTTCTTAACATTCTGGCGCTTGGTGCCTTTTATCGCAGCCGCACTGGTGTTGGCGCCGGTTGCTGTGGTAGTGTCGTCATTGCTGGCGCCTGCCGGCGACATCTGGCGGCATCTGCTTGAAACCACGCTTCCGGATATATTAATCAATACCTTTTGGCTCGCCGCGGGGGTTATCTGCGGCACCGCGGTGGTCGGTATCGGGTTGGCCTGGTTTATCTCGGTCTATGAATTTCCCGGGCGGCGGTTCTTCGCTTGGGCATTGTTGTTACCGATGGCCATGCCGGCCTATGTGACAGCCTTTGTCGCATTGGGTTTGTTTGATTTTACCGGACCGGTGCAAACGACTTTGCGCGCGTGGCTGGATTCTGATTTGCCGTGGTTTCCGGAAATACGCGGCAGAGCGGGCGTGATCCTGGTCATGACATTGGCTTTTTATCCCTATGTCTATTTGCTGGCGAAAAATGCTTTCTTAAGTCAGGGCAAGCGTTCGCTGGAAGTCGCTCAATCGCTGGGTTTAAACAAAGTGCAGGGCTTTTTCAAAGTGGCGTTGCCGATGGCGCGTCCTTGGATTGCCGGCGGCTTGATGCTGGTGCTAATGGAAACACTGGCGGATTTTGGCACGGTGGCGGTGTTTAATTACAATACTTTCACCACCGCTATTTACAAAGCATGGTTTAGCATGTTTTCCTTGCAAGCGGCTTCGCAACTTGCTTCCTTGTTGATTATTATCGTCTTTGTGGTGATTGTGCTGGAACAGCAATTCCGCGCGCGTATGCGTTACGCAGAATCCAAACGAAGTGCACGCGCGCAGCGCATCACGTTAAGCGGATGGCAGGGGGGATTGGTGAGCGGATCCATGTTCAGCGTGTTGTTTCTGGCTTTTTTGCTGCCGGTCATGCAGTTAAGCTATTGGGCGGCCGATTCGTTTGCGCATGATTATGATTTTGCCCGCTATCTGGATTTTCTATGGCATTCGCTATCGTTGTCCGGCATGGCGGCATTGTTGATTTGTGCGATGGTGATTGCGATGGTCTATGCGGCGCGGCGATACCCGGATACTGCGACCAAAAATGCCGTGCGCATCGCGACCATTGGTTATGCATTACCCGGCGCGGTTCTCGCAATCGGTGTTTATCTACCGTTGACGTGGCTGGATGCGCGACTCAGCGAACTGGCGCTGAACTGGTTTCAGATGGATACCGGTCAAATCTTGCAAGGTACGCTGGTTGCAATGCTGATTGCTTATTTGATCCGTTTCATGGCGGTCAGCCACTATCCGGTTGATAGCGCAATGCAGCGGATAACGCCGAGTATCGACGAAGCGGCGATGAGTTTGGGCGTGCATGGTTGGTCTATGATCAGGAAAGTGCAAGCGCCGATCTTGAAATCGGGCATTTTTACCGCGGCTGCCTTAGTGTTTGTCGATGTCATGAAGGAGATGCCGATCACGCTGATGACCCGTCCGTTCGGTTGGGATACGCTGGCGGTCCGCATTTATGAAATGACCTCCGAAGGCCAGTGGGATCAAGCGGCTTTGCCTGCCGTCACCTTGGTATTGGCAGGATTGATCCCGATTTTCTTATTGATGCGCCAAACTGAAAAGTAATCGTATGGGTAACGTTCTGTTGCAGCTGAAAAATGTCCGCCAGGCCTATGGCTCGCAGGTTGTTATTCAAGATTTATCGTTGACCTTGCAGCAAGGTCAAATCGGTTGCTTGCTGGGCCCGAGCGGCTGCGGGAAAACCACGGCGTTGCGTTGTATCGCCGGATTTGAACCAGTATCGGCGGGAGAAATTTTGCTGAATGGCGTGTGCGTCAGTGATCCCAAGCATCAGGTGCCGCCGGAAAACAGGCGGATCGGGATGGTTTTTCAAGATTATGCGTTGTTTCCGCATCTCGACGTTGCTGCCAATATCGGTTTTGGTCTGCATCGGTTAACCAAAAACGAACGCGAACAGCGTGTTGAAGAGTTGCTGCATGTTGTTCATCTCGCCACGGTCGCAAAAAAATATCCGCATGAGCTTTCGGGCGGCCAGCAACAGCGCGTGGCGCTGGCGCGGGCATTAGCGCCGAAACCGGCATTATTGCTGCTGGATGAGCCTTTTTCCAATCTCGATGTCAGCTTGCGCGAACGCTTGAGCATGGAAGTCCGCGAGATTCTGAAGCACCAGAAAATAACCGCCATTCTGGTAACGCATGATCAAGCCGAAGCTTTTGCAATTGCAGATGAGATCGGCGTTATGAACCACGGCGCAATGCAGCAATGGGATACCGCTTTTAATTTATACCATCATCCCGCTAACCGGTTTGTCGCTGATTTTATCGGGCAAGGCGTTTTTGTGACCGGCACTGTGAAAAATCCGCAGCAAGTTGAGATCGAACTCGGGGTGATCGAGGGTGAAGTACCGCGTCACTGTGTAACGGGTGATGTCGTCGAAGTCTTGCTTAGACCGGATGATATCGTTCACGATGATGCCAGTCCGTTACAGGCAACCATCATCAGCAAGGCGTTCCGGGGTGCGGAGATTCTGTATGCCTTGCGTCTTGCCGGGGGTGAGCGGATTCTGGCGTTGGTTCCCAGTCATCATAATCATCTGGTTGGCGAGAAAATCGGTATCAAACTCGAAACGCATCATTTGGTGGTTTTTCCGCAGTCGTTGCCGTGACGATCGGCGGTGTTGACAATTTTCGTACATTTGACTCCCGGATTGAATTTTTAGGGGGAGTGCCACTTCCCTTTTTGCAGGTTTTTCTATAGCATTGCCAATTCGTATTAATACCTTTCTTTTACAGCTTTTTTCCAAGCGATCAAGTAAACCCATCTCAGCGATAATACTGAGGTAACTATTCCTGAAACTAATAATTTAATAAAAGAGGATTTTATGAGTCAGCATATTCATTATGTAACCGATGCAAATTTCGAAGCGGAAGTGTTGCAGTCGACAGTTCCCGTTTTAGTGGATTACTGGGCGGAGTGGTGTGGTCCATGCAAGATGATAGCCCCGATTCTTGACGAAATCGCGAATGAATACGGCGATCGTTTGAAAGTTGCGAAACTCAATATTGATGAAAATCAGTCGACACCGCCTAAATACGGCATTCGTGGAATTCCGACACTGATGTTGTTCAAGAACGGCAATATTGAAGCGACGAAAGTGGGCGCACTCTCAAAATCGCAATTAACCGCGTTTATTGACAGCCACATTTAACCCACTGACCCTGTTGAACAATGAGTCTTGTGGACTAACTTTGATGTAGGCCACGGCCGTAGCTGATACTTTCCCGTCCGTCATCGCTTTCCTTCCGGCACTTTAATCTTTTAATACGTAAACCCCCTTTTCCGAGCCCATCCATGCGCTTATCTGATCTTAAAAATTTACATGTCACCGAATTAGTAAAAATGGCTGTCGAAAACGAAATTGACGGAGCCAACCGAATGCGAAAGCAGGACTTGATTTTCGCATTGCTAAAGAATCAGGCTAAGAAGGGTGAAAATATCTATGGACATGGGACCTTGGAAGTGCTCCAGGATGGCTTCGGGTTTTTACGCTCCCCGGACACTTCGTATCTTGCCGGTCCTGACGACATTTATATCTCTCCAAGTCAGATCCGCCGGTTTAATTTGCATACCGGAGATTCGATCGACGGAGAGATCCGTCCGCCCAAAGACGGCGAGCGTTATTTTGCGCTGGTCAAGGTGGATAAAGTCAATAACGAACCACCAGAAAACTCCAAGCAAAAAATTCTATTTGAAAATCTGACGCCGCTATTCCCGGATGAACGGTTGATGCTGGAACGCGATATCAAAGCCGAAGAAAATATTACTGGCCGGATTATTGATTTGATCGCGCCGATCGGTAAAGGCCAGCGCGGTTTGCTGGTTGCCAGTCCCAAGTCCGGTAAAACCGTGATGCTGCAGCACATTGCGCATGCCATCGCGGCCAATTATCCGGATGTGATCTTGATCGTGCTGCTGATCGACGAGCGTCCCGAGGAAGTGACCGACATGATCCGCTCCGTCAGAGGCGAAGTGATTTCATCGACATTCGATGAAGCCGCGACACGGCATGTGCAGGTTGCTGAAATGGTGATCGAGAAAGCCAAACGCCTGGTCGAGCATAAAAAAGACGTAGTAATCTTACTCGATTCGATTACCCGTTTGGCGCGCGCGTATAACACGGTGGTACCGGCTTCCGGCAAAGTATTGACCGGCGGTGTCGATGCCAATGCCTTGCAACGGCCCAAACGCTTTTTCGGTGCGGCCCGCAATGTTGAGGAAGGCGGCTCGCTGACTATTATCGCCACCGCGCTGATTGATACCGGCTCGCGCATGGACGATGTGATTTATGAAGAATTCAAAGGCACCGGTAATATGGAAATCCATTTGGACCGGCGCATGGCCGAGAAGCGCATTTATCCGGCGATTAACGTGAATCGCTCCGGCACCCGCCGCGAAGAATTGTTGATTCCACCCGAAGTGCTGCAAAAAATATGGGTATTGCGCAAATTGCTGCACCCAATGGATGATATGGATGCAATGTCGTTTTTGCTCGATAAAATCAAGGCAACCAAGAACAATTCGGATTTTTTTGATTCCATGCGGCGGGTATAGGTTTGGATCACGGCAGTTGCACCGGCATCCGCAATAAAGGATAATACACAACTTTTTAATTTTCCCTTTTGGGATCAGTCATTGAGGAAGCAGTAAATGAAAGCAGAAATTCACCCAGACTACCAGGAGATTACCGTTACTTGCAGTTGCGGCAATGTGTTTAAAACGCGTTCGACCATGAACAAGGCTTTAAGTATCGAAGTATGTTCGCAATGTCATCCGTTTTATACCGGAAAACAGAAAATTGTGGATACTGCCGGCCGGGTTGAAAAATTCCGCCAAAAATACGGTCATTTGTCGAGCAAGTAATTTTTGATTCACCTTAAGCCGGATCGGCTGAAGATGCCTGATCGGCTTAATAATGAATCGCCAGCCAAATCGTTTCCTGATCGGGATCCGTCCAAGAAACCCGATGTTTTTTATGAGAGGGGATATTGATGAAATCGCCCTCTCCAAGCTGTACCGACGTTTGATCGTCGAACGATAGTACCGCTTGTCCTTTCAGAACCATGACCCATTCGTGTTGCGCCTGATCGTACCAAAGCGATTGCTGGCCTTTTGAAACGATCCGTTCAATCTTGATCGAATTGCTTTCGATCAAAGTCTCGAAAACTTCCGCGGATAGATCCCGTGGAATCGCTGAAAAAATGTTTTGCAGTGGCATAAAATACTCGCAGGAATTGCTGAATTAACAGGCATCGGTTTATTGTATCCCGGATTTCCCGGCAAGATCGATAGCCTGGATCGTGAAAAAGGATTGCGATATGCAACGAATTGCATTGGTGACTGGTGCATCGAGCGGAATCGGCAAAGCTACGGCTTGCTTGCTGGCGCAGCATGGTTTTTATGTGTTTGCAATGGCGCGCCGGGAACAGCGGCTGGAGCAAATCCGTTCGGATAGCATCGAACCGCTTCCGCTCGATGTAACCGATCTCGCGGCGGTTAATGCGGCGGTGGCGCATGTCATCGCAACCAAAGGCCGCATCGATGTGCTTGTCAATAATGCCGGTTACGGCCAACTGGGCACGCTCGAATGCGTCTCGATGGAAGCCGCGTATCGTCAATTCGAAGTGAACGTGTTCGGTTACGCGCATTTCATTCAAGCCGTCCTGCCGCATATGCGCGAACAACGATCGGGCTGCATCGTCAACATTTCCTCGATTCTCGGAAAAATCGCACTGCCGGGTTTCGGCTGGTACGCCGCGTCGAAACACGCGGTCGAAGCCTTATCGGAATCGCTGCGCGGCGAAGTCAAAGCGTTGGGAATCGATGTCGTTGTCATCGCGCCCGGTCTGATCAAAACCGAATTCGCCGAGAAGGAATTCGCGTTGCTCGAGACTGTTCAACATCCCCCGGTGTATCGCAATATCATCGACGGTTTGCATCGGCTGCTCGCTGGAGAACCGCAAGCACCCGGTCCGGAAATCATTGCCAGAGCAATTCTGAAAGCAGTGAACCGGTCGATCCGGCCCGTCCGGCACGCATTGCCGTGGGATTCGAAAACCGCAGTGATTTCCCGCTGGTTGTTAGGCGCGCGGCTGTTCGCCTGGGCGGTGCGAAAGCAGATGAGGATTTAAGGAAACACCGATCGATATTTGAAGCAGCGGCTGTCTATTTAATAGGCAGCCATGTACAATAGGCCGCAATGCCCTTGTAAATCCTGTCCTACCAAGACCAAATTTCTTTTAAGTCAACGGTTATTGCGTGAACAGACTGTTGACGTTTCATCGAAATCCTTCGATAAGTCCGAAAATCTGCCAGGCGCATATTCAATAATTCGAGAGAGGTTATATGTGCTGGAGTGGAGAAGCGTCGGCGGCGTTAGCGGTGGCCGGCATTGCGAGTACCGTCTATTTTTACCGGAAGGGTGAATCCGGCGTGTTATGCGCCGCGCTGGCGTACTTTTCGTTGATGGAATTGCTGCAAGCGTACACTTACACGGTGATCGATCAATGTCAGGACCCAAGAAATCAGATTGCGACTTTTCTGGGATATATGCATATCGCGTTTCAACCCTTTTTTGTCAATGCAGTCGCGATGCATTTCATCCCGGAAAACTTGCGCCGACGCATCGCACCGGCGGTTTACACATTGTGCGCTGCTGCTGCGGTCATTTTCATGATGCGGATTTATCCGTTCGATTGGGTCGTCTACTGTTATGAACGAAACTACACCATGACATTTTTCACCAGCGCAAAATTCACCATGCCTTTCTGCGGTGAACAGATTTGTTCGACCTCCGGCGATTGGCATATCGCCTGGGCCATTCCCGCCAACGGCAATGTCTTTATGGGAAATGTTTACGGTTACACCGCCTTTGTGCTGCCGTTGCTGTACGGGTCCTGGAAAATGGTGAGTTATCACTTCCTGTCGGGACCGTTGCTGGCGTACATGACCACGAACGACTTGAACGAAGGGGTGGCGGTGTGGTGTCTGTACTCCATCGGATTGCTGTTACTGATGATTAAAACGCCGGTGCGGCGCTATCTGTATGTTAAAAGCTGGTACGGATTGCCGCTGCCGAAATTTCTGCGCACGCCCCCGCAAACTTGAATGTCAATCGAGCATAAGCGCGGTGGCGATACATTTCCGCTACGGTTTCGCGAGCGGAAGCTGGGGCGGGAGGTTGATGGGGATCTCGGTCGATTCGTTCAAATGCTCGATTTTTAAAGCCACAGATTGAGCGGTTACCGGAATGACAAACTCGATCTCCCCCTCTTCAGCGCTGCGGCTGTGCAGCAGCTTGTTCAATCCGCTCACCGGCGCGAGGGGTGCGCCGTCAACCAGCAACCGGAAAGATTCATCCCAGAAATTGACCGGGTAACGGTCGTTATTCGTCATGCGCACAGTAAACCGCAGACTCAGTTTTTCCACGTTATAACGGTCAAGCTGGACTGCCAGAATTTTGTATACCGCATTGCCCAAGCGCACTTCAGATCCGGCGGCAAGCGCAATTGAGGTTTGTGCAACTTCACTTTTGGAAGAGGACGCTGTATTAGGCCGTGCATTGGGTGCCGCATCCGATTGAACCGTTTCCGGTTGGGCAAGAGAACCGCTCGGAGCTTGTGGCGCATGCCCGCTATCCTTATCGAGAAATCCGGTCTGGTGTAACGCCACGATCATGCCGGTCGCGGCGGTAATCAAACCCGCCGTCGCCGACAATAATCCGGGAACGGTTTGCCACCATTTTTGTGATTTCTGCTCGTCAGTCATTGAATTTCGCCCTCGCGATTATTGGGGTCTGTTGGATCAATCCAGAATAAATCCGCTTACCGGCGGTTTCCGTCGCGCATCCTTTGCCATGCTATGCCATCAAGCGTACAATTTTTGCGCAGTTCCGGTTGATCATGTAAACCAATTTACCAGATGATGCAGACTCTGTCAGCTGAGCGGCTACCGCCCAGTTGTAAGGTGCAATAAGCAAAGCGCATTGCACCATCAAAGTTATCTATCATTGGTGCAATGCGCTTTGCTTATTGCACCTTACGGATTAATCCACTCCGCACATTGGATAACCACGCGATACCCGTCGGGATCCTCGAAAGTCCGGCCCTCGCGTTCCCAATAGGGATTCAGGGAGGGAACTGGTTTAAAATCGGCATCCAGCATCGCTTGGCAACGCGATTCCCATTCACTGCGGTTGGGGAGATAGAAAACCAGCAGATCTTCAGGCGTAGGGGTTGGCGCAACCGGGTGGGTGCGGCAGTAGGTGAATTCGAGATGATAGCCTGCGCCGGGAAAGCCGAGCATCACCCCGTCGAAACCATCGTGATCATCAAATTGACCAACCCGGACAAACCCAAGACCAGCCTGGTACATCGCATCGCTTCGGGAAAGGTCGCTGACGGGGCGAGCTACCCGGAAATGTGTGAACATAATGGAGACTCTCTCTTGTCTGGTGAATTAAGTTCAAATGCCATCAAACAAAAGTTGCTGGCGATATCGCGAACCGTTCGCCCAATGCCCGGATTTGACGAATGTTGAACTCGCGTTTGCCGGCTAAGCTCATTGCTGGATGATTCTCGTCGCCCGATGCCTCTTCCAGCAATGCATTCAACAATGCGATCATGCGATCGTAATGTATATCATCGCGAATGGGTGCAATGTCGGTTCGGTTGCGGAATTGTTCCCAAACGGGAAGCAACTGTTTCAGATCGATGGAAGCAGTCATGATTTCCAGGCGCCTTCGCCGCCGATCCACAATTAAATTTTCAAATCGATGATGGATTAAGCCGGAATAACCTGAACACCGGAATTTATGCCTGCACTTCGCAGCCGCTTGTCGTTCGTTGCGAGCGGAAGGCCATGCCGGATGGCAAGCTCCAAATAAGTAGCATCGTAAGTCGTCAGGTTTTGAGCACGGGCAAGAGCGAGAATTTCGTGCAAAGCGCGAGGCGATGTCTCATTGTCGATGCTGATGGGTAAATCACCAATCAACTCGAGCCGGATTGAAACGTCGGCGGGCATGATCCTTCCCCTGCGCTCCGCCTGTATCATGACATTCCCCAATTCCAGATACCATAGGGACGGCACTAATGCCCCTTCATCGCGGACACGTTCCAGCAACGCATCGCAAGTATCCGATGCTTCGTCTTCAAAACACCAGGCGACGGCAATCGAGCAATCAAGAACAAACCCGGTCATCGGCGACCTTCGTCACGCAGCGTTTGCCACGAAGTACCATCAAGGGTGCAGTTTTTGCGCAGCACCTTTAATTTTGAAATTGCGGAATCGATTCGCGACCGGTCTGTAACATTTACAGGAACCAGCCGTGCCAAAGGTTTGCCGTGACGGGTAATAATGATTTCCTCGCCCTGGGCTACCCGCTCCAGCAACGACGATAAATGGGTTTTGGCTTCAAAGGCGCCGACAGTAATCATCGCTTAGCTCTCAATTCTGGTTGATCTTATAAACCAGTTTAACAGATGGTGCTGGTTCTGTCAGTTTGTTGAGCCGAGTCATAAGTTATGGGCATGGGCGCGACTATTTCAAGTTGTAAGGTGCAATAACCGGAGGGCATTGCACCGGTTTTCGATCATTTTGATGGTGCAATGCGCTTTGCTTGTTGCACCTTACTTGTGAACGCGAAACGTGTTGTTTTATAAAAGCGCGGCACCCCAATCTGCTGTGCAGCGTCAACCGTTCAGATGAATGAGTTCACCGGTAAACCTCGCGGCGATGACCGATTCTAATAACCAATATTGTCAATTGTTCATCATGCACTTCGTATACAACGCGATAAGAACCGATGCGAATGCGGCGTAGTCCGGAATATTCTCCCTTGAGCACGCCACCGGCTGCCGGGTTTGTTTTGAGTTGATCAATCGCTTCGATAATGCGAAGCCGATCCGCATAGGTTATGTTTTTTAATGACTTAAGCGCACTTTGCTTAATGCTGACGGAGTAATTCATGCTTTGCGGTTTCCCAATCTAACACCGGGTCAGCCGGATCGCGCAAAACTTCTACGGCACGGGAAATATCTTCAAAATCGTCGAGGTAATATTCGACAGCCTGTCTGATCACATCGGCACGCGTGCGATGCAATTTTGTCGCCGCCTCATCGAGGGCGGCAATCAATTCATCCGGTAATCTTGCGGATATCTGGCTCATTTCAGGTTCCTTGCGCTAGTTTGATGTCAATGTAATTCATTGAGTGTCACAATAGCGTAAGCTGATACATTTTGCAATTAAAATACGATTTGCGCTTTATGGATTGCCATTGTTGATCCTGGATGACGCAAGCTTATCCAGGCGACCTGCCCAAGGATTGCGATGGTTTTATTGCATTCCTAACACCTTTTTCAACGCCAACTTCCAGACACGCATCTGCTATAGTTATTGGAAACACCATAACGAAATGTTCCGGCACATTTTTGCGAAATGCCAATTTGCCGGTTCAATCGCGAGATACAGTTCGAGAATTCCGGTGAATTATATTTGAAACCCAGTTTGGAGCAATGGTTGACCATGCTCCGTCGCTGCTCCTCGAAAGACACACAACCCGACATGATGACAACAACACCAACCATAACACCCAATTTCCAGATCGACCATTTACTGTTCATGACCACACCTCGTTTCGTAGATTGATGCTGGAACTATGTCTCAATCCCGATGAACACATCGTGAACCTACGGGAAAAACTGTAATGGTTAATAATCCCGGATACGATTTAAGGTTGTAGCGAGACCTTTGCGCGGTGTCATGAGCGGTGCGAGAATAAGGCAAAAATTTGCGAAAAAGCGGAGTTTACACGGAGTAAATGCGCATTTTTCGCGAATTTTTAACGCGATTATCGTGCTGCGTAGTAGCCGTGCAAAAGTCTTGCAGCATGAGGAAACCTTGAGGAGGCGTTCATTGGAAAAGCAACGGAGCCTTACTTTCCGGACGGGGGCATAGCCCGTAGATTGAGTTGAACGAAATGAAGCCAAACGGCTGGGGATTACGTTGATGTTGGGGTTTGCTTCACACCAGCATACGAGTTGTTGATCCTGGATGACGCAAGCTTATCCAGGCTACTTGCTGATAATTTTCATGAAAGCAGTTTATCTCATTGTGAGATGAATGCAAAGACTGATCCGTTACCGAAAAAGGATTGGTACAAGGTTGGGTTGAATGAAATGAAACCCAACGATTGGCGATTTCATTGATGTTGGGGTTCGTACCTCACCCCAACCTACGAACTATTCGAGACCAGTGAAACGGACGTGCATTGCATGACCGCGCCATAGTGGAACTGCTTGTTCCTCTTGCGACTGGAACGGTTGGTTAGTACTTACAAGAGCAACAGATGCGAAATGGCCTATTCGACTCATCCGAGAGCATTGGTTTGCGATAGCTTGCCAATTACTGGGTCGGGGTGCTTGGTTTTCTGGGAACTTGATTGTTCTGATTACAACCCATTCTGGCCCTTTGCTATTACCGACGAACCAAATAGCGGGATCAACTTCTGGATTACCTTGCCAAGATATGATTTGGTAGCCTTGCTTTTCTAGGTAATCTTTAACAACTTGTACCGCCATATCCTGGAGCTCCCACGGAGTCATTTCGATTTTCTCTTCCGTGACTAAGGATATTGGGTCAACCGGTTTCTTCGTTTTCGCGTCGATAAGACTCCATCCACTTCTATCGGGCACCCACTCACCGCCGAAGAATTTCTTCTTCATTGGGAGTAGACAAGCATGGCCGCGATTTCCTTCAGCCACAGCCAGCAGCCCACGGACACTTCCTGGTCCATGGATTTTTCCATCAATATCCTCAATTCTGATGAAGAACAGTTGGTTTCCAAGGCGAAAAGAAAGGTGCTCAAGGAATGGTGGATATGGATGAGCACGAAGCCACGATTGAATCCCACCCTCGACTTGATTGTTAAGGTGTATACCCGCGCTCTGCCATATCTTCAAGAACTCCTCGGTCATTTCTTGTATTTCAATGTTGTGCATAGAATCTCCAACCTTTTATAGCTTGGGTGGCAGGATCGTCTAATTAGAATAGACGCCCGGAATGACGCAATCAATTACATCACAAAAGAAATTTAGTGCGGTATCGGTCATGACATCTCCTTATTTATAAATCTATTTACCAAATTTTTCTGCCTGGTTACCATCAAGCCAAACTTGATTATAACAACAAGCTGGATATCGCGATGTTATCGACGCATAGCCAATCTGATCTTCTCCAACACCCGTAACACCGTTTTCCTCGGCGCCCCGATATTCAACCGCATAAATCCGCTGCCTTCCTGGCCGAATTGCACGCCGGGATTCAGGCCGACTCCGGCTTGGTGGATGAAGAAGTGTTTCAGTTCGGCGTCGGTCAGATTCATGGTACGGCAATCGAGCCATAGCAGGTAGGTGCCTTCGGCTGGGATGGCTTTGATTTCTGGCAAATGTTCGGCGAGGTACGATTGGACAGTATCACGCGTGTCGCGCAAATAGATTTTTAGTGCTTCCAGCCAGGCTTCGCCGCCGCGGTAGGCGGCTTCGAAGGCGGTGACGCTGAACGGGTTGGAGGCGCTGACGTGCAGGCTGTTGAAAACCTGATTGATGGCATTGCGCATCGTTTTGTCGGGAACGATCAGCGCCGACAGGTTCAGGCCGGGGATGTTGAAGGTTTTGCTCGGGGCGACGGCGGTGATGACGGAGTACTGATCGGTTGCCCGCGCGGCGAGTACGTGGTGTTGCTGGCCGGGGTAGAGCAGGTCGTGGTGGATTTCGTCAGAGAGAATGACCAAATTGTGTGCTGCGGCAAGTTGCAGCAATCGTTCCAGTTCTTCCGGTTGCCACACACGTCCGACCGGGTTGTGCGGCGAGCACAGCAGCAGGAATTTGGCTTGTTGGGCGCATTGTTCCAGATGGTCGAAATCGATGGTGTAGCGGCCGTTGTCGAGCCGCAGCGGGTTTTGCATCAGCTTGCGGCCGGTTTGCGTGGCGGCGGAGAAAAACGGGAAATACACCGGCGGCTGGATGATGATGGCGTCGCCCGGCTGCGTCAGCGCCATCACGGCAGCGTTGATCGACGGCACCACGCCGGGGCACATCACGATCCAGTCGTGTTGTACTGTCCAGCCGTGCCGCCGTTGCAGCCAGCCGATCAGCGCCTCGTAAAGACTATCGGGAAACAGCGTGTAACCGTAGATCGGGTGTTGCGCTCGCTCGGTCAGCGCTTGCGTGACGGCGGGCGGGGCGGCGAAGTCCATGTCCGCCACCCACGCCGGGATGACGTCGGTCCTGCCGAACACCGCCAAGCGGCTGTCGTATTTGACGCTGTGCGTGCCTGTGCGATCGATTTCCCGGTCGAAATCGAACGCGTCGCTCAAGCGATGCGCTCCCAGATCGTGACTTCCGCCAGCGTGTGCTGGAATTTGCGCTTGGTTTCGCGGATCACGAACGGCACCGCTTGCGGCCCTTGAATCAGGCGGAAGTGGGGGCCGAGCATTTCTTTCAAACCGTCGAGCGTGGTGAAATTCTCGCCGTCGCGCTTGAAGCCGCCGATCCACGCTTCTTTTTTGGTATGCTCGGTGAGCCAGGTGTACGGCGACGTGATCATTAACAGACCGCCCGGATTGATGCGGGTGTGGATGCCGGTGAGCAACTTGGCCGGATCGTACAAGCGGTCGATCAGGTTGGCGGCGAGGATCAGGTCGTAACCGGTGAAAATCGGCTTCAGATTGCAGGCATCGCCCTGGAAAAACTCGACCTTGTGCTTGACGTGATCCAATCCCAGATTGCTGAGTGTGCGCTCCTTGTACGACACCAGCTCGCCTTCGTCGGTCAGGGTGTAACGTAAAATCCCTTGCTGAGCCAGTTGCACGCCTTGGCCGATGAAGCGCGCGGAAAAATCGACGCCGGTGACGTGATCGAACACTTTGGCCAGCTCGAAGGTCGAGCGGCCGGAGGCACAGCCTAAATCCAGTGCGGTGCGGTGAGGGCGGTTGCCCATCGCGGCGATGGCGATTTCCGCCAAGGCCTTGGAGAAATTCGGCACGTCGAAATAGGTGTCGCCGTAATGAAACTCGGCGTATTCCGACAGCAATTTGTCGGTTTCATAATTCGATGTTGGCAATGTCGCCGGTGCGTCCGATACCACGTAGCGGAAACCGGCGTGCTGGAAGAAATGCCGGCGGAATGCGTAGCGCGAGCTGCGAATCGATTCGTTGCCGCAAGCGATCCACGAACCGCCTTTGATCAGGTTGTGCTGATTGTCGAACGTTGGCGTGGTGAAATCGTCGTACAGCGGGTGCACGTCGAAGCCTTCGAACGGATACGTCGGTGTTTCGGTCCATTGCCAGACGTTGCCGACGATGTCGAAAAACTCGCCGTGCGCAAATTCGGTGACTGGACAGCTCGACGCGTAATAATCCAGGTGCAAGTTGCCGGTTGCTTTGCGCTCGAAAGGCACTTCGCAAAGCCCGGCGACGTCGTACAGCCGGTACCATTCGTCTTCGGTCGGCAGCCGCACCGGCTGTTTCGTCGTTTCGGCTTTCCAGTTGCAGAACGCTTTGGCTTCGTGATAATTGACTTCGACCGGCCAGTCCCACGGCATCGGCACTTCCTCGGTCATCAGGCGCAGATACCAATCGTTGCCCTTTTTAACCCAAAACGTCGGGTGCTCGGCTTGCGTGAATTGCCGCCACGAGCGGCCTTCTTCCGGCCAGTAACTGCCGGTGCGGTAGCCGCCGGCTTCGACAAACGCCAGGAATTCCTGATTGCTGACTAAATACTTGCTGGCCTGAAACGCAGCGATATCGGCGCTGTGCAGACCGTATTCGTTATCCCAGCCGTAATGCTGCTGATTGGTTTTGGTTTTATGCAGCGTGACCGTTCCGGCGGCAACCGGCACCAGTGAATTCTGCGGCGCTGCGCCGGATTTTCGGCACGGCTGCCAGTCCGGGTGCGGCTGTACGAAATGCAGCGCATGCTGGCGGATCAATACCGACGACGTTTCGAGGTGGATGCGCTCGTGCTCGATCCCCATGACAATCGGCCACCATGAACTTTCCCAGGTGATCGGCAAGACCAACGGCATCGTTGAAATCAGTTTGTCGACCAGCGCGCGCATGGATTTCCGGTAGGCGCGCACTTCGTCGACCGTCGGCCAGTCATAATGGGTGCTATCGAGATCGTCCCAGCTCATTTCGTCGACGCCAACGGCGAAAATCGACTCCAATCGCGGATTGATGCGCTCGCCGATCAATCCGGCGAGAATCAGCTTGTTGACGAAGAATGTGGCGGTGTGGCCCAAATAAAAAATCAGCGGATGACGCAGCGAGATCGGTTTTTTATAGTACGCTTCGTCATTGCGCAACGTTTCGAAAAGTTGCTCGTAGCGATCCAGCGTGGTGTGGAAATAACTGCGGATCTCTTCACGTTTCAGGTTGATATCGTCGCCATCGAGCAACGGTGTTCTTTGGAATAAGGGTTGTGACATATTCTATTGTTTAGCAATTTACTCAGTTATTGACCGGTATTATAACGCCTTGAACTTGCTAGACGATAACAAATCGGGACAAAAGTCACTTTTACTGACCGGAATGTTATGGAATCGGTGATTAAAGTGAAAAAACCATGCTGTTTTGAAGGAAATAGGCGAAATTAACTGTATTTTAGTTTAATGACATTTTTCTAAATTGCAACAATCCATCTTGAATAAAAATACGCTTGTTTTAGTTTGCAAGCGGCCTGCGCCTGGCGTTGGCAAGCAAAGACTGGCGGTAAAACTGGGGCAGGAAACCGCGTTTCGGATTGCGGAGGGATTGCTGGCCTGCGCGTTGGAAGATGCGGCGGAATGGCCGGGGCCGGTGGCGATTGCGCCCGCTAGTGGGGAGGATGCGGATTGGGCGCGTTCGTTACCCATCGCTCATGCTTCAACGGTTATGGTGGTGGTGCAAACAGCGGGCAATCTCGGGCAACGGTTGAACGCGTTGGATCGCACGTTGCGGTCGCAAGGCATGCACCACTTGTTTTTTATCGGCAGCGACGCGCCGGGATTGCTTGCAACCGACTATGCAGCGATGCGGGAGGCGCTGCAGCACGCAGATGTTGCGTTAATTCCTGCGACTGACGGCGGCGTGGTGCTGATGGCGAACCGCAAGCCTTGGCCCGATATGTCGGCCTTGCCCTGGAGTTCGGACCGGCTGGGGGAAGCTTTGACCGGATTGTGCCGCCAGGCCGGGCATTCGGTAAGCGCCGTTGGGCATGGTTACGATGTGGATGAGTGGGGGGATGTCGTGAAGCTGGCGGCTTCGTTGCGGCAGGACCCGCGGCCTGCACGGCGCGCGTTGCTGCAGCGAGTGAATGGAATTGTTTCAGAATGGGGTGAGGAGGGTGTTTAAATTCAGCATCGTGATACCGTGCTATCGCGACGAGACGCCATTGGCGAGGTTGCTGGAGCAATTACGACGGTTGCCGCATCAGCCTGACGAAATCATCGTTGTCGATGCGGCGGACAGTATCCGTTGTGCGCAGCTTTGCGAGCAATCAGCGGTAATCCGGTTGGTCAGCGAGCCGTGCCGCGGGTTGCAACTAGGCATCGGCGCGGCAAAAGCCCGGGGCGATGTACTATGGTTTCTGCACGCCGATGCGCAACTAGCAGCCGATCCGCTGGCGGCGATGGCCGCGGCGATTCAACGCGGCGCGATCGGCGGTTATTTCCGCTTCCGCTTTGCCAATCCACGTGCCTGGCCGGCGGCGATTCTGGAACCGGCCATCGCGTTGCGTTGCCGTTTAGGCGTGCCGTATGGCGATCAAGGAATTTTCATGCAGCGGACGGTTTATCATCAAGCGGGCGGCCACGCGCCCTGGCCCTTGTTCGAAGAAGCGCCTTTAGTGAAAGCAGCGCGGCGTTTGGGACGGTTTGTCGCGTTGCCGGAGCCAATTTTTGTTGATTCGCGCCGTTGGCAACGCGACGGCTGGTGGCGGCGCAGTTTGAAAAATCGCTGGCTGGCACTGAGATTCATGAGCGGTGCGGCGCCGCAGGATTTGGCCGCACATTACCATTCTAAAAATGGTTCGTGAATGACATAATGAGACCTTTGCACGGTTACTACGCGGCACGATAATTGCGTTAAAAATTCGCGAAAAATGCTCATTTACCTCGTGTAAACTCCGCTTTTTCGCAAATTTTTGCCTTATTCTCGTACCGCTCATGACACCGTGCAAAGGCCTCATAATGATGAAAAATTCTCGATTGAAAGGATCGCTATGCAAGAAGCGGTGCAAAAATATTACAGCGAAACGCTGACCAGCAGCCGGGATCTGCAGACCAATGCGTGTTGCACCGATGCTGCGTTGCCGCATTTTGTCAGACCGTTGCTGGCGCGGGTGCACACCGAAGTGCTGGCGCGTTATTACGGTTGCGGCCTGGTGCTGCCGGAGCTTCTGGAGGGACTGACGATCCTCGACTTGGGTTGCGGCGCGGGACGCGATGTGTACGTGCTGTCGCAACTGGTTGGGGAAAAGGGGCTGGTGATCGGCGTGGATATGACCGAGGCGCAACTCGCGGTTGCGCGCCGGCATGAGAAATACCATCAAAAAGCATTCGGCTACAAGCGTGGCAACGTGCGCTTTCTGCATGGCGACATTGAACGCCTGGACGAACTTGAGCTGGCCGATGCCAGCGTGGATTTGATCGTATCGAATTGCGTCATCAATCTGGCAACGGATAAAGCGGCGGTATTGCGTGAGGCGTTCCGCGTGCTGAAGCCGGGCGGTGAATTATATTTTTCCGATGTTTACAGCGACCGGCGCATTCCGGCGGAATTGACGCGCGATCCGGTGCTATACGGCGAATGCCTGAGCGGCGCATTGTATTGGAACGATTTCTTGCAATTGGCGCGCAAGCACGGCTTTACCGATCCGCGCCTGGTCGATGACCGTCCGGTTACAATCGACAATCCGGCGTTGACGGAGAAAACCGGCAATATCCGCTTTTATTCCGCGACCTACCGCTTATTTAAACTGCACGATCTGGAATTGGCGTGTGAAGATCACGGGCAATCCGTGGTGTATCGCGGCACCATTCCGTACCATGCGCATGCTTTCCAGCTGGATAAACATCATCTTATCGAAACCGGCAGACAATTCCCGGTTTGCGGCAACACCTGGCGCATGCTGCACGATACACGCTTTGTCGGACATTTTGATTTTTACGGGGATTTTGACCGGCATTTTGGTATTTTTCCCGGTTGCGGCATGGGCATTCCATTCGCCGAAACTGCAACGGGAGAACAGAAAGGCGGGTGTTGTTGAATATGGAAGCGGCCGGTTTTCCCGTTGGCGGCAATCAGCTTTCGCGTTCCAAATCCTGGTATGTGACAGCCGATGAAAAACCGCGTGGCTATATTCGCGCCCATGCGCTGGATGAGTTGTGGTTGCATACCGGCACGGCTTGTAATTTGTCGTGCCCTTTCTGCCTGGAAGGCTCGAAACCCGGTGATGACCGCCTGCAATTGATGCGTTTTGACGATGCCAAGCCTTATATCGATGAAGCCTTGACGCTGGGTGTCAAGCAATTTTCCTTTACCGGAGGTGAGCCGTTCATAAACAAGGATTTGATTCACATCCTGGATTATGCGCTGCAGCATCGGCCCTGCATGGTATTGACCAACGCCACCGAACCTTTGATGAAGCGCTTGTCGCAATTGCACGCTTTGCTCGAATCTCCGCAAGCATTGCATTTCCGTATCAGTCTCGATCATTTTTCAGCGGAAGCGCATGATAAAAATCGCGGAGCAGGCATGTTCTCAATGGCATTGGACGGACTGAAAGCATTACATGCGATGGGCTTCAGTGTATCGGTTGCGAGCCAGAAAATTGCCGGGATGCCGCCTAATAAAGTAGCGGAATGCTTTACGGAGGTTTTTCGCGGCGCCGGTTTGCCGGCGGATCTGCCGCGCATCGAGTTTCCGGAATTTTATCCACCCGGCATTACCGTTACTGCGCCACAGATCACCCAAAGCTGCATGACCGATTACCTCACGGAGAAAACACGCCGCGGGTTTATGTGCGCATTCAGCCGCATGGTGGTGAAAAACGGCGGTAAATGCAAAGTGTATGCGTGCACGCTGGTCGATGACGATACCGATTACGCGCTCGGAGAAACATTGGCCGAAAGCCTGCAAGTACCGGTCAGCATGAAACATCACCGCTGTTACAGTTGTTTTCAGTTTGGCGCGACTTGCAGTGAAATGAAGCGTTAAACAATGAGACACCGTGAGTGGCTGCTGATTTTTCTGGGCTTACTGACCGGTTTATTTTTTGTTTTGGATTTCGAGCGTTTTTTCACGCTGCAAATGCTGGCAGAGCAGCGTGAAGCCCTGCAGCAAGCGTATCAGGATGATCCATTCGCGGTGATCGGTATGTTTTCGGTCATCTATATCGTCATGGCGGCCTTGTCGTTTCCCGGTGCGGCAGTTATGAGCTTGGCCGGCGGCGCTCTGTTCGGGGTATGGATCGGGGTGCCGGTGGTGTTGATCTCGGCAACCATTGGCGCCACGCTGGCATTCTGGATGGCGCGGTATTTGTTGCGCGATGCCGTGCAGCGGCGCTTCGGCGATCGCTTGGCAACGGTCAATCAAGGTTTGGAGCGCGATGGCGCGTTCTATTTATTCTCTTTGCGTTTGGCGCCGGTTTTCCCATTCTTTTTGATCAACTTGCTAATGGGATTGACCACTTTATCCAGCGTCACATATTTCTGGGTCAGTTTAATCGGTATGTTCGCCGGAACAGTCGTGTATGTGAATGCTGGGACACAATTGGCGGCCATCAATCAATTGTCGGATGTGATGTCACCGGAGTTGATTGCGTCATTTACGCTGTTGGCATTGTTTCCGTGGTTGGCGCGCTGGGGTATTGAACGAGTTAAAATCCGGTGGTTGTATGCGCGCTGGCCGAAGCCCGCGCAGTTTGACCGGAATCTGGTGGTGATCGGCGCCGGTGCCGCGGGATTGGTCAGCGCCTATATCGCCGCCGCCGCACGCGCCAAAGTAACGCTGATCGAACGCCACAAGATGGGCGGCGATTGCCTCAATTACGGCTGTGTGCCATCGAAAGCGCTGATTCGCACTGCCACGTTTCTACAGCAAGCAAGAAATGCCGCTGCGCTGGGAATTCAACAAGCCGATGTGACTTATGACTTTGCAGATGTAATGGCGCGGGTGCAACGGGTGGTCAAAGCCGTTGAGCCACATGACTCAGTGGAACGTTACACTCATCTCGGCGTGGAAGTGCTGCACGGCGACGCAACCATCGTATCGCCGTGGGCGGTGGCGGTGAACGGTCAAACGCTGACGACGCGCGCCATCGTCATTGCGACCGGTGCGCGTCCGCTGGTGCCGGACATACCGGGATTGCAAGCCGTGCGCTACTACACCTCCGATACCATCTGGACATTGACTGAGCGGCCGCAGCGGCTGATCGTGCTAGGTGGCGGTCCGGTCGGGTGTGAACTGACGCAAGCGTTTGCACGGCTGGATTGTACGGTTACGCAAATTGTGCGCAGCGATTTGTTGCCGCGCGAAGATGCCGATGCCGTGGCGCTGGTGAAGGTGGCGCTACAAGCCGATGGCGTGACCCTGTTGACGCATACCGAGGTGTTGCGTTGCGAGCGGCGGGACGGCGGGCAATTCTTGTCAATACGCAAGCAAGACGGCGAAGAAATGAAACTGCCGTTTGATGCATTGTTATGCGCGGTTGGCCGGGTGGCGCGCACCGAAGATTTCGGCCTGGAGCAACTCGGCATTGCGATTTCCCCGCAGCGCACGATCGAAACCAATGGTTGGCTGCAAACCGTTTATCCCAATATTGTCGCGTGCGGCGATGTTGCCGGTCCGTATCAGTTCACGCACACCGCCGCGCATCAGGCGTGGTATGCCTCGGTGAATGCGTTGTTCGGTTCGCTCAAACGCTTCAAGGTCGATTATTCCGTGATTCCGTGGGTAACTTTCACAGACCCGGAAGCTGCGCGGGTAGGTTTGTCGGAAAAGGAAGCGCAAGCACGGCATATTGCTTACGAAGTGACGCGCTTTGATCTCTCCGAATTGGATCGCGCCATTACCGACGAAGCAGCGTATGGTTTTATAAAAGTGCTGACCGTACCGGGCAGCGATCGTATTCTCGGTGTCAGCATCGTCAGCAAGCATGCCAGCGATTTGCTGGCGGAGTTTGTGCTGGCAATGCAGCACGGATTGGGTTTAAACAAGATACTGAGCACTATCCACGCCTACCCGACCTGGGCGGAAGCGAATAAATACGCAGCCGGAGCCTGGAAACACGCGCATGCGCCGCAACGATTGCTGAAATGGCTGGAGCGGTATCACGCGCGGCGGCGGGGAAAGGCTGCGCCCGCAGAAGACGCTTAGGGAAATGCTGATTAATCCGGCGAACGAAATGAAGCACGAGGCGCACGGAACGCAGCAACCGAGACATATCAACAAGATAGGCGAGTGAGCGAGTACCGTGCAACGAAGTGATTCGTTCGTGCAGTCAATTAATCAGTATTTCCTTAGTTGACAAAAATCTCCGATACATTCTCCATCTTGCCATTGACCATCTCGCTGAAAGTCTGGTCGATGCTGGCATTCGGCAGACGCTTGATCAGTACTTTTTCACCCATGTTTCCGGATTCCCTGAGTTGCAAGCGGTGGCGCGAGTGCTCTTGCATCGGAATGGCGGCGGATGATTGCAGCACGAGTGCTTCACGCTGTCCTGGCAAGGTGACGTTGCCGATGGATTTGAATTGCACGGCGTTATCCAGGTCAGCGATGTAGATTGCGCGTTTGGACAGTTCGCCGAGAACATAGTAATTCCAGTATGTCTGGTTGGCGTCGAAGCGGATAAAGAATTTGCGCGCAGCAGGATCCAGTGTGTCGGAGCATAATCCCTGCGCATCGGCGTTGATGTTCATTTGCACGATGAACGCGGGTTTTATGAGCAGATCCTTGCGATCCAGAATGCTTGCCAGCGGTTCAGCCGCGATATCAGTCCATGAATCTTTCGCAACCGTTGATCCGCTATGCAGCAATTGTTTGCCTGCATCGTCCCGGGTGATCGCGCGGTTGTCGAAAAAAAGCACCGCCTGATCGGGCGGTGCGCCAGGCGCTGTGTAGCGCAGAAAATTGGGGTCTTTGGCAAGGACTTTGAAAGTCAATGTCAGGTTATCGGCGGCATGAAGACGCAGAATGCCGATGTTGTCGTGATCGAAATAAACCGCCACGCCGCTTTCGGAAGATTTGAGCAGCAAACCGGCATTGCGCAGCAGCGCGAGGCTGGATGCGGTCGGAACAAATTCGAGCATTTTGCAATTGTGCCCGGAGAAATAGGCGTGTTCCACGGTGATGCTAAAGAGCGGACGGTAAGTACCCATAGTCTGATCAGTCCATGTTTTTTACATCACGAGATCTTTGCACGGTACGATAATTGCGTTAAAAATTCGCGAAAAATGCTTATTTACCCCGTGTAAACTCCGCTTTTTCGCAAAATTTTGCCTTATTCTCGTACCGCTCATGACGCCGTGCAAAGGTCTCATCACGATTATTTAACCAACGGTTTAGGTTCGCCGACAACCGCGGTACGGCCCACGATATCTTCGGTGTCGAATGCCACCATGCGGACGCGATAGAGAATCGAGGGCAGATACTTGCCGCCCAAAGCCCCCCACAAATTGCTCAAGTCCTGAATGGAAAGGTTTTCGATATCCAGAATCAGCTTTTCGATGCGTGAGTCCAGTTCAGGCACCGATTGACGGTTGATTACATGATTTTTCTGGAAGAAACTGATGGTGCTGGATAGGAATTTTAACGCTTCGGGATAATTGTTGCCGGTGAAATTAGCCGTCATCATCAAGTAGATGTTGAAATAGAGCGGCAGGCTGCTTTGCACCTCGCGGTCGCCGACTTCGTGAAGATTGACGTTGCGGAACGGAACCGCATCCTTCTCGATATTGACTAGAAAAATGACCAGCTTGTTATTGACGTTGGCGGCGACGGTGCCATCCATTTCCAGTAAATTGGAAACCACTACGACATCTTCGCCGAGGTTATAGATGCGGCGGAAGTGCTGATTCAGTTGTGTTGCGAGCAGTTGTACGGTCACATTGATCATAGCGGAACGCAATATAAAGAGTGGAAAAGGTTAACGCCGTTTTCGCCCGAGCAGCGAACCGAGCAAGCCGCGCGTGATTTCACGGGCGATTGAAGAACCGACGGAACGGGCTGCGCTTTTTGCGAAGGCATCGATCATGCCATCGCGCCGCCCGCCGCGTTTGCCGGTCGAACCCAGCAATAAATCACCCAGCTCGGCCAATACGCCTGTACTTGCGGCATTGGCAGGATCGGTGGTTTTGGAAGATTCGTCGCGGGTGCTTTCAACGTCAGCGCGTGCTTGCAGGATTTCATACGCACTTTCACGGTCAACGGCTTGATCGTAGACACCGGCTACGAGCGAGGATTGCATCAATTGCTGGCGCTCCTGCGTTGAAATGGGTCCGGTTTGGCTGGCCGGCGGCAAAATGAATGCGCGTTGCGTGATGCCCGGCGTACCATCGGCATCGAGAAACGAAACCAACGCTTCGCCGACGGACAGTTCCAGGATCGCTTGTTTGACGTTTAACTGCGGGTTGGGGCGCATGGTCTCGGCAATGGCATTGACCGCTTTTTGATCGCGCGGCGTAAACGCGCGCAGTGCGTGTTGGATGCGGTTGCCGAGCTGCGCCAGGATCTTTTCCGGGATATCCAGCGGGTTTTGCGTGACGAAATAGATGCCGACCCCTTTGGAGCGGATCAAGCGCACGACTTGTTCGATTTTTTCCAGCAACGCGGGCGAAGCCATATCGAACAGCAGATGCGCTTCGTCAAAAAAGAATACCAGTTTCGGTTTGTCACGATCACCGCATTCTGGCAGTTGATCGTATAGCTCGGATAACAGCCATAGCAGAAAGCAACTGTAGAGCCGTGGCGAGTTGAGTAATTTTTCGGCAGCGAGGATATTGATGACACCTTGACCGTCGATGGTTTGCATTAAATCGTCGATAGCAAGCATCGGTTCGCCGAAGAACCGGTCACCGCCCTGTGTTTCGATTTGCAGCAAGGATCGCTGAATCGCACCGATCGAAGCGGATGAGACATTGCCATATTGGGTTTTAAGCGCATCCGCATGATCGCCGGCAAACTGCAGCAATGCGCGCAAGTCTTTCAGATCGAGTAGGAGCAAGCCGTGATCGTCGGCTACTTTGAATACCAGTGATAATACGCCTTCCTGGGTTTCATTCAGGTTCAGCAAGCGTGATAGCAGCAACGGCCCCATGTCGGAAATCGTCGCGCGCAGCGGGTGGCCGTTTTCCTGCAGCACATCCCATAAAGTTACCGGAAAGCCCTGCCAGACAGGTTCGCTCAGTTGCAATTTTTCCAGGCGTGTTCGCAGTTTGCCGGACAGCGATCCGGGTTTGCTGATACCCGTCAGATCACCTTTAATATCGGCCATAAAGACCGGCACGCCGATACTGGAAAAGCTTTCCGCCATTTTTTGCAGCGTCACGGTTTTGCCGGTACCGGTTGCGCCGGTAATACAGCCATGCCGCGTTGCCATCGCGGGCAAGAGCTCGAGCTCTGCGTTATTGGTTGTAGCGATAATCAATGAATTCACTATCTTGTCAATTAAAAAATACTGTCGCGGCTAATTGTATGTCAAACTTCAGTAAAGATAATAACAACATGCTCGTGGATGGGTACAATTTTGTGTATCCCAAAGGATTATTTGTTCGAAGCGCAGCGCTTCTTGACTACTGGCAGGATATTTGCGTGAATAAAAAACTGATTTGCGGCGATATTGGCGGCACCAAAACCATTTTGCAATTGGTCGAAATCACCGCAGGCAACGGGCGAGAACGGTTGATTCAACGCTATCATAGCGCCGATTTCACGTCCTTTTCCGAGATCCTGAAAGATTTCTTGAATCGAGCCGGAATTTCCAACCGGCCGCATGCGGCTTGTTTTGCGGTGGCGGGACCGATTGCCGGTCAGCAGGTGAGACTGACGAATTTATCCTGGCAATTCAGCAGCGAAAGCCTCTCATCGGAATTTTCAATTCCCGTGGTAAAGCTGCTCAACGATTTTGAAGCAGTTGCTGTGGCAATTGAACATGTGCCGTCGAGCGATTTGCTGACAATACAAGCCGGGCAAGCGTATCCGCAAGGCATGCGTGTTGTTCTGGGGGCGGGCACCGGCATGGGCGTGGCATGGCTGCCCTGGTTGCATGATCGTTATCACGCATTGCCGACAGAAGCGGGTCATATCGATTTTGCGCCAGTCGATTCCTTGCAGATCCAATTGCTGGAAGCGCTCCATCACCGGCTGGGTCATGTATCGGTTGAGCGCCTATTATCCGGGCCGGGGTTGACCAATATCTTCAGGTTTTTGCAACAAAACGATGTTGACAATTTCCACTCGGCTCCCATTGAGCTTGAAGACGATAGCGGTGCTGACATTACCGCATTGGCGCTGATGCAACATCACCCGGTGGCGATTCAATCGCTGGAACTGTTTGCTGAAATTTATGGGGCGTATGCCGGTAATCTGGCGCTGGCCGGATTATGCCGTGGCGGTGTTTATCTCGCCGGCGGAATCGCCCCCAAAATTGCCGATGTACTGTGTTCGGGCGGTTTTATCAAGGCATTTTGCGCCAAAGGACGCTTCTCCGCATTGTTGCACGAAATTCCGGTGCATATCGTTACCAATCCGCAAGTTGGCTTGTTAGGCGCGCAACAAGAAGCGCAACGCCTGTTGAATCAGTAAAGTTGATCAAGTCCTAGCAGGCCGTTGAAAAACTATCTGCGTTGCCGCTACGGTGTTAAAAATAAGCTCAAAATGCTCATTTATACCGCATAAACTGCGATTTTTCGCCCGTTTTTGCCTTGTATCGGCTGCCTCGAAAACGTTTTTCAACGGCCTGCTAGTGGCTTGAAGGGGGATATACGATAAACTTGGCGTTTACCGGTCTTTTTTAGTTTTGGAGAACTCGAATGTTTCCGCGCACTACTTTCACCATCACTGTAAATCCTAAAATACCACCGCGGCTTAAGCGGTTGGAGGAATTAGCCAATAATCTCTGGTATAGCTGGGATCGAGCGACACGCACGCTGTTTTCCCGGCTGGATCCGATTTTGTGGGAAGCAGTCGGACATAATCCGAAAGCCTTTCTGAAGCGTGTCGACGAATCGGTGCTGCTGAAGGCGACGGAAGACCGTATTTTTATGGCATCGTATAACAGCATTCTGTCAACTTACGATTCTTATCATGATGCGCCGTCTGCGTTGAACGGTTCCAAAAGTTTAAACCCGCAAGATCAGGTTGCTTATTTTTGTTTTGAATTCGGTTTTCACGAAAGCTTGCCGATCTATTCGGGCGGATTGGGTATTCTGGCAGGCGATCACTGCAAGGCGGCGAGCGATTTGCATTTGCCTTTTGTCGCGATTGGTTTGCTTTACCGTCAAGGTTATTTCTTTCAAACGATCGACCGGTTGGGCAACCAGCAAGTGACGTATACCGTATCCGATTTTGAGGATCTGCCGGTGACGCCGGTTGTTCGCCCGGACGGTTCCTCCATGCAAATCGAAGTCCCCTTGCCGGGCCGCCAAGTCATCGCGAAAATCTGGCAAGTTAGAATCGGTCATGTCATGCTGTATTTGCTGGATACCGATTTGCCGGAAAATTCACCGCAAGACCGGAACATCACGCACAATTTGTACGGCGGTGACAAAGTCATGCGCATCGAACAGGAAATCATTCTGGGCATGGGAGGCACGCGAGCCTTGCATGCGCTGGGCATCCAGCCGACTGTGTGGCATATCAACGAGGGGCATGCGGCGTTTATGATTCTGGAACGCATCCACAATCTGGTGCAGCAGGGACTCGATTTTTCCAGCGCTTTGGAAAGCGTGGCGGTCAACACGGTTTTTACGACGCATACCGCCGTACCGGCCGGACATGATCATTTTCCAGCTGAGATGATTCAGACTTACTTCGACAGCTTCTACCGCGATTTGCACATTTCTTATGAGGAATTCATGGCATTGGGCCATATTCCCGGAAGCCCGGATTTCAATATGACGGCTTTGGCAATTCACGGGTCGCGCACGCACAACGGTGTCAGCAAAATTCACGGGGGCGTTTCCGCAGATATTTGCCGTGATTTGTGGCTGCAAATCGAGCCGGAAGAAAATCCGATCAGTTATGTCACCAACGGCGTGCATGTGCCGACATTTCTGGCGCAGGAATGGGCGGATTTGTTCGATCGTTATTTGGGATACGAATGGCGCAATAAAATGTGCGATGACGAATATTGGTCGCGCATCGATGCGATTCCCGATCATCTGTTCTGGAGCGTGCGGCAATCACTGAAATCGCAAATGTTTTATGGTATCCGTTCGCGCATCACCGAACAGAATGCCAGAAATCGCGGCTCTGAAGCGCATCTTGAACGGTTGCTGAAGTTTGTCGATCCGATTAATCCCAGTGTGCTGACGATTGGATTCGCACGCCGTTTTGCGACTTATAAACGCGCGACTTTGTTATTCGAGAATCTCGATTGGCTACGGAAAATCGTACTCGATCAAGAACGTCCGGTATTGCTGATTTTTGCCGGTAAAGCGCACCCGGCGGATGTGCCGGGTCAGGATTTGATCCGCCGTATCAGTCAAATTGCCAATTTCCCCGAATTCGAGGGGCGGCTGTTATTGATCGAAGGCTACGATCTGCGTTTAGCCCGGCGGCTGGTTGCCGGTGTCGATGTCTGGCTCAATAATCCGATTTATCCGCTGGAAGCCAGCGGCACTTCCGGCATGAAGGCGGGGATCAATGGCGCGATTAATTTAAGCGTGCTCGATGGCTGGTGGGGGGAAGGTTACGACGGTAAAAACGGCTGGGCGATCAAGCCGGGGTCGGCAGATATGGAAGGCGTGGTGCGCGATAAAGAAGAAAGCCGCGCATTGTACGAAATTTTGCAGGATCAGGTGGTACCGTTGTTCTACAACTACGGCAAACTCGGTTACTCGACCAATTGGGTCAAAATGGCCAAGCATTCGATGAAGTCAATATTGCCTCGTTATAATGCCACCCGCATGGTCGACGAGTATGTCAGCAAATTTTACCGGTCCGCCAGTAGGAAAGGGGTGTTATACGCTGCGGATGATTTTTCCGGCGCTAAAAATATTGCGGCATGGAAAGCCAAGATCAGGCAAGCTTGGCCCGGGGTTTCGCTGAGGCGTCTGGATGCCCCTCGCGAACGGATCTATTTCGACGAAACGCTGGATTTCAAAGTGGCGGCAAAATTGAACAATCTGGCCCCTGAAGATGTGGTCGTCGAGTTGTTGATTTGCCGTCAGTTCAAGACCACCCGTTTAGGGAATTTTCAGCATTTCCAATTGGAATTTACCGGAATGCAGGATTCCGGCGAGCACTTGTTCGAACTTAGGCTAACGCCCGAATTGTGCGGTAAGCAGGAATATTTCATCCGGATTTATCCGCACCATTCGTTGCTGACGCATCCGTTGGAAATGGGGTTGATGGTGTGGTTGTGAATTCCCGGCGCAAATTGCGTGCGTTAAAGGGTTTTCATAAGATCGCAGGGGAGTTGTTGGGTTCAGTGCTTGATTAATAACAGGAGATACACCGATGAATCAAAATCCGGTCGGCTGGTTTGAAATCTATGTGCAAGATATGACGCGGGCAAAACAATTCTATGAATCGGTTTTTGAGACTACACTCGAGCGTTTGCAGACGCCTGTGGATATGCCGGTCGAGCTGTGGAGTTTTCCGATGCTCGAAAATTCCACGGGAGCGTCCGGTGCGTTGGTCAAAATGGCGGATGGACCTTCTGGCGGCAATTGCGTGCTGGTTTATTTTTCATGCGCCGATTGTGCTGTCGAAGCCAGCCGAACCGTATCATCGGGTGGAGAGGTTGTGCAAGCTAAAATGCCGATCGGTCAATATGGATTTATCGCCATGATTCGCGATACCGAAGGCAATGTAATCGGTTTGCATTCCATGAAGTAGTTGGCAATCACAAACCCGCTGCAGGCAGCGGGTTTGCTGGCGGCAGGGAGTTTATTTGTTGCGAATGCCGGCGCGATTTTGTTCCAGCGCTTTGACGATTGCTTTGATATCGGCTTTGCTGACGCCCGCTAATGCTGCTTGCTCACTGACGATCTGAATAAATCTGGAGATGGTGCGGTCCGGAATGTTCAGGCCTTTATGAATTTTTGGCATCGAACCGCGGCATTTGTGCCCGGATTCGACGACCGCGCCGCTATGCGGTGATGAACCTCCTAAATCATGATCCAGCATCATCGCAAAACACTGCTCAATGTCATCCGGTGTGATCGTCAAATTACCGAAGA
This sequence comes from Proteobacteria bacterium SG_bin4, assembly GCA_002083395.1. GTDB lineage: Bacteria > Pseudomonadota > Gammaproteobacteria > Burkholderiales > Nitrosomonadaceae > Nitrosomonas. Next base: position 53,995 of record LWDH01000044.1, on the reverse strand, counting down.
ATGCCACAATTTCTCCGTCTGCGAGCAAAGCGGGTACGGCGAAGTTATGCAAAAAGGCCAAGATGCCGTGATATCCTCCCAATCTTGACGCAACTGAATCGCTTTTTATGACCAGACGCGGCACGTCTGTGGTGCTATCGTCTGTTTGTTGCGCGGTTGTTTTGACGGTATCTGCCATTACCGAACCGATGCCATCAATGGCGACTAAAGCGCAAATTAGGGCGATGGCAAGATACTTGATCCACTCGGTCGATGGTTTTGATGTCATAGTCATGATTTTCTCTCCTGTTGATGAGTTTTAAGTTTTTTCCAAATCAGCCTTGCCGGGTTTTGATTGGCAAACACTGGAACCGCTTGAGAAGCTTTTGCAAGCGGTTTCATTACTCAATACGCGAGGAGTTGGACTCTGGATGCAAGCCAGTGTAAAAAATATTGAAATTTCTTACGGAAGTGTTACGAAAGATTGATTAGGTCAATGGAATCAGCTGGATGTTCTTGTTGAGGAGAACGGTTGGTTTAGGAATTAATTTTCCTGGTTAGTCTGCATCGAATGTATCAGCGTTATTCGCCAAACGCATTTTTTATCCATTCGATTCTTTTGCCATCGATTCCTGAGAGCAGCAATGCGTCGAACCGGCAAGGCGGCTCACTATTGATTTCCGCCAGATAGTGCCGGGCGGTACGCAGCAGCTTGGCTTGCTTGGATGGCGTGATGCTGGCAGCGGCGCCCCCAAACGCGTCATTCGATCGCATGCGGACTTCGATAAATACTAAGGTGTCATGATCGCGCATGATCAGGTCGATTTCTCCGAAGCGGCAGCGGTAATTTTGCGCGAGCAGTACTAAATGTTGCTGCTGTAAATAAGCGATAGCGGCTTTTTCGGCATCACTGCCTTTCATCTTCGCTGATATTTCCGGGCGTTGTGATAAGCTGCGCTTTGCCTTGCGTAAATTGCGCCGGGACGGGTTCACGCACGAATAGATTGGGCGGGCTAAAACGGATGTTTCCGGTTACACCGTCAAATGCGATCTGGTCGGCTGATTGCCACTGCAGCAAGTTGGTCATTAAACGAAAGGCGTCGATACCCAAGGCATAGAGACGTTCCATCTCGGTGCTTCTGGGACTATTGGCATGGCGGTAGGCCATTACAGCAGGGTGATCGGGCTGCAACAGCCACGGCATATCGAGAAACCGGATACCTTCCAAATCGTTATTAAGGAGAAAATTGCCGCTACCGGTAAAAATCTGTGAAGTGGCATAAACCGGAGTTTCCAGATCAAGATAGGGGCGGACGATGCGAGATTTGGCCGCATCCAACGCCAGAAAAACCAGGCGTTCTGCGCCAACGGTTAAATCCCGCAGTTGCTGTAAAAGCACCGAGTTGTCGGTATAACGATACAATTGCGCGGTATGACCGGATTCATCCTGCCATCGCTGTATGAAGGCATTTTGCAGACGCCTGGATAAGGCGCTGTCATCTCCGATGACGACAGCATGGTTTCTACCTTGCTGGGCTGCTAATTGAGCAATTTGATTGGCTTCGGTATCTGTTTGTAAACCGAAGAGATAAAGATTACGCGGCAGGGGTGTGTTGCTGTCAGCCGTGTTCAATGTCAATGTCGGAATCGCTAACTTTTCGCTGGATGCGATTGCGGAAACACCGTCCCGGGTGAGCGGGCCCACCACAAATACTGCACCGGAAGCGATTGCATGGTGGTAATTCATGAGAATGTCGAGCGGTTCGTCGTTGGTCGGGTATAACCGGATGCTGACCGGTAATGCTTGACCGCGTTGTGCGGCGACCTCAAAGCCTGCTTTGACAACGTTTGCCGCTTCCGCAAATGCCGGCGATTCCAGCGGCAGTATCAATGCGATATGAGACACAATCACGGGGCCGGCAGCTATGCCAGAAAGCGGAGGTTCTTCTTGTTCAGTGGCGAATACCGCTTGGTTGCCGTATATTGCTAAAAACAATGCCAGGAAAATAGAAAAGCAACGTGCCATGGATGAAAATGATGCTAGAAAAGAGTGCATTATATGTGGTTGCCACCCCAATAGGAAATTTAAGCGATATCAGTTTACGCGCTTTGGAAGTGCTGGCGGGAGTGAGTGCGATTGCCGCGGAGCATGTGCAAAATTCCTCGCATTTATTGGCGAAGCACCATATCACAGCAAAATGGATCCGGTTGCATCAGCATAATGAAAGTGCGGCTGCAGATAAAATTTTGTCATTATTGCAGACGGGAGAAAGTATCGCATTAGTGACCGACGCCGGTACGCCGGCCATTTCCGATCCCGGTGCGATTCTGGTGCAACGTGTGCGCGAAAGCGGTTATCGAATAATTCCAATTCCGGGCGCGAATGCGGCGGTTTGCGCGTTATCCGCAGCGGGAATCAGCAATCCTCATTTTTTGTTTTACGGTTTCTTACCGACTAAAACCGGATTGCGCAAGCGTACGTTGACCGAAATTCAGTCATATCCGTTTACGTTGATATTTTATGAAGCGCCGCATCGTATTCTGGAATCGGTGACCGATATGATCGAAGTGTTTGGCAGCAACAGGAAAATAACCATCGCTCGGGAATTGACCAAGTTGTTTGAGACGATATATTGCGGAACATTGAAAGAAGCCCTTGTCTGGTTGCAGGCAGACAGTAATCAACAAAAAGGTGAATTCGTGTTGTTGTTGTCGGGTGCGGAAATTCTGGAGAAATCCGGCATCAGTGAATCCGCCCGACATACCTTGATATGCTTGCTGGAAGAATTGCCGCTGAAGCAGTCGGTGAAGCTGGCCGCGGAAATTACGGGTGAGAATAAAAACGCGCTCTATGAATTAGCGTTGGATTTAAAATCAACCGGAGAACCTGGGATTTAGGCTTGCGTACGTTATAATGAAGCTGATTAACCCTGCTCGGAATCGATCTTGACTAGCATTACTATTACCAGGCCTGACGATTGGCACTTGCACTTGCGCGATGGCGAGCAAATGCGCGCGGTATTACCGCATACCGCAAGACAGTTCGCCCGGGCCATCGTCATGCCCAACTTGCGGCCGCCGGTGGTTTCAGTGGCTCAGGCTTTGGCGTATCGGCAACGTATCCTGTCGGCATTGCCTGCGGTGCAAGTTTCCCAATTTGATCCATTGATGACGTTGTATCTGACCGATAATACCCCGGTTTCAGAAATTGTCCGGGCTAAGGAAAGCGGGGTGGTGCATGCGGTGAAATTATATCCGGCGGGTGCAACGACGAATTCGGATGCCGGGGTAACTGAGATTGGTAAGTGCTATGCGGTGCTGGAAGCGATGGAAGCGCATGATCTGCCATTGCTGGTGCACGGCGAAGTGACGGATTCCGCTATCGATGTGTTTGATAGGGAAAAAGTTTTTATCGACCGGATATTGTTACCGTTGACACAACGTTTCTCCCGCTTACGCATTGTTTTTGAGCATGTCACGACGCGCGATGCGGTCCAGTTTGTTAAAGAGTTATCGCATCCGGTTGCAGCTACGATTACAGCACATCATCTGTTATTGAATCGTAATGCGATTTTTCAGGGCGGGATTCGTCCACATCATTATTGTTTACCCGTATTGAAGCGTGAGATTCACCGCAGGGCGCTGTTGGATGCGGCGACTAGCGGCAATCCTAAGTTCTTCCTGGGTACCGATAGCGCGCCACACTCGCTATCGAGTAAAGAAAATGCTTGCGGTTGCGCCGGGATTTATACCGCGCATGCGGCAATCGAGTTTTATGCAACGGCATTTGAGCAAGCGGGCGCTCTGGATCGATTGGAAGCTTTCGCCAGCTTCCACGGGGCCGATTTCTACCGGTTACCGCGCAATCAGGGGACTATCACGTTGCATAAAGAGACTTGGATGATTCCACAGCATTTTGACTTTGCGGATGAGCGATTAATACCGCTTTATGCCGGTGATGCTTTGACCTGGAAAATGGCATCGTAACCCGGGCGTTTACCAATGTTTTAATAACCGGTTCCAGCGGTATAGCAATTTTGCGAAGCCGTTATAAGCCGTTTGAGCAAGTTGCCGGACGACTGGAAGTTGTAATAACTTCGCCAGCCAGCGTTGTTTAGGTGATTGCCGCCAAAGTTGAATGAACGCATCAATACCGGTGCTGATCACGCCATCGCTATCCTTAATGTGCAATCGCTCACGCACTTGTTCCAAAGAGCTGTTTACTTCCGAAACAACCGTTGGATTGGTGTGTACATCGATCCACTCGATATCATCAACCCCGCATCGTTCAAGATGTTGGCGTTGGCTTTCTATTCCCGCTTTGCAGATCGGGCAGGCGCTGTTGTAGTACACCTTTTTGTGCATGCTGGATGGTTTTTGTCAGGTGGATGGCGGGCTTTAGTATAACCCGCATCACTGACAACTTGGTTAAGTTGTCAGTCCGGATTTGCTGATAGGAGTTAATGCAGCCTTGTGTGCCGCTCTATCGTCGGATGTAGCCGATGAGGGTGATTGGTACTTTTCTTCTGCCAGAATAACTTATAAGCACAGAAGGCTCCGATGAGAAGAGCAAAAATGGTCAGTAGGATCGGTGACGGGGTTGGTATTTCGAGATACCAGTACCACCATTCAAGCGCCGTTAAGAGAATGAAGATTGAAGGCGCAATGACTAAGGGAAGGATGTCGCTATCGATCAACTTATTGATTTTTCCATAGATGTATTGGCGGCAATCGATAAAAAAATTGTTTACATGGGTTGGATATTTTTTGGGTTTCGGCTTGATAATTTTTAGACGCAATTTTGGCATAAGTGTAATTGTATTTGTATTAAGTTATTGAAATTTGATATAAAAAATATCATTCATATGAATCACTTGCAAAGACAAATATCGGTATTGGGAGCTAAAAATTTATAGCCGAAGATATTTTAGGTAAATGTCCTGGAATGCTGCCAAGTGCTAAGTTTTTCTTGATATTTCAACTAATCCACAGACATTTGACAAAATGGATGCTGCTTCATTGCCTACGAGCGAGGATAAGAAATATTGTGTAACAGTTTGAAATAAAATATATAACTGAAGATAAGCTTTGATTTATTAATTGACCTACAACAGTTATTAAGAAAATATTCACAAAGATATCCACAGGTTCTGTGAAAAATTCAGAAAACCTTATTAAAACAAAACGATGTATTGCGTTTTGAATGACCGGATGCTCAATGTGCAACGATGTCAGGGAGGGCGTGCCGGTGATATCGTTATGAAACTTGAGAGTGGCGAAAGAGATTATGGCTATTGAAACTTAAATAGCTTTTCTTGATATCAAATTTCAGAATAACGCGGATCAAAAATTAAAGTGTGCGGTTATAGGATTTTTACGATACCAGGAATTGGTGCCCGGAGCCGGAATCGAACCGGCACGGGCGTTTTAGGCCCGAGGGATTTTAAGTCCCTTGTGTCTACCAATTTCACCACCCGGGCAAAAAATGGAGGCGGGGGTCGGAATCGAACCGGCGTAGACGGCTTTGCAGGCCGCTGCATGACCACTCTGCCACCCCGCCATTTGCATAGCTTATAAAATTATTTGTAGCTCTAAAGAATAACCTGTAGAGACTATGCGGTTTCCGACAAAACTATCTTACAAGAGCCATTTTCTATAGAAAATGGAGCGGGAAACGAGGCTCGAACTCGCGACCCCAACCTTGGCAAGGTTGTGCTCTACCACTGAGCTATTCCCGCGTGATGAAGTTACCGAAAGATTTGTATCACTTCAGAAACAAAGGGTGGATTATAGAGATGCTGTGCGTTTTGTCAAGAAATGAAGAATGCTTGAAGGGTCTCTTAATCAACTGTATGCAGTTACTTTCGAGGGGAGCAATTCCGGTATCGTGTAAAATGATAATGAAGAGTGATTTATGAGAATGATATGAAGTATGCAACCAAGTGTGATTATTAATCAGCATCGGAATACCGCAATTATCGTAGCAACCTGCGGTAAAGGTGTGCTTGTGATTAAACTGGGTAAAGGGAAGCTGACGGTAACGACATTATCTCAACAAGCAATTGCCGATCAAGGTTATGTAGTGAGTAATTATTCACCAAAGCAGGCAGCGGAGCGTTATTTGAAACACGGTGCCGGTGTCAGCGGAAAAGCTAGAAAATATTTAGAAAAAATTGCGTCCAGCGGCTTTACTGAGAGGCTGGATTTTGTTTAGCCCTGGCATTTAATTTTGTTGCTTGAAGTTCATTACTGAGCTGATCAAGCCTTTCATTTTATAGAATTCCAGTCTTCATGGAACTATGCCGGATATTAAATGATCTCTGTTTTCAACATATTTATTCCATTTTTTAGAATTCTGCGCTCTGCGGCGTGTTTTTGAATTACCGAGACTAAGGATAAGGAAGTATTAGAAGAAATGAACAAAATATTAAGAACTTGTATTCTGCTGCTTGCGCTGATCAGCACGATGTCAGCATGTTCGGTGTTCATGGCTGCCAAGCAGCCGGAAAAAAAGGATTTAAGCTTATTGAAAGCAGGCGTATCGCGAGCGGTATTAATTTCCGAGTTTGGAGCGCCGGTCGTGAGCGAGTATAAAGATGGAAAAAGATACGAAATTTTTAAGTTCGTACAGGATTATAGCACCGGCGCGAAAGCTGGGCGAGCGTTTTTACACGGTGCTGCAAGTATTGCTACATTAGGGTTATGGGAGCTTTTTGGAACGCCTACGGAAATTACTTTTAACGGCGATGAAATGGCTTTTCAAGTCAGCTACGATGAGAATGACATCGTTGATGAAATTGCCATGATTAAAAAGGATTGAGCTTTGCAAACTGGTTCTGCAGCAATTTTCTGTCATAAATCGTATCCACTTACTCAAGCGGATCAGTGAATCACTAATACAGCAAGTAGTTATTCAAAAACGCACGACAAAAAAAGAAAGCCGGCAACAGCCGGCTTTTTTGAAAAAATCAGCTAAGAATTAGCTGCATTTTCCTGTTTCAGAACCGTCTGCATTGGTTTCTGTGCCGTCATCTTTCACGCATGTATTTTGGCAGACGCCAGATTTTTTACATGCTTTTCCAGCTGGAAGGCTTTTCTTCTCAATACAGGTTCCTTCAACCAAGTAGCAAACTTGATCTGCACCGCATGCGCTCTTGCCATCTTTTTCTGTTTCTGCGCTGCAAGCAGCAAATGCATGATTAGACAATGCGATCAATGTAAAAACAAAAAACAAAGAACTGAGTGCTTTCTTGAACATCATATTTTCCCCTTTAGTTAGTTAAGTGACACATGAAAAATTATGTTGCAAGGATAACAGAAAAAAGGTTCGTAGCGTAGAGGGCTCGCTTGAGTACCAGGAATAGAGTGCTATTCATATGGATTCAGGAAAGAGAACCGACTGTCATTCGGTCTTGCAAGCGAGCTTCCATTCCGCTTCATCCATGCTGTCAGGCCGGATTTTTTCCCATTTTTGTGGCTGGCTGTAAGAACGGATAAGGTCGCCTTTTTCCATGTTCCAACTGAAATATGAAAAAGCAAGGGTTCTCATTTGTTCTTCCTCGCAATCAAATTCGCGCCGGACTTTTTCCGATAGGTAGGTGGCTCCCAAGGTTCTCTGCTCGCTTTGGTAATCGAGTAAAGTCCATAGTTTTACACGGTTCGCTGCTTTGCGTATAGATTTGAGATCCACATAGACGGTGTAACCACCTTTATCAGTACTGTCACCGAGTTTGGTCCATTCCGCGAATGTTTCGGTACTAATCAAAAACAATGTTAATGTGATTATCAGTTTTTTCATGATGTATTGTTATTGTATAACCATCTGCGATTGAGAGAAGCTCGGCGGTATGCAATTTATTCTGTTTTTCCGGTTTGCCGGCAGATGGATTTTTACATTAAGGTTGAGCAAATGCAAACCAGCCAAGCGCAATCTAGCCGATTCCTGGCAAAGTCATTGAATATGAACAGGCTCTCAGCTACACTGAAAACTGTTGGTAGCACAAGAAGCCTTTGTTTTATTGGATTGTGAAATTAATGGGAGGTATTGACATGGATTTTAGCAAACTCAATCCCTGGAATTGGTTTAAACATGAAGAAGCTGATAAAGGCCGCGGCGAAGTAGTGCCAGTCAAGCACGATGACCGTTCCTCGTCTCGCTTGCCGCAAGTCAGTAACTTGGACCAATTGCATCGTGAAATTGACCGTTTGTTTGAAGATGCTTTCCGTGGCTTTGGTTTTCCCGCTCGATCGAGACCGGAATTTCTTCAACAATTTCTTTCTGACGAATGGATGCCGGTTTTTCGAGCGAATGTCGATATCGCCAGTGATGACAAGCAATATACCATTACGCTGGAGGTGCCGGGATTGGCGCAAGAAGATTTATCGATCGAGCTGAAAGACCGAGTGCTGGTGATTAAAGGCACCAAGCAGCAAGAGCAGGAACATAAGGATCAGTATTATTATCGCAAGGAAAGACGCTATGGCTCATTCGAACGCGTTCTGGCGGTGCCGGACGATGCCGATGTCGATGGCATCCAGGCAAGGATGCAGAAAGGATTATTGACAATCTCGATTCCTCGCAAAGAAGCCGAGAAATCGAATGTTAAAAAAATAACTATCAATAATGGATGATCGTTCTTTCGCAAGAGAAACGATCGATAGTAAATCTACGAGAAGGGAATGTATGTTGCGAATACCGTTTGTCTTAGCAATTTGCGTAATAATGCTGCAAGGATGCGTCACATCGAAAGAAATTTTTCTCGCCGACGGATCCTTGGGGCATAACATTAACTGCAGCGGATCGGGAAAGAACTTCAGCAATTGTCTGGAAAAAGCCGGTGAGATCTGCGGTTCACGTGGATACCATATCCTCGACCAAGCGGGTAATGTCGTTTCCTTCTCGGGAGCGTTACGCGAGCTGAGTCCGAACACAAGAAACCCGACCGTCGGCTATATCTCCCAATCCAGCTCGACTATAACCCGCAATCTGCTGGTTAAGTGCAAGGAAATGGCGCAGCGCTGATAGTTTTGTAAAAGTTGAATCCGCCACTTTGGTATCAATGCAAGCCGTGCATCATTTTCTGCAGTGTTTTGCTCAGAAAAAATAGAATTAAAGATGCGAGCCCCGACAAGATTACGAAAATCATAAAAAACTCGTAAAGATTTGCGATTTCAAAACCTAATAATTGCGGTCTGACCGGAGAAGCGGGGTCGGGATAAAGCGCACTCAATATCCCGGCAAGCTTGCTCGCGGCGGCCAGCGATAAAAACCACACCCCCATCAGCAGCGATGCAAACTTGGCTGGCGCCAGTTTTACCACCATCGCCAGTCCGATCGGCGATAAGCATAACTCGCCGATGGTGTGCAGCAAATACAAACTGAATAGCCATAGCATGCTGACTTTGGTAGCTGGATCAAGTCCTTTGACGCCAAAGGCGATGATCAAATAACCAACCGAGAGGAACATCAATCCGAGGGCATGTTTGGCCGGTGACGACGGTTCCCGGTTATGTTTGCCCAACGATGTCCAGAGGAAAGCGAACAGCGGCGCCAGCACGACAATCAGCACGGCATTGATCGATTGAAAGAAACTTGCCGGTATTTCAAACCCGGAAAACCTGCGATCGGTTTGTTCTTCCGCAAAAAAAGTGAGCGATGCCCCGGCCTGCTCGAAGGCTGCCCAGAAAAAAATGACGAAGAAAGCCAGAATATAAATGACTGCGATTCTTTGTTTCTCAATGGAAGTCAACGTCTTATCGGTAATGATCGCTGCCGGACCGATGATCGTGACGGTAAAGATAGCCGAACCGATAATGCCGGAACCAGTTAAATAATAGAATCCGCAAAATAACAGCACCGAAACGGAGATCCAGGTGAATGCCTGCTTTAGCTGTGCTTGCGAGACACCGCTCTGATTATTATTTTTTACTTTTTTCTGCGGCGGCAGACCAATGCCTTCGCCACTGGGCGAAATAATATAGCGGTTTTTGAGTAACTCAAACGATGCGATGCTGATAATCATCCCGACCGAAGCTGCGAGAAAACCCCATTTAAAATCCGCCGGGTTGCCGGTGTCGCCAAAACCGCCGCATACCAATGGCGCGAAAAAAGCGCCGAGGTTGATGCCCATGTAGAAGATGGTAAAAGCGGCATCGACCCGCTTATCGCTTTCGGGATACAGTTGTCCGACCATGGTCGAGATGTTCGGTTTGAAAAAGCCATTGCCGAAAATCAGCAATCCCAAACCCAGAAAAAGCAACGGTTGCGCAACAGCCAGGTGATCGTAATTCGATGCCGACAGGAACATGCAGAAATGACCTGCCGCCATCAAGATACCGCCAGCAAGGATGGCTCGTCGATTTCCCCAGTAGCGGTCGGCGACATAACCGCCGATTAACGGGGTCAGATAAACCAGACCGATATAGCTGCCATAAATTTCCGAAGCGTATACTTTGTCGAACTGCAACGCCTTGATCATGAACAAGGTGAAAATGGCGCGCATCCCATAATAACTGAAGCGTTCCCACATTTCGGTGAAAAACAAAAGATATAAGCCTTTCGGATGGCCTGTTGAATTCATGATTCTGATAAATGAATAAAGCAATCAAAAGCGCAGATACTATCCGAATTTTGCATTTCTTAGCCATGAAACTGGCGAAAACCGATGAATTTCAGTTAGCATGTGCAAGAGCGATGGTAATCGTTCAATTCGTTAACTTTAAGTGTTTGCCATGCTCAGACCCGTGCATCATTTACCCATCAAGATTCTGCCGCAACCGGACGAAACCACCTGCGGCCCGACTTGCTTGCATGCCGTCTACAGCTATTGGGGCAGAAACGAGCCGCTGAGCGATATCATTGCCCGCACGCGCAAGCTGGAAAGCGGTTCCGGCACGTTTGACGTGTTTCTGGCGTGCGATGCGTTGCGCAGCGGTTTTCAGGCGACGATTTATACCTACAATCTGGTGGTGTTCGATCCGGTCTGGTTTGCAGCCGGTGTCGATATCGCCGGCCGGTTGCGGCAGCAAGCCGTAATCAAAACCGATCGCCGCTTGCGTTATGTCACCGAGGGCTATCTCGAATTCTTGAATCTTGGCGGCCGCTTGCGTCTCCTGGATTTGTCGCATGCATTGATTCACGGACTGCTGCGTCGTGGCTTGCCGGTTTTGACTGGTTTAAGTTCAACTTTTTTGTATCGTGTGCCACGCGAGCACGGTCTGGACGATACGCCCGACGATATTCGCGGCGTACCTTCGGGTCATTTTGTGATTATTACCGGTTATGACCGCAACAAACGCACGTTGCTGGTCGCCGATCCGTATGGCACTCAACAAGAATACTGGTGCAATATCGACCGGGTGATCAATGCCATTTTGCTCGGTATCGTGACGTACGACTCCAATTTGCTGGTGATTCACTCACCGCAAAGCGGAACAACTGGCTGATGAGGCAGACTCATGAGTAATCTGTTTGTCGTCAGTAATGTGCAACACTGGCCGCTGAAAATTCCGGATGTGGTGGTGGTTTCAGCCAAGGAATATTTGACCGATCCGGCTTACGGCGGGCATCTTCGCGCGCGCGTCTATAATTTGTGCAAATCGTATCATTACCAAAGTATCGGTTACTATGTCTCGCTGCTCGCCGAAGCGCGGGGGCACAAGCCGCTGCCCCAAGTCAACGCGATCGAGGATATTCAATCGCCGGGTCTGGTGAAGCTGTTGACTGAGAATCTCGACGAATTGGTGCAAAAATCGCTGGCGCCGATTAAATCGGAGCACTTTGAACTGAGTATTTATTTCGGACGCAATATCGCGAAGCACTACGATCCGCTCAGCCGGCAGTTGTTTAATTTGGTACGTGCGCCGCTATTGCGCGCTTACTTTGATCGCCATGGCGAGGAATGGCGGATACGCAGCCTCAAGACCATTGCCGCCAGCGATATTCCGCCGCAGCATCAGGATTTTGTGGTGCAAGCAGCCACCGATTATTTTTCCAAACGCAAGCCGTGGCTGCATCCGTTGATAAGCCCCCGGTACGACTTGGCCATTTTGCACGATCCCGGCAATCCGGAGCCGCCTTCCAATGCCAAGGCGATGAAGCATTTTGAGAAGGCCGCCGAGGACCTAGGCATGCACGTGGAATTCATCACGCGCGCGGATATGAGCCGTCTGCCGGAATTCGACGCGTTATTCATCCGCGACACTACCTTTGTCAATCATTACACGTACCGTTTTTCCCGGCATGCTGCGGCGGAAGGATTGACGGTGATCGACGATCCGAATTCGATTCTGAAGTGCAACAACAAGGTTTATCTGGCTGAATTACTGACCCGGCACCAGATCCCGATCCCGAAAACTATCCTGGTACATAAAGATAATCTGGAACAAATCATCCCGACGCTGGCGCTGCCGTGTGTGCTGAAACAGCCCGATAGCTCGTTTTCGCTCGGTGTTGTCAAAGTTGTCTCGGAAACGGAATTGCGGCAAAAGGTCAAAGCGCTTCTGGAAAAATCGGAGCTGATCGTTGCGCAGGAATATTTGCCGACTGCATTCGATTGGCGGGTTGGTATCCTGGATCGTAAACCGTTATTCGTGTGCAAATATTTTATGGCGCCAGGCCATTGGCAAATCATCAAGCATGGCGAGCAAGCGCAAGATTATGTCGAAGGCATGACGCAAGCGGTAGCGTTGCAAGAGGCACCTGCAAAAGTAGTTAAAACCGCGTTGAAAGCGGCCAATCTGATCGGTGATGGTTTTTATGGCGTCGATTTGAAGCAAGTAGGGCGGCGTTGCTACATCATCGAGATCAACGACAATCCGAATGTCGATGCCGGTAACGAAGACGGCATTCTAAAAGAAGCGTTGTATCAGCAAATCATGACCGTATTTTTGCGCCGCATCGAGGAACGTAAACAAGGAAACCGGCGGTGAAACCCGCAATTCCGGCATTTTCCGGTTTTGGCATCGAACTCGAATACATGATCGTCGACCGCGATACCTTGGCGGTGTCGCCGGTTGCTGACCGGCTGTTACAAGTTTTGGCAGGGCGGCAAGCAGCGGAAGTACGATGTGGCCGGTTGGCTTGGTCGAACGAATTGGCACTGCACGTCATCGAGTTGAAAAATGCCGACCCGGCAGCCGATCTTGAATCGTTACCGGTGCTTTTTCAAAATGAGATACACCGGATCAACGCGTTGCTCGAAACCATGAACGCACGCTTGATGCCGACTGCGATGCATCCGTGGATGAATCCGCGCACCGAAACCCGGCTGTGGCCGCATAATCACGCCGATATTTACCGCAGTTACGACCGGATTTTCGATTGCAAGCGTCATGGCTGGTCCAACCTTCAGAGCATGCATCTCAACTTGCCGTTTGCCGGTGATACCGAATTTGCCCGCCTGCACGCTGCGATTAGGCTGATCTTGCCGATCCTGCCAGCGTTAGCTGCCAGCTCTCCGATTGCCGAAGGCCGTCTTAGCGGTTTTCTGGATTTTCGTATGGAAAATTACCGGACGCATCAAATGGCCGTGCCGTCGTCGATGGGACAGGTCATTCCGGACACGATCCTTGACAGCGAATCGTATCAGCAGCAAATTCTGCGGCCAATGTACCGCGAGATCGAAATGCTCGATCCGGATGGTGTGTTGCAGCATGAGTGGCTCAATGTAAGGGCTGCGGTGGCGCGATTTGTCCGGCATGCGATCGAGATCCGCATCATTGATGTGCAAGAATGCCCTTACGCCAATCTGGCCATTGCCGAGATCGTGATCCATGTGGTGCAAGCGCTGTATCAGCAAAAAACCGCGTCGCTGATCGAGCAGCAAGACTTCAGCACCGATCGGCTGGTAACGATTTTGCGCAACTGCATCGAGCAAGCGGATCAAGCGATCATTACCGACCGTGGCTATTTGGCATTGCTAGGATTTCCGTCGGCTCGATGCGAAGGGAAGGAGCTATGGCAGCATTTATTTGATTCGCTATTGCCGCCTCAAACACAGCAATCGAGCATTTGGCGCGAAGCATTTACCGTGTTGCTGCGGCAAGGCCCGCTTGCGCGGCGGATTTTGCGCGCAGCCGGACAGGATTTCAGCCGCGAGCGTTTGACAGCAGTGTATCGTGAGCTGTGCAATTGTTTGAACGAAGGCCGGTTGTTTTCCGGTACTCTGGAATCTGCATGACCGATTCAACCGCGCCGGTCTGTTTTGTCGTCAGTTGCGAACACGGCGGTAACCGGATTCCTCCGGCTTATCAATTACTTTTCCGAGATCATGAAGCAGTGTTAGCCAGTCACCGCGGTTACGATCCCGGCGCGCTGCTGATGGCGAAAGCAATCGCTCAGCAACTCAATGCGCCGCTTTTTGCAGCAACGACCAGCCGCCTCCTGATCGATCTCAACCGTTCGATGGGTCATCCGCAGTTGTTTTCCGAGATTACCCGAAATTTACCGGCAGCCGCCAGGCAGCAAATCCTGACGCGTTATTACCGGCCATACCGTCAGCGTGTCGAAACGGCGATTGCGCAAGCCATTCAGCGCGGCAGCCGGGTAATTCATTTGTCGTCGCACAGTTTTACGCCGCAACTGCACGGCAAAGTGCGGAAAGCCGACATCGGTCTGCTGTACGATCCCGCCAGCGAATGGGAACAGTCGCTTTGCCGCCAGTGGCAGCAAAGTTTGCGGCAAGAATTGCCTGGGTTGACGATACGCCGTAATTATCCGTACACCGGTACGGCAGACGGCTTCACCGCTTACCTGCGCCGCCGGTTTGTATGCGGCTGGTATGCAGGCATCGAACTGGAAGTCAATCAAAAGTATTTCCTCGATGACCGGAGAAAATGGCGGAGTTTGCGCCGTATAATTGTTGCAACGCTTTTCAAAACTTTTTGACAACTACTGCGATGTAGTTTGCGTAAAATCAAGCATTGCTATGGTTTTGATCGTATGATATCGAATAGCGTAAACGCTGGTGTTAATCCGTATTCAATGTCGTCGTGCCAATTATCTAAAGAATTCAAATATGTCATTCAGTTTTAACGATTTTTATGAAGCTAACCGGCGTATCATCATTTGGCTGATTTTAATCAGTTTACTGTGGATACTGAGTGACTTTTTCGGACTGATTTTTATTACTTTTGTGCTGGCTTTCATTGCTTCGCCGCTGGTGCGGATGGGGCAAAACCGGTTTAAATTGCCATACCGCCTGTCACTGACGCTGGTTTATATTCTTTTTCTGATCGTGGTGGGCAGCTTTTTCCGTTACGTGACGCCGAACGTGATCGGTGAGGCGAACCGGTTTTTGAATAATTTCGACGAAGTGCAATTAAAACTGATTGAGCTGGAGCGTGATGTCGGCAGCAAATATCCCGGGATCGAGCGTTCATTGCACGGCTATATGCGCAGCTTGCTGGACAAACATGCGCTGCGAATGATCGATAACGAGCTGAATGCGTTCAAAAAATCGATCTACCTTGCCAGTGACCTCGATCCGGAACATGTGCTCGAGGAAGAGCTCACCGAAGCGACGCAGGAAAAAATACGGAAATACTTCGATAAAGAAGCCGAACTGCTGATGAATTTTCTGGCGTCCAAGCAGCTGGATAAAGTCACCGAGCATTTTCCCAAGCTGATTAACCAGCTGTATACCGGGATCGGCACCGTGCTGCTGGCGTTGTTGTTCAGCTTCCTGATTCTATTCGATAATATCCGCCTCGGCGGTTTGATGAAAAGCCTGCACGATTCGCGCTTGCGCGATTTTTACCAGGAAACCGCGCAGCCGGTCATTCGCTTTGCTTACGTCGTCGGCCGGGCGATCCAGGCGCAGGCAATGATCGCCTGTGTGAATACCTTCCTGACATTGATCGGATTAATGATTCTCGGCATCCCATCGGTCGCTTTCCTGTCGTTGATCGTGTTCGTTTGCAGCTTCATTCCGGTACTCGGCGTGTTCATTTCGACGACGCCGATGGTGCTGGTTGCGTTGAATACCGGTGGATTGATGCTGGCGCTGGCGGTGGTGCTGATGATCACCATCATTCATATCATCGAAGCCTACGGGTTGAATCCATTGATCTACGGCAAGCATCTGAAACTGAATCCGGTGCTGGTGCTGATCATCCTGTTGGTGGCTTACCATACCGCCGGAATGTGGGGCATGGTGCTCGGCGTGCCGGTGGCGTATTACTTCATTCACGATGTATTCGGCGTGCCGCTGTGGGACGAGCGCCGGCTGGGGCCAACGCCGGTTAGGGCAGAAAGTGTGAGTTTATCTGACCGGCAGGATTGAATACCCTGCCGCTAGGGAAACGCTGATTAATTCGGTGAACGAGATGAAGCACGAGGCGCACGGAACACAACAACCGAGACATATCGACAAGATAGGCAAGGGAGCGAGTACCGCGCAACGAAGTGATTCGCTCGTATAGTCAATTAATCAGCATTTCCCTAGAGATCAATCCGGGATAAATTTCAGCACGTTACCGTTGATGCAGTAGCGTTTGTAGCTCGGTGGCGGGCCGTCGTCGAACACGTGACCGAGGTGAATGCCGGAACTGGCGCTGCGTACTTCGATGCGTTGCATGCCGTGCGAATCGTCGTCATGAAACGTTACCGAACCTTCGATGGGGTCGAAGAAGCTGGGCCAGCCGGTGCCGCTGTTAAATTTGGCCTGACTCAGAAAAAGCGGTGCGCCGGTGATCGGGTCGACAAATTTTCCGGGGCGTTTTTCGTCCAGATTCGATGCGGTAAACGGTGGTTCGGTGCCTTGCTCGAATGCGATTTTCTGCTGTTCCGGTGTCAATAATTGAAATCCCAGCCATTTCCAGAAGTTGGTTTTCTCCCCGTTATAGCCGGTGTAACGGGCAACTTCTTTGCCATTCCTGAACAGTACGATGGTCGGTGTCGCGAACAGCGGTTTTTCCAGCATCCATCCAGTCGGCGGATTGATGTTCATCGTCGTTGCCACCGGCACGGCTGCTTGCCATTGACTAAGTACTTCCTTGTCGAACAGCTTGCAGTATTCGCAATGCTCGGCCTCGTAGATCACCAGTTGCTGCGCAAAGTTTAAATCTTTGCCGTCCAACGGCTTCATCAATTCGGGATTCATGACGGTGTTCTGTGCCGTTTGCCCGCTGGATGCCGGATATTTCACGCCCGTGCCGCCCAGGCCGCAGTAGCCGTTCGGGTTTTTCTGCAAGTAATCCTGATGGTATTCCTCGGCGGTGATGTAATTTCTCAGCGGCAGGATTTCGGTCGTGATCTTTCCATATCCCGCGGTACTGAGCGCTTGCTGATATGCTTGCTGTGTCGATAGCGCCAGCGCTTTCTGCGTTTCGTCGTGATAATAAATCGCGCTGCGGTAATTGCTGCCGATATCGTTACCCTGGCGATCGCCCTGCGTCGGGTTGTGATTCTCCCAGAACTTGGCCAGCACGGTTTGCAGCGAAACCTGCGCGGGATCGAAAGTCACCTTGATCACCTCGGCGTGGTTGCGTGCCGTAGTCCGGCCCGCCAGCAATAGCCGTTCGTGATTCAAAATCTGCTGATAGCCCACGCCGGGAATATCGCCCCCGGCATAGCCGCTCTCGACATCAATCACACCCGGAATCTCGCTCATGCGCTTCTCCGCACCCCAAAAACATCCCATGCCGAGGACGATGAAATCGGTTTTCGTAGTGTTAGTTTGATTGGTGGGCGTCACGTTTTTCTCCATTGCAAAGGCTGTCAGAACACATAATAAACCGGCGATTGCCGCAATAGTCTTTTTCATGATGAATCTCTGAGGTGTAATTTTGACAAATTTTCGACATTGAGGGAGTTGCTGTAGTTCTTATGCAGAAATCGCATATAGCACTGAATGAGACCTTTGCACGGTAAGAATGGTTCCAGACANNCTGAATATTTAGTTGCCACGACTGCGGCTTGATGCGAAAGAATTGGAAATGTTTCGCAGTAAGGAATTCCTCATTTGTAGTTTTTTGCGAACATCATCCCATTGAAGGAGCAACGGTACGCGGTCTATAATTCTTTCATTCTCAATAGCTTGGGCTTCTAAAGCAATTAAGCTATCCTCAGGGCTGGAACTCGAAGATTGGTATCGAGTGTGTTCTTTTTGTATAGCTAGACGGGCCTTTTCTACAGAATTGCTAATTGCGTCATGCGCTTTTGAATGAATTTCGCTAAGGGATTGCATGTATATCCGGGTTGCAATTAAAAGATCAATTTTTTCATCGCATTCCACTAATACAGTTTTCTTAAAATCCGTATCTTCAGTCAAACGTTTTTTATCCGCACATAGTGAAACACCAAACTCTTGGAGACCTTCGGTGGTTTTCTCACTGCCCACGCTCCACCAGTGCAGCGGTATTCCATTATGTTGAACGTGATTTCGCAAAGCCTCCATGAACCGATATCCGAATGCACTATCGTAGGCTTGCTTTAGCCAGGATTTGGCTAGTGCGAATTGATTTTCATCGGCCAAACAATCTCGAACATGCCGCGGGAACTGATCGACGTAAAGCCGAGCTGCGGTTAGCAAATTGACTAAAGCAACATTGAAAGTCATACGAAATTCAAAGTACTCTGAATACTCACTCTGAGTACGAACTTGTGCTTCAACAGCTTGACACACAATTTGTTTTTCCAGTCCCAGATAATTGGAAATCAGAATTTCGTATTTTTCTTCTAGCGCAAAAGCTTCTAACAAAGTGTGCCCAGCCTGGTTAAGGAAATCGAAACATTCCTTATCGATTTCTAGCTCCTGATGCGGATTTAGAATTGCCAAAGTAAGTAGGTATTTCATGTTGCCCAACACATAAGCTATCGATCAGATGGCTCATTGAAAAGTATTCTATTTGAGAATGGATCTATTACTGTGAAGCAACGATCGCCCCATGATGCCTGTTCAATCGTCGGTTTATTGTATTTGTAAGACCTGGAGGTAACTTCGCGATAGAGAGTGTCAAGGTCTCGTACGTTAATGAAGACTTTACTTCCGGGAGTACAGTCTCCAGAATGCTCGCTCAGGTGAAATACGAGATTACCCTTTGAGACCTGCATATAAATAGGAAAATCAGGGCCAAAGCGATGGTGCCAGTCGAGATTCATACCAAGAAACCATAGATAGAATTCCTTGGCCTTGTCTTCATCGAAAATTCGCAAAATAGGTATTGTTTGAAATTCCATGCTCTATGGTTCTGTTGGGTTATCAATAATATAATCAATGACCTATTGCTTATCCGGGGCCGCGAGCTTGCTAATCGATCCGGAAAATAAGCGGGAAAAGAATTTTCAGCCCAACTCAATAAAGTCTCGGTGTCGCTGTGTTTTTCTCATCGAACGATCTCCAATTTTATAAAAAATGATGCCCGAAGAATATCACACTACCGGTGGAAACCGTGACGGTGCGCATTTGCAGTATTCTCCTGATGCTCAAACCACGCTGGAAGTGCTTACATGCCTGTGCTTTCAATGCGTTACTAATGGTTTCCTTTAGATAAAAACCAGAGTTTCCCCAATATACATCGCGTATCGCGATCATTAAGATGGCAACATCTGAACAGTTTTTATAAGGAGATTTAACATGAACGCAGCAAAAGTAACCGCCATCGTTTCAATTCTGTTTTTTGGTTTTATTGCAGCACCTGCATTTGCCGAAGCACCGGCAGCGCCAAGCAGCATTAATTCCAACGATCATGCTGCATTGGCAAATTATTACGAAGGCTTGGCAAAAGAGATTTCCGGAAAATTGGAAGCCTTTCAGCAAGAATTGGATCAGTATGAAGACCATCCGTACACCTATGGCAGACAAGGACAAAGTCTGAGATCGCATCTGCAAGCCAATATCCGTGAATACAAAAAAGAATTGGCCGAAGATTTGCGGGAAGCGGAATTGCACAGAGAAATATTGGCAACAGAGCAAAATAGACAATTTAACAAAGCGGAAGCGGATGTAGGTGGCGCAGTAGTACGCTAAATCCGGTGGCGTCAATGATGTTGTATTAGGTGGTCATTTCGACTGGGAAGGTTTTGTTTATACGCTTCCAGAGTAAGAGATGACCACATTCCAATCCTTCCACTCGGTTAATGTAATTATTAGCTTTCTGACCAACCGGATGGCTGAGAATGTGAGTGCTGCGTAACAAAGCGATTTGTTCGTGCAATCAATTCCCTAGCTTTCCTCCCAAGGTTCTGTCTCCTTTTCCGCCAAATTCCGGCTGCCATGCAGGATGGCAAGGATCAAAATCCGATCAACTTCCAAGCGATACATCACGCGATATCCCTGCACGATGATTTCCCGTAATTTTTGATCTTCGGTTTCTGGAATAATGTGCCCGCTTTCTTTAATAATCTACAATGACTTATCTTCATTAAATTAGCTTATCATTTAAGCTAATCTACTACAGCCCCATTTTTATTCAATGGAGACCTTTGCACGGTGTCATGAGCGGTACGAG
>LWDH01000044.1:30258-33485 GCA_002083395.1 Proteobacteria bacterium SG_bin4 | reverse complement strand
GAATTTTTAACGCAATTATCGTGCCGCGTAGTAATCGTGCAAAGGTCTCCAATGGTGTGTGCTTTGAAAGATTTGATGACAGTAAATACAAAATTCCTATCGGGGTTGCTTGGGATGCTCTAAGCAGAAGAATTGACGCTGAACTTAAACTTGATTGCCCCGTTTGGGAGGAAAGAAACCAATGAACTTTTACGAGTATGAAAAAGATTTGATGATATTCATGATATTACATACACACGGGGTTAAATAATGATAGGCATAAATGAGGAAAGTTTGAGAGCGTTATTTACAGGAGATTGCGGCAATGTTTTAAAGGACAGGATGAAATGAGCTTTTTAGAATGGCCGTGTGAACTATTTTTAAGTGTTTGCAGCATTTTAGTAGCGACAAAGGCTTTATTGGCATTGGTTCTTGGCGGNNTTTTCATAGTAATAAAACAAATAATCAAGGATTTAAGGAAGTAATATGATATGAGCCACTTTTCTGCGAAACCACAGGAGCTGCTGAGATGAGAGGGATAAGTGAGGAAAAATAAAGGAGATAATGCGCGATGGTTATAACGATGAATCTCTCGTTATAGAGGATTGTAGTTTGCCAGGATGCACAGAGCTTAACCCGTGGTTGCCGACTGATGAAAATATGCCAACAAACACATATTTATTCACGCAAACGACACGGCACAGATTGGCATGTTCGATGGCATTACAGATGAACCGGGTGAGAACAGCAAGAATTGGAGTCGATTAGCTATATCAGAAAAATCTTTATTTGCTTGGAAAGATGATAACAAACAATAAACTAGAAACAGAAAAAGCCGCAAAGTATCTGAGCGTCACAGTTGGAACATTGGCAGTCTGGAGAAGCACAAAAAGACCCGTACTTCCATATTACAAAACTGTTATCTTTCTACACATAAATGATCAAGGCAGTATAGAGCTAACCGACCTGAACATCGGCATTTGCGTATTTGATATATTTTTTCTTTGGAGAAGCAAAGAAATAAGCGAAAGTTAGTGGCCCTACACGACCAATAATCATCAAAAAAATGATAACGATTTCACCTGTCACGCTTAATTGGTTAGTTAATCCTCTGGACAATCCAACTGTGCTTAAGGCTGAGACAACTTCAAAAACGATATCAATAAATTGCGCTTTCTCAGTCAGCGTCAGGATAAAGATTCCTAAAAATATCATAATAATTGAAACGATAGTCAGTGCAAGGGCCTTCATGACTTGTGTTGGCGGTACGGTACGCTGAAGAATCACAACATCATCTCTCCGTCGTAAAAAAGCATAAGTTGCCATTATCAAGACAACAAAAGTGCCGATCTTGAGTCCACTGGCGGTACTTAACGATCCCCCGCCAATATACATCAATAAAATCATGAGAGTCGTTGTGGCTTGAGTTAATTCTTCTATCGGCACGGTATTAAAACCCGCCGTTCTGGGCGTTACCGCCTGAAACCAGGCTGTCATTGCTTGATCTGGAATGGATAACAGGCCCAAGGTTGCAGGGTTCTTTGCTTCAAGAATCCAAATGAGTGCGAATGCGCATATATTGATTATGAACGTGCTCAACAATACGATTTTGGTATTTACATTCAGCTTATGCCAATTTTTCTGGGTTTTTATATCAATTAAAACTAAAAACCCTATGCCTCCAATGATAAAAAGCGCCGTGATCACTAAATTAATCGATAAGTTATTGAAGTAAGGTGTCAGGCTATTGCTGCTTAAGGCAAAACCAGCATTATTGAATGCGGAAATAGTGTAAAAAAAAGCATGGTGGATGGCTGTGCTAAACCCCAGTTCACTGAACCGGGTTAAAACAAGCAACATGAATCCAGTAAATTCTATAAACAAGGAGTAAATCAGCACATATTTTGCAATAAAAGTAACTTTCTCCAGGTTGGTTTGGTTAAATGCTTCTTGTGCAACTATCTGCTGACCAATTCCTAATTTTGCGCCTAGACTCACTGCCGCAACGATAGCAAAAGTCATAAATCCCAGACCTCCTGCCTGAATCAGCAACGCAATAACCATCTGTCCAAACAAGGTGAAATGGGTGCCGGTGTCGAGTACGACTAATCCCGTGACTGTTACAGCGGAGGTAGCTGTAAAAATTGACTGCAACCAACTGGTTTCATCATGCGCGGCGATAGGTAGCTTCAGTAAAACGGTGCCAATCGCAATGAGCAATGCAAAGCCTAGAAATAAAACTGCCGGAGGGCTGAGGTTGAGTAGGTTCTTTTTTGCTGCGGTGATATGTTTGTAAGGTAGTACACGAGGGTCCCACGGCTTCATTATGGCTATAACCTCGGAGCAATTGAGGCAAGAGCATCGAGTGAACCGGATAGCACTAGAGAATCATTCAATTCCAAAATAAAATCAGGTTCAATGGGTTTTATAATTTCTCTTTTTCTTCTTACGAGTAATGGATCGATAGAATCACGAACATCTTTTAATAAGTCCTTGATAGAAATATCGTGACATTTCTCCGTTATTTTTATCTCAACGACATATAAATTAAAGCCAATGGGCATGTAATGATTAACCATTGGGTAATTAAGTGATTGTGCGACTTTCATACCCATTTCCTCTTCAGGATGCACAATGCGAGAAATCCCAATTCTTGAGAGTATAGTGTGGTGCGGTTTTGAAGAGGCTTTGGCCCAAATCTCATTAATGCCCATATTCTTTAGTAGCAGCACACAAAGTATACTGGCTTCTAAACTTTCACCAATGGCCACGATTGCTGCATCGCAATTGGCGATATTTAAATCTTTGAGAGCATTCTCATCGGTAGCATCGGCTATTGCTGCGAGCGTCAATTGATCCGCCAGCTTATTGACAATTTTTGCGTCAATGTCAATTCCAATAACTGAATGACCAAATCGCATCAGTTCTAGTGAAGCTGCCGAACCGAACCTGCCCAATCCCATCACTGCGAATTGTCTTAGTTGGTTTTTCATATTGCTTAGGGTTTATAAAATGGTTCTAGGAAGTTAAAGTGGGTTTTAACGTAATGATTTGAGAATCAGAAGATAGAGATTATCACGGCGATGATTAAAACAAAATTCGGTTTCACGATTTGCGGCTTCCCGAATCGAGTCAGCCGAGGACAGCAACGTTATTCCGCTGTCACGTCATGAATGCAGGTGATGCGGGTGTATCTGAAAAGGCTACGAAATAGGTGGCTCCCCGACCTGGGCTCGAACCAGGGACCT
>LWDH01000044.1:0-30248 GCA_002083395.1 Proteobacteria bacterium SG_bin4 | reverse complement strand
GTCCGTCGCTCTACCGACTGAGCTATCGGGGAATTGGTGAGTTGCGCATGTTAACGTTTTGAAGCCTTCCGGTCAACCATTGCCGCGATATGGCTGGGATCGTTTCTCGGTGGATTGCGGGAAGATGATTGATAGCGCAACGCTTTTCAAAATAATTATCGCTGCTTCAGGGTGTTATGAGAAGTCCTTAACTTATCCATAAGGATAATTTATTGAGTGCTTCCCGGATTATAGTAAACTCACGCTTCAATTGTTAGAATCCAACTTTTTACAAAATTTATCAAACTAAAATTACTCACTTAGGATTGTTCATGAATACCGAAGATTTTCGCCCTGAAAAGAAAGCCACTGTTTTTTATCCACCGCAACGCGTATTGATGGGACCAGGACCGTCGGATACTCATCCGCGTGTGTTGAACGCCATGGCGCGTCCGACATTGGGCCACTTGGATCCTGTTTTTACCGAGATGATGGAAGAGATTAAGGGATTGATGCGCTATGCCTTCCAAACCAAGAACCGCATGACTTTCCCGGTATCCGGCCCGGGTTCGGTGGGGATGGAAATGTGTTTCGTCAATACTATCGAACCTGGTGATAAAGTGATCGTTTGCCGCAACGGCGTGTTTGGCGGACGTATGATCGAGAACGTTGAGCGTCATGGCGGTGTGGCCGTGGTGGTGGACGATAAATGGGGCGAGCCGGTCGATCCGCAGAAAGTCGAAGATGCCTTGAAGAAAAATCCGGATGCCAAGATTGTGGCGTTTGTGCACGCAGAAACCTCGACTGGTGCGCAATCCGACGCTAAAACCCTGTGCGAAATTGCGCGTAAATATAACTGCCTGACGATTGTGGATACGGTTACTTCGCTGGGTGGCACGCCGATCAAGGTTGACGAGTGGGGTATCGATGCGATTTATTCCGGTAGCCAGAAGTGTTTGTCTTGTCCGCCGGGATTGTCGCCGGTGAGCTTTTCCGAGCGCGTGACCGAACTGGTTAAAAATCGTAAAACCAAAGTGCATAGCTGGTTTATGGACATCAGCCTGTTGCTGAATTACTGGGGGTCGGCGGCCCGTACTTATCATCATACCGCGCCGACCAATGCCCTGTATGGCTTGCATGAATCGTTGCTGATGTTGTACGAAGAAGGGCTGGAGCATTCTTGGGCGCGTCATCGTTATAATTACGAAGCATTGAAAGCCGGTTTCGCGACTTTGGGGATGAATTATGTGGTTAAAGAAGAGCACCGTTTGCCGCAACTGAATTCGGTTTTTGTACCTGCCGGCGTCGATGAAAAAGAAGTGCGCCGCCGTTTATTGGAGGATTACAACCTTGAAATCGGTGCGGGTCTGGGCGATTTTGCCGGAAAAGTATGGCGCTTCGGTTTGATGGGTACATCTTGCCGCGTCGAAAATGTGATTTTCTGTCTGAATGCGCTGGAAACCATTCTGTCGGATATGGGCATGAAAGTCGAGCGTGGCGCTGCAGCAGCGGCTGCGCATAAGACTTATGCTGCGAAACCGATGTTCTAGGATGCTACTGGATTAGCTGCAATCCCTATTTGTTTTCTGATACCACTTTCCCGTCGGCAGCGATGGGAAAGTGGTTTGTGTTTTTAAATGACTCATAACGGACAAATCCGCACACTATGGTTTTGGATTTTCCTTTTTCGATGGTCGGAGCGCCTTTATTGGCGTTTTTTTTATCTTATTTTTCCATTTTCTGGCTGATTAAAAGAAAAGCGAACTGGGTGCTGGATCAACCGAATGCGCGTTCGCTGCATACAGTTCCGGTTCCCCGGATCGGCGGGGCCGGATTGTTACTGGGTGCGATGACCGCATGGCTTTGTTTTTCTGCAAGCTTGCCATCCACTGTTTTGCTGGGCTTGGCATTGCTGATGGTCATATCATTGATCGACGACATCTGGCATGCGCCAGTATGGAGTCGGTTGCTGATTCATGCGATTGCGGCTGCTTGGTTTGCAATCTCACTTTTATTGGGCGCTTATGACTGGTTAACGGTGTTGTGTGTGATAATCGCAACAATCTGGATGTCGAATCTTTATAATTTCATGGATGGTTCGGATGGATTGGCAGGCGGAATGACAATAATCGGGTTCGGTTATTATGGTTTGATCGCTTTTCTGGCAGGCGATCACAATTTTGCCATGATTAATTTTTCGGTTGCCGCCGCGGCAATGGCTTTTTTGTTGCATAATTTTCATCCGGCGCGGGTTTTTATGGGGGATGCCGGTTCGGTTCCGCTGGGGTTTCTGGCCGCAGTGTTTGGGATATTGGGATGGTTGAGCCAGCTATGGACGATCTGGGTGCCCTTATTGATTTTTTCCCCTTTCATTGCGGATGCAACAGTGACGCTTACAAAACGCCTATTGCAAGGAAAAAAAATTTGGCAAGCGCACCGCGAGCATTATTATCAGCGTTTGGTGCAAAGCGGCTTCGGTCATCGCAATACCGCACTGGCAGCTTATGCGTTGATGCTGACTGCTGGCATCAGTGCGATATGGATCAATGAACAAGACATGGCAGTACAACAATGGGTGATGCTGATGTGGGGAGGTATTTATTTGGCAGCAATGATGTTTGCCGATCGGAGTCTCAAACCGTTTTCTGACCGAGGATAATATGTTCGTCGGCCGATACGGAATTCGCACTTTTATCGCTTTTACGCATGATTTCATTGCGATCGCTGCAGCTTGGTGGCTCGCTTATTTATTGCGCTTTAACTTCCAAATCCCAACCTCTTCGGTACTTTTTTTGTTAGAAACTATTCCCTGGGTCGTGCTGATTCAAGGTGGTTTCTTTTTGTGGCTGGGACTATACCGTGGGCTCTGGCGTTATGCCAGCTTGCCGGATTTGAAAAGAATTTTTATTGCGGTGATGGCCGGTTCCACGGCCGTGATCTTGTTGTTAGGGTTATTCGGTTCGCTGGCGAAAGTTCCGGGAGCAGTCATTGTTCTCGCGCCCCTTTTATTGATGTTTATTATGGGTGGTAGCCGCTTAATCTATCGTGCCTGGAAAGAACGCCGGCTATACGGTTTGGAAAGCCCCGAGGCCAAGCTGGTGTTGATCATCGGGGCAGGCAGCACGGCGGTTAATTTAGTGAAAGCATTAACCGGAAGCCGGGAATGGCATGTTGTTGGCATGCTGGATGATGATCCGAGAAAATATGGTACCCGTTTGCAGGGTATCCGGGTACTGGGAAAGATTGATGAATTACCGCATTGGATACATAAACTCAATGTTGAACATGTGATTATCGCGACACCATCGGTTTCCCGCCGGATTCACCGGCAGGCTTTGGAGATCTGCTCCGAGCTAGGGGTTAAAGCGATGACGGTGCCATCGTATGCCGATTTGATCAGCGGGAAAGCAACGGTATCCAATATCCGCGAAATCCAATTGGACGATTTGTTAGGCCGGGCGCCAGTGGTTTTGGATGACGAAGGGCTGCATGGCTTGCTAACGGAAAAGGTGGTTCTGGTAACCGGCGCGGGCGGATCTATTGGTTCTGAACTATGCCGCCAACTGGCGACGTTTGCGCCAGACCGGATTGTGTTTCTCGAACTCAACGAATTTGCGTTGTACGGCATTCAGGAAGAATTTACCGCGCGTTACCCGGAAATGAAGATGTCGTTTGTGATCGGCGATATCAAAGATCGGGCGCGGATGATGCAATTATTCGAACAATACCGTCCGACAGTGGTGTTTCACGCCGCTGCGTATAAACACGTGCCGTTGATGGAACAAGGAAATGCTTGCCAGGCTTTGCTCAATAATGTGTTGGGCACATATGTGCTGGCGCAGGTGGCGATCCGTTTTGGTGTCGAAAAATTTGTATTGGTTTCCACCGACAAAGCTGTGAACCCGGTCAGTGTCATGGGGGCCACCAAGCGTCTGGCAGAGATGGTGTGTCAGGCGTTGCAGCAATCGATTGCGGCAGATCAAACGCATCGCACCTGTTTTGTAATGGTACGTTTTGGTAATGTGTTGGGGAGCACCGGCAGCGTCATCCCTAAATTCCAGGAGCAAATTGCCAAGGGCGGGCCGATTACCATTACGCATCCAGAGATGACGCGCTATTTCATGTCGATTCCTGAGGCTGCGCAACTGGTTTTGCAAGCAGGTCTGATGGGGGGCACCAAAGGCGGTGGAGAGATTTTTGTGATGGATATGGGCGATCCGGTCAGAATCGTGGATCTGGCGAATGACCTGATCCATTTATCCGGGTTGGCGGAAGGCGACATCCGTATTGTTTATACCGGTTTGCGGCCTGGTGAAAAACTCCATGAAGAATTGCTGGCTGCTAATGAAAATACTTATCCGACACTCCATCAAAAACTGCGTATCGCCCAAGCGCGGCAGGTGGATGCGCAATGGCTGGCAGATTTGATTGCATGGCTGAATAAAATTACCGTGCTTGATGATCAAGAGGTTCGCGATCAACTGATCAATTGGGTGCCTGAATACAGCCATAAGGAGATCGAATCTTAGGGAAGCGCTGATTAATTGACTGCACGAGCGAATTGCTTCGTTGCGCGGTACTCACTCCCTCGCCTA
This sequence comes from Proteobacteria bacterium SG_bin4, assembly GCA_002083395.1. GTDB lineage: Bacteria > Pseudomonadota > Gammaproteobacteria > Burkholderiales > Nitrosomonadaceae > Nitrosomonas. Next base: position 25,674 of record LWDH01000044.1, on the reverse strand, counting down.
TCAGATTGATATATCTCGGTTGTTGCGTTCCGTGCGCCTCGCCCTTCATCACGTTCGTTGAATTAATCAGCGCTTCCTTAGGAAAACGCTGATTAAATTGGCGATACGAGCGAGTCACTTCATCGCGTGCCACTTGCTTCTTCGCCTATCTTGTTGATAGGTCATGGTTGCCGCACCCCATCCACCGGATTAATCAGCGTCAGAGTAACAACGCAGTACTATGATTGATAACTATCCATGGTTCTCAAATTTTTAGTAATGCTTCCATTTTCCAATACGATGATCCGGTCAATTTTCTTGAGTTGTTGCGGAAATTGTTGAGTGAAGATCAGTGTCGTGCGATTCTCCATCAGTGTTTCCAGGACAGAAAGGAATTGCCCGCTATCGTGGCCGGTTATTGCAAATATCTCATCCAGGATCAAAATCGGGGCGTTTTTGACGAAAGCACGGGCGATGGCAAGCTGCAGCAATTGCTGCCGGGTTAATTCACTGTCGTGTAGATCCATTTGAGTTTGCAATCCGGCGGGCAAATGACGGATAAAGTCCATCGCGCCAGAAACCTGGGCTGCCGCGGTAATGAGTGCTTCGTTGCTGCAGTGCTTCATACCATATGCGATGTTACCGGCGATTTTATCGTCCAATAAATAAGCTTCCGTGGATACCAAGGCAATATTGGCATACAGGCTATCGAGCTTAATTTGTTCCACCGGATGGTCATCCAGCCAAATGTTACCGCTGACTGGCTGCTGCAAACGGAGAATCAGATCAATCAATGCAGTTTTTTCCCTGGCGGAGTAGCTTTTGAAGACAACCGTTTCCCCTGGTTTAATGGCGAAATTGATATGACTCAGGATGGGACTGGATTCGGCTTCGTCATCGTAGCATACGCGTTCAAATGACAATTTCCCTTGGAGCTGCGGGATGTTCAAAATACCGGTATCAGTTTCAAACGGTTGATCCAGAAATGCAAAAATGGCCTCTAAGGGTTGTTGATGATATTCCAATTTTTTGGGTAGCTTTAAAATGCGTTGGGCGGGTGATACCAGCAGCAGTGTGGCGCAAACAAGCGCGCCAATTTCCGCTAAATTCATCGTGGCGTTAATGGTCTGAAACGCTACGGCGTAGCCTGCAGCGATGATAATCAGTGCTGCGATTGCTTGTGAGAACGAATTGGCCATGGCGCTCAGTTTTGTCCGCTGCGTCTCATCGAGTTGAATTTTTGTGGAAATCTTTCCCAGACGCTCGCATTCCTGCTTTAAACCGCCATCCAGCCGGATTGTTCTATGATGCTCAACAGCTTGATACAAATGCTGTAGTAAGTTTTCAACGATCGATGAATTTTGCTGGCCGGATTGACCGGGATGAGCAGTTAACCGGCAAATCAATGCGAGCAGCGGCGCAATCAGTAGCAGCAGAATCGTAAATTCCTGATTCAGATACAACGTGCATAAAATCAATCCAAAAATTATCAAGCAATCTTGCAGCAATTGCGCGAAGTGGTGAATTACGTTTGTGGATACTTGATGAATATGAGCAATCAACTGATTGATCTGATCGTTCTTGAATAACTGCGAACATCGGTTGATGGGCTGTGCGAGCAATTTGTCGATAACATCCATGCGCAAATTATCTGCCAGGACACTGCTGCTTTTGCCGGTCGAAGAAAGTTTGAAGTAAACAGCCACGGCGTAAATCGCGAACAGCCCAATCACGATCAAAGTCGTCGATTGCAATGCCGTGTGGTTTTTTGTGATAAAAATACTGTCGAGCAATTGCTGAATCAGGAGCGGAAACGCAGCGATTGTGGCAGCTATGAGCAACATCGAACCAGCTGCCAGCAAGTGAAGTTTTCGATACGGCGTGAGTTTGGAGAATAGGCGATGATAAAGTTGCATGCGAATCATACTCAGTATTTTACATCAACATTCCGCCGGTAACGCAGTGCGCGATCGTCGGGCGCGCGGTATAGATATAGTACAATCGCTATTGTTTATCGTGAATTGATCCGGCTTTATCCGGTTTTCTATTAAGGAGTCATTCTATATCCATGCTTCCACGACGAAAAGGCATTATCCTTGCGGGCGGTTCTGGCACCCGGCTTTATCCGGTAACGCAGACCATATCGAAACAATTGCTGCCGGTATTTGACAAGCCGATGATTTATTACCCGCTCAGCACATTGATGCTGGCGGGAATTCAGGAAATTCTGGTGATTTCAACGCCGCGCGATATCGGCAGTTTTCAAGAATTATTACTAGACGGCAATCAGTGGGGATTGAATATATCTTACGCGAAACAGCCTTCCCCCGATGGCCTGGCGCAGGCTTTTTTAATCGGCGAATCGTTTATCGGTAACGATCTTTCGGCATTGGTCCTGGGTGATAATATTTTTTATGGGCACGATTTTCAGCAGTTATTGTTCAATGCCATGAAACGCACCACAGGAGCCAGTGTTTTTGCTTACCATGTGCACGATCCGAAGCGTTATGGCGTCGTTGAATTCGATTCCACGGGCAGGGTGATGAGTCTGGAGGAAAAACCCGCGCAGCCGAAATCTAATTTTGCAGTCACCGGTTTATATTTTTATGACAGCAATGTTGTCGCTTATGCCAAGCAACTGAAACCGTCGGCGCGCAACGAACTGGAAATTACCGACTTGAACCGGATTTACCTGGAACATGCAACGCTCAATGTGGAAATCATGAGGCGTGGATATGCCTGGCTGGATACCGGTACGCATGAATCGCTGCTGGATGCGAGTCAGTTTGTCGCCACAATCGAACACCGGCAAGGTTTGAAGATATCCTGTCCTGAAGAAGTCGCGTACTTTCAAGGATGGATTGATGCTCAACAGCTCGAGCGGCTGGCATTACCGTTAGCAAAAAACGGCTATGGGCAATATTTGCTGCAAGTGTTGAAACGTGGTTTTTAATCGCATTTTGAGTGTTAGAGGCTATCAGGTATGAAATCAAGTCGTTTGGCAATTCCCGATATCATTATGCTGGAACCCCGTGTATTCAGCGACAACCGCGGTTATTTTTTTGAGAGCTTCAATCAGCGGGAATTTGAAGCCATAGCCGGAGAACCGGTCAGTTTCGTGCAAAGCAATCATTCGCAGTCGGTACGGCATGTGTTGCGCGGTTTGCATTACCAAATCAAGCATGCGCAAGGAAAAATGGTGCGTGTGGTTGTAGGAGAAGTGTTTGATGTTGCGGTCGATTTGCGCCGATCGTCACCAACCTTTGGGCAGTGGGTCGGCGATGTATTGAGCGCCGCCAACAAAAAACAATTATGGATACCGCCCGGTTTTGCGCATGGATTTGCGGTGTTGTCTGAAACCGCTGAGTTATTGTATAAAACCACCGATTATTGGTCGCCGGAACATGAGCGCTGCATTGCCTGGAATGATCCGGATTTAGCGATCGACTGGCCGCTGAGCGCAGCACCCATTCTCTCCGCTAAGGATGCGCAAGGTGTCCGATTCAATGAGGCGGAAGTCTACGATTAGCAACCATCGCTATGGCCAAGCAGAAAACCATTTATTCCTGCACTGAATGCGGCGGCCAAACCCTGAAATGGCAAGGCCAGTGCCCGCATTGTCAGGCATGGAATACTTTGGTTGAAACGATCGCGGAAAAAACGGTATCGCGTTTCAGTCCGGTATCTGAATCCGGGGAAGTGCAGAATTTGAGCATGATCGAGGCGCGGGAAGAACCGCGCTATCCCACGGGGATCGAGGAACTGGATCGGGTGCTGGGCGGCGGCATGGTGCGGGGCGGGGTAGTGCTGCTGGGCGGTGATCCTGGCATCGGCAAATCGACTTTGTTGCTGCAAGCATTATCGTACATGTCGACACAGCATGCCGTTTTGTATGTCAGCGGTGAAGAATCGGCGCAGCAGGTGGCTTTGCGCGCCAAGCGCCTGGCGTTGGATGTGCATTCCGTAGATTTGTATGCGGAAATTCAGCTGGAGAAAATTCAAGCGGTGCTGGCAAAGCGTAAGCCGACCGTTGCCGTGATCGATTCGATTCAAACGGTTTATTCGGAAGTTTTACAATCCGCGCCGGGTTCGGTCGCGCAAGTACGCGAATGTGCAGCGCAGTTGACGCGCCTGGCCAAGTCAAGCGGTACCTGTATTATTCTGGTCGGTCATGTCACCAAGGAAGGCGCATTGGCGGGGCCGCGCGTGCTGGAGCACATGGTCGACACCGTATTGTATTTCGAAGGCGACATGCATTCCTCTTTCCGCATGATTCGTGCGTTCAAGAATCGCTTCGGTGCAGTCAATGAATTGGGCGTGTTTGCAATGAGCGAGAAAGGGCTGCGCGAAGTCAAAAATCCATCGGCTTTGTTTTTGTCGCATCACGATGCGCAAGTGCCTGGATCGTGCATCATGGTTACACAAGAGGGGACGCGTCCGCTGCTGGTGGAAATTCAGGCGCTGGTTGACGAAGCGCGTTCACCGAATCCGCGCCGGTTATGTGTCGGTCTGGAACAGAACCGGCTGGCGATGTTGTTGGCGGTGTTGCACCGTCACGCCGGTATCCCATGTTACGATCAAGATGTATTCATCAACGCCGTGGGCGGTGTCAAAATCACCGAACCCGGCGCCGACCTGGCCATTCTGCTGGCCGTTGTTTCGTCATTGAAAAATAAACCATTGGCGGAAAAAATGATTGTCATCGGTGAAGTCGGTTTGGCAGGCGAAATCCGCCCGGTGCAACGCGGACAGGAACGGCTGAAAGAAGCTGCCAAACTGGGTTTCAAACAAGCTATCATTCCACTGGCTAACAAGCCCAAGCAAACCATTGACGGCATGACTATTATTCCGGTGGCGCGACTCAAAGACGCGGTTATGCACATGCATTGATAAAGACCGAAAAAATCGGTGCGGACGAATGAAAACCTATCATCACCTTTGGTTGCTGACAGGGATAACGATTCTGGTCGCTATCGCAGCCATCGTCTTGCCGCCGGTCGCGCAGCCGGCGGAGTATCATTTTTTTGCTGATCAGCGCCATTTTCTTGGTATCCCGAATTTCAACGATGTGGTATCCAATCTGGCGTTTTTGGTGAGTGGCGGCGCCGGTTTGCTGTTTCTATGGCGAATTCATCGGAATTCAACGCAATCGGTGTTCCAAGATCGCCGGGAAAGCTGGCCGTACTGGGTGCTGTTTTTCAGTGTCGCTTCAGTTGCATTTGGATCGATTTATTATCATTGGACACCGGACATCGATCATTTACTGTGGGACCGGTTACCCATCGTCATAGCGATTGCTGCGCTGCTGGCGGCGACACTGGTCGATCGCGTGGATATAACCGCCGGTTTGGCAGCTTTACCGTTGCTTGTTGCGCTGGCGATTTTAAGTGTGTTGTATTGGTACTGGAGCGAAACTCAAGGTGCCGGCAATCTGAATTTTTACCTAGTGATGCAGTTTTATCCGATCCTGCTGATGGCATGGATCAGCCTTTGCTGTCCATCGCGTTACAGTCATGGCAATACGGTGTTTCAAGTGATTGCACTTTACGCAATCGCAAAGTTGCTTGAGATACTCGATGCGCAAATCTTTGCTTGGACAAGCGGCTGGGTCAGCGGCCATACGCTCAAGCATTTGATTGCCGCGTATGCGGCATACTGGATCGTTCGGATGTTGCGGGAGCGAAGGTTGGTAGAGAACGAATAAGCAAAATACACTGCAATTCTTATCCGGTAATAAAATTTCTACTTCACTTTGCTTTGTTGCGTCATTGGTTAGATCCACATTGATTCATTCTCGTCCCTCTCTACCTTAAATGACTTAAACTCCGCCCTGGCTTTGAATGCTTCCACGTTCTCTCTTAAACTTCCAAGCGCCTGCGAAATCTCGGCGCGTGTAATTTCTGACTGAGCTCCGACTATGACGGATTTTAACGAGAGATTCTCGGAAAAGTCGGCAAAATATAATCCATCCGTTTCGTCGGTTAATCCAACGTAAACGCGATATTCCTGTTCGTATTCCCAGTGACAAAATTTTGTTAGTAGAAGCTTCTTCATGAATGCCTCATCTAATACATCCGGTTTGTTAAACCGTTGAGGGACGTATTCAATCTCATTAATAAGAGTGGAAGCCACTTCGAATCCAAGGCAAATACCTTTGTGTTTGTCTGCATAATGTCCCCAAAGAATTGGGTGTGTCCACGTCTTGCAAAAGCAAAGAATACCGTTGGTTTTAGAAATCTTTGACTTTGTCTTTTCCATAACTTTTCGAAAACCTTGATCAGATAAATCAACGGCAAGAAACTCAAATGGGTCGTTCAATTCCATAATCCGTGAGATTTTTAAACGACGATTTCGCAGTGCTTCGATCCCATATTGTGCATTGATGAAGTGATATAAAAGCATTTATAGCATCAACCCAAATGCACATTCTCCTGCAGAGTCCGGCGGGCAATAAACCCTGAACGGGATTCTCCGGCTGCTTTTGCTGCTGCATCGATACGGCGTAATACACGGGCAGGAAGCGTAATGTTGACTCTCTCCACTTTATCCGACAATTCGGATAAATCAATTGTAACAATCGCCCATATCCAGCCGGAGTATTCTGGATTGGATTGATGTTCAGCGATGGTGCGAGGTTCGGGTATGGCGCCTCCGCTATCGATTGTTTCCTCCAGCCATAGTTCAATAGCTTCTTTGGCGTTGTCGATGGCTTCGTCCAGTGTATCTCCCGCTGAGAAACACCCGGGTAAATCGGGAACCACTACACCGAAAGCATGTTTTTCATTTCCCGGTTCAATCACAATAGTAAATCTCATTTTTATTCCTTTATTTCAATCCGGCTTGCTTCAATAGTTTGTTAACAAGTCCAATACCTAAATCTTTTTTCGGATGAGGAACGGTAATGTGGCCATTCCGGATTGGGTGTGTGTAAATATGGTGGGACCCTTTAACACTCCGCAAAACCCATCCTGCTTTTTCGAGCTGCTTGATAATTTCTGTGCTATTCATCATGTGTAGTATACACACTATGAAAAGAGAGTGATGTGAAGGAAAAGTTTGTTTTGATGAGTTGCTTTGCTCCACTTTTCTGGAGCAAAGCAACTTTAGAAGTGATTACTTAGTACGCGCAAACTGGTAGCCGGCTTTATTTCCATTATTACTCCGGAAAGCGCCGCCACGATTGCTGTTTCCGAATGCGCGGTTGTCATCGAAAGATCTGCCGCGCTGGCTGTTGCGGTTTCTTCCTGGTTCATGAGTTTGCGCCGCCGCGCCTAATCCGGGGCGATTGTCGTGACCAGCAAAAGGCGCTCGTTTGCGTTTTTGCGTCACACTCGGTGCGCTCTTGGAGTTGTTATTATGAAAGCGGGGTTTTATGCGCGGCTCCAAGCCGGGAATGATGTGCGAGGTAATGCGCTGACCGGTATAACGTTCGATTCTGGACAAGTGGAGACTGTCTTTGGTCGAGGCGAATGAAACGGCCGTTCCCGTTGCACCAGCGCGGCCGGTACGGCCAATGCGGTGCACATAATCCTCGGCGAATTTGGGCAGATCAAAATTGATGACATGTGTGATGTCGGCAACGTCGATGCCGCGGGCGGCTACATCGGTTGCCACCAGCACGCGCAAACCGCCGTTACGTAACCGGGTGAGCGTGCGATTACGTTCGCGTTGATTCATGTCGCCATGCAAAGCAGCAGCGGCAAAGCCTTGTGCATGCAGGTTATCCGCCAGAGTGTCGGCATCTCGTTTGGTGGCAGTAAATACGATCGCTTGCTTTAACGATTCGTCACGCAATACATGATCAAGCAGACGATTTTTGTGGGACATATCGTCGGCGTAATGCAATCGTTGTTCGATATTGTCCAGCTTGGACTTGGGTGATGCGACTTGTATGCGCTTGGGCGTTTTTAACAGTTTCGCAGCGACTTTGTCGATGGCGCTGTCGAGCGTGGCGGAGAACAGTAGCGTTTGACGTGTGTCCGGTGTTGCGGCTGCGATGGTTTCGACATCTTCGATAAAACCCATGTCCAGCATCCGGTCGGCTTCGTCCAATACCATCATCTGCAAGCGTTTGAAATCGATACGGCCACGTTGTATATGATCAATCAGACGCCCTGGTGTAGCGACCAGAATTTCAACCGGCTGCGATAATAACCGGTTTTGCAGCGGATAGGGCATGCCTCCGAGAATACTGACGACATTGATGCGTTTCAGGTATTTGCCGTATTTTTTGGCGGCGTCGGAGACTTGCAGTGCCAGCTCACGTGTCGGTGTCAAGACTAATACGCGCGGGCCGTGGCTGCGGACGGGCGAAGGTGTTGCCAGCATGTGTAACGCGGGCAGCATGAAGGCTGCTGTTTTACCGGTGCCGGTTTGGGCGGAAGCCATGACATCGTGACCGGTAATTAATTCAGGGATGGCTTGTTGCTGTATCGGGGTCGGGGTGGTGTATCCAGCTTCCTGGATCGCTTTGAGTATTGCAGGATGTAAGTTTAAATCTTCAAAAGACACGTTGATTTCCTAAAAAAGACAATGAAACGCACGTACCTGGTCACGGTACCGTGAGCAATAGGGAGCGTACCCTTGTCAGCGCATTAATAAAGCATCGCCGCTAACCAAGGTGATATACAATTTCCGGGAAACAAAATTGAAGAGAGGTCAGGAACGATGAAACCAGACAAAGTTGATCGGCTGTTACATTCTCTGACCAACTTTGGCCGCGCAGTATACTGGAATATGAGATTTCATGCAACGAAACAATTTATTGAATCACCACTTTAGCAAATTTTCGTTTGCCGACTTGAATGACAATCGTCATCCCTTTTTTTAATTTAATGGATTTATCCTCCACCTTTTCTCCGTCCAGTTTTACTGCGCCTTGATCGATCATGCGTAATGCTTCGCTGGTACTGGCGGTTAATCCGCTTTGTTTCAGCACCTGTATCAGCGGAATTTCAGCATCGGATGTTTGAATCGGAGTTACCGGGATTTCGTCAGGTATTCCACCGTGTTTGAAGCGTGCTTCAAAATCCGCCAATGCTTCTTCGGCATCGCGTTGGCTATGGAATCGCGCCACAATTTCTTGCGCGAATCTGACTTTGATGTCTCGGGGGTTGCGCCCGGATTCGACTTCTTCACGCCATTTCTGAATGGTTTGAAGTGATTCGAAAGACAGTAATTCCAGATAGCGCCACATTAGTTGATCGGATATCGACATTAGTTTCCCGAAAATATCTTTCGGGTTTTCGGTAATTCCGACGTAATTGTTAAGCGATTTGGACATCTTGTTGACGCCATCCAATCCTTCCAGCAATGGCATCGTGAGGATACATTGCTGGGGTTGCCCGAAATGTTTTTGTAGTTCCCGTCCCATCAGCAAGTTGAATTTTTGATCGGTTCCTCCCAGTTCAAGATCGGCTTTGAGCGCAACGGAGTCATATCCCTGGATAAGCGGATAAAGGAATTCATGAATTGCAATGGCTTGGTTGCTGCGATAACGCTTGTCGAAATCGTCACGCTCCAGCATGCGGGCCACTGTGTGCGTTGCCGCTAATTTGATTAAATCTGCGGCATTAAGCTTGTCCATCCAGGTGGAGTTGAATACGACTTCGGTTTGCTCCGGTTTTAAGATTTTAAAAACTTGCGCAGTGTACGATTTGGCATTTTCCGCGACTTGTTCCCTGCTGAGAGGCGGGCGCGTAGCGTTTTTGCCGCTGGGATCGCCGATCATGCCGGTAAAGTCACCGATCAAAAACAGGATTTGGTGTCCCATTTCTTGTAATTGGCGTAACTTGTTGATTAATACCGTGTGTCCTAAGTGTAAATCCGGTGCCGTCGGATCAAATCCGGCTTTAACGCGTAACGGATGCCCGGAAATAAGCTTACTTTCCAGCTCTGTTTCAACTAATAGTTCGTGACTGCCACGCTTTATAATGCCAAGATCAGATATTATTGATTTTTTCACGATAATATTAACTTAATGATTTATATTGACAATCTGATAATGCGAGTTAAATTTCTAGTACTTTTTTAGTAGTTTTCTAGTACAAATTTACTATTTTCATGTTAGACTCGCGCCTGTTTGCAAAAATGATACAAACGACTGGAGGTACTTCATAGATGCTATATACGTCTATTAGCAGTAAACAAAGGATTCTAGCTCAAAAATCATCAAAACTAACAAAAAAATCAATTCGCTGGCTGGTGGCTTTATCCAGCATCCCGCTCTTCGGCATAGTAACGGCTTTCGGAATTGCACCTAACTCTCCTTCATTCGGTAGTGTTCAAGTAGAAGAAGTAGTGCTTGATCTTGATTTGTCGATACCGGATGTGTTGGCCGAAGCACAAGCTAATCAAACCTTTTGGCGCCAGGAAAGTATTCGTCGTGGCGATACGATTGCAAGCATACTTAATCGCTTGGATGTCAGCAGCCAGGATTCCATCGATTTCCTCCAAGCGGCACGCGGCAGCCGCGCCATGCGCCAACTGAAGCCAGGAAAAACCATCTATGCTCAGACAACCGCTGAGGGCGAATTATTATCGCTGCGTTATTTTTTCGGTAACGAAGAGCTGTTTCTGATGGAAAAAACGGACGATGAGTTTAAGATGACCGAGCAATCTATCGAGCTCGATAGTCAAATTCATATGAAGTCCGGTGTAATCACCAGCTCGCTGTTTGCAGCCACCGATAATGCTGGTATTCCAAACAATATCGCGATGCAGTTGACTGAAATTTTTGCATCGGAAATCGATTTTTATCGCGATTTACGCCAAGGTGATCGCTTTACCGTTGTCTATGAAACATTCTCAAATAATGGTCGACGGGCAAAAACCGGTCAGGTATTAGCCGTTGAGTTCGTTAACAAGGGAAAATCCCATCAGGCAGTTTATTTTAAATCGTCGAATGGCGCGGATGGATATTACACACCTGAAGGCGACAGTCTGCGCAAAGCCTTTCTGTTGTCACCGCTTGCTTTCACGCGTGTGAGTTCCGGTTTCACTAATGCCCGATTTCACCCGATCCTGAGAGAATGGCGTGCTCATCGCGGTATCGACTATGCCGCACCGACAGGAACGCCAGTAAAAGCCACGGCAAGCGGCATTGTCGCTTTCTCCGGATCGCAACGCGGTTATGGTAATCTGGTGGTGTTGAAACATAACGGGAAATACGAAACAGCGTATGGTCATTTATCCCGCTTTGCGTCAGGATTATCAAAGGGTAAGAGAGTCAATCAGGGGGATGTGATTGGATATGTTGGTTCTACCGGTATGGCAACCGGCCCGCATCTGCATTATGAACTACGTGTCGATGGCGTGCAGCGGGATCCGACGAAAGTGATGCTGCCTACAGCGCCGCCGATTGCCAAACGGGATTTGAACAATTTCCAGAAAGAAGCGCAAACGTTGGTTGCACGCCTCAATATCATGCGCAGCATCCAGCTGGCTGCAATCGAATAATCAATCGGAAATCTGACGAGTTGGCGATGTTTCTCATCGCCAGAATCGGCAATAACCTTATGAAGGATTGCCGGACTCTGTTATTCCTCAAACATTAAGTTAGTTGGAATCCACTTTTTACATCGGCATCATGTCAGGTACCAGCCTAGACGGCGTGGATGCTGTTTTAGCGGATTTTAAGGGTAACTCCTCGGCACTGTTGCAAACCTACTTTCAGCCTTATGATAATGCACTGAAAGAGCAATTGCTGGCGCTCCATCAATCTGGAAATGATGAGCTGCATCGCGCGGCGATTCTTGGTAATCAGTTATCGCATTGTTATGCGCAGGCGGTTACAGGTTTACTAAAAGGCGTCGGAATCAATTCAAAACAGATAGCGGCTATTGGATGTCATGGACAGACGGTCCGTCATTGTCCGGAAAAAACCAGAGGCTATACGATACAACTGGTTAATTCTGCGTTACTAGCCGAGTTGACCGGAATTTCTGTGGTTTCCGATTTTCGCAGCCGAGATATTGCTGCCGGCGGTCAGGGAGCGCCATTGGTTCCCGCTTTTCATCAGGCTGTGTTCATGCATGCTAGTAGTCCTCGCGTGATCGTCAATATCGGCGGCATTGCTAATATTACCCGGCTGCATTCCAGATTGCCGGTGATAGGTTTCGATAGCGGGCCAGGAAATTTGCTAATGGATGCGTGGTGCTTGCAGTATACCGGGAAACATTATGATGGCAATGGGCGCTGGGCGGCTAGTGGACATGTGATTCCAGCTTTGTTGGATACTTTACTGGCAGATCCTTACTTTGAACGTAATCCGCCCAAAAGCACCGGCAGGGATTGGTTCAATCTTGAATGGCTGCAACAGAAAATTTCGGGGAGTGAACCACCGGTAGACGTGCAGGCGACACTGCTGCAATTGACTGCTCATTCGATAGTTGCGGCGGTTATTGACAATTGCCCGGATACGGAAGAAATCTATGTATGTGGCGGCGGCGCTCACAATGCAGCGTTGATGAAAGGTTTGACCGATCAGCTGCCTGGAAGAAAGGTCGGAAAGACCGATTTACTTGGTGTCGCTGCTGATTGGGTTGAAGCTTTTGCATTTGCGTGGTTGGCGCAGCGAACCCTGCTACGGGAGACCGGGAATCTGGCATCGGTGACCGGTGCAAAAGGCGATAGAATTCTGGGTGCGATTTATCCTGCCTGAATCCCGGGTGATCCCAATCAGGCTTGTGTTACACGGAGAATGACGACCCGCATCCGCAAGTACTGGTAGCGCCAGGGTTCTTGATAATGAACTGTGCGCCCTGCAAATTCTCTTGATAATCAATTTCAGCGCCGATCAAATACTGAAAGCTCATAGGGTCTACCAGCAATTTGACACCGTTTTTTTCCATCACGGTATCGTCTTCATTGATTTGTTCGTCGAAAGTAAAACCGTATTGAAATCCCGAGCAACCGCCACCACTGACAAAAACCCTGAGGTTAAGATTATTGTTACCTTCTTCCTCGATGAGCTGTTTGACTTTGATAGCCGCGTTTTCGGTAAAATTAAGCGGTGCATTGGTTTGTGTATTCATATACGCTTACAGTCCTGTAGATGAAATTATTGCTGACTTAGCTCAAAGCGAGTGTTATTTTGCAACTGTTTCTGCGGGAGTTTGCTGCTGATCGGTTGCAGCAGGGATTAATGGTATCATTTTATCCGCATTTTTTGCATGATCGCTTTCCTGAGAATGCTGGTGAATCATTTTTCCCTGAACGGAAGCGCCCAAATGGATCTCCAGCAGACCATACTGAACATCTCCATAGACTTTGGCACTTTCTTGTAGTTCCAGATAGCTTGGCGCATGAACAGGGCCGTTGACTGTACCGTTTATTACGACATTGGCAACGCTGATTTTGCCGGTAATACTGCCTTCATTACTGAGTACCAAGGTATCGTGTTCGCCACCCGCGGCAATGACATTGCCGGTGATATGTCCGTCAATCCGCAAGCCGCCGGTAAAATGGATATCTCCAGTCAGTTTGGTATTTGCACCAATTAAGGTGTCAATATGGTGATGTAACTGGTTTTTTCTTTTTCTGCCGAACATGTTTTTTCTCCTTCACAAGGACGGTGGTACGGTTTCGCTAAGAATGGCTTTGCTATTGTTGCCCTCTTTAAAAACTTGTACTTGTATATTTTCAACGCTGGTATCCGGGGGAACCATAAAACTTTCTTCCAATCGATGCAGAAATTTGAATTCAACAGGAAAACTACGATGGGAATTTTTATTGACTAAAGGGATCAGCTTACTCTGCCCATTTTGGGATAATTTAACTTGAAATTTAAGGCTGCCCTTAAAATCATTCGGCCGCTCGCCACTTTGAATCAAAGTCAGTGCATAACGGTATTTTCCCGGGATCTGAGTTTCCTTTAAGCTGAACTGATAAATAGAGATCCCGTTTTTGGCGTTATTTGCAACAAGGTGTTGGAAGAAAGCTAATTTTTCTTTGAGTTGATCGTTTTCCTGCGCCAGTGACTTCACTTGTTCAGCAAGATCCTGACTGGCGGTATTGCCGATTTGTAATTGCTGAGTCAAATCACCGATTTGTGTACACAATTGACGTTTCTTTGTTTGCCGGCAAACTCCGGGATCGAATGAATAGCCCGAATTTTCTTCACTGACGTCTATGAACGTGCTTTCAGAATGCTTGCCGGTTTCGTACATAGCCCAGGCCAATAAAAAAATGAGTGAGCTGCAGACGATGCCTACGGCAAGGTAAAATTGCCAGGTACGAAATGGCCTGACAACAACACGAGGAATTCTTGTTTTTTGTGGAGAAGTAGTGCGCACCGGACTTGCTTGGTTTATAAATTGATGTTTTGTTGTTCATAGAGGGTATCCGGCCATTCAAGCCGGATACCCTGAACATCTTACCGCAATCAAGTCAGAAAAACAGATTTTGTTAACTCTGCAAAGTTACGGCAGTAAAGGAATCTGCTGAATACCGAGCGATTCCGGCAGATTAAACATGATATTCATATTTTGTATTGCTTGTCCTGCTGCGCCTTTGACGAGATTATCAGTGACTGACAAAATCACGGCAGTGTCGCCATTTTGTGGCTGGTGTACCGCGATACGGCAAAGATTCGAACCTCTGACGGACCGGGTTTCAGGGTGTTTTCCCGTCGGTAATACATCGACAAAGGTCTCATTCTGATAACGCTGTTCGTAGAGGGCTTGCAAATCAACTTTTTTGGTAAGTCGGGCGTAAAGTGTTGCATGGATTCCGCGTATCATCGGTACGAGGTGCGGAACAAAAGTCAAACCTACCGAGTGTTTAACGACGTTCGACAGTCCTTGTTTAATTTCAGGGAGATGTCGATGACCGGGCACGCCGTAGGCTTTGAAGTTATCGCCTGCTTCAGCCAGTAATGTATGAACTTCTGCTTTTCTGCCGGCGCCGGATACACCCGATTTGACATCAGCGATCAGGTGATCAGTGTCAATTGCTTTTGCCTCAATGAGCGGTAAGAAACCGAGTTGCACTGCGGTGGGATAACAACCTGGATTGGCGATTAACCGGGCATTTTTAATTTGCTCTCGGTTAATTTCTGGAAGTCCGTAAACTGCCTCAGCCACGAGGGCTGGGCAAGCATGTTGCATACCGTACCATTTTTCCCATTCGGAGACATTTTTGATCCGGAAATCCGCTGCAAGATCAATAATTTTAACACCCGATTTAAGCAAGGATTCCGCTTGCTGCATTGCAATTCCATTGGGTGTGGCAAAAAATACCAAGTCGCATTTATTCAGCTTCGCATTTGCGGGATCACTGAATTTGAGATCGATATGCCCTCTGAGATTGGTAAATAACTCGGAAACCGCCATTCCCGCTTCGTTACGCGATGTGATTGCCTTAATTCTTACTTTGGGATGGAGTGCCAGCAACCGCAGCAACTCGACCCCTGTGTAGCCTGTACCCCCGACAATGCCTACGTTAATCATGATGGCTCCTGTATTTTTTAAGGTTCATTTTGCAACGTATCAATAAAAAAAGCCGCCTTTAATGAGGCGGCTTTAAGAACCCAAATGCAAATAAAATTATCGTTTAGAGAATTGCTTACGCCGTCTCGCTTTACGCAAACCAACTTTTTTTCTCTCCACTTCCCGCGCATCCCGAGTAACCAGACCAGCTTTGCTCAAAGTAGATTTTAAAGTCGCATCATAATCAATGAGTGCTCGCGTAATCCCATGCCGTACTGCGCCTGCTTGACCGGATTCACCACCGCCGTGGATATTTACCCTAATATCAAATGATGTAAGATTATTCGTTAATTCCAGCGGTTGTCTGACAATCATACGTCCGGTTTTGCGGGAGAAGTAATCATCAATCGGTTTGTCATTAATGATAATCACGCCTTTGCCGGGCTTTATGAAGACACGAGCCACTGCACTTTTGCGGCGGCCAGTTCCATAATTAAATTGGGTAGTCATATTAAGCTCTTACTTCGAGTGGTTTAGGTTGCTGAGCTGCATGCGGGTGCGAACCTCCAGCATACACTTTAAGTTTTTTTAGCATTGCATAACCCAGCGGTCCTTTCGGTAACATCCCTTTAACCGCTTTCTCTAGCGGTCTGGCCGGAAAACGGGCATGCATCTTCTTAAAGCTGGTTGCATAAATCCCGCCGGGGTAACCGGTATGGCGATAATAAATTTTATCGTCGGCCTTATTTCCGGTCACACGTAATTTGTCTGCATTGATGACAATAATATAATCACCGGTGTCAACGTGCGGTGTATAGATCGGTTTGTGCTTACCGCGTAAACGATGGGCAATTTGTGATGCGAGTCTGCCCAGTACTTTGTCAGTTGCGTCAATAACAAACCAATCATGATTGACCTCGTGTGGTTTGGCTGAAAATGTTTTCACGAAAACCTGCCCTGCTTATTCAAAAGAGTCGGGAATTCTAAGATAGACATTCATAAAAGTCAAATTTGCGACAGCCGTTGATTCATTCTTTGGGGTGCTGTCTACTTTCTACCATTAAATTGCTACGGTCAATAAAAGGTAAACCTAATTGTAATAATTCATCCCAGATATCACCTTGGGCGACGCCCTTGATGATGCGGTCAATATGCGCAGCTTGGCATAGTTTATGCAATAAGGCATGCGAACTGGTGCGTTTGGCAGCGGTTAAGAAGATTTTCTGGCGCTCACCCCAAATTCTGGCTTTCAGCAATAGTTGATCTGGAGATTGGCCGCTGTTCAGTCCTTTGCGTATAGTGATGAGCTGACGGATTTGCTCAGTTAAGGTGGCGAGAATTAGCAATGGGGCGGTTCCTTCTTCTTGCAATCCTGATAGGATGCGATGGTAACGGATGCTATCGCCGGATATCAAAGCATCTGCTAATCGGTAGACATCGTACCGTGCAACATTCAGCACGACATCCTTCACCTGTTCAAATGACAGATCGCCGTTCGGGTAAAGTAAAGTGAGCTTCTGCATTTCCTGATGGGCCGCCAGCAGATTTCCTTCTAATCGGTCAGCAAGAAACTGCAGCGTTGCCGGGGTGGTTTTTTGGTGTTGTCTGGCGAGGCGTTGACTGAGCCATTCTGGTAGCTGGTCACGATCAATTGAGTAAAGAGGGACGAATATACCGGTGGATTCGAGCGTTTTAAACCACTTGCTCGCTTGGCCTTGTTTATCGATTCGTGGCAGCGTAAACAGTGCTATGGTGTCTGGCGGCAACGCTTTGCAATAAGCTTCAATAGCTTTACTGCCTTCTTTGCCAGGTTTTCCGGATGGGATACGGATGTCGATAAATTTCCGGTCGCCAAATAGTGAGCGGTTATTGCACGCACTCAGGAGATCGGACCAATTGAAGTGCTGATCAACGGTAAAAAGTTCGCGCTCGGTATAGCCATGCGCGCGCGCAAAGGTGCGGACTTGATCCGTGGCTTCCTGGATCAGCAGCGGTTCATTACCGGAAAACGTATAGAGCGATGTGGATTGATTCTTAAGAGTCTGCGTTAGCTGCTCGAGTTTGATGCGCATCACATGCCTCGCAAGTGTAAACGATTATTGTGAGCTCTCGGCAGGTGCTTTATAGGCGGATAATCTCCAGATGATTTGCTGCAATGCGTCGCTTTGCATTTCTTTCACGAGTAACTGCTCTTCCCCTTCTTTAGCGAGAATTTGCGCATCCAGGAACGGCAGGATACGAGTCAAAGCAATTTCAGTATTCGGCACGATCTCGATGCCACGCTGATCCAATACCCGGTAAATCACGCGGTAGATCAAATTAAAATCGCGTACGCGCCCACCCCCCGACAGAGACAGAATCGCTCGTTCGTTCACCGCACTGATGATATCCAGCGTGGCTTCGGCTTCTGCTCGGGTGGCTGCCAATTTGGTCGTCGATGAATTTTTTATCAGGCGCTCCATTTCCATTCCGATGGTATGGCCATCCGGCGCTGTAACGTACATCGACTTGAACGGCAAAGGCGAGATTTGACCGCGGAGTTTGAATCCGCAGGCGGTTAGCAAACATAAAACGATCAAACTAATTAATGGCAGCGTATACAGTTTCATGGCTTAAAGAAAATAAAATTAGACAACGATATTGACCAATCTGCCGGGTACAACGATGATCTTCTTGACCGATTGTCCTTCAATGAACTTCTGGACATGCTCGTTAGCCAACACAGCACGTTCAATCGCTTCTGTCTCGGCATCTTTTGAAATACTGATTTGTGCGCGCAATTTGCCATTGACCTGCACGATGAGCTTGATTTCGTCTTGTACCATTGCTGCCGGATCGGCTTGCGGCCAGGGTTGATCAGATAATTCGGTACCCGGTTTCAACGCATGCCACAATTCATGACAAATATGCGGAACGATTGGAGAAAGCAGTAACACGATATTTTCCAACGCTTCCTGCATCAGGTTGCGGCTTGCAGCATCCGAACCCTGACATTTTGCTAGGCTGTTCATCAATTCCATTACGGCGGCGATGGCGGTATTGAACGTATGATGCCGCTCCAGATCGTCAGTTACTTTGACAATAGTTTGATGCAGTTGACCGCGTAGTGTTTTGAGTTCCGGCGGCAGTACCGCATGAAGGCCGGGATCGACTGTGACCGCGCCGTTTTGCAAGTGCACAAACGCTTGCCGCCACAAGCGTTTGAGAAAACGGTGTGCACCATCGACGCCAGCATCCGCCCATTCCAGCGTTTGCGTCGGCGGACTGGCGAACATCATGAACAAACGCGCGGTATCGGCGCCGTATTCATCCACCAGTTTCTGCGGGTCGACACCGTTATTCTTGGATTTCGACATGGTGCCGATACCACCGGATTCGACCGGCTGGTTGTCAGCTTGTAGGATCGCGCCGCAGCGCTTGCCCTGATCGTCGAGCTGCAATGTGATTTCCGACGGATTGTAATAAGTGATGCGTCCGCTATCGGATTTGCGGTAAAAAATCTCGTTCAGCACCATGCCTTGTGTCAGCAGATTGGTAAACGGCTCATCCAGTTTCAGCAAACCGAGGTCACGCATGACTTTGCTCCAGAAACGCGAATACAGCAAATGCAAAATGGCATGCTCGATGCCACCGATGTATTGATCGGCAGGCAACCAGTAATTGACACGCTCATCGGTCATTGTCTGATGCTGATCGGGGCAGGCGTAACGCGCGTAATACCAGGAAGAATCGACAAAAGTATCCATCGTATCGGTTTCCCGGCGCGCGGCTTTGCCGCATTTCGGACAAGTGCACTCATAAAACGATGGCGTTTTGCCGAGCGGATTACCGGAACCATCGGGTACCAGATCTTGCGGCAGCACCACCGGTAATTGATCGTCGGGTACCGGCACCACGCCGCAATTGTCGCAATGAATCAAAGGAATCGGACAGCCCCAGTAGCGCTGACGGGAAATGCCCCAGTCGCGGAGTCGGAATTGCACGCGCTTGTTACCTAGGCTATTAGCTTTAAGGTCAGCGGCTATTGCATTAACGGCTTGCTCATAATAGAGACCGTCGTATTTGCCAGAGTTGATGCAAACTGTACATTCAGTTTCTTCGTACCATTTCTGCCAAAAAGATTTATTGAATGAGTTGTCACAAAGTGAGGCTTTCATTGAATCACGGTCAGATCCTGTAACTGGATCTTTGAATCCTTCAGGATCATTTGCAGGCGCAACACCCTCGTGTAGTGCTTTTTCTATTGCGAGAGTTGAATCTAATTCAATTACTTGCTTTATTGATAAATTATATTTCTTAGCAAATTCAAAGTCACGCTCGTCGTGCGCCGGAACTGCCATTACGGCGCCTTCGCCGTAACCCATCAACACGTAGTTGGCGACCCAGACCGGTAATTTTTCACCGTTCAGCGGATGAATCACGAACAAACCGGTGTCCATGCCTTTTTTCTCTTGCGTGGCAAGATCGGCTTCCTTGGCGGAGCCGAGTTTGCATTCCTGGATGAAAGCTTGCAGCGCGGGATTGTTTTGCGCGGCGTGCAGCGCGATCGGATGCTCGGCAGCGACGGCGACATAGGTGGCGCCCATTAATGTGTCGGCGCGGGTGGTAAATACTTTCAGGTCTTGCGGCGTACCGGATTCGCGGTCGGCAGGGAAGGTGATGTCGACGCCGTAACTTTTACCGATCCAGTTGGCCTGCATGGTTTTGACGCGCTCCGGCCAGCCGGTTAACGTATCCAGCGAGGACAGCAGTTCATCGGCGTACTGAGTGATTTTCAGGTAGTACATCGGAATCTCGCGTTTTTCCACTGGCGCGCCGGTGCGCCAGCCGCAACCGTCGATGACTTGCTCGTTTGCCAGTACCGTTTGATCAATCGGGTCCCAATTGACCGTGCCGGTAGTCTGGTACGCCAGGCCTTTTTCCAGCATGCGTAAAAACAGCCATTGATTCCAGCGGTAATATTCCGGATCGCAGGTGGCGATCTCGCGATCCCAGTCGATGCTCAGCCCCAGGCTTTTCAGTTGCTTGCGCATGTACGCAATATTGTCGTAGGTCCATTTGGCTGGCGATACATTGTTTTGCATCGCCGCATTTTCCGCCGGTAAACCAAACGCGTCCCAGCCCATTGGTTGCATAACGTTGTAACCTCGCATCCGGCGGTAACGCGACAGTACGTCGCCGATGGTATAGTTGCGTACATGCCCCATGTGCAATTTGCCCGACGGATAGGGAAACATCGACAAACAATAGTACTTAGGCTTGCCGGGATCTTCAACGGCTTTGAAAGCGGCCGTTTGTTCCCAATATTGCTGGGCTTTCTTTTCAATTTCCTGGGAGTGATATTTTTCTTGCATAGCGGTGATTTTTTTCTGTAAATTGGCTGATTATACTGCTATCCGGCGCGCTTAGTCTCTTTCAATCCATCGTCTCAATAAAAGTATCATGCGAACTCACCCGTTGCAGCAAAGCTTATTTTGCTGTTTTGTTATTTTCAGTTGCCTTTTGTTCTACGTCAGTGCATTGGCGGATACGGCTGCGCCAGCGGACTGGAATCATGGGGTCGGCGCTTTAGGCCGGATTGAGCCGCGTTCACGGGTCATCAAGGTTTCTCATAATGCCGGACCGGAAGGCGCCCGCGTGCAACAATTGCTGATCCAAGAAGGCGCGTTAGTGAAATCCGGCGATAAATTGGCGATTCTTTCGGATCATGCTAAAAGAAAAGCGGAAGTAGAAGCTGCCAGAACCTTTGTATCGGTTCTTGAAGCGCAATTGAAAGCGGAAAAACACTCGCTGGCTTTCAACCAAAGAGAATTCCAACGTTACCGGTCGTTGCAACAAGATGTCGCCACCAGTGAATCGCAAGCTGATAGCAAGCGTTTGGCATTGCAACAATCCGAAACGGCGATACAACGCTTATCCGCCGAGATAGCCAACGCCCGCTTCAAACAGAACATCGCCGAAGCCGAACTGAATAATGCTTTCATTTATGCGCCGATCACCGGCACCATTTTGAAAATCCTGACGCGTTCCGGCGAGCGTATTAAGGATAGCGGTTTACTGGAAATGGCGGATTTAACACAACTGGATGTGGTTGCAGAAGTCTATGAAGCCGATTTGTTGCAAATAAAGCCAGGACAGCAGGCCTTAGTCAGTGCGATCGGCTTGCAGCGGGCTTATCAGGCACAAGTCAGGGAAATCGGTTTTCAGGTGAAAAAAAATGATCTGAACGATACCGATCCTTTGGCGGATATCGATAATCGCATTGTCGAAGTCCGTTTGACGCTGGAAGCAGAAGCTGTCGAGGCGCTGCGCCATCAGATATTCCGGCAAGTCAAAGTGCGCTTTGTGCCATGAATCTCGTGAGCTGGTGCTATTTTCCGGCGCGTCTGGCATGGCGGCAACTGGTGTTTGACCGCACCAAACTGATCGCCGCGATTTTCGGCGTGATGTTCGCGTGTGTGCTGGTGTTCATGCAACTGGGTTTTAGGGATTCCTTGTACGATAGCGCGATATCCGCGCCTCTAAGATTAACGGGCGATTTGTTTTTGATGCACAAGCAGACCGAAGCGATGTGGCGTCCGGTCAAATTTCCGCGCCGTGAACTGATGCGGGTGCTGGGGCATCCGGCCGTGGCTGAAGTGACTCCCGTGTATTTGTCGCTTGCTTCGTTCAAGAACATTGAAACTCAGGTGAAGCGAACGCTGATGGTGTACGGCTTCGACCCCGATGCGGACATTTTCGATATCGCTGGAATTCAAAACCACCGCGTTGCAATGCGTGTTAAGGACACGATTTTATTCGACGAATATTCCCGCCCCGAATTTGGACCGATGCGGCAATTGCTCGAGACAGGCCGGACTATCACCGAAGTCAATGATTACAAAGTGAATGTGATCGGATTATTTCGCCTGGGCGTATCCTTTGCGGCTGACGGCAATATCGTTACCAGCGATCTCAATTTCATGCGTATTTTTCCCAATCGCAATCATCATGCAATCGATCTGGGGGTGATCAAGCTGTATCCCGGCGCGGCGATTGCGCAGGTGCAAATGGAACTCAGCCGGCAACTGAACGAATTTGTCGATATTTTTACCTACGAAGAGCTATTGAAACATGAAAAGGATTACTGGGCGGACATGGCGCCGATCGGATTCATTTTCGGTTTCGGCACGATCATGGGATTGGTTGTAGGCCTTGTGATTGTTTATCAGATTCTTTTTACCGACATTGCCAATCTGCGCTATGAATTCGCCACACTGAAAGCGATGGGATACGAGCATGGCTATTTTATCCGGGTGGTATTTGCCTCGGCTTTTTTTCTGGCAGTACTCGGATTCGTACCCGGTCTGATTTTGTCAACGGCTTTATATCATTTGGCCGAATCGCAGATTTTCATGCCGATGCCGATGACTTTCAGCAAGCTCGGTACGGTGTTTTTGTTTATTCTATCCATGTGCACAATGGCCGGGCTGCTGGCCATTCGCAAACTGAAAGCCGCTGATCCGGCGGATATGTTCTGATGACCGGCATTATCGACGTGCAGCATCTCAATTTCAGCTTCGGCAGCGGTGAAATAGAACGCCCGGTATTAAAGGACGTTACGCTGTCGATTAACAAGGGTGAGATCGTGCTGATGACCGGACCGTCCGGTTCCGGTAAGACGACATTTTTAACCATCGTCGGCGGTTTGCGCCAAGCTTGCCACGGTAGCGTGCACGTACTGGATCAGCAACTGGTTGGCAGCGATGAACAGGTCAGGATCAAAATCCGGCAGCAGACTGGCTATATTTTTCAGCAACATAACCTGCTTACGGCATTGACGGCGTTGCAAAATGTCAGCATGGCCCTGGAAATGCACGATGCCATGTCAGAGCAGCAAAGACTCGACCGGGCGGCAGCGATGCTGGAAGCGGTTGGTCTGGGCGACCGGATGGATTATCGGCCCGAACAGCTTTCCGGCGGGCAGCGTCAACGGGTTTCGATTGCCAGAGCGTTAGTCGGGCAACCTAAAATCGTCCTGGCTGATGAACCGACAGCTTCGCTCGATAAGCAAAGCGGTTACGAAGCTGTCGGAATTTTGAAAAGACTGGCGAAAGAATCGGAGACAACCATATTACTGGTCACGCACGATTACCGAATCCTGGACATCGCCGATCGCGTGGTGGAACTGGAAGACGGTGTGATTCGAAATGCGTAATCGGGCATGGTGCGTGATAGATCAAACATTACTTGTGGCAACCTCCAGCAAAAGGTTGCAGCAGCCTTATTAGTCCAGGCGGAAACCGATTTTTAGTTTTACCTGGAAGTGCGCAACTTTGGCATCCACGATATGGCCGCGGGTTTCCACGACTTCAAACCAATCCAGATTATGCAAGCTTTGCCCGGCTTTTGCGATGGCTTGATGAATAGCGTCGTCGCTACTTTTCGTCGATGAGCCGACAATTTCAATCACTTTATATACATGATCGCCCATTTTGAAATTCCCCTTTTATGTTGTTGGAAAAAACGTTATATCATATTTCCGGCGATTATTTTAATGGAGCAATTTGCTATGCAGTTCAGATGGATTGTTGTTTTATTGATACTGATTACTTTATCCGCTTGCGCTACGACTCCGACCGGACGAAGCCAGCTGGCATTCATGCCGGATGCCGAGTTGGATGCCATGGGATTGCAAGCGTTTACCGAAATGAAGAATGAGAAACCGATGAGTCAGGATACGCGCGAGAATCAGTTTGTGCGTTGTATTACCGATGCCATCACGCGTGAAACCGGCGGTGATTGGGAGGTCGCTGTGTTCGAGGATAAGTCATTGAATGCATTTGCATTGCCTGGCAAAAAAATTGGCGTTCATACCGGCTTAATCGATTTGGTGGATAATCAGGATCAATTGGCTTCGGTGATAGGTCATGAAATCGGTCATGTATTGGCGAAACACAGTAATGAACGGATGTCACAGAAACTGGGCGCGCAAATCGGTATGTCAGTGATCGCCGCGATTGCTGCGCCGCGGACGCCGATGGGCCAAACCGCCATGGGTTTACTCGGTGTCGGTACGCAGTATGGTGTGCTGATGCCGTTCAGCCGTCTGCATGAAAGCGAGGCAGATTCGATCGGGATCGAATTGATGGCGAAAGCTGGCTTCAATCCGGCTGAGAGCATTACACTTTGGCAGAAAATGGCGCAAGCCAGTCAAGGCTCGCAGACCGCTGAATTTTTATCGACCCATCCTTCGCACGAAACTCGCATTGATGACTTGCAGGAACAAATGCCTAAAGCCACGGCACTGATGCAGCAAGCCCGCGCCGCCGGGAAAAAACCGGATTGCAAGAAATAGCGGATTATTGTTCCGGTGTGGGTTCGTGTGCCGGAAAATCCAACTCGACTTTAGCGCCATCCGGATCATGGCAAAATAACTGCCATATCTCCAATCCTTGCAAGCGCTTTAATTCATAAGGGATGCCGTGCTGTTTAAGCGTATCCACCGTTGTTTGCAAACCGGAAGCGGTAAAAGCCATGTGGTCGATGACACCGGCCGCATCGGCTGGCATCGGTTTGCCCGCCATGATATGCAACACCGCTTGATCGTTCGCATAGAGCCAAGTGCCTGGAAACGTAAATGGCGGTCGGTAGCCTTCTGAAAGACCAAGAATATTAATGTAGAACGCCTTGCTTCTTTCTAGGTTGCTGCTTAAAACCGTGAAGTGATTCATTCCGATAATCTTCATTTTGATGTCCTTCTGCATCATGCTAACAACTTCCTGGAGCGAGACTGAATCTGCTCCAGAATCTTACGAGGATATTCCTGTATTCCTACATATATAGAGGGTTTTTCCTTTCTTGTTCCATACTTAGGTTTTACGAATCGTCACTAGAATGTTAATAGCGAAACATTCCTATACCGGCTGATCTCGCTCAGAAATAGCATCTCCCGGATAGTGATGATTGGATCAATGTAAGTAGCGTAAGCATTGGAATCTGATTTACCTTTTTTCCTGAATATAAAAAGTCTATCAGCAATATTCTGATGTAACCACTTCTTCCATCTCCTGTTTCGTTGTTTATTTTATAAATCTCTGTTGTTTAGAAATATTTAATGAAGGGGGATTCCAGTGAAGATGAAACTGTGGAAGATGCGATTTACATTTGGTGGTATCGGAAAAATGTTTGCAATAGCACTGATAGGCGTTGCATCGCAAGCAATGGCGCAAGAGGATGCAACTAACCGTGTGAGGCAATTGGAAAATGCGTTGCAACAAATTCAGCA